>NZ_JBFAAB010000005.1:0-344691 GCF_040639505.1 Nocardia sp. NPDC023852
GGGCGACCGTTGAACTCGTCATCGAGAACCTTCTTGGCCGCGGGCAGCTCGCTGTAGTCGACGGTCCCGACGACCTCCGCGCCGGCGAGCGGGTCGGCTTGCTCGATGTGGAATTCGCGGTCGTCGAGCAGCCATGGGTGGCGGGCTCCGACGATCTCGCGGGCGGTGGTGGCGATGTGGGAGACCACCATCGGCGCGAGCCCGGCCTGCACGACCGCGTGCCAGGTCTCCGGCTGGTGATGCTGTCGAGCCGGATCGCCTCCTCAGGCGCCATCTCGATGCGTTCCATGACCACTCTGGTGTTGTCCAGCACCGCACCCAGATTCACCGCGACGGTGTCTGCGTCTTCGATCCTGTCGACGTCGTCGTACGGGTCAACGAACCGCGCCACGTCCTCATCCAGCTGGATGTCGTTGTCCTTGCCTTCCAACCAGTCTCGGAAACCCACATCAACCCCCTGTGCTCGTAGTGGCCCTGCGGATCCGAGTATGTCCGGCCGGTCCGACAGGTCAGAGCGCTTCAGGTGGTTCCGGTGTTTGTGTCAGAGCAGAACCGCATACTGCCTTGAGGTGTCGATGTCAAAGGGATGGCGGCGCAACAACTTCCAAGACAGGGTGAACATACTCATGTTCCAGGACACCGCGACGTTCCCGTGGTTGATGTTGTTCTCCAACGCTCCACAGCTGGGTGACTGCGACTCGGAATGGCTCGTGGAGGTCTTCGCTGTCGTCCTGGGATGGCAGGACCCAGACTGCCGGGACGGGGTGGTCGGGGTGGGTGAGGGTGGTCTCGTCGGCGAGGAAGGACAACTGCTCCGCCTGGTTGCTTCGCCGTCAGTGCCTCGGGACTCAGGTCCTCGAACTCCGGTTCGTTCACCAGGGTCACGTAGGCCATGAAAACCATCTTTCCTGGGCGTCAGGGTCGCTCGGACCAGCGACCACCACGCGCGGTCGTCGCCGAACCAGGTGCGGACAAGTCGGGCCGAGTCAGGCGGGAGTCCACGGTCGTACGTGGACTCCCGCCTGACTCGGTTCGGTAGTGCGGCGATGTGTCCGTCGAACGCACGGTCATGCCGCGTACCTGACTCACTGCGGGAACTGGCTGATCCGGGTGTTCTGGAAGGTGGTGAACAGCCAGGTTCCTATGTGGCGCACCGCGACTCGGGTTTGGACGGACCGGGCATCGGGTGGCGCGGTCGCGCCCGGGGGCATGGGGCGATCGCCCACGGTGATCAGCACCGCGACATTCGGTGCCGGGAAGCGCAGCGTGGTGGTTTCGGGTTCGGCCATGCGGGTGCCCCTCATGAACCCGTCGAAGCCCTCCTGCATGACGGTGGCGAGTTCGGTCCGGCCCTGGATGCGTTCCCCGATTACCGATACGAAATCAGCGTCGGGGGTGAACGTGGCGGCGAAGGCGGTGCCGTCACCTGCGGCCCAGGCGTCCATCTGCGCGCGCAGCAGGGCGAGGATGGCGGTTTCGTCAGTCACGGCGTCACCGGTCCCCGGCGACGCAGGCCCGCAAACTCGAGGGCGGCGAAACTCGCGACGAACGTTGCGCCCGCGAGCAGGAAGACCCGGCCCCAATTCGTCAGCGGAATCAGGTTGATGACAGCGAGCTCGACCATGAGCACCGCCGACAGCGCGTTGACCGCGACGACGACGGCAGCCAGGCGAGACGGTAGCCGCGGGTGGCGCGCGATGAGCAGCAGTGCCGCGCCGCCGCCCAGCATGCCGACGCCGAAAGGGACCGACCAGGAGGTCGGCAATCCGAGCGGCTCGCGCAATAACGGGGCAGTGGCCAGCAGAAAGGTGCCGAAGACGCTGGTGCTCCAGCCGTCTACCCGCAACGCGGTGCGCAGGCCGAGGCCGGATTCAAAGGTGGTCATCGTGGTCATGACGTCGACGTTGCCAGCGGCCGGTCATCGTCTCAATGACCTCCGAGGTCATGGCACCCGGTCGCGCCGGACCGATAGCGTGGCCGAGTGACGCGTTCGATGCAGGAATCCCCCGTCGGCACACTGCTGAGAGATTGGCGGCAGCGGCGGCGGCTGAGTCAGCTGGAGCTGGCGCTGGCCGCCGACAGTTCGGCACGGCATCTGTCCTGCGTCGAGACCGGGAAGGCCCAGCCCAGCCGGGCCATGGTGCTCAAACTCTGTGATGTCCTGGAAGTTCCGCTGCGCGAACGCAATACGGTGTTGCTCGCGGGTGGATTCGCTCCGGAGTATCGAGAGAGCAGCCTGGACGACGCCCATCTCGCCGCTGCCCGGGGCGCGCTGGAAACCATGCTGACCGCGCACGAACCCTATCCGGCGGTCGCGGTGGACCGGTACTGGAATGTCGTTGCCACCAATCGCGCGATGGGCCTGTTCTCAAACGAGGTCGACGAGCAGCTGATGGAACGGCCCAACGTCTACCGCCTGGCCCTGCACCCCGGCCCGCCCGATGCCGCCACACACATGATCAACCACGGTCAGGTCCGGGAACTCCTGCTCGAACGGCTGCTCCAGCAGGTGCGGGCGACAGGCGACCCGATTCTGCGCGCGCTGTACGACGAGGTCTCGCAGTACCCGGTCCCGGCGCACACCGAACCCGATCCCGGTGCGCCGACGCCATTCGCGGTGCCGCTGCGCATCGCCACCCCGGTGGGCGAGCTACGCATGTTCAGCACCATGGTCACCTTCGGGGCACCCTCGGATGTCACGCTCGCGGAATTGGCCATCGAATTGTTCTATCCGATGGACGAATTCACTGCGGACACGCTGCGCAAGCTCTTCACCGCAGGTGCCGGAACCCGCCCCTGACCGCTCGCACCGGGGTGGAGTCCGCCAGGTGCGGGAGGCTCGAATCATGAGCCCGCGCTGGACGCCTCGGCGCGCATGGATCAAACACGTGGCTAACGCACGCTCATGCCGCTTTGAGCGCGTGCCTCCGATGTAGCCATCACGGGCGTTTGTTCGGGGGTAGGGGCTCATCCGACAGAAATCCGGCGGTAGGCGCTCGTTCATCAAGCGGCGCTGAGCAGTTGGTGATTTCATGTCGCAGTGATCGGTGAAGGCGGTGGCTACGGCCGGTTCGGAACGTTGTCACGGGAGGACTTGGAGCGGTTCTGCTATCTGGACGACGAAGATCGCAAGCTGACCGCCGCCCGACGGCGCTCCGACACTCGGCTGGGTTTCGCGGTACAGCTGGTCACCGTGCGGAATTTGGGCATGTTTCTGGCCGATCCGCTCGACGTTCCGGTGGAGTTGATCGAGTACCTGGCCGAGCAGCTCGACATCGAAGATCCGTCGTGCGTGAAGCGCTACACAGAGCGTGACAAGACCAAGCTCGAGCACGCCTGGGAGATCCAGCAAAAGCACGGGATCTCGTCGTTCGCCGAGGTGCAGGCTGATCTGGTGGGGTGGATCGCGGATCAGGCGTGGATGACCGGCGACGGGCCGAAGGCGATCTTGGTCGGCGCGGTCGAGTGGTTGCGTGAACGCAACGCACTATTGCCGGGCATCACCACGTTGGATGCGCTGATCGCTGAGGGCCGCACGGCGGCCGAGAGGCGGCTGTGGGAGCTGATCGCCTCTCTGATCGGCCCGGGCGTCGCGGCGGCGCTGGTGCGGTTGCTGGACATCCCGCAGGACGCCAAACATCAGGTCAGCGAGTTGGAGCGGTTACGCAAGGGCATGTTGGGCGTCGTGGAAGGGAATGGTCAAGGCCCTGCGCCGGTTGGAGGACATCCAGGCTGTCGGGATCGGCGCTGTGGACTTCGGTGTTGTTCCGCCGAGGCGGTTGACCGGGTTGGCGACCTATGGGCTGGCGGGCAATGCATGGGCGTTGCGGCGGCTGAAGCCGCGCGAGAAGCAGATCGCGGTGCTGGCCGCCACTACGAAGGTGATGTTGGCGCGGGCGGTCGACGACGTGTTGCAGGTCTTCGACCTGCTCATGACCAGCGAGTTGTTGGGCAAGGCCGAGCGGCAGTCCAAGGAGGAAAAGCTGGCCCGCTATCCGCGGGTGTCACGCAACGCCGGCAAGCTCGCTTCTGCGGTCAAGGTGTTGTTGGAAATGGTCGAGGTCAACCAGGACATTGGTCTCGGCGTGGTGTGGGACATGATCGAGAAGACCGTCACGCGATCCGAGCTGCGCCATGCGGTCGCCGCGATCGACGAACTGGTCCCGGCCGGCGACGCTGAACTGGAAGGTCAACGCCTCGACGAGCTGGCGGGGAAGCTGAACACGGTCAAGCCGTTCCTGCCGTTGAAGATGGAGAAGGTGGCCTTCGGCGCCACGCCCGACGGGGCGGCCGTGCTGGCGGCGATGAAGACCCTGGCCAAGTTGCTGGTCGCGCGGCCGACCGCGAAGCTGCCCGCGAAACTGCTCGACGCCCGCAAGGTTGATCTCGACCTGGTCGGCGGGGCGTGGTCGCGGTTGGTCTACACACCCGGCCGTCCGGAGGGCACGGTCGACAAGGCCGCGTACACGATGTGTGTGCTGGAGCAGTTCCACCGGCATCTCAAGCACCGCAGCATCTTCGCCGCCGACTCGCAGCGGTGGCGCGACCCGCGGGCGCACCTATTGGCGGACGAAAGGTGGGAGTCCGCGCGGGAACCGGGTATGAACGCGTTGAGTTTGCCGGCGGACCCGAGCGGGTTCCTGGCTGAGCGGGCCGTCGAGGTCGACGCCGCCTACCGGGAGCTGGTGACACGGCTTGGTGAGGACGGCCCGGCCCGCATCGACGACGAGGGCAAGCTGCATGTCGCGGCGCTGGAAGCCAAGTCCGAGCCAGCGTCGCTGGTTGATCTGCGGCGTCGGGTGGAGGCGATGATCCCGGAGGTGGACCTGCCGGAGTTGGTGATGGAGGTGATGAGCTGGCAGCCGCAGTTGGTCGAGTCGTTCACCCACGTTTCCGGCAAGTCGGCCCGCGTCGCCGACCTCGGCCTGTCGGTGGCGGCCGTGCTGTGCGGGCAAGCCATGAACGTCGGGTTCAAACCGGTCAGCACTCCTGGTGTCCCGGCGTTGACCAGGGATCGGCTGGTGCATGTCGATCAGTGCTACATCCGCGCCGAAACGTTGACCGCCGCGAACACGGTGCTCGTGGAGGCGCAGGCGGCGGTCGAGTTGGCGCAGGTATGGGGCGGCGGGTTGGTCGCCTCCATCGACGGGATACGGTTCGTGGTGCCGGTGCGTACCCACCACGCCCGCCCCAACCGCAAATATTTCGCTCGCAAGGCTGGGGCGACCTGGTTGAACATGCTCAACGACCAATCAGCCGGGCTGGCGGCCAAGGTCTATTCCGGCACGCCTCGCGATTCGATCAACATGGTCGACGTGGTCATGTCGCAGAGCGGCGGTCGCGTCCCGGAGGTCGTCATCACCGACGCCGGTTCATACAGTGACATTGTCTTCGGACTGCTGCACATGCTCGGTTTCCAGTACCGGCCGAAGCTGGCGAACCTGCCCGATCAGCGGTTGTGGCGCTTCGATGTTCGCGCGGACTACGGCCCGTTGGACAAAGCGGCACGAGGGGTCATCGACACGACGAAGATAGCTGCGCACTGGGACGACATGTGCCGGATCGCGGTGTCGATCAACACAGGCGAGGTGTCCGCGCACGACGTCACCAGGATGATCTCCCGCGACGGGCGGCCGACGGCGCTGGGCGAGGCCGTCGCGCACTACGGGCGGATCTACAAGACGCTGCATATTCTGCGCCTGGCTGACGACGAACCGTACCGGCGCGAGGGAAACGTCAGGCCAACCTCACCGAAGGGCGCCACGACCTGGCCCGCGACGTCTACCACGGCAAGAAGGGCGAGATGCACCAGGCGTACTACGAGGGCATGGAAGACCAGCTCTCGACGCTGGGCCTGGTGCTCAATTGCGTCGTGTTGTGGAACACGGTGTACCTCGACCATGCCGTCAAGGTGCTACGCGAGCAGGGCTATTCGGTACTCGACGCCGACGTGGCGCGGCTCTCGGCGTTCATCCGCGCCCACATCGGCATCGACGGGCACTACAGCTTTCACCTTCCCGACCTCGGCGGCAGCCACCGCCGGCTGCGCGACCCCGATGCTGGCGCCGGGGAACTGTGGTAACAGCCATTGTCGCTGAGCAGATCACGGCGTAGGACCAGCTGATGGGGCGCTGGTGGCCGCCCTGATCGCGGCGGTACCGCCGATTGCCGGTATCGCCGCGATAGGGGCGGTCGTGCATCTGCCGACTACCGCTCATCGAGGAGGGCCGGGACCTGTCCTCGATGAGCGGCGTCCTGGCCGACAGTTCCTATCGTGTGCCGCCGGCCTGACGGCCCGGCCTCACTTCAGGTGCCGGGCGAAGAACCGGTTCCCGTCGTCTCCCGCGTGCTGCGGGACGCCGGTGTGCCCGCCCATATTGGCGTGCAGCGTCTTCTCCTTGGAGCCGAAGGCGTCGAACAGGTCCAGCGCCATTTGCCGGTCGTTTCCTTCGTCGTCCCATTGCAGCAGGACATGCAGCGGAATGGTGACTTGGCGGGCCTCCTCGACGATGGTGCGGGGCACGAAACTCCCGGCGAACAGAACGGCGGCCGAAATGCGCGGCTCGACCACCGCCAGCCGGGTGCCGATGGCGATCACCCCTCCCGAATACCCGACCGGGCCGCCGATCTCCGGCAGCGCAAGCAGGGCGTCCAGGGCGGCCCGCCATTCCGGGACCGCCTTGTCGACCAGCGGGAGGATGAGCCGGTCGACGATCTCGTCGTCGACCGGCTCGCCGGCCTCCAGCGCCCGGTGCAGGTCGGCGCGGGCCTGCTCGGCGGCGGCCGAACGGGGCCGCTCGCCGCTCCAGGGGAGCTCGATGGTGGCTGCGGCGTATCCCTCCGCCGCGGTGTGCCGGGCCCGGGCCAGCAGTCGCGGGTACATCTTCTGCAGGCCAAGCGGAGGATGGCCGAGCAGGATCAGCGGCACCGGTGTGGATGCGGATGCGGGCGTCCAGAGGATGCCGGGGATCTCGGCGAGGGTGAATTCGCGTTCGAGGACGTCGTCGAGGCGTTGTTCGGAAGTGAATTGCATGGTCGTGCCTTTCGGGAATGCTGTTGAACGGCGCTCCCGGACGACCTATCGCCCGACCATGACCCCAGAGGGGAGCACCCATGTCGATACTGCGTTCACGGGTACCACCTCCTCGTTCTCTTGCACGGCCTCCGGAAAAGTAGCAGTGGTCGCCGTGGTCCGGCAACGGGTTTTTGCGCCAGGCTCCGTGGTCGGCACCGCAGCAGCAGGTGTGCCTGCCGCGCCTGTCACGTCGACAACCTACTTTCGAACTCCGACACTCATCGGCGCAGCCGCGCGGCGGGGTCGGTCTCGGCACACCACCGTGCCAGCGCCTCGGCCGACGGACGGACGTACTTCCCGAGGCTGCGCACCGAGACGTGCCCGGACATCTTCATCAGCATCGGGGTGGACGCGCCGTCCTCGGCGGCGTGCGTCAACGCCGAATGCCGGAGTTGGTGCAGCGTGAACGGCCCGCCGGCCACCGCGGCGGTGGCCTCGTCGAACAACTCGGCCGCGCGCCGATACGACAACCGGGCCCGTCCGGTTCCGAGATCGACATCGGCCAGGGCGACCGACGGTTTCGCCTTGCGGTCGCTGAGGAACAGTGGACCGGCGTGGTGGCCGGCCAGCATCCGGGGCAGCAGCCGCGCGGTGCCCGTCTGCCACACGACCACGTCGCGCGCCCCGCCCTTGCGGATCACCACCGCGCGTCGGTTGGCGGTGTCCAGATCCGGCACATTCAGCATCAGCACTTCCTCGGCGCGCGCGGCGGTCTCGTACAGCATCTGCCACAACACCCGTTCCCGCAGGGCCGCGTCCAGACCGAGCACCGCGTCGACCTGGGCGCGGGTCAGGGCGCGGGACTCGTCGCGCGGCACCGAGCGGGCCACCAGCCGCACCAACGGATCACCGCCCAGCCACTGCTGTTCCCGCCAGTACGCGCACGCCGCGCGCCACGCCGCCAGGCGGACGTTGAACGTCTGCGGCGACGCCTTGCCCCACACGAAGGTGAACCATCCCGCGACCCGGTCCGGGTCCAGCCGCGCGGTGCTGGAGTCCGCGCCGAAGTCCTTGCACAGCCGGTTCAACGCGACCGCGTAGCCGCGGCGGGTGTTCGCCGGACCGATCCCAATTATCTGCGGTAACTCGCTACCGCCGGATTTCTGCCCGATGCGCCCCTACCCCCCAATGACACAGCGCACGATGTCCGCGTACCTACGGCTGCGCGTGATTTCGGCCACGCCGGATTCCGACGTGGGCCAGCGCATCGGAACCGCGTTTCAGCTCAGCGCCCGTAGCACCCAGGTGTGCACTATAGCCAGGCGCTAGGTGGCGCGGGTGAGGGCGACGTAAAGATCGTTGAGATTACAGGGATTCGTCCAGGATGCCCTGTGATTCGACCGGGATTACGCGTCGAAACCCGGGCGCTTCACCTCTGTCACGGTCAGCACGCGCACCGGGCCGAGAGCCCAAATAGCGACGGCACCAGTGGGCTGCGGCCCGTCGCCTTCATCGACTGGGATCTGGAACTGGGTCCTTGGCATCCCCGATCGGTACAGTGAACTGGGCATTCGCCTCGCTGCCCAGATCGGACGGCGCTTGTCGGCCGATCTGGGCAGGCGGTGATCGGCGGTCTACCGGCGTGCCTCAGGGCAGTGGGAGTCCCACGCGGCGGGTAGATCATCGGATAATACCGGTGCGCCGAGGATCGTGTCGTCAAGGTCAAAAGCGTCCAGCAGTGCGGGCAGGTTGTCGGCGAGGCTGTTGATCGCGTGGTGGAGCTGCTGCTTCGTAGCGTTGGCAGCGGTAGCGTCGACCAGACCATGGGTGAGATACCATGCGGCGTGCTGGTCGAGATAGTGCAGGGCGAAAACGTCACGTACCGCGGCAATCTCGGTGTGTTGGGAATGTTTGTCGAGCAGGTCCAAGGCATACTTGGCGCAATGAGCCTCGGCGAGGCTGAGCGCGTCCGGAATGACTGCCAACCGATCCGCGAGCGCGGGAGTGGACAGATGCGGCTGTGCCTCTTGCGCGATCATCAGAACCCGGGCGCTGAGCAAGCGTGCGCGGTCGTGGGGGTCGGTGGGGTCGTGTAGTACGGGTTCTGGTGGCGGGGTGCCGGCGAGTTGTTTAGCCAGTATTCGGCCGGCGACCGAACCGAGGACGTCGCAGTCGCCCTCACCGGTGATGGCGGCATGGCAGACGCCGAGGTAGTCGGCGACCCGGTTGGCGCTGAACATGCCTTGTGCACCCATTTTTATCCGGCAGTGAGTGATCGTGTCCAGTGCATGCAGCTGAATGAAGTGCTTGGCCAACATCACTGTGACGACGGTGTCGGGGTCGGTCAGGTCGCTGCCGGCAAGGAATGTCTTGATCGCGTTGCCGTAGACGGTGCGGGCCACAGTGCCTGCGAGGTCGGTGAGCAGGGTGTCTCGCACATGTGGAATGTCGAGCATGAGCGGTCGGTCGATGCTTGTCATCGGCACTTCCCGGCCGGCGGCGTAGCGCAAGGCGATGTAGAGCGCGGCGCGGGCCGCAGAGTTCAGGCATGACGACAGCGCCATCCGCCCGACGGTCAGCTGGCTGGTGACCGATGGGAATGCCCGCTGCCGACTGTTCTCGTCGCTCCAGGTCAGCACACCGTTGTCATCGATGGTGGCCAGGCCATTGCTCAGCCAGGCGTTGCGCTCGAGCCGGAGGTTGTGGAAGCTGATGACCGCGTTGTCCATGATGACCAGCGGCTGACGGCCGAGCTGGATGATTGTCACGCCGGGGCATGGATCGCCGTTGGCATCGCGCAGCCGCGCCGTGAACAGGTGCACGCCATGATCGGTGCCCGCCCCGTCGATGAGCCGCGCGGCGATGACGCAGACCCGTGAAACCGGGATGCCGACGCTGGGCATGAATTTCCGCGCCCGCGAATGCGGGGTGTTGAGCACAAACCCGTCACCGTCCCAGGTCGCGGTGGTCTGCATGAATCCGATATTGGAACCGCACCCGTACTCGGTCAGCAGCATGTTCCCGATGCTGGAACCGTCATCCAGGTCCTGCAGATACGGCGCCGCAGAGTCGGGGTCGGTCAGGGTGGCCAGACTGCCCGAGGCCAAATTGTAGTGTCCGGAGATCAGCGGAACCAGGTCCGTCGCGAGCACTGCCGACCAGTCGAACACGGCGAACAGGCTGGGTAGATCGGTCGCGACAGCGCTCGAGGTGCCGAGCTCGCCAACCAGGTAGCGCAACTGCTTGTACGCGTTGAGGCGCCGCTGCTCTTGGCTCTGCTTCTCCGTGATGACGAAGTCCGGGTTGGTCAGAGCCTTCTGCAAATGCTGATGAATCTCCGGGCTACCGTGCCGAAGCAGATCGGTCAGCGATATGCCCTCTTTTGTCTGCCTCTTTCGGAGCAGGCCGAAAAGTACAGCATCCAGCTTGCCCCGCAGCCCATTCCGCGCATCCTCCGCAAGTGTCATCCCCACAGTTGCACTCTCGCTTGAATTCATAGCCACTTGCGTCAACCTTCCACTCCGTGATCCGTGCGTTCCGCTCGGCTACGCACGCGATCACTCAGCCCACAACACCACCAGGTCAGCAAACTCGTCATAGTCGGCGAGAACACGAAACACAGTGTCCCACAGCATGTTGACTCGCTGTATGGGTTTGTGGCGGCCGTCCTGTGGCTGGCGCCCGAGCGTTTTGGAGTACGCCTACCGCACCTGGGGCTTCGACAAGGGGCAGGCAAACGCACGCACACCGTGCCTAGTCGGATGACGAGCTGCGCGCCTGATCTCCAGCGGAGCACGACACCAATGAGTCCCGTTTTCGTGCGGATTCCGGCGTGCCGCCGGGTCGGTCTCGACGCGCCGCCGCGACAGGGCCGCCGTCGACGGCCGGGCGTACGGGCCAAGCCGCGCACCGACGAGTGGCCCGACGTCGTCATCAGCATTGGCGTCGTTTGAAGCAGGCCGTCCAGCTTCCTCCGATCACACCGTCATTGACGGCCTGCAGGAGTAGCGGAGGGATTGCTCCAGGTGGCACGGACAACGCCCGACTGGCAGTTCTATGAATCGGACGTCTTCATCATGTCCAGTATTCTGGGTTGCCATTGGTAAAACCAACTAAATTTGTAGGACTCTCCATGGGGCGACGAGGTGGCGGAATAGGTGAATCGACGGTCGGTCGTACTGAACGGAACTTTGTCGACGAGTTGCTCGAAGCGCGGGTCGATCCGGACCGGGAGCGTTGTGGGGTCCGGTGTTATCACGGGGAAACAGAGGCGCTCGATCCGAGGAGATTCCCAGCTGATGGTGGCGTAAATATCGAATGCTTTCTCGGTGAGCGAGAGGAATTGATCGCTCGGGTCCGGAAGCCCGGCTTCTCGGTGCAGCGACACGATGGCACGGGGCTCGAAGGACTCGGCTGGCAGTCCGGGGAAGTACACGTTCATCGTCTTGTCGTGGTAGTCGATGCCGAGCAAGCCGACTTTGTCCTCCAAGCCGTGACGAGCGAACATGCGGGCGTGGTCGGCGAGACCGGGCGGCATGGACGGGAGTGTGGCAAGCTCCGATACCTTTTGCACGCCATCGGCAGGAAAGAACAGCCAGATCTTTTTGAAGCCGCCGACTACACCGATGTCGATCCCGTAGCTGTCGATGGGGCACTGTTTCCGGACCTGGTCCAGCAGAGTGCCAACCGGGTGATCGGTCTCGGGAATCAGTTTGTTCGAAAGGGCGATGTGGTAAGGATCGGCGTCTCTCGGCAGCGTCAAAAAACGGTAGTCCAGGTCTCCCGAGCGACGGGCGTCGGTGACCACTCTGAAAGAGATCACGGAATGCGTGAGCATCGTGCCGTACGCGGTCAGGGTGGGCCAGACAGTGTCTCGCACGCAGGGGACGTTCAATAGCCGCGCGGAATTCTCAATGGCAGCATAGAGATCGTCCAGCTCGGATTCGGTGGTGGTGACCATGCGTCCTTCCAGAGATGAGTGCTACGAACAACATCGCGGTCTCGCCAACCCGGTCGGCCAGACAGCACGTCAGGTCCGGCAGAGTCGAATGCGCAACGCGGACAGCACTCTACGCTGCGACGTAGCTGTTGGCTTTCAGTCGACTGGCTTGGAGCGTGGGAGTCGTATCTCGATGTTGTGCCGATAGATCGCGCCGGTCATGCGGCGTCGATGGCCACGGCACCCCGGCGGATGCCCGTGACGGCGCGGGCGGCGGTCTGGGCGTAGACCAGCGCGAACACCCCCGCAGCAACGGAGCTAGCGCCTTCGGAGTCGCCGACCGTCGCATCGCTGTCACCGGTGGCTCGCAACATCGAGAAGAGGTCGTGACTCGCAGCATGATTCGCGGCCCCCGGGTCGTTACGAGGGCGCCTGGCCGACCTGTTCATGAACCGCTCGATCTGGTCGTCGACGCGGCAAACGTCATTGCCATGGGCGCCGATCTACCGACCTCCGGAACCGAAATCATCGATCTGCGGGGCCGGATCATCATTCCGGGTTTGGTCGATGCCCATCTGCACATGTGGCAGACCGGTCTGCGGTCCGTCGGGGCGGATTGGACGCTGCTCGGCTACATCATGAACGTGCACGGCAGCGTGACCGGCCACTTCACGGCCGAGGACGTGGGGATCGGCATCGAGACCGGGATGTTGAGCCAGATCGATTGTGGGAGACGACAATCGGCGACTGGTGCAACAACAATTCCGCTCTCGAGCACACCACGTGGCGGTCGACGGGTTGCGGCGGTCCGGTATTCGCGCGATGTTCTTACACGGCACCGCCAAACGTCCGGCGCATGTGCCGCACTCGCGATCCGAGGTCGGACGGCTTCTCGACGGCCCGTTCGCGGAACGGGGCGGGTTGCTGACCCTCGGTATTGCCGTCCTCGGACCCCGCTACTGCGACCCCGACGTCGCGATCGCCGATTTCCGGCTCGCCGCCGAATACGGCACGGTACTCCGTTACACCGACGAACTCGAGTCGCCGGACGCCGACAAGAACAGGTTCGAGTACGCAGGAATGTCCGCGATGTCGTTGCGCACGTTCGCGGAGCGGAGTACGCCCGCCTTGCGGAGGATGGCGACGAGACGCTCAGCCTCGTCCCATTCGATACCTGCCTCGGTCGAGAGGGCCGCAATGGCCCGGCCGTCGAAGTCCGTGTTTTCACTCATGGTGTTGATCCTCCTCGGTGATGGGTGGAGCCCGAGCCGCCGCCACAGCTCATCGAACGGCGTGAACCTCCAAGAGCCCCCTCGCCAACAGCTGCAGGCTCTCCGAACGTCGAGTACTCGGCGTGCAGGTTGTCATGTCGCCGCGCCCTGGCCTGCTCGAACAGGTGCCGAGTACATGCGCCCCGGCGACACCCTGGCGGTGCGGTCCCCCGGCTCGGCCGAGCCCTCCAGAACCTTATCGCGATCGGCGCCGGACTCCGCAAGCGCGGCATCGGATTCTGCTCCCTGCACGAGGCACTCGACACCACCCAGGCTGGCTTAGGAAAGCACGAAACCCGCGCCGTGGCGCGGGTTTCTGGCTTGTCGGCTCCTAGATGGCGCGGACGCTCTGGGCCTGTGGGCCCTTCTGGCCCTGGCCGATCTCGAACTCGACACGCTGTCCCTCGTCGAGGGACTTGAAGCCGGAGCCGGAAATCTCGGAGTAATGGACGAAAACGTCGGGACCGCCCTCATCTTGCGCGATGAACCCGAAGCCCTTTTCGCCGTTGAACCACTTCACACTGCCTTGCGACATACTTTTGTTTTACTTCCTGTTGCGAGCCGAGTGATCACTTCAACAACCCGTGCTCGCCACACAGCATGCCACACTTCCCCGTGTCAGGCGGAAACGACACGGTCAATCGTGCCGCCGAGGCCGCCGCGCTCAGTCCCGCAGCCCGTGTTCGGCGTTGAGTTCGCGGGCTTCGGACAGCTGGTCTTCGAGGACGATGATCCGGCACGCCGCGTCCAGAGGGGTGCCTTGATCAACGAGTTCACGGGCACGCGCGGCCAGACGCAACTGGTGACGGGAGTAGCGGCGATGCCCGCCCGGTGATCGTTGTGGGGTGATCAGTTTTGCCTCATCGAGGCTGCGCAGGAACGCTTGGGTCGTGCCCAGCATGTCCGCGGCCCGCCCCATCGTGTACGCGGGGTAATCGTCATCATCGAACTTCTCATTCGCGGTCGTGTGTTCAGGAATCGTTGTGCCTCCATGTGACGAGTGCCCCGGTGCCGTACGGCACCGGGGCACTGAGGGGAATTACTACCAATCTTCCGACATGTCACCGACAATTCGGTCGTCGCTCCACCATGCGTACTTGTGGGCGACGTGACGGCAGGCAACTCCTCCCTTCTCTCCAACTGCGCTACTTCATCTTTCATGCATTCGGCGACCTAGAACCGGCAGACCTCGCGGTTCCGCGTTCACGACCGCCGTTTCAGCTTCACGGGCAGTTCGTCATCTCCCGTGCCATCCAGACTTCTTACTCTTCTGACTCGATAGAAGCTACCTCAGTCTTCGCTCAATGTCTACTGTGGCTACGACAGATTTTCGTGTCGGTAGAACGCGGGAACCCGCCTAGCAGTACGCGTGGGGTGTCCAGGTAAGGAAACAGTCCTTCCGCCGGTTCAGCGACGATGTAGTGGTGGTCCCCTGTGCGGTGATGGGCGATGAGAGTGCCGTCGAGGTCGGTGCCCAATCGCAGATCTTCGCGCGCGCCGATTCCCAGAAGCGTTGCCGCAGGATGCCGTGACGGCGCGTCTGTCGTGTGGTGGGTGGTCTCATCGGATCTGGATATGTTCCGCGCCAACGGGTGTGTTCATCGAGTGCAGCAGTGATCGGGGGAACATGGTGCTGGCCAGCCCACCGGCGAGGGTGAGGATCATCAGCGCGGTCACCCGATCGGCACCCATCAATGGGTCGACGCCGCGAACGCCGGCGGATACAACACCGCCCCCGTCAGGGGGCCCGCCACCCGGGCCGCCGTAAAACACCTCAGATTCGGTGCGACCGCGACTACTGGCAGTGCCACCACCGCGACGACTGAACCCGCGGTCATCACCAGCCGCGGCGCGATCCGGTCCAGTATCCGCCCGACCGGGATACCGATGAGCGCGGTCGCGAGCTGGTCGACCGAGAGCGCCGCGGTGATCACCGGCGCCGACCATCCGGTGTCGCGGATGATCGACACCGACGACACCGGAAACGCGTAATATGAGATCCCCCAACTAGAGGTCTGGGTCAGGCACAGCGCCGCCAGCACCCGGCGGCGCCGCACCCGGGGCAATCCGATCGCGCGGGCGCGGTATCGACATCGCTCACTCCAGGGCCTGAGCCCTACCGGGCGGCCGGCGCGCAGCACGCGCCCCCGGTCCCCGGCTCGGGCTCGGTTTCGCCGCGGCCGTCGGTGCCACAGCAGGCCTGTACCGCCTGCCTGTCACTCATCCCAGTCAGATCTGGGGCGGTGCCGAAGTGGTCGGTATCTGCCAGCACGGTGTAGACCTCCCACCGCTCCGCGTTGGGGCCGGTGACCCATACCTTGTCCTGGGTCGCGAAGCAACACGTCGTTGCGATCTGCTCCTCGGTGAACAAACCGGCCTGCGACAACCGGGCGATCTCGGCATGCACCTTTTCCGACGAATCCACCTCTACCCCGAGGTGGTTCACGCTGCCGCCGTGGCCCGGGTTCTCGATGAGCACCAGCTTCAACGGCGGCTCGACTACCGCGAAATTCGCATATCCCGGCTTGCGCTTTGCCGGCTCCACGCCGAACAGGGTCGAGTAGAACCCGATCGCCTGCTCCAGATCATCGACATTGAGAGCGAGCTGAACACGAGACATCATGACCTCCACTTGTGTGACATATATCGAATAGCTGACAGATACGAGTGTGCCACCTTTTCGACATATGTCAATTCTCCAGGTAGGATCGGGTTCATGCCAAAAGCACTGCCCGTCATCGATATGTCCACCCCTGTCTGCTGCGCACCAGTGGCCGCCGGACCGGTCGACGACGACGCGGCACTGCATGTTGCGCTGCGCCTGAAAGCGCTCGCCGACCCGGTTCGGGTGAAGCTGATGTCACTGCTGCTGGCAAGTCCGGACAGCGGCGAAAACGGAGGTGATCTCGCCGCCGTCGTCGGACTATCCGAATCCACGGTCAGCCACCACCTCGCCCAACTCCGCAAAGCAGGGCTGGTCAGCTCCGAACGCCACGGCATGAACGTCATCCACCGTGCCCACCGTGACGCACTCGCGGCACTCTGTGTCGTTCTCGACCCCAACTGCTGCCGCTGAACCTGCATCCATATCTCGACACCCGAACCGGCCGTCAGGTTATCGCCTGTTCGTCAGGATGAGGTGTGGCGGCAGTGGCGGCCCCTTGCTTAGGTCGAGGTCGTCGGCCGCGGGCCAGCTGTTCGGCAGATGCAGATCGTTTAGCGACGGCGAGTCGGGCTCGGCGGAGAGCTAGGGCGCGCTCACCTACTGTCCGACATTGCAGCGTGAAACCGGATCCCAACGTACTCGCAGATCGTTGACCGTGGCCCGTGTCAGGGCCACGGTCAAGGTGACGGGGGCTACGGCGCGGTAGGAGCCGGTTCGTCGGCGGGGTAGTAGATCTCGTTGCGCAAGCGTTCCAAGTCTGGCACTGCGGAATGCGAGGGTGGGGTGTACCGCTCGGCCTGATGCAGTCCGAGCGCCATGCTTGTCATCATCTCGTAGATCGACATGTCTTGCTTCCACTTGCCCGACAGGCCGGGAAGCACGCGGAAGAGCGCGGGCAGGTAGCGGATCACCTCGCCGATCTGGGCGCGTTGCTCGGCCCCTTGGCGCCGCACCTGCTCGATGGCTGCGCTGCGGGTGCAGCCGGTTTCGTGACGGACCGCCCGCACCAGGTTGTAGGGGACTTGGTCGGCCTCGTCGCGATCCAACCCCACCAGGTCGTTCTCCACGAAGCCCACCCAGCAGATGAGTTCTTCGAGCCGGCGGACCACGGGGTGGTCGCGCAGCTTCGCCGGAAGTTCCCGGTCTCGGTACACCTCTACGCTGGCGATGATGGTTTCGATCCCACTGGTCGACATCCGCAGCGGCAGGTAGTCGGCGGTGGAGGGGATATAGCCGTTGATGCGATGGTGGGCTTCGCGTTCACAGGCTTTGAACCACTCCTCGATGTTGTCGAGGAATCGCTCCTGCCAGCGGGTGCTGCGGCCCTCGCGCAGGCGCGGCCACAAACTCGCCCACGCCGTCGGGATCGCGCCGGACCGCCACGGCCTCTCCGGGTCCTGGCGCAGCATTGCCACCATGCCACGCCTCAGCGCGGTGACGGCTTCCGGGTCGGTCAGCTGCGGGTCCTCGAAAAGGTCGTCCCACACCAAGACCAGCACGGCCATGCAGTAGACGGTCTGTTCACGGGCCTCGTTCGCCGGGGCCAAGAGCTTTGCTAGGAGCGGGACCCCCCTGTCCACCGGTGGTAGTCGGCCTCGGCCGGGGTGAGGGCAAGGCCGGTGTCTACCATCCAGCTCCGCAACCATTGCGCGATCCGTGGCGGCAGCCCACCACCGTGAACCTTGGGGGCCTGCGTCGAGGGCGGCGGGACCGGCGGCGGCGACGGAGTTCGCCGGTCGAGGACGGACCGGACGTAGGCGGTCATCGCGTGGCGCGCGTTCGGGTTCACGGAAACAGCGGCGAGTTGACCGACGTCGGTGAGTACGACGACGCAGCCCTACCCGTCCCAGGCGAGCGGCCGCGTTTCCGCAGGTGTGGCTGCGTCTCCTGGCGTCGGTGCTCGGCGTATTGGTCGATTGTTTCTGCGAGGGTGTTGGTGGGTGTGAAGGTCCGGGCGGCGGGCCAGGTGATGGTGATGAGTTCGGTGAGCAGACGCAGGTCGGTGAAGAACAGTGGTGCGGCGGTGGGCTGCCCAAAACTGTTTGTGGTTGCCGGACCGGTTGGTGTCAGCAGGTCGGTCAGTTGTGCCTGGGTGGTCAGTAGTTCGGCGAAGGATTCGGGGTCGAGATCGGGATTGCTGGGGCCGGAGTCTCGGAGAGACCCGCCGCAGGAGATCAGTTTCCTGGTGGTGTAGCCGGAGTTGCCTGTGAGTGTCCGGCATTGCCACGGGTGCAGGTCAGTAGCGGTGGCGTTGACGATGAGCAGGTCATGGGGTGTCTTGTGTTTCGTTCGGCTGCTTGCTGGTTCCCGGCAGTGCGGGCAGAGGTGTTCGAGGAGCCGGTTGTGGGTGAGGCAGCAGAAGGTGACCGGTAGGCGCCAGGCCCGTTTCCAGGGGCCGCCGTGGTGTTGCTGGATGGTGCTGCCGTCACCGGCGAGGCACTGCGGGCAGTATCGGGTCCATTGGACAAACACCCAGAGCTCGGCCAGGATCGCGTGCAGCTCGCGCTGCTTGCCGAGAAATTCTGGTCGCAATGGTGGATAGCGGTCGGGCATGGTGATCAGCGACAGATCCGCGACCTCAGGAAGAGACAGCTTGGTTGTTCGGGCTAATGCGACGGGGTCGGAGGGGCTGAGCAGTTCCTTTCGGAGGGTGTAGCGCCGGTTGGGGCGAAGTCCAACTGTCAGGGGCCACCGGGAATTCCCCGTGTACGGCCAGTTGCGATTCCCCATAGGCGGCCAGTTGGGAGCTTCTGGCACACCGCCAGCATCCCGCCCGAACATTCGGGAATGCCGGTCATCCGACTTTGTGGCGGCGATCTAGTGGCGTAGGGCGCGTCGATTTACTGCGGCGGGTGGGGATTGTCGGGAGCGGCGAGCTGATGCGGGCTGCCTGCTGGGGCCAGGTCGAGCGTGGTCAGCGGGTGTGTCAGGTCTGTGTCAGGTTGGTGTCAGCCGAGCCGGCGACAGTAGTGGTGTCAACGGCGCAGCGGTCCGCTCAACTGGATTGCAGCACAACGGATCTGAAGGAGACACCACCATGCCAACCAACACCCTGACCGGCCGGGACAAGAGCACCCTGCGGACCGCCGCATACGGTGCGGTATCGCTGATGGCCGCCACCGGCACGCCCCACAAGGCCGCTACGAACGCCTCTATCGTCCTGACGTCGGCGACCGGTCTGGTCGGGCATGTACTCGCCGCGAAGTCCGCCGACATCAAACTGAGCGGCACGACCGTTGCCGCACTCGCCGACCAGGTATTACCGGCCCTGACCGCCGCCGTGAACCTGCTCGAGAAGCAGGATCCGGCCGAGGCCGACAACTTCCGCAGCACCGTCCGCATTGCTATCGACGCAGCCGCCCGGCCATACACGGGTGAGCCCAGCCCCGCCACGACCGCGATGGCCCGCAAGATCACCGCAGCCCTCGACGCCGGGGCGACCACCGCGAGCAGCGGGGCGGTGCCGGAGGCCACTGCCGGGGAGGGTCGCCCGGAGCTGCAGCGGGCCCTCGAAGACATCGTGGATTCCGGTATCACCGGGATTACGCTGCGCGTGCACGATGAGCGGGGCGAGTGGGTCGGCGGCGCCGGGGTAGCCGAGCTGGACGAGGGCGCGAGGCCGCCGATCGACGGCCACGTCCGGATCGGTAGCAACACCAAGACCTTCGTCGCGACCCTGGTGCTGCAACTGGTGGCCGAGGGCAGGATCGGGCTGGACACCCCGGTGTCTGACTACCTGCCCGAGTTCGGGCTCGACGAGCGGATCACGGTGCGGATGCTGCTGCAGCACACCAGCGGAATCTTCAACTTCACCGGCGAGTACTACCCCGACGGGACGATGGTGCCGGGGATCCCCGCGACTACCGCGGGCAAGGAATGGGTGGACAACCGGTTCAAGACCTACCAGCCGGAGGATCTGGTACGCCTGGCGCTGTCCAAGCCCGCACGGTTCGAGCCGGGCACGGACTGGAGCTACTCCAACACCAACTACGTTTTGGCCAGGCTGCTGATCGAGAAGGTCACCGGCCGCCTGGCCGCCCAGGAGATGCAGCGGCTGATTCTGGGCCCGCTCGGACTGACAGGCACCATGGCACCGACCACCCAGACCGAGGTCCCCGAGCCGCACGCCCATGCCTACTTCCGGTATGAGGACGACAGCCAGGAAGTCACGGTCGACGTCACCAGCCACAACCCCTCCTGGATCTCCAGCGGTGGTGACATCGTCTCGACCACTGCAGACCTGCACACCTTCATTTCCGCGCTGATGGGCGGCAAGCTGCTGCCGGCCGAACTGCTCGCCGAGATGTGCACGCCGCACCCGACGCCCATTCCGGACATGGGCTACGGCCTGGGTGTTTTTGTGCAGGAAACGAACAGTGGCACCATCATCACCCACAACGGCGGCGCCGCAGGCCATGCGGCAATGATGTTCAGCACGCCCGACGGCAGCAAGACCCTGACCGCCGCGCTGAACTACGTCGACGACGCCGCACTGTCGCTGGCCGTGCCGTTCCAGCAAGCGACGCAGCGGCTCGTCAACGAGCTGTTCGGCCACGCGCAGGGCTGACGCGACGGACCCAGCTCGGTAACAGGTCCGAGCACCGTAAGCCCCGTACGTCTCGCGGGCCGACTCCTAGCCGGTACTCACACCAGGAAGATCATCGCCCGGCCGAGCTCGTGGAGCCCGGCCGGGCGATCAGCGTGCGCACACCGACCCAAGCAGGTTCGAGCGTTTCGAAAGGCGGTAAGCCGCACAGCGACGACCCTTTGTTGCCGCCCGTTTGCATTGACGGCCAGATAGCTCCCCGATAAGTGGCCGCCAGTGGGGAATTCCAACAGGCCGCTGAGATCCGACCTTCTCGATGAGGCGTGAGGGTGATGTTTCGAGCCGGTGGGCAAGCCGAAGCAAATAGCCGGGCAGGGACTCATCAGCCAGTGGGTCGAGGCTGCGTGGGAGCGGGCGCAGGGGCGGCGGTAATGAGGGCATGGGGTTATGCCCCTTGCCGTGAAGTGGGGACACCGGGGTCGTCGAAAACGGTGTTGCGGTGTCTGCCGCGCTGCGGTTTCCGAGGTTTGGCCGGCGGGACGGGTGGGAGTTCGCCGGCGGCGGCGTCACGCCTGTGGTCGTTGCCCAGGTCGAGGGTGGTGGTGGTGATGATGGTGTCGAGCAGGTGTTCGGTGAGATTTTCGGTCCCGTCGGAAGATGGCTTCGGCGCAGGCTTCCCCAATGAGGCGTTCGAGCAGTCCGACGACGCCGTTGGTGCGGCGGAACAGGTATTCGGGCATGGAGCCGTCTGTGAGCATGCCCGGTGCAGCGTGGAACAAGCGTAGGTTCTCCTCCAGCCCGGCCAGGTGTGCGGTCCAGGCGGCGATGGCCTCGGGACTGTCGTAGCGGAATGGTTCGAGGTGGACCAGTTTGAAGCGGCGTTCGGTCTGGGTGGATGCTTCGTCGCTGAGGTCGCGGGTCGGTGGTGTGAACACCCATTCACCGGTGCGTGGATCCTGGTGGCCCCTGCGCAGCAGCCCGGAGCGCGGGATGTCGACGCCGATGAGAACCAGCGTGACTTTCATGCTCATGTACGCGCGGATCAGGTCGAGGTGTCCTGGTCGTCGGCGCGGTGCAGCTTCAGCCGGGTGATGTCATCCAGAATCAATACCCGGGTGCCGTGGTCGTGCAGCGACGCCCGGACTTGGCGGGTCAGCTGTGGCATATTCATGCCTTTGTGGTCAGCGCCGAAGAAGTCCAGGATCGCGTGGCAGGTCGACTTCGGTTTCGCTGTGACCGGTGTTTGGACGTAGGTGACCGGAATGTGCGGATCGCGGGTGCCGGGCAGTGCATCGGGGTTGAGCTGGGCGTGCAGGTCCAGCCACGCGTCTTCGAACGCGGCTGCGATTTCGCAGGCGGTTTCGGTCTTGCCTTGGTAGCCACCGCCGGTGATCATCAGCCCGGCCCGGGTGGTGGATTTGTGTTTGAGCGCGTTGGTCTGCAATCGCCCTCGCATCAGCCGCGCGAGTTCAGCGCTCATCGGTGTCTCCTGCAGTGGCAGATTCGCGTGGGTGGCTGCGCGGTGCAGATCGTGCAGTTGCCGCCGCCACGGGCTCATCAGCCGGTATTCGTCCAGGCTGATCTGGGGCGCGGGGACGAAACTGTAGCGGGCCAGCCGCCATTGCCGCCAGCCCTCGGCGGTTTCGCGGTCGGGGACCTGTCCGGGGAGAATGAACTGCGTCACTGCGAAATCCGGGTTCCTGGTCACGAAATCACTTCCGGATCGTCGGTGTTCGGATGCTTGTCGTATTCGGTGAGCAGGAACAGATTCCCCCGCTGGAATGCCTTACCCAGCCGGGCCGGGCGGGTGATCGGTATCTGTTCGAGGGATCGAGCACGAGGACCGTTCCAGGCGACAAGTCCAGCCGATCCACTACCCGGCCTTCCGGCCCTCGGCCGCCGCCGCAACGATCAGCGTCCGGTCGGCAGCGACTGCGCCAGTCCATGCCCAGGCGGCGCTGCGCCGACAAAGTGTCCACCGTCACCGCCGCATGCGGCTGCCATCCTCCGACCACGACATAACCCCAGCCGTTCAGTGCCGCGACCTCCGCGGTCGCGGCAAACGCCACTTCGTCCCGTGAACGAATCCGCGCAACCGGGCGCACGTCGATCAACCACCACCCAGACACCGTGGTGACCAGGAAATCCGAAACATGCTCCGCCCGACCCTCATCGCAGACGTAGCGCAGCCGCAGCGGCCGCGACAACACATCCGTCACCGCACCGGCGAAGTCCAGCATCAGCAGCAGCCGGGCCTCTGCTAGCGACTCATACCCATGATGACGGCCCGTGCTCACCAGATACTGCAACCCCGACCGATGCCGCTGCCCGTGCCGCCAGGAGAACCCGCGGACCGGCTCCCGGCCCGCCATCGGCAACGAACCCAGATCCCGCACCGGCGCCGACACCTCACGCCCGCCCACCCGGCAGGACACCGACCACGGCGTGTCCCACCGCAACCGCTCCCACGCTTCATCGGAAACCGATGCCGCAATAGCTAATTCGGTCCACCGGCAGGTGTGTGACCACACCGGTTCAAGGCTCAACCTCACCGCGACATCCAAACGCATCCAGCCCACATGCGCCCGCCGAACACCGAGCCCTGTCAACAGTCATCGCCACCTCGGGATGGGCAGACAGTGCATGTCCGGGCTGGTGGACAATGGGTCTCCGGCTCGGTGGCCAGGGCTTCTCCGTTAGGTGAGTTCGGGTAACGATGTCATCCGGGACAAGAATTCCAGCAGTTCTGCCTCATGATGGTCGTGTGCCCACAGGGACAGTTCCCCGATCGTGCCCTGCAGCAAGTCGCCCAATTCGGTCAACGTGCAAACGCAACTCGCTTCCACGGTGCCGCCCTCCTCAGGGTCGGCGCTGTCGTGCACCGCGAATACTTCGACATACCGCGCATCAGGAGCAGCCGGTATAGGGACGAGCTTGACGAAGAAGTTCCCTTCCCAGAAGTAGAAGTCGGTTTCGTCACCGCTGCGAGCCTCCCCGATCGCGGCACGTAGCGACCCCAGAAACGGCAGCACCTCGTCGGTCCAGCCGTGTCCGGGAAAGTCGTGGCCGTCGATGGTGATCCAGACTTCGCCGGAGACATAGAGCTGAGGCTGGCGGGAGTCGACAGCCAGGTCTTCTATTGGGATGTTCAGTTCGAACATGAGCCCATTCTCCGGTTACTCCGTCCAGTTTCTCCTCACCGAGAAGCAGGTCAGCCCGATCAACCCCTTGCCAGTGAGAAGGGCCTCCGCCAGCCGGCGGGAATCGCCCTCGGTGAGCAACCAGAAGCCCCGTGTCCACCCACCCGGACTATCAAGGCGTCCGCAAGCAAGACCAGTGACAACTAACCCGCAAAACGAGTGAAAGATACCGTGCCTCGCCCGTCGAGAAAAGCCAGGTGCGGCATCCGCCTCAGTGACAGATGTCGTGCTTCGTCACAGCGCCATATGTGTCGCTTTTGCGGGATATCTGTCACCGAATGCGTGGTCTTCGCCCGGGCGGGGGTCTGGAATCACCGCACGACCGATGAATCCAAGCGAGCGCGATCGTCTGCACCCGGGAACGATGAACTGCACCACCGACGGCACTGGCCGAGGACGCAGATCAGCCACACTGCCGCCCTTGCGGGCTGGCTTCGATCGAATTGGAGAAACCCCGGTGTCCGATGTCGTGTCTCGCGAGGGCCTCTGGGCCATGGCTCACGCCGAACGCGCCGCCTTGGCCGACGATCTCACCGACCTGGATGACAGGCAGTGGACCCAACGATCGCTGTGCGGACGCTGGGTGATCGAGGAGGTCGTCGCCCACCTCACCGCGGCGGCGAGTATCGGCCGGATGCGGTGGCTGACCAGTGTCCTGGGTGCCCGGTTCGACTTCGACCGGCACAACGCCCGGCGACTGGCCGAGCACCGTGGTGGGACCCCGGCCGAAACCCTCGAGCGGTTCCGGGCGGTCGTCGCGAGCACCGTAGCGGCATCGGGGCACACGGCGGCTTGGCTCGGCGAGGTGGTCGTGCATGCCCAGGACATCCGACGCCCCCTCGGGCTGTTGCGCACACCGTCGGTCGCGGCCACCACCGAAGTGGCCCGCTTTTTCGCCAGCCGCGATTTCACCGTAGCCAGCCGCAGCATTGTCGAGGACTTACGCCTCGAGGCGACCGACGGCCCCTTCGCTGTCGGCACCGGCCCCTTGATCCGCGGAACGACCATCGCGCTCACGATGGCAATGGCGGGAAGATATGCCTATTGCGATGACCTCACCGGGCCCGGTGTGCCCACCCTGCGCGCTCGCTGTACACCACACGACGGCGGCTGACCCGACACACCGGAACCCCGAATCGGCGCGGGCCGGGTCAGGAACGCCCTGGCACTGTGTTGAGCCACCGGTAGTCCTTGGTGTGGGCGGCTTGCCAGGATTGGCGGGTGCGCAGGGTCTGATCCTGTTCGGCCATCGCGGCTAGGCGGCGTAGGACGAAGTCGAGTTGGATCGGCATGGGCTTCTCACACCAGAGGGTGCCGTCGTTGTCGAAGACCGCGATCCGGTCCTGCGGTGGGACTTCGTCGGGACCGCCTCGGGTGCTCACTCGATCGACGAAGTTCACCACCGCTTGCATGCGGGCTCCGTCGTGCCAGCTCGGAAGTGGATCGCCGGACTGTGGGCTGCGTTCATCGGTGCGACCGTTGTCGGGCTCGCACTGACTCTGTGCGGTCATGCCACCACTCCTCGTATGAGGTGTATCCGTGTCGCCGCAACGCCTGGGGCCGTGCCGAGCACATCGCTGCACGGGAACCCGCGAGACCGAGAGCGACCGGTGTACCGCGATCACAACGCACCACCCTCGTGTGTTGCGAGTTCGGCAGGTGTTGAGCAGGTTCTCGCTGATTCACATGAACGGGCCGTTCGTGCGATGGCGGTGCCTGCCGCTCACCGTGGCGGGCAGGCACCGTTCCTCGCTTGTAGCGGGATCAGCGGGATCCCTGACTGTGTAGCTGAGGGCCCCTGCCTTGTGCTGTTACTCGCGCGAGAGCATGGCGACAGCTTCGCGTTCGAGATCGACGAAGGGTTCGCCGCTGACGTCGACAGCGACACGGTGCAGGGTTCCGCCGGTGAACGCCCAGGGCCGTGTTCCGGGATAGTCGTCGGTGACGGCTTCGGCGCTGTCACGGCCCGCGTTGAGGCCTTCACCAGCGATACTGAATTTGCCGGGCTGGGTGCGGATTCGGCCTCCGCCGACCTTGTGGTCGCCGTAGTAGAGGCTGAGTGTGCCGCGTGCGGTGCCGGGCGGGTCCTCGCCTTCCTTGTCGAACGATGCGGCCAGGATCAGGTTCTGGCCGGTCGGCAGGTCCTCGGTCGCGCTGATCCGCTGTTGCTCGCTGCCGAGGAAGTTGTAGACGTAGTGCAGCCGGTTGTTCTTGATATAGAGGGCGTGCCCGCCGAATCGGCCGCCGTGGGAGAACAGCACACCGGATGCGTCGGGACCGGGTAGGTCGACGAGCGCTCCGATCGAGTAGGAGCGGTTACGAATGTTGACCGCGACCGACTCCGGTACCTCAGCCCCGCCGGGGCGGTACACGTAGCGGTTGCGTGGTGGGGCGAGCTGGGGGCGGGAGCTGGTCAGGATTTCGACGGCCGAGCGGTCGTCGAGCGGGAACGCCTGGTTGACACCGGCCTCGTAGAACCACAGGCCGATCAGTTCGGTGAGTCTGCCCGGTTCCTCGGCGGCGAGGTCGTGCATCTCCGAGCGATCCACCTCGGTGTGGTACAGCTCCCAGGTGTCGTCGGGGAAGTGGCTCCAGCCGCTGAGGGTGGGGTGGGTGGTGACGGCTTTCCAGCCGTCGTGCCAGATCCCGCGTCCGCCGAGCATGGAGTAGAACTGCGTGTGCTTGGCGGTCGGGATGTTGGCCGCGTCGAAGCTGTAGCGCATGCTGACGCCTTGCAGCGGCACTTGAGCGTGGCCTCTCACCATGTCGGGGAGTTCGATGCCGAGGCAGTCCAGCAGGGTCGGCGCCAGGTCGACGGCGTGGTGGTACTGGTCGCGAGTCTCGCCGCGGGCGGTGATCCCGGCGGGCCAGGAGATGAGGCACGGGTCGCAGGTGCCGCCGTTGAACGAGTACCGCTTCCACATCTTGAACGGGGTGTTGAAGGCCATCGCCCACCCGTTCGGGTAGTGGTTGTACGTTGTGGTGCTGCCCAGCTCGTCTAGTTTTGCCATATTCTCGGCCAAGTCGTCGGGGACGCTGTTGGCGATCTTGTTCTCGTTGACCGAGCCGTCCGAGCCGCCCTCGCCGCTGGCTCCGTTGTCCGAGACGACCACGATGATGGTGTTGTCCAACTGCTCGATCTCCTCCAGGTAGGCGAGCAGGCGGCCGATCTGGTCGTCGCAGTGCGAGAGGAACCCCGCGTACACCTCGGCCATGCGGGCGAACAGCCGCTTCTCCTCATCAGAGAGCGTGTCCCAGGGGCGGGTGTAGTCCAACGGCGGGAACGGCTCGCCCTCAGGGCCGCTTCGGGTGTCGGGGGTGCCGATCGGGTTTAGCGGCGGCAATTCGGTGTTCTGCGGGACCAGGCCCATTTGTTTCTGCCGCTCGAGGATCTGCGCGCGCATCACCTCGTAGCCCGCGTCGAACCGCCCCCGATAGCGTTCGATCCATTCGCGCGGCGCGTGGTGCGGAGCGTGTGCGCAACCGGGGGCGTAGTAGAGGAAGACCGGGCGATCGGGGGCTATGGACTTGACGTCGTCGATGTACTCGAGTGCTCGGTCGGTGATATCGACGCTGAGGTGATAGCCCTGCTCCGGTGTCGAGGGCTGTTCGACGGGATGGTTGTCGTGCACCAGATCCGGATACCACTGGTTGGTTTCCGCGCCGAGGAAGCCGTAGAAGCGCTCGAAACCGCGACCGACCGGCCAGTTGCGTTTGGTGGACGCCAGGTTCATCTCGTCCTCGGCGCACAGATGCCATTTGCCGACCATCGCGGTACTGAAGCCCTGTTCGACCAGGACCTCGGCGAGGGTGGCGCATTCCGGGGGGATGTGGCCGTTGGCTCCGGGGAATCCGACCGCGCATTCGCTGATGCAGGCCATGCCGTTGGTGGTGTGGTTGCGGCCGGTGAGCAGGCAGGAGCGGGTCGGTGAGCACAGCGCGGTGGTGTGCCACTGGCTGTAACGCAATCCGTTGGCGGCGATCCGATCGATATTCGGCGTCTCGATCGGGCCGCCGTAGCAGCTCATCGCGCCGAAGCCGACGTCGTCGAGCACGATGTAGACGATATTGGGCGATCCCGGTGCCGCCTTGGGCTGCTCGTACGGGCCCCAGTCCGGGACCGAATCACGGATATCGAGGTTGACCACACCGCGGAATGGCGTTGCCATGGGCGTTCTCCTCCACAGATAGACCCCCGATGGGTGGACCCCCTACCCGCAACCTATGCAGCCACGGCTACACCGACCTCACCCATCACGGATGAAACTGGTCCAGCAGCGTCAGCCCACAGCATGGTCTCGAAGGAAATAACGGAGAGTTGCCTGCATAGCGAAAACGCAATTCGCCCGACGACTCCCGCTGACTACAGTCAGCCCAGACTTGTGCCGGTTTGATGTCACTACGTAGAAACGTGGCCCCAGGGGGTCATCGAGGAGCATTCACTCCCACCGGCGACGGCAGACCCGCGACACGTTCGACGATATGCCGCAGCATCGGCGCGTACCACGATGAATACTGGAATTTCCTCCCCGCAAAATGAGGAACAGCGTCCTGGGGTGAGAAAGATCGACACACATGTACCGGGGTTTTCATCCGACGGGAAAGTGGACCCGATGAGCAGTCGAGCCTCGCACGAACTACGACACAACGACCAAAACCGGGCAACGAACAACCCGACGGAAGTCGATGCCAGGAATTCGCCAACCGTCGTCGCTAGGCCCGCGGCCCCTCACGACCCGGCTCGGGGAGTGTGGATTGAGGGCGGTACGTTCACCATGGGATCCGACGATCACTATCCCGAGGAAGCACCGACGCACCGGGTCGCGGTCGGCGGATTCTGGATCGACCCGCACCCGGTCACGAACACCGAATTCGCCCGGTTCGTCTCCCGCACCCGCTACTGCACCGTCGCCGAGCGGACACCCACCGCCGCCGACTACCCCGATGCCGATCCCGACCAACTGGTCGCGGGCTCCTCGGTGTTCATCAAACCGGATCGTCCGGTGCGCATGGAGCTGCCGTACCAGTGGTGGCACTGGGTTCCCGGCGCCAACTGGCAGCACCCGCAGGGACCGGGTACCTCGATCCGCAAACGCCCCGACCACCCTGTAGTGCACATCGCCTGGGACGACGTCGCGGCCTACGCCGACTGGGCGGGCAAGGACATCCCGACAGAAGCGGAATGGGAGTACGCCTGCCGAGGAGGTCTGGATGGCGCGAAGTTCGCGTGGGGCGATGAATTCGCACCGGACAACACGCTGATGGCCAATACCTGGCACGGCGAATTCCCGCACCACAACACCCGAGTCGACAGATTCGAAGGCACCTCGCCGGTCGGTTCCTTCCCCCCGAACGGATACGGCCTGGTCGACATGATCGGCAACGTGTGGGAATGGACCCAGGACTGGTACACCGCCCACCAGGGCCAGGCACACGCCTGCTGCGTGGCCGTCGATCCGCGCGGCGGCACCGAAGAAGACAGCCGCGACCGGACACAGCCGCTCATCGGCCGCCGCGTCATCAAAGGTGGATCACACCTGTGCGCACCGAACTACTGCCAGCGGTACCGGCCTGCGGCCCGAATGGCCCAACCGATCGAAACCTCCACCTCGCATCTGGGTTTCCGGCTGATCACTCGACCCTGAAACCACCCGATTCCGGCAGCGGATTCCCGTCCGCCCGGCCGCGTCGCACGATGCGAACTACACGCGGGCGAGCTACCTCTACCGGATCGACCAATGACGGACCGCCGCCCTCGGGCCTCGCCGCGCCTGCCGGCCGACGGGTAACTGGAGTGTCGGCACCCCACCAAGGTCCGGTCGCGTCAGGTGCGACGCGTCGGCCACGCGACCTGGCCAGGGTCCGAGAATTTCCGCATCACCTGTTGCTCCAGATGCGCCAGCGAATCGCGCGAGTAGTCGAATGCGAAACCTGTGCCCTTCAGTTCGAGGTCTTGCAGCAGCATCAGAACGAAGAACAGCCGGTCATGCCAATCCAGCAGGGGCCCGTCAGGGCTTGCCACATCCGCCTCATTCCGATCGAAACCTAGACGCCGCCATCGACGATTTTCTCACCAGAGGGGGCGGACTCTATCCGAGACTCTACGCAGGCAGCCAGGGATCATTGGGAGCCCGAATTACTCGCTGGCCGGCGCATGGCGGTGTATTGGCCCCGTTTGCGCTGCGATCTGCGGATACCCTGCGCCGGAACGTGTCTCGCGACAGACTCCCGGGCGTAGGCCCCTATCCGCCCAGAATTCGGCCAGTCGGCGACCCCATCTAATCGAATAATTCCCATTTGATCTCATCAGGGGTTTTGTCGGTGCGCAGCCCGCGCCAGCTGGGGTGTCGTAGCCCATCGCCGGTGTATTCGCGGTACTCGATGTCACCGACGAGTTCCGGGCGCACCCACCGCGCGGCACGCAGTTCCCGCCGGTCCGGGATCGGATCGAAGGGACTGGTGTCGACAGCCAGATCGTCGAGCTGCTTACGCAGCGCACGGCGGGCGAGCACGGTGAATCCAGTACCGACATTGCCGATGTAGACCAGCCGCTTGTCCGAGTTATGGGCGGCCAGGACGAGTGAGCCGAAGGTCGGGGCCAGCATCCCGTTGCCGGGTGTCCATCCAGCCACGATCGCCTCGGTGGTGTGGCGCAGCGGGGTTTTGATCCATACCGGACAGCGGCGGCCGGGGTGGTAGGTCGATTCGGTCTCTTTGGAGACGATGCCTTCCAGGTGGTGTTCGCGGGCCAGTTCGAGCATGCGGTCGGCGGCCTGGCCCAGCCAGTGGGGCGGGCTGCTCACCAGCCCGCCGGACAGGGTGAGGTCGTAGAGCTGTTCACGGCGCACGAGGTAGGGCAGGTCGGTGGTGGCGTCGCCGTCGACTGCCAGGACGTCGAAGGCGTAGAACTGCACCGCAACGGCGCGGATCAGCTCATTACTGGGGCGGACGACGTGCATGCGGCGCTGCAGCAAACCGAATGACGGTGCCCCGTTCGGGGTTTGGGCGATGATCTCGCCGTCGAGGATCAGCTCCCGCCCGCGCGCCGCGGCGGCGATCGCCTCGACCAAATCCGGGTACGAGCCGGTGATGTCCCGCTTGTTTCTGCTGTACAAGCGACAGGTGTCGCCGTCACAGACGACGATGGCGCGTACACCGTCCCATTTCATCTCGATCGCCCATGCGGCAGTGTCCGGCGGCCGTCCCGCGACGGCCAGCATCGGTGCCGGGACCGAAACCACAAGGTCAGCGTATCTCCAGCTATCGCTTTTGCGGCATCTTTCGAATCCCCTGGATCGATCCGCGCGGCGGGCTGTAGAGCGTGCGTGACAGCCAGGCATCGAGATCCGGGCCGGGCGCAATGCATCCACGCGTTAGCGTGACGGTGACGCGACCTGTGCGCCACGGGCAGCCGGCGTGGCGGCCGCGGCCCGACCATTGCCGCTGGTAGATCCTGTGACCAGGGCGATACGGCCGTCGAGGCGGATAGACATGGATCGGTGCACGGATTCAACTGGTTGGCGGCCGAGGGTTCGTCGATCACGGTCATCGATCGAGGAGTTGGCGTGACAGTGTTTGCCCCCACCAGTGTTCGATCTGATCTGGTGGCCAGCCGCGCTCGTGGATGAGGATTGTGTAGACGTCGATGTTGCACAGTGCGGCGTAGACGTCGACGGCGGTGGCCAAGTCCACCCCGGGGCGAAGGGTGCTCGCGGGCCAGGAAGAGAACACATCGACACGGGTCTGGTCGGCGGCGCGGCGTACTCGCTCGTAGATGGTGGCTAGGTCGGCTTCGGTGCGGCCGGCTTCGCGGATCAACGTGATCAGGTCGCCGGAGCGTTCGAAGAGTCTGCGGTCGTAACCTGCCATCGCGGCGAGTTGCTTCTCGGGGGTCGTGGCTGCGCCGAGGTCGGCGAGCAGCCGTTTCGGGTCGGCCGGCAGATCGGCCGCGTCCACCAAAGCCCATACCAGGCCGGTCTTGTTTCCGTACGCGGCGTAGACCGTCGGTACCGATACACCCGCCTCGCGCGCCACCTCCCGCACGGTCGTCGACGCCCATCCTTGGGAGATGAACAGGCGACGAGCCGCTTCCGCTATGTCGGCGCGGGTGCGGTGCGCCTGGGCTTGGCGCCGGAGGTTGTCATAGCCGCGCCGCGGGGGCGACTCACTTGCACCGCCGATCTTTTGCTGCATATATTGAAAATATCATACGTAAAGTCAATTGAGAGGATGCCTGTCGTGACTGTTTCGGATGGGGCGGGGCTGGGTGGGCTCGGGTTTGTGCTCACAGCCCTGGTGGTCAACCTGCTCTACGTCCGTGCGCGGCTTCCGCTGCCGATGTCGGGCAAGGGTTTGGACGAGGTCATGGACTCGTTGGCGGCAGTCGGAGTCGCAGTTCGACGCCCCTCGGTACTCGCCCCACTGACGTGGCTGTGCACAACGATTTTCGCCGCCGGATTGGCGACGGTGCTGTGGGAATCCGGGCAGTCCCCCAGCGCGTGGGCGTTGATGGGATTCGGTGGCGTCCTCATGCAAAATGTCGCGTTCAGCTGCGTGGAGGCGTTGCGGTTCGGGCTGGCTTCGGCCGCCGCGCACGATCGTGGATCGACGGCGGGACTGTGGGCGCTCAGCAACGTGTTGTTCGGCTTCAACCAAGTCTTTCTCGCCACCGCACTCGTGGGATTCAGCATCGCCGGTGCCGAGACCGGGTTTCTGCCCCTCTGGCAGCAATGGCTCGGATACGGCAGCGCCGCCTTGCTTTTCGTCGCCTCGTCGGCCAGCGCCTACAATGCCGCCGGTACCAGCCGCACCGCGCTGATCGGGTTGGTGGGCTGGCTGGGATGGATCGTATGGATCGTCGCGTCCAGCATCACCCTGCTGGACTACTGACAGACGCCGAAGTGGGGTGGATACTAGCGATGGTGCGGGCTTCCCGTTGTCCCGGCCGGCGCGCCTGGGTGTCCTTCTGCAGGTCGAACCTGCGGAGAGAACCTAGAAGCTACGGTCGCGGTCGTTGACCAGAATGCGGCGTAAAGCCGAGCCGGTGCTTCCGATCTACCAGCTGCAGGTGGCCGTGGACGCGGTGGTGTACGCCGCGGAGCATCCGCAGCGTAGCGAGTACATCGTAGTCCTGGACAGCACGAACTCGGCCCAGACGTTTCCCTCGACAGCACGGTTGCCGGATGCTGCGGACCTCACTTGACTTGTGGTGTTCGTGCGTATCTCCGTGGACTAAGGGTAGGCGGTACAAGCACCTACTTCGACAAATGGAGGCGTCATGAGGGACGTCGACGACAACGTTTCTACCGGCCGAGGCCGTCTACTTCGAATTCCGCGTAGCCGGGGAGCCCTCGGCGGACTTGCGGTGCTACTTCTGGGCGTCTGGGGCGCGCTGATCCCGTTCCTCGGACCGTACTTCAACTTTGCGTTCACTCCTGATGAGCCATGGGTGTGGACGGCGGCGCGGGGCTGGCTCCAATTACTGCCTGGCGTCGCCGCGATCATCGGCGGATTGCTCATGTTGGCAAGCCGCAACCGTCTCGTGGCAAGCTTCGGCGGGTGGATGGCCGTGGCGGCGGGCTTGTGGTTCGTGATCGGGCCGCTACTGGCGGACCCGCTGCGAATCGGAGATGCCGGCGACCCTGTCGCCACGTCTGACCTGAAACGTGCCGTACTACAACTAACCTACTTCTATGGTCTCGGTGCGCTGATTCTGTTTTTCGCCGCGACATCGCTCGGCCGACTGTCAGTGCGTAGCGCACGCGATATTTCCTTTGCGAGACGCGAGGTCGACGCCAGAGCCGCCGCCGGAGCAGACAGTCAGCGCCGCGTGGCCGACGCGCCAGGACCTGACGAACCCGCCTCCCGCGCCGATACCGGAGCGAAGCCGCGGCTGAACAAGCCTGGGCTCCACCGCGGCTGAAACAAACCCGTTCTGGGCGGCGTGTCCGGTGGCCCGCGACCGGGTTCCGAAGGCCATAATCACCAAACGCCTGATCAGCCTGGCCGATGTTGTCTCCGAGCGAGGGACATCAGCAGTCGTGCTCGAAAGAGTCGCCGAACTTCGCTCTGCTGGAATGATTGCCGCAGCCCGTGCAATCGAACGAGAACTTTCCCAGTCGGTCCTGGTGTGACGCACATCAGTCGAGTTCTTGGGTATGGCTTGCTGATCGAGGCCGCTCAACACGTTGGAGGGCCGTGAATGTGCCGCACCTGATCGTGCTCGTCCATGCCGGACCGTGGTCCCCAAGGGCAAGCTCCTGCTACGGCCCACTGACATCACTCCACCCAAGCAACCGAATCAGACGGACGTGGCTGTCGCATGAGCAGTTGCACGGTGAAGGATATGGGCGTGGAGTTGGAGCCTTACCGTGGTGAGCTGGTGGCGTATTGCTATCGGATGTTGGGTTCGGTCCATGAGGCCGAAGACTTGGTGCAGGAGACGATGCTGCGCGCATGGAGGGCTCGTGACCGGTACGACAGTGCGCGGGCGTCGGTGCGAACCTGGCTGTACCGGATCGCGACGAACGCATGCTTGAATACCCTCGAGGGCCGGGCTCGCCGTCCGTTGCCTTCTGGGTTGGGTGCGCCGTCCGACAACCCCGCCGTGCCGCTCACACCGGAAGCGGACATTCCCTGGTTACAGCCGTTTCCCGATGCTCGGTTCGACGTGGGGTTGCGGTCGGATCTGCGGTTGGCGCTGGTGGCGGCGATGCAGGTGCTGCCGCCGCGGCAACGAGCCGTGCTGCTGTTGCGGGAGGTGCTGGAATTCACCGCCGCCGAGGTCGCCCAACAACTGGGCACGACCGTCGCCGCGGTCAACAGCGCCCTGCAGCGGGCCCGCGCGGCGTTGGCGGATGTGGCCGATATCGACGAGGTCACCGAACCGGACGACCCCGCAGTGCAGGTGGCGATTCACCGGTACATGCGCGCCTTCGAGGCGGGCAACGTCGCGGCGTTGGTCGGGCTGTTGACCCGCGACGCAGTCCTCGAGATGCCCCCGGTGCCATTGTGGTATCGGGGCAGCCGGGATTACGGGCGATTCATGCGCCGCGTCTTCGACATGCGCGGCACCGACTGGCGGATGCGGCAGCTGTCGGCCAACGGGCAACCCGCGCTCGCTGCCTACGCCCCCGAACCGGGCGGCGGACATGTCCTGCACACGCTGCAGGTTTTCACAGTCACCGGCGGCCTGATAGCACGCAACGTCGTGTTCGCCGATCGAGAAGTGTTCCCGCTGTTCGGGTTGCCCGAGACGATGTCCGTGGGCGATCTGCGCCGGCCGCGATGAGTCGGCCCGGTGTCGCCGGTACATACCGGTGAAACATCGGAAGGCCAGCTCGGTGACTGCCGAACCTTCACGCCGCAGACAACCGCCGCGGGCAGCGACCAGCCCAACGCCGCCCCGACGAAGCTGATCGCAAGCCAGCCCAGGCACAGACCTCGCCCGGACAAGCCCCTCCACAGATCATGCCATGCGCTTGGCCTTCCACCCCGGGACTGGTCAGCCGCCGGGAGAGATCACGCGAGCTACGGGGATGGGCTCACTGCCGCCACAGGGCCCGGACCCGGCCCCCACGCCGACTGCGGGACCTTCTCACCTGGCGAGAAGGTGAGAAGGTCCCGCCGGGCGTAGGCGTGCGCTCAGTCGAAGGTGCTGTCGAGCCAATCGATCGTCTGCATGCCGAACAGATCGGTGCCCCAGCCGTAGAGATCGGTGATCATCCGCACCATGCTGCAATTGGTCGGCGCGTAGGTCACATCGGTGCTCTGGGCACGGTACTGGTCGGCCAATTCACGCGCATCGCGGGCGGGCACCAGAGACATGAATGAATCGTCGGCTGCGCAGGATGCGATGAGCACCTTGGATTTCGGCGGACCTCCACGACCGAGCACATTGTCGTCGAACACATGCTGGAACGCGGGTTCGTCAGCCGGGTTTCGCCCCGTGTTGAACAATGTGTTCAACGGGACGAACGGCAATCCGAAGTACGCGGGCGTCTGGCACTGCGTGCGGAAGAAATCGGCGAGCGCCTTACCGGCCGGATTCAACTTCTCGTCGACGCGCATGTCCGGATACCACGGTTCGAGTCCGAGCAGGGTGGCGAAGGCGAAACCGGAACCGACCGAACCGCCGGCGATCCGCATGAAGTTGCGCGGATTCACCACCATGCCTTCCAACACAGTCGATTTCACGTTCAGTTCCGGTGCGTACTCGGGCTGCTGTTCGGCCGAGAACCCGGCACCCACCCCGCCACCGGCGATACCGAACAGTGCTGTCTGCGCTTTCGAGTCCAGACCGGCCTCATGAAAGTTCAGTGCCGCGCGGGCGCCGTCGAGCTGGGCGTGCGCGGCGAATTTGCCGGCGAAAACGCCGTGCGGCCTACGGTCGGCGTCATTGCCGACATCGGAGATCATCACCGCGTACCCCTTGCCGAACAGCAGTGCCAGTGGGCCGAGAGCCGACCACGAGGCACCGTCGATCGGGGCACCGCCGGTCCACTGGGTGCTCGGGTGACAGCTCCAGCCGACGCTGTCGTTGGCCTCCTGGTAGGAGATGAGGCGGCGTTCGGAATTCGGTGTGCCATCTACCGGGATCATCAGGATTCCGGTGCTGATCACGGGTGTGACACCGTCGTTTCCGGTGGTGACGTACATCAGCTTGTATGCGTCCAGGTTCGCCGGTTTCAAGCCGGTGAACAGCACGTCGACCTTCTTCGAGTTCAGCACGGTGCCGGGGCGCTCGTTCCCGGTGAGCGGCGGCTCCTGGTAGAAGGGGTCGTTGGCTTGCAGCGCCTGGAACGCCTCCTCAGGGGAGGCGACGGTCGCGCCCCGCACGGTGCCGACCACGTAGCCGTTGAACACCTCACCGAGCCCCGGTGTACGCGGCGGGGCGAGCGGTTCCGGCGGAGCGGGCTGGGCCGGTGCTTCCGGCCGAGGGGGCGGCGCCGGTTGGGCCACCGCCGCACCGGCAGCGGTGAACACGATCATCGCCACGCCGAGCGCCACGAGCGGCGTCCACCGTTTCCGGCCCGGGCCACGTCCACGGGTTCTCCGCGCACCGAGTCCACTGATCCCGACACCATGTCCACACATATCGACTCCATGTCCGCGCATCTCAGCGCACCGCCGTTCCGGCAACGACCGGCATACCGGTCGCTGCGCCCGCGTCGACCGGTGTCACCTGGATCTGCTTGATCGCCGAATCCAGCAACTGCGGGATGTTCAGCAGCGGCCGGTGCGATTCCATCTGCACCTCGTACGGCGTGCGTAGCTGAGCTTCCAATGCGGGCCAATTGTTCTCGATCTGATATTTGTACTTCGGCAGCAATTCGGTGGTGATGTAGTCCCATCTCGGATCGAGTCCGGACCAGTTCCAGTCCGGCAGCGGCAGTGTCAGCAGCGCCGGGCGGCCGTCGGTCATCGTGAAGGGGATACGCACCGGCCGGAATTGGCGCGGCGGCACGACACCCGCGACCGATGGTGAACCCACCGCACCAGTGAGATAGGTGATGGCCTCGCCGACCGGGCCCTTGTAGCCGCGCGCCTCGTCCCACTGGGCGCCGATCGCCCAATCCTGTTCACGCCGCAGCAGGGTCGCGTTGCCGGCCGCGATACGCCCGGAGTCACCGGAAGCGATATCGCGCCACGCGTTCATGATGTCGTCGCCGAACAATCCGGCGGCCTGGAATTCGGCGAGTGCGGGCAGACCTTCGGTGACATAGGCGTCGTGCATGGGCATCAGATCGGAGAAGATGTTCTTCTGCATGACGAGGATCAACCCGATGACATGCTGCAGATCCTGCGGCGTGATCTGTGGGCCCGCCGCGGCGAGCGCGGTGAGGCCGCGCGGTAGCATCGAGACGACCTGCGGACCGGCGACCTGTTCGACCGCGGCGAGGACACCGCCCGCTGTTTCGGAGAGACCGGGCAACCCGTAGATGCCGCCGAGCAATTCGAAATCGACCAGCCCGCCACCGAAATCGGCACCGACCTGGCCGCCCATACCTGCCCATTGCAATTCCCGATGGGCCAGTTGCAGGTCTTCGTAGTAGCGGTAGGACTTGATCAGATTGTCCCGGTTCGCCGCCACACCCGCGCGTGGGTCCCATGACCGCAGGTCGATGCCCGCCCTGTTCGTGGCGTCGACCAGCCAGTACTGGTACAGCAGGGCCGCATATCGGGTCGGCGTGATGCCACGGCCGCGCGCCTCGTCCAGCAGGGACCGCAGCTGCACGACGTCGTAGGGCAATGCCGGATCGACACCGCCGGGACCGGCGGCAGCGTTCCGATTGGTCAGCGGCAGATCCAGGTAGCCATCCAACTCCGACGCTCCGGCAGGACCGGCGCAGGCAAGTCCGAGCCCGATCGTGGCCGCGAGTGCGGCGCCGCATAACAAGAAACCGATACGCATCAGCTGTTCAGCCTTCCTCTCCCCAAGGTCGATACACACGAACTTCGCTCACGGAATACGCAGTGTCAGCACTCACAGACTAAGGGCCATGGCACCTCCCGCTGCCTGTTCAGTCCGTCCCACCTCGACCCTGTTGTCGTACTAGCTGCTCATCGATCCCGCGAACCCGGCCGACGACCGGGTGGTGCGCGCCGCCGCCGTCGAGTTGCTGCATCTGGGCTCGCTCTACCACGACGCCGACAAACACGAGCACTACTACCCGGAGAATGTGTGGCGCGACGGAACCAAGGTGGTTGCGGGACATCAGGGTGCAGTACCACCCCACATCGCGGGGGTCTACTGCTTGTTGAAGACCGGCGGCTTCGAGGCACCGAAGTACAGACCAGCAACACAGAACCTATTCGTCACCATCCCACCACAGATCGGTGGCACCCCCGCCTCCTCGTACCCGCCCTCGACCGACATCCCCGTTTGCCCCTGACCGTTTGTCAGCCGGCGGTGGGTGCGCTGCGCCCGTGCAGCACTTGGCAATACACGTTCCGTCGCGCCACGCGGCACTGTCGCCTTGTTCGAATGCCGGACGCAGTCTCTCGCCGACAACCCGGAACGTCCAGAGCCAGTCCATGCCGACCACCGGCTCGGTGTCGCACGACCACCGTTGCGGCGGCGGGGCCGGGAGGGTTCGACCAGGCTGAGCAGATCCTGCAGCGGATCACGTACGCGGTACGGGTGGCCGATTGCCGGACCGGCAGCGCCGCCATGTCGACCACCGTGTCCGCTGCGGCGAGCGTGCAGTCCGAAGTCCGACTGCCGGCAAGACCGACCCTGTCGGCAGTCGAAGCGCCGAGCTGCGAACGCGACGCCCTCCGCAATACCTCGCGTTTGTCGGAGATCAGGAACGACTGCGGGCGTGGGCGATTCGGCCATGCGTTGCCGTAAGGACTGCCACCACCATGACGGTGATCAGTTGCAGCACGTTCCAGGCCACTGGATGGCGAACCGGCATTACCAATGGCTGCTGGTAGGTGGGGGCCCCTGCGATGACGGCTGGAATCCGTGGCTCGGTCGGCGGTAGAGGCAGTGGAGCCGGGGCGGGGGGAGGTGGCGCGAGCATTGGAGAATCCGGCTGCGGCGGGCCAAGTTGTAGCGGGATGTCGGGATAGGAATCAGGTGGCGGAGCACCCGGCAGCAGCAACAAACAGGTCAGTAGGGCGCTCCCGGTGGCCGCGCTGCCTACAACCGCACTCCCGAGTGCGGACTCGGACCACCAACTGCCGGTGACCGACCCGAGCATGATCAATGCACTGCCGGTGGCCGCGCTGCCCGTACAGGCCGCCTGCACGCTACCGGAATCGAGACCGAGCGCGTCGCTCGAACCAACCGCTTCGGGCGCCACCGGTCCGAGAGCCAGTGGAGTGCCTGCGCCTTCTGTGCTATCAGTCAAAATGCTTTGCGGCACCGCGCTTCCGGTGGCAGGCAAGACAGCATGGGCAGGTGGCGCGAGCGCCAACTCGTTGCCGACCTCGTCGGCACCTGTAGTGACCGAGGTCCCGCCCGTCGCACTACCGGAGGTGAGATCGCCGAGAGACGGCCAGGCCGGCGGATCAGCGGCGGCAGGTGGCGCCGTGAGAACAGCAGCCGCGGCGGTCAGTGGAAGGAAGGCGAATTCCGCGGTGAGCCTGCGGATTCGCATCATGTCTATCGGCAATGCCATGTGCACATACCTCGTCTGTCTCATACCTGGAGGTTGGTCAACTCCCGTGTCGGAAACGGGTCAACGCCAGTTCGAAGGCGTCCCGCGGTACAACGCTGCCGCCGGAGAGCGGCCGATCCAGGCTGTAGATCGCAAGGATCACCCAGCCGACCACGACACCGAGCACGGCGGTCATGAGCAAGCTCCGCCTGGTGACGTCCTGGCCCGCCAGCACCATGCGCAGCAGCAACAGCGCGGTCCCGAACCACAGGGCGGCGTACAGGAACCCGGGTATCGACAACCTCGCGTCCATCGCGCGGTCGTACCGGGCTTGCGCTACTCCGTCGAGACCGGCCAACACGCTGGAGCGCACATTGTCGTCCGCGTCGCGCAGCGCGGCCACCTCGGCGCGCAGCGTGTCGAACGTCTGCTGGGTCGATTCGCTGAGCCGGTGTTTCTGTGCCATGACCGGCCATTCGTGGTCCAACACCTGCGTGGTGTAGTCGCGCACGAGCCCCTGGATCCGATCGCGTTCTGCCTGCGGCAGTGCGGCCGCGGCAGAGTGGACTCCGACCAGCGCTTTGGCCTCAGCCACAGTGTGGCTGTGTGCGTTGTCGTAGTTCTGCCAGCCGATCACCACCACCAACGCGACCACCGCAGTGAAGAACGTACTGATGATGTCGAGGACAAATCCGTCGCCGCCTCCTTCCTCATTTTTACGCCACGACTTCGGGCGTAGCCGGTTCGCCAGAATGAGGACGGACACCGCGACGAGCGCGGACAGAACGGGCAGGGCCCATTGCAGAACCATGTGATGCTCCATATCCCGGGGCAGCCGTTCGGCCACGTGGAATCACGACTTGTGTTGAGGGGTAGAAGTTGACGACGATCATGTGGCGGGTGGGGGTTTCCAGCGATGGGTACGTACCCGGGCGGAGGAGACACCGAAGTCTTTTTTGAGATGTTCGGGGATGGCATAGTGCATGACTCGACCGCGGGTCAGGGAGCTGAGTTCGAAGACGGTGGTGAGTTGGCCGAGGCGGTCCAGTGCCCAGGCTCCCAAAGGAGAACTGTCTTCCAGGTTTTCGAGGAGACCGAGGCCGCTGGGGACGGCTTTGACGGCGGCATCCCATGCGGTGCGCGGCACTTGGAGCCAGTCGGCACAGGTGTCGCCGATGAGATAACGGATCAGCGCGGAGACGAGGGGGTCGAAGAGGGTGCCCGGGACGACGTCCTCGTAGAGATCGATGAGTTGGCGAGTGAGGTGGGTCCCTTCTTCGCTGGGGCCGATGTAGCGCGTCAGGTATGTGTCGAGAAATTGCCGGGCGGATTGCAGGTTCTGGGGCGCGTGCGTCTGATCGACCCCAAGCATGGCGCCGACGACGCGCCAGGCGTAGAAGTAGGCCTCGGCTCCGTCGACGCTCATGTGAATGTTGAGCCGATGCAGGCTGTCCAGCACGAGCAACGAGAAGAGCAGCTGGCCGCCGATCATGTCCTCCTGGCAGATGGGTGCGCCCAATGCGACTGTATCCCATTGGTTTTCCCGAGCAAGGTGGTGGCGAATCGACGCGTGCAGCAGCCGGACCTTCTGGGCGGCGGGGATGAAGCGCCCGCCTGCCTCGAAGGCGTCCGGCTGCATGAGGTACACGGTGAACTGGCCGGTCTCGGCCATGCGATTGGCGGGGTATGCCAGCGAGTGGGTGGCCGACAGGAGTTTCGCGATGTGCGGGATGAGGTAGCAGGCGGGCATGGCCGCAAAGGACAGTGCCGTGGAGATGTGCACGTTGTTGTCGAAGAAGAACAGCCGGGCCTTCTCCATCTCACTCCAGTCCACCCACGATGGCGGGGTGGCGGTTTCGTGCAGGTACTCCCGAGCGACCTCGGGCAGATCGTCCGGTAGGGGCGCGCCTGCGGCGGAGACGTAGCGCATGAGCGCATTGAACTTGCCGGCCTCGCCGCGTTCGAACAAGGTAGCCACGGTGGCGTCGGCGAGTTCGTCACCGTACTGCCGCAATGCGTCCATCGACGCGCGGGTGTAGGTCATCAGGCGCTCCTCACAGCGACGGGCGAGACGGCGGACGTGGCTATGCCGGTGTCAGTGCCTGCGTACGGACGCAGCATGCGCGAGTTCGATCAGTGCTCGCGTGGCGGTTGCTGGAACATCCCCGCCGACCAGCGCGCGAGTGGCCTCCTCGACCCGTGCGGTAATAATCTGTTCGATGCGGATCGGGGATCCTACGTGATTCATCAGGTCACGCATTTCGTGTAGATCCTCGAGACCCAGGTCAGGCCGATCCAGCAAATTGCGCAGCTGTTTTCGCTGTCCGTCGTCGGCGGCCCGCCAGGTTTCGGCGAGCAGGGCGGTCGGGCGACGGGTGCGGAGATCGTCGAGACTCGCCTTGCCGGTCCGCACCGGATCGCCGAACAGGCCCAACAGGTCGTCGCGCAACTGAAACGCATCGCCCAGCGGTAATCCATACGCGGAGAACACTTTCAGCAGGCGAACACTCGCACCGGCCAACGCACCGCCGATGAGCAGCGGCTGCTCGACGGTGTACTTGGCGGTCTTGTACCGGATCACCTTCAACGATTCACTCGTATTCGGTGCTGCACCGGTCCAGATGATCTCCAGGCACTCCCCCGCGATCAATTCCCTGGCCAGAGCGGCCCAGTGCGGACGCGCACGCGACAGATAGGCCGCCGGCAGACCACTCGCGATGAACAGCTCTCCGGCCAGGGCCATCAACAGATCTCCGACCAGCATGGCGAGCGCCCTGGCGGACTTCTTGGCGTTCGGACGACCGCGCAGCGGGGTACGCAGGGCGATATGCGCGGTGGGCAGACTGTGCCGCAGCGGGCTGTCGTCGATGATGTCGTCGTGCACACTCGCCGCCGCGTGCACCAATTCCATCGCCGCCGCGGCCCGCACGAGCGCATCGCTGTCCGGTTGTCCCGATGCCCGCCAACCCCAATAGCAGAAAGCCGCCCGCAGACGTTTGCCCTGCGTTGTCGCGACCACAATCTGGTCGGCCACCGGTCGCAGTTGGGGGTCGATCATCAGGAGCTGGTCGTTCTCCTGTGCGACGAAGTCCCTGAGCGTGGCGTCGATGCGGGCTTTGAACGCATCCGGATCGTATCGATCAGACATCGCCGGAGGCAGCACGTCGCGTCACTACTCGCTGAGCGAGGATTTCCAAGTGGGCAGGCGGCACGGTGGTATACCGGTCCAGCGCCAGCCGACCGCGCGCTTTCAAGTCCGTTTCCGCGTCGCCCGCCAGCCCCACCACATCCGACCGCCGCAGCAGCCCCCACACCCGGCCCACCACCGGGCCGACACGGCTCAGCGCTAGATCCGCTAGACCAGCCGCCAAGAGAATGGCGTCCTCGCCTCGAGATCCGGACTGAAAAGACCGTTGCGACATACGACCACGCTCCCCACTCGTGCGAACGATCCGATACCGTGCTGTCCCAACAAGATCGGCCGGCACGCACAGTGTGACATCAGATCCGCGCGGACACACCGAGAACTTGCTACAGATAAGTTGAAGACGTTGGTCTTGTAGTCGCGGCGGATCATCGCCGGGCTGCCCACCGCCATGGCGGTGGTGATCATCGTAGCGGCCAGGGTGGGTTTCGTGGCGAAGTTGAGTCCTCGGGTTTTCGGCGCCCTTTGCGCGTCACCGCTTTCACCGTCCACCAGGATCGCCTCGCTTCCATCGAGATGGCAGATCAGGCCTGAGCGATTTGTCGGTGTCCCGCCTGAGCGTGAGACATCGAGTACTGCAAGGGATCCGGCTTACTGTGCACGGTCTAGCGTCCTCTGCGGCGGAAACGCGATGGGGCGCTCCAGCTTCGGATGCAGCACCAGGAAAGCTGCATCCGTTTCCACCTCCTGCCGGGGTTCGGCCCACGCCGGCCGGTCGGGATACCGGATTACCCTGAGGTACTGATGCGGACACGAACCGGACGTGCATGTCGCCACGCATCCGGCTCTCCACATGTTCAAGCAAAACAGCGTGAACCATCCTGTGGTGCAGAGCGTTACTTCTAGTAAGCCCTCAACAGAGGGATATGGCGTAGACGTTGCGCAAATAGCGTCGACCGTCGTTCGAGGATCTTGCGCTATCCGCGTAGCGCGAGACTGCACGTCAAGAGGAAGAGGTTTCGACGTGATCAATGCCAAGAAGACAGTTGCCGTATGTGCGGGCGTAATCGGCATCACTGCTGGGCTGGCGGTATTCCTCCCCGCTACCGCGGCCGCGGCAACCTACGGTGGGCAGTGCGGTAAGGGATATAACGTAATCGACTCGCACAACCTCGACGGTGGCACCGCCTTCCTCACCTACAACGGGAAGACGAACTGCGTTGTCACCGTTCGTGACCAGCGAGGGAAGCCTGTGCGGATGGGTGCCGGGCTGCGGCCGTCACGGGATCATAGCGACGTAATCATCGACGACGCCAAATACACCGAGTTCGCGGGCCCGGTGAAGGTCGACGCAAAGGGCGAATGCATCGACTGGGGCGGTCTCATCGGCGACGACAAGTGGCAGGTATTCGGAGTGCACTGCGGCTGAAAGGCGTACCGACCCGCTGGAGTGGGACTGGTCTCGACGTGGACAGCTGATCTCGCTTTTTCGCCAGACCGTGGCCTGACGCCCAACGCCGCGCGAGCGGATTCCGGTGCTCACTCATTCGCCCTGTGGAATACTCACCCCTGCGCCCGGCAAAAGCGCAACGGTGAGTATTCCATGTGTATGTCGCAGCTCTGCCCAAGCATCAGGGTGGTCAGGAGGCGTCCTCGCTATTGATCACAGGCTGAACAAGGGTGCTGCTTCAAAACTTTTGTGTGCCATCTCATTAGGTTGGTTTTATGGGCCGCACTGGTAATTCGTCGGTGTCACACACGAGCCAGCGCAGGAACGCGACCGTGCGCGTTGAGATTCGATTCGATATCGGCGACAGCTGTTTCGCGCGTTCGTGTAGATCCGGGTCGGTGCGGACCGTCATGCGGCAGGGCCGACCCGTTGTCGCGACGACCTCGACCGAGCATTGGCGTGTCTGCGTGTCAAGCGGGACGACACGGCAAGACTAACCGCATCGCCCGCAGTTGGCCGCTGAGCCTGACGGCGGGGCTGCAGTGCTATCGGTAGCCCCGCTCGAGCAGGTACTTGGCTCCTGCCTCGAAGCTCTCGGGACTGAGCAGTTCGAAGCCGAAGGCATCGGCGAGCCGGTCGGTCATGTTGAACGCGGCGCAGACCGCCAGCGCGTCCTCGACTTGCTGGCGTGAGACACCTGCGGACAGAACTTCCCGCATGTCGTCGGCGGCCACCTTTCCCTCCCGGGTCAGCTTGCCGAGCATCCACAGCGTTGCCCGGAGCCCGTCCTCGACAGGGGCCGATTCCAGGTCGGCAAGCACCGCTTGAACCTTCGCGCGGTCCTGGTACGCCTGTCCCGCGGTCGCGGTGTGTGCGCCGACGCAGAACGCGCACTCGTTTACCTTCGACACGAAGGCCGCCATCAGCTCTCGGTCAGCTACCGACCATGCAGAAGGCCCCCGCATCACCTCGTGAGTGAACTTCTTCGCCCATGCACCGTAGAAGCCGGGCCGGTAGAAGACCAGCTTGGCGGCGTCGGGTACTGGGTGTCTGGAGAACACCCGGATGAGCGCGAACAGCAACTTGGTCCCGGGGCCGTAACCGCGGTTGAGGATGTCAAGTCGCATTATTCGGCCTCGCCGTTGACGGTTGCTTCGGCCAGGGCTGCCAGTCCCGCTTCATACAGCCGGGCGGACTGGCCGACCGCAGCCGCTATCACCAACTCGAAGAGCTGGTCCTCGCTGAAGCCCGACGCCTTCGCCACAGCGAAGTCCGCGTCGGTGACCTGCCCCTGCCTTGTAGCAACCTTGTCGATCAGCGCGTGCAAGGACGGTGGGATGGCGACGTTGTCGAAGGCCCGCGCTCGCAGTTCTGGAGATGCCCGGCCCTCTCCGTTCAGGACACGATCCACCAGAGCTCGGTGCGCTGCAAGCTTCTTGCCCTCATCCGGCACCGCGCTCTCCGCCTCCTCTCCAGCTCGGCTACGCCTCATGTGCATAACGATCAGTGCACGGCAGAACAGGACACGCCATCGGAACACAAATGCACCTTCAGCAAACTAGCAGCAACCGGGCGGACATCTTCTCGGCAGTTGTCTCATACGCCGACTACCAGCCCTTTGCCCGACGTGCCCACGATCGCCGACAACGCTGAACCGCTGGGGACAGGACGCCGGGCACGCTCCGCCGCCGATCTCTAAGCCTGGTCGCTGCGCTATCTGGACCAGCTGGCCGAGCTGGAATCTGCTCGGTGTTGGGGTGGTGACGGTGTGTGGCAGCGTCCGGCTGCTGCGGACCGTCCCGCGGACTTGCGAGGGTCTGTCGACGTCCGGGATCCTGCTCATCGAACCGGCCTGGGCCAGTCAAGCTTTCGACGCGAACAGTGCGCAGCCCGACCAGCTCCTGCGGGTCTACGCCGCGTATCGCAGATCACGGAGCCGCCACCGCGCCCTGGGCCTGCTCAGCGTTTACGGGGTATAGATGGTCTGATGTGGGCCGTTGACGGTGTCGGGGAAGGGCCTATTCTGCCGAGTCGGTGGGGTGTGGTGGTGCGTCGGGGAATATGAAGCCAGCTTGTCGCAGGAGCCTGCGTAGGTAGGCGGATATATCGGATGGTTGCAGGCCTTCGGCCGCTTGGGATCGGGCGGGTTCCAGCAGGAGGTGGTGAATGATTGCGCCGTTGAGCATGTCGAGCAGAATGTCCAAGTCGGCCGTTGCGGAGAGGACGCCCGAGGCCTGGGCTTGGTGAAGGAGAGCGCGGGAACGTTGGCGCCGCGGCAACACATGGTGGTGCCAGTAGGCGTTGAGCAGCGCGGGGTGGCTAGGGCCGGCTCCGAGTAGGCGGGCGGAGAGGAGCCGATACCGGGGGTCGGCAAGCGCCGCTCCCCATTCCGGTAGCAGCGCCTCGATTGTGTCGGGCAAGGTGGTGGCGGATGCAGTCGGCGGGACGCCGGGGATGTCTTCGCGAGCATGCTCGATCGCCTGGGCAAGCAGGTCCTCTTTTGATTTCCAGCGTTTGTAGACGGTGACTTTGGCGACGCCCGCTCGTTTCGCGATGCTTTCTATGCTCGTGTTCTCGACGCCGCGCTCGATGAGAAGGTCGACGGCGGCGCGCAGGATGGCGGCGTCGGCATGCGGGTCGCGGGGGCGTCCTGGCCCTTCGCGCCTCGGCGTCTCGGTGCTCATGCCCCAATCCTGGAGTAGAACGTGTCCGCGAACCACCTGCGCAGCGCGGCGGGATCATCGCCGCGCCAGGCGAGGTGCCCGTCGGGGCGAATCAGCAAGGCGGAGTGCGGAGCTGCTGTGTCGGTCACCATGGTGACATTCGGGCCGAGATGTTTCGAGGCCACATTCGTCAAGGCCTCGAAAGAGGCGCCTGGGCGTGCCAGGACGACCCATGCCGGGTGCAGTTCGGTGTACAACCGTGTCGCGCTACCGTCGAGGCGCACACATTCCCGGTCGGGTATGCGATCCCCAGGCCGGGGTTCAGGGCCGCGTCGGCTACCCAGGGGGGCCTTGCCGGTAGTCGACCCACAGCTGCGACGCGGTGCGTGTTGCTTTCTGCTGGACTTTCGGGGAGTTGAGCAGCGGAATGAAAACCCGGTCACGGACGAAACGCGCCACAGCACCATTGCCGACGAGGATCTTCGTATTCGCGCTGGTGGTGCGAAGCACTTCGGTGGCTAGTGGGCGCCGCTCGGCGGCGTAGGTGTCCAGCAACCTCTCGTCCGCGCGACCGCTGACGACCAGCGACAGCTTCCACGCCAGGTTCTCGGCGTCCCCGATTCCGGTGTTCATGCCCTGCCCACCGATCGGGCTGTGGATGTGCGCGGCGTCGCCCGCCAGCAAGACGCGGCCGGCTCGGTAGTCGGATGCGAGTCGTCGGTGAATGCGGAATGCCGAGGTCCATATCGCTTCACGGATTCGCACCCCGGTCGCACCGGCCCGTATCGGCAGCAGCTCCTCGAAGCGAGCGACGATATCCGCAGTCGACAGCTGCCCATCGACGGCCGGGACGTCGGCCATCAGCCGCCACAGGTCGCCACCATCGTCGGCGTCGCGCATGGGAATCGCCAACAGCAAACCATCGCGATGATAGAAGCCCGCCGATGCGGAGCGGTCACGGTCCCAGGCTACATGCGCATCGGCCAGAAGAAACTGTTCCATCACCGAAACTCCGGGGAACTCGATCCCAGCGGCGCCGCGCACCACGCTGTGCGCCCCGTCGCAACCGACCAGCCATTTCGCCCGCAGCCGTGTCCCGTCCGCGAATTCCACGGTCACACCAGCGGCATCTTGCGTCGCCGCCGTGACCATCGTGTCCCACTCGATATCGGTGCCCAGCTCGGTGAGTCGCCGCCGCAGCTGCTCCTCGATCCGGGCCTGCGACACGAACAGCGCCTGCACCGACTCGCGGTCGTCCGGCGCGAACCGCATCGTCGCAATCGGACGTGACCGCACGTACATGCGCATGCCGACCGGCGCGAGCGACCGTTCACGTAGATCACCCATCGCCCCCAAGCGCTGCAGGACCTCGACGCCTCGCGCGTGGAGGATGTTCGCTCGGGAAGTCGATGCCGGGCCGCTCGCCCGGTCGACGACACGAACCGCGACTCCATGTGCGGCCAACCCGCACGCCGACACCAGGCCGGACGGGCCCGCCCCCACCACTAACACGTCTACGCGGTCCATCACCATTCCTTATTAGTATACGCCTACGTTTGCGTATGCCAATACTGTCACATGCGCGCTGACCGGTCAATCGGCTTCAGTGCAGGTTGAGTGATCGACCCAGACGAATTTTCGCCGAACAGGCTTCGGCCTCAGCGGATGTTCAGGGGCCTCGGGTCTGGCGGCAGCACGAAGGCTGCTCAATTACCGGCATCCATTTCGCGCAGATTCACCAACCAGACCGGATTGTCGGGACGGGGCTCGGCGCAGTCAGCAGGTTACGTTCACATCGGCAGCCGGGTCGAAGGACACATGCACATGGTCGCGGTGATTGGCGGTTGGACTTCCGCGGTCTTTCATGTACGACCAACCGCGGCCGTCGTTGTACCGCTGCTGCCAGATCACGTAGGTCACACCGAAACGCCGCTGATTGGCCAGCACGAATTCGGCGATCGCGTCGCCGCGCGCGGAATCGGATGTCATGAAATCGAGTGCTAGGCCCGCACCATGATCGCCGTCGCCACGGCCGACTGCGCCGCCGATATCGGTGACGCCGAACGTCTTCTTGAGCAGGTTGCCCACCTGTGCCACGTGCGGCTGCGCGCCGGCGAGTTCCGTCGAACATGGGACGGAGGGAGGTGGGGGCAGGTGTTGTTCGGCCTTCTTGGCCGACGGTGGTGGTCGATCGGCTGCGGCCGCCGCCGGCGCCGGCGCCGGAGGCGGCTGAGTCGTCGACGGCACGGTAGTCGGGGCCAGGTCGGCTTCGACGGAAGACGACGACGGCGAATCGGCCGCCGCGGCATGCTGAGCAGCCGGGCTCGGTCGGATCACCACCCACAGCACGACGGCGACAGTCGCGACGATGCCAGACACGGCCATGGGAGTGAGCTTCCAGGCTGTGGTCCGTTTGCGATGTTGACCAGGCATGATGTCGGATACCGGTTACTGTCGAGGGCGGGTCACCGTTACATTACGAAAAGGTCGCGAAAATGTCACGCCAGTGCGGCCAGGGGGCACCCTTTGACATCTCCCCTCGCCTCGCATGTTCTGGCGGGTCCTGTCGTTCCTGCGGAGTACGCTCGCACGCGTCGGCGTGGCGGTGACGACATGGAGGTCGGCGATGGACGTATTGCTCGGAATCGGGACACGCAAAGGGTTGTTCCTGGCACGTAGCAAGGACGGTCGGTCGAGCTGGAACGTCAGTGCGCCGCGGTTCGCAGTAGCCGACGTGAAGGCGTTGGCGATCGACGCTCGGCGGGAGACGCCACGCGTGCTCGCAGGAGTGCTGGACAGCCATTTCGGGCCGACAATGGTGGTCAGCGACGACGTCGGCGAGACGTGGAGTGAGCCGGACGGTGCACCTTTGGCGTTCCCGGAGGACACCGAGGCGGCGGTGCAGGGCGTGTGGCAGATCGCGCCCGCGACAGACGCTGAGCCGGAGGTGGTGTACGCGGGCGTCGAACCATCGGCGTTGTTCCGCTCCACCGACGGCGGGAGGACGTTCGAGCTGGTCAGAGGACTCTGGGAACACCCGCACCGGCCGGAGTGGATGCCGGGAGGCGGCGGGTTGGCGTTGCACACGGTCCTCCCGCATCCGACAGACACACAACGGATCGCGGTCGCCATGTCCACCGGCGGCGTGTATCAGACGTCCGATGGTGGGGCGTCGTGGAAGCCGACGAACAAGGGCATCACGGCCGATTTCATGCCGGGCGAGTTGCCGGAGTGGGGGCAGTGCGTACACAAGGTCGCGTTGGACGCCGAGACGCCGAGCACCATGTATCTGCAGAACCATGGTGGCGTATTCCGCACCACCGATGACGGCGCGAGCTGGCAGTCGATCGACGGCGGGTTGCCGGCGTCCAACTTCGGCTTTCCGATCGTCGCGCACCCTCGGCGTTCCGGCGTGATCTACACGTTCCCGCTGGTCGCGGATATGGAGCGGTTCCGATTTCCGCCGGATGCCACGTGCGCCGTGTACCGCAGCGAGGACGGCGGCGAGACATGGTCCGCGAAGACCGACGGCCTCCCACAGGTGCCGTTCTGGGCGGCGGTCATGCGCGATTCCATGTGCGCGGATGACGCCGACCCGGCTGGCATCTACTTCGGCACCCGCAACGGCGAGGTCTATTGCAGCGCCGACGAAGGCGAACACTGGCAGCTCGTGGTCGACAAACTGCCGGACGTGTTGTGCGTGCGCGCAGCAGTCATCGGATAACGGCCATGGCACGCGTGCATTTGCCGTCCATGCTGCGTACGTACGTCAGCGGTGAAAAGGAATTCGACGTCGAAGGGGCGACCCTCCGGAACGTGTTGGACGCCCTTCGCGAGCGGTCTCCCGCGTTGGAACGCCGGCTTCGCGACGAGAGCGGCAAACTGCGTCGCTACGTGAACTTCTACGTCGATGGCGACGAGTGCCGCACACTCGACGGCCTGGACACACCCCTCGGCACCGGCACTGAGGTCATGATCATCCCGTCGGTCGCCGGCGGGTGACCACGCTCACCGCTGGCGCAGGCCATGGGCGTTGAACCCACGCGCGGACTGTATGAGTGCACCTCACCGAGTCTTTATCGCCGATATTGCTGTGCTCGGCCGATCACGGACGTCGCACATTGCTCAGCTGGGCTCGGTGGTAGCCGAAGCCCGGAGATGTGGTCGATGCGGATTTTGATCACCTGGTCGTTGCGCTCCGGCGCCCACGGTCGGCGCGGAAAATCCGCTGCCGCGACCAGTTCGTCCACGTCGGTGACCGCGGTCGCTGGTCCGCTGACCAGTACTGTCCACCCGCTGCGGGTCTCGAGCTCGATCTGGTCGATCTGGAACGCTACGGTCTGACCCGCGACGGCCGCGCCGCGGCTGCCGGGTACGGTCCAGATCCATATGCTCTCGTCCAGCATGTAGAAATTGACGGGCCGGATCACTGGCACCCCGTTCTCGACATAGCCGAGCCGACCCACCGGAACTGAGCGCAACCGCGTTCGGCAATCGGCCTCGTTCAATTCGGTCAATGTCCTCAGCTGTGACATCGTCGTACCCCATTCCTCGTCTGACCGTGCAGCCGCACGAGCACGGTCCGGTGTATGTCCTCACTATGCGAACCGAACCACCCTTGCCGCGAGAGGCGAAAGTCCCTGGACCGGGGGCACTGCGCGAGCCACTGAGATGTGGTCCCACAACGAGTGGTCACCGTGCTGGGCTCGCTGTCATCAACCGCGGTCGGTGCGTCTGCCTGATTCAGCCGCGGCGAGCGGTGCGATTGCCTCAGCCGTACCAGTCACACCGGGCGCGATCTCTTACTGCTCAAACGTTTTCGCGAGCTGCTCGATGAGTTCCGCGAGGTGGTTTCGGAGGTAGAAATGATCTCCGGGGTAGACATGTGTTGCCACGGAACCGGTCGCCTGTTTGCCCCATGCCTCCAGGTGCTCGGGCTTGCACAGCGGGTCGTCGTCCCCGGTGAACGAACGTTCCGGAAGAAGATCCCGCCGTAAAGCGCCTGCGCAACGACCCCTTCCTGGATGCGCCCGCCGGCTCCGTCGTTGATGCCCACCACCGGACAGCCCGCCTTGGCGGCCAGATCCAGAATCTTGCAGATCTTCTCGCCGTGCACCTTCCCGAGCGTGCCACCCAAGACGGTGAAGTCCTGGGCGAACACCGCCGTCAACCTGCCGTTCACCGTGCCGTGGCCGGTGACGACACCGTCACCGTGCGCGTCGTCACCCACATTCAAATCAGTCGAATGGTTCCGCGCGAACGCGTCGAGTTCGACGAAAGAACCCGGATCTAGAAGCAGTGCGATGCGTTCCCGGGCGGTCTTCTTGCCGCGCGAGCGTTGCCGGGCAATCGCCCGCGGAGTCCCAGGACATTGCGACCTGACCATGAGGTCATCAAGCTCTGCGAGCTTCGCCGCCATTGCACGACTACGCTCGGCCCGCCCCGTGACGCTCCTGTCCGCGACCGGATCGTCGCTCATCGCAGATGACCTCGCACACTGACAGGACTCATGCTCGCGAAGGTAACGATCCGCTCGAGCCTGTGTCTACGAGCGTGTTCACCGTCCATGGGAACGACCGGTCTGTCCAGGTCGTCGGCTCAGTCTCATAGTTGATGGTGACGTGGTGTCGTTGACGGCACGATGTGTCGGCGCGTGTAATGAATGTACCTGCGGTAGTAAACTTTCGGGACCGGCTAGGGGGATGCAAACGTGGCCAGACGGCGACGTCACCGCTCGGACCGCGCGGGTCTGGCGCTGATGGCCGCTCTCGCCGGTGTCATCATCCTGGCGCCGCTGGTGCGATTCGTCCGCGACAACGCCACGACAGTCGCCGCCATCGTGATCAGTGTCATCATCGCGGTGCTGCTGGCGCTGGTACTACGCGCGCGACATCGACGTCGGCGCGCCGAGCACGAACAAGACCGTCTGCGTGCCGTTCTGGCGTTCCATGACATGAACGACAAACAGTTCGAGCATGCGCTGGCCGCACTGTGCCGGGCCGGGGGCTGCCGCGAGGTACAGGTCTGCGGAGGCGCCGGTGACCGCGGTGCCGACGTCACCGCGGTGACACCGGACGGGCGAAGACTCATCGTGCAGGCCAAGCGATACAACATCAGGCGCCCTGTCGGCGACCGGGAGATGCAACCGAGGGTTGCTCACCTGGCACCAGTTCGACCTCGCGGTCCTCGTCGCGACATCCACGTTCACCAAAGCCGCCCGCGAAACCGCCGCCCGCAACGGCATCAGACTCGTCGACAACAAGACACTCGCAGCGTGGAACTCCGGCACCGGCCCCGCCCCCTGGAACTGACCCGATCCCGGGGCCGAACCGAACATCGCGCGACGCTATGCGTCGACCGCACCTCCAGGACACGATTGCCCCGACATGCGATGGCCGGGACAGTCGAAATGCATTGCATGCCGGTCGATTTCAGCACGAGTGCCCGTGTAGTCGTGGCGACATTCGAGGACCTGCGGGACGGGCGGCTGTGCCTGCCGGTCGCCGACCTCGACCGACACGGCGTGGCAGGTGCGGATCTGGAGCAGGGACTGGAAACCCCTGGAGTGCGGGCGTTGATCTCGGCCACAGCGAGTTCCGCGCGTGCCTCACTCGTGGAAAGTGGACGGATCCTGGGTGAAATCGCCTCCGACTACCGCCCGGTGCTTCGTTTTCTGATCGGCGTGTTCCACATGCGGCTGGGCGACGTCGGAACTCGTGGGGCTGCCATCATCCGTCTCCCTATCAGGACAGCCCACCCGGTTGTGTGCCTGTATCTGATGATCCGTTCCCGTCATATGGGTGCATCAACCAAAGCCCTGCCTGATCACGCGGACCTGGCACCCCGGCAGTGCGGCCTTCCTGAGTGGTCGGCAACCGCGACCGCCCTGCCCCGAGCCTGAACCAGCTCAGCGTGGCCGGCAGTCTGCGGCAGGCGGCTAGGGCACCAGCAGATACCATTCCGCGAACGTGCCTTGAATCGGCCAGGTATCCGCCATGATCTTGGCCGGACCCATCCCCACCCACAAATCCACGGTCACGGTGTCGCCTGGCGCCGCATCGGTGTGCACATACACGTCTTGGGCTCGCCCACCCGCTGAACCTACCCATCCCAGCATTACGTGATTGCCGCAAGGCCCGCGCTGATAACCCAGTGGTGTCACGTGTGCCAGCACGTGGCCGGGCATATGCGGCGCGGCCTCCAGCACCACGCTGATCGCCCCAGCACAGAAATTCGCATCGCCGAAGGTGTAGAGCGTGGTGCCCAACGGCGCCCATTGCGGTAGTGGATCCGCCTGCGCGAGCGGCGCCTGAATTCCGCACACCGACGCACCGATCCCTGCCGACACCACGACACCCGCCGCCATTCGCCGCACTGTTATCAATCAATGTCCTTCCCGCGTAACGTCACTCGCAGCCGTACTACCCCATCCAGCAGTACGCCCTACAGATCCCCGACATCGCAGCAGCGTGTAGTGGGAGTCGTTCCGTCAGTTAGCGTATCGAACCAGCTCGGCCGCGGGGGACGTTCAGACGTTCTCGCCGCCCCTCCGGCAGCACGGCAATCATCTTGCCGAGACCTTTTGGCCGGTATCGGTTCTGCCCTAGACCGATGTCGTCGACGGACACGCAGCCATCGTGGCGCTGCTCTCAACGTGCTGGGCCGCTACGGCTTCCGTGCGTCCATCCCGGCTGGCGGCGGCCTGCGGCTCTGCGCGACCCGGCCGCCGCCGAAGATGACCGCTTCGGCGGGAGCTTGTCCATTCACAGTGGACGAGAAAAAGGTAGAGGCAAGGAGCTACCCACTCCCTGCCACTCTCAACATATAGCCCACCGGGGGCCTTGCCGCAAGACCCGGGTCGTGCCGCAGAATCTCCAGCCGAAGCCAGAACCTGCGGAATCAGGGATTCGCGAAGTATGAGTGCTTGTCGCCGTACGGGTCTCGCGGGACGCAAACCGCCGGTGGGACGCGCTGTGCGGTGGCAGGCACTCGAGCCCGGACATGCGAGTGCGCGCGCCGCCGGACTGTGCGGATCAGCTGGCCGAAATGCAACATTGTCCAATGAGGGGTTTTCATGATTGACGTGATCGTTGCCGGCGGAGGACCGACCGGCTTGATGCTGGCCAGCGAGCTGCGGCTGCACGGCGTGCAAACGCTCGTGCTGGAGAAGTTGACCGAGCCGACCGCGCAGTCCCGCGGACAAGGCCTGCACGCGCGCAGCGTCGAGATAATGGACCAGCGCGGCCTGCTGGACCGGTTCCTCGCGGTCAGTGCGAAGTTCCAAGTCGGCGGTCTCTTCGGCGGCATCGTCAAGCCGTGGCCGGATCGGTTGGACACAGCGCACCCCTACGGCCTCGCCACTCCACAGCCGGTCACCGAACGGCTGCTCAACGAGCATGCCGTCGAACTCGGTACCGAGATCCGGCGCGGCTGCGAAGTGGTCGGGTTGAGTCAGGACGAAGACGTGGTAACCGTCGCGTTGGCGGACGGCACGCACCTGCGCTCGCGCTACCTCGTCGGGTGCGACGGTGCCCGCAGTACGGTGCGCAAGCGGCTCGGCGTCGGTTTCCCCGGCGAGCCCGCCAGGGTAGAGACGCTGCTGGGTGAGATGGAGGTGACCGAGGACCCTGCGACGATTGCCGCCATTGTCGAGGAAGTCCACAAAACCCACAAGCGGTTCGGCGCCATTCGCAGCGGGGACGACGACGGGGTGTATCGCATCGTCGTGCCCGCCGACGGGGTGGCCGAGGACCGTGCGACCGCACCGACCCTCGAAGAGTTCAAACAGCAGCTTCAGGCGTTCGCCGGCACCGACTTCGGCGCGCACTCGCCGCGCTGGCTGTCCCGGTTCGGCGACGCCACCCGGCAGGCCGAGCGCTACCGGGTCGGCCGGGTGCTGCTGGCCGGCGACGCGGCCCACATCCACCCGCCGACCGGCGGTCAGGGGCTCAACCTCGGCATCCAGGACGCGTTCAATCTCGGTTGGAAACTGGCCGCCGAGGTCAACGGCTGGGCACCAGAGGGACTGCTGGACAGCTACCACGCCGAACGGCACCCGGTGGGCGCCCGCGTGTTGGAGAACACCCGCGCGCAGATCACGCTGATCGGAAACGATCCAGGTGCGACCGCGCTGCGGGAGCTGTTCTCGAAGCTGATGGACTTCGAGGAGGTGAACCGGTACGTCACCGAGATCATCACCGCGGTCGGGGTCCGCTACGACTTCGGTGAGGGCCATGAACTGCTCGGCCGGCGGATGCGCGACGTGGTGCTGAAACAGGGTCGCCTCTACGAGCTGATGCGCGGGGGCCGAGGGCTGCTGCTCGACCAGACCAGCCGGCTTTCGGTGGCGGGCTGGGCGGATCGGGTCGACCACGTCGTCGACGTCAGCGAGGAATTGGACGTGTCGGCGGTGTTGCTGCGGCCGGACGGACACGTGGCGTGGGTCGGTGAAGATCAGCAGGATCTGCTCAGCCAGCTGCCCAAGTGGTTCGGCGCTGCCATCGGCTAGCGCTCGTAGGTGAGGCCATCGAGGTCCGCTCTGCTGGGCTTCCGGTGGTTTTCGCCGATAATCAACGGATAGTACGTCACGAACGCGAGAGGAGTTGGAGATGTAGGAGAGGCTCCTTGAAGCGGTGCTGGGTGAGAGATGGAGATTCTCGGCCCTTCAGTGTCGCCCTGCACGGGAGAGGCACTAAACCACCCTCTGCTGCGTTAGCTGAAGACTGTCGTGGTGAGCAATGAGGGAAAAGGCGTCCGTTGGAGGCGTCAGGTGGGGATCAGGAAGGCGTTGCGCTGAAAGCCCCTCCGGGGGTTCGCTGTAATCTGAGAAGCGAATCGGCAGGTAGACGGCCAGTTTCAGGGGCTTCACCATTCCACCGCACGGTAGACTCCGGCGACCCTCACGTCAGCCCGAACACGCGCTTCGAGCAGTCCGAGCGCGTAACAACGCCCCTGACGCGCAGACCGATCTGGATTTGCCCCAATGAAATTGCGATCAGAAGGGCTAGATCTGAGAAATCCGGCGCTTAGCGGTGTTCCGCCAACGGAACGGACAAGAACCGGCGCTGACGTGCGGTCAGGAAAGAAAACTCGGCAAGTTTGCGCTCCATCCACCGGTTGCGACGCTCACGATCAATATTCGCCATCAGGAACCCCCACACCTCCGACGCCGCCAAGACGCTGACAGAAACCGTACCCGATCAAGAGTCTGTACGTGGGCGAATTGTGTTCTTCGACAATATAATTGAGGGATCAGCACAGCTATCGAAGAGCGACAAGCAGGTCCGCATGTCAGCTCACTGGCCAGTATCGGCCATGAGCACTCCGATCCGCGAACAGGATTGCTCGTCGTACCACAAAGAAGGGCACCAACCACACCGGACCGCGTAAAGGTCAAGCGCACAAGTGCGCTCGGTAGGAGTCAGCAGCCGACCGATACGGGTTTGCGGGGACGCCCGGTTGAGCCGTCCAGGACGATCTCGACTGGTCCGGGTCCGGACAGGTGCTCGCGCAGCCCGTTCGGACCCGTCCACTCCACTCTGGTCAGCGGATCCACGTCGGAGTTGAGGCAGCCCAGGTCCCAGCACAGGCCAGAGTGGGGTGGGGTGGGGTGGGCCTGCCCAGGGTTGAAGCAGGGAATTGTTCTTGCCGGTGACAGGTCACGAATAGATGATGAACGTGTGCCAGGGGCCGTCCAACGGAAAGTAACTGACCCGAGGGCGTGCGGGAACACCACCCGGTAGGTAGGCGTACCCAGCCCTGTCCACGTCGTTATCTGTAGTGAACAGACAGCCCCCGTCCTGTTCCGCGACCGAGTGGACGAAATAGATGCCGTACAGCCCACCTTCGGCATCCGCACAGTTGGCCGCCGCATCCTCCATCGGCCCCTGGGAGATCCGCCAGGCGGCCGCCTCGACGGCTCCCGACTTGGCGACCACGATCCACCCGAGAACGAGGATGGGTGCGATCAGGCTGATCAGAAACGCCCGGTAGCGGATGAGCCCTATCAACGTGTATGCCAGCCACACCACGCACAGCCCGAACAGAACCGCCAAGCTGAAGAGCGCGGTGTCGAAGTCAGCTATGGCGGCCTGCAGAAGCAGCAATACCGCACACCAGAGTCCGATGAGCAGTGCCGTACCACCCGCCCAGTGCGTCCACCACGAAGGCGTAGACCTGCGCACACCGGTCTTTCTTTCGGTTGTCACCCTCTCGGTAGTCACCCGAGCAACGTAATCCAGGCAGCTTGGTGCGGTCTTAACGTTTCCTTTGGAGCTGACATGCCGACCTGACAAGGATCTACTCGACCCCGCGCCGCACGCCTCCCCAAGAACTCCCCCGCGTTCCAGACAACAGAACCGATCGCCATCACCGTCGACGTTCTCTGCGGTGGCGTCCCGGTGATCGTCTCGGGTCGTACCGATACCGTCGGATCGTGATGAGATCAGGGCAATATACGGCTACAAATACGCCCATCCACCCCGTGACTATGTATACGTTCAAAATGGGAAGGACTCGGATCGTTCGTGTAGTACGGGATAATTCCCGCATCGACGCTCTTGCACACCCATTTTTCACCGGTTTCACTGTTTTCCATTTGGATGGTCATCCACCGGTAGCCAGCCAAAGGAGCACCCGCTGTGGCCTGGCATTCCCGCCCGTTCACGAAGCCGAATTGATTCTCGAAAGTGGATTTACAGGTGTAGGTTGGCAGGACTTGCGCCGCAGCTGGGGGTGCGGTTACCAGACCGGCGGTCGCGGCCAGCATGAGTGCGGGCAGCCCGAGGCGGACTAGGAGGGTTATGGTCATCAAAGGCTCCTGTTCGAAATCCAAAATCACTGTCGCTTAGAATGCGACTCTTCGGCATCGGAGTCCGCCATGTGGAAGTCGGCGGCCGATTTCGCGATCACCCTGGCCGATCGGCCTTAAGAAATTCTTATCGTCAGCTAACCCCGGATCAGCCGACGAGCGCGACCTGATCACTCCCGGCCGTAAACGACACGTTATCGAGACACCGCACGACGGCTCGTAGGAGAAGGACAGGTCGCGAACTTCGACTGTGCCGGTCGCGGCGGTGCGTGGTTACTCGGCGCAAGTTCGTGATGGTGAGGGGCGTCGGGGCCGGCTCCCCAAATGGCCATGTGGTGCCAGCCTCGTCAGCCAGCACCCAGCCACATCAGTGCTGGAGCGATATCCATTAAATCGTTCCCAGCCGCTCACCAATCTCCTCTGATGCTGTTCAAGAAGCCGGCTTGGCCGCTGGACCTTGTGTACTCCGGATGATCCGGGCGATTTCCGCCGCGTGGGTGAAGACCAGTCCGTGATCGGCGTCGAGCCAGGACGTGGAGATGTGCGGCCGCTCGCGAACGAGCCGCTCGATGCCAGCACGCCAGTTCTGATTGCGCTGCGGCGCATGCCCTTCGCCGCTGCCGCCGGCCATCGAGGTCGACATGATCATGCTGATCGGACAGTCGATCTTCTCGTACCGGTCGAGGATTCCGGACCGAACCACATCGATCTCGAGATTCAGGTCGAGAATTTCCCGTGCGGTAAGCAACACCTGATGCGCGGTGCCCCGCTTTGCCTCGTGCTGCGTCGCAAGTTCCTCCCACATTGCGCGGAACTCCGGCAGGTCAGCCTCGGTGATGAACGGTTCGGGCACCGGGTTCGCGCCGTCGATGAGAACGAGCTCGGCAACGGCGTCAGGATGTTCGGAGGCATAGTGTACGACCAGGTCCGCGCCCAGCGAGTAGCCCACGAGTACGGGCAGCGAGGGCAGGTCGAGGCATCCCGGCTCCGTCAACACGGCGACGAGATCGCCGAGGAAAGCCTCGAAGGAATACCGATCGGCGGCCGAGGCGAGGCCATGGCCCCTGAGGTCGAAGGTCACTACGTCGTGGTCGCGCCGCAGCAGCTCGGTCAGCTCCTGCAAATCGGCCTGTGTCGAGCTCAGCCCAGGACACATGACCAGCGGTCGTCCCCGGCCGCCGCGAGACACTGGGATCGTGACGCCGTCGTGATGAATCGTGAAGTGCTGCATCGCCCTTGTTGCCCCTCTCGGCCCGCTACCCGTCGTCACCGGTCGGTGATCGGGTGAAGTCTCCGGTAGCTGGATCGACGAACCAAAATATCATCATCTGACCGCGAATTCCGTTGGTAAAACTATTGATTGATGCCCGTAAGGACATGACGGGCCCGGACGAGGCAGAGTATCCGGCCGCACGGCTAACATCGCGACCCGACGGAGCCCAGCACACGACGGACAACTCCGCAGAAAATTCGGGTGCAGTTCCTCGACCGGCTGGAAACAGCCGACGCCGACGTTGTCGAGCTCTGCGGCGCCGACCGGGTCGTCATTTCCTCCAGAAGCACGACCAGCTCAAAGAACGCTAATACGTCTGGGACGTCGAACCGAATACCCCTAGCGAGGCCTCGATGTATACCGGTCGGGCGGTGTGGTGTGGGACAGGTTACCCGACGGCAGCGCGGGGTAGTCACGGTAGCGGTGCACCTACCTTGCACCGACCCGATGCCGTCAACGCCGAAGGGACGAGATCCGCATGAGCACACGTGACACCACTACCTTGCTGGCGCAGCTGCGCGCCGTCCTCGAGCTGACCAACACCGAAATCCAGATCGCCGAAACCCGGATCGCGCAGGCCCGCACCGAGGCGGTGCGCCGCGAGTTATCCGCGAACGCCGACAACGCCCGCGTCCGCGCCGAGGCCGTCGAGGCCGCCATTCGCGAACTCGGCGGCGTCCCGGAGCTGATCGGCCCCTTCCTCGGGCGGGCCGCCGCCGCGGTCAAGGCGATGGTCGACCAGGCCCAGCCGTTCGACGAAGCCCTGCTCGGCGACCTCGCCCTCGAACATCAGCTCCTCGACCGCGCCCGCTACATCAAGGTTCTCGCGACCACCACCCAGCAACGCGACGTCGTGGCATTGGCGGAGCGGTTGATCACCGCGCACTCGGCGACCGTGGACTGGCTGACCACGGTCTTGGCCGAGGACGCCCTCGGCGGGCCGGCCGCCCTGCGTCGCACCCCACTCCAGGCGGCCACCGGTACCGCGGTGAAGCTGGTCAACATCCCAGTCACCTTGTCCGCCCGTGGCCTCGACCGGGCGCTGGACACCGTCCGCGCCACCTCTCCCGCGCTCGGTGAGCTGCTCGCCCAGGGCGCGCACGCGGGCGATGTCGTCGTCAAAACCCTCACAGCGTCTCGCGACGCCGCACTCGAGACCGCCGAGCAAGTCACTCGGCGCGAGGGCGCCGACGCCGCCGCCGACGCCTTGCATTCGATCCGCACCGCCACCGGCGTCCTCGAACCCGGCGAGCTGCCCATCGACGACTACGACGACCTGAACGTCACCCAAGCCGTCGCCATGGTCAAGGAACTGACCGAACCCGCCGACATACGGGCGATCATCGCGTACGAGGAAGCGAACAAGAACCGGCACGGTGTCGTCTCGGCCGCCCAAACCCGGCTCGCGGCGATCGCCCAAGAAGTCGCCGGCCTCAGCTGATCTCCTGCCCGGCTCGCCGGACAGGATGTCGCTCGAGCCAATGGAGTACCCACATCCCTCGATGGGGCCGCGGGCCGGTGAGTGCGCAGAAGGCAGTGACTGAACATCCCAGTCCTGGGCACCCTATGCACCCGATCGGACGCGATTCCGACGTAAACGCGGGCAGCCGGTTTCCCTGCGGACACTGCGTGTGTGTAGCGCGCTTGACTTGACGTATAGCGCGCTACACACACAGAGGCATGTCCAGTTGGTCCGCAGGGGAAAAAGTCGAGCAAGACGCGTTACGTCTGCACCCACCTCAACGCCCAGATCGTTGATTCCGCGAGGTCACCAGTGTCCCACTCCTTTGGGCCCGGCAGTGGCAGCGTCGAACAGGGCAGGTAACTATTCCTCACTAACGGCGGGGAGGCTGGAAGTCGATGACGACGCAACTCACCTGTCCGTCCTCGGTGCGGCCGATCCAGGCAGGGTAGCTTCCGTCACCCCAGCCTGCGTGAAAGGCGATGAGGTTCGGCCCGCCCGCCGGGCCGGTCAGCTCGACTGCGGAGCGGCTTTCGAGGCGTTCGGCCAGGTCGTCAAGGTCGGCTTCACTGACCGATCCACGGGTCGCATCGACGAAAGCCGCTATGCCGGTGTCCACACCGACCCCGTAGAACTGGCCCTCGCCAAGCAACCCGACGTCCTGGTCGGGCCGGATTGCCATCTCCCACTCTCCGGCCGGAGTGTCCACAATGGTCACCTTCGCCGCGGCCACACACGAGCCCAAGTAGGTAGAGTCGACGACGCGCATCAACGACAACGTGACCGGGTACTCACCCGGTGACACGGTGATAGTCAGCGAGTGTTCGTCGATCCAGCCGGGATCGGCCACAACCAACCGCCCGGACGGAATCCGCAGCAGCCCGGCATCGCTGAGTTCGACAACGCCAGGACCGTCTGGGGTATCGCGTCGCGCACCTGCAGTGAACAACTGTTCGATTCCGGTGGCGCGCAGCGGTCCCTGCCAGTCACCACCCGGTGCATCACGCAGGACCACCGTCGCGGCGGGCTCGTGGCCCTGCTGGGCGAGTAACGGCACGAACACCTGCCAGTCCGCAAATTCTGGTGCGGGGATCAGGAAGTTTTCGATGGAAGCCGAAACCTGCTGCACCGTGACGTTCTCCGGCTCGGAAGGCGCCTGGCCGTCCAATCCAGCGATATGCCGCTCGAACCAGTCACGCTCCGATCCGTCGAACTCAGACCTGATTTCGACCTGCCCGTCAGCCGATACGGTGATGGTTTCCTGAACATCCCATTCGCGGACGAGTACTGTTCCTCGCCCGAAAACTGCCACCGGATGCTCTGGTCGACGCGTAAAATCCCCTCGGCGTGGGGCTTGAGGTCGATCATCTGCGTGCGATAGGACCTGTCGTCGAAGAGATACACACGCCAATCGCTCCTCGGCCAGAACTCGACCAGTGCCAGCGGCCGCTCGTGTGCGGCCAGCAACACCGCATACCCCCTTTTGGTGACATGCCTGCGCGCTGCAACCTCCGGTGCTATCGGCTCTGGATGGGTCATACCGCGCTCGGAACCCCACATTTCGCCATACGACACATCAAGACTGTCGAAGATCACGGCCCACATCTTCCCCCAACAACAACGACCGCCAACCCCCGGCAGCGGACGCGGCCCGTGAACAGTCCACTGCGGGCCTGGCCATCCTGTCCAGCTGAGGAACCCGGGAGCCGTACATCCCCGTGCCCGGTTGTCACGGTTGGTCCGGGCTGGAGAGGTTATCACCACCACATGATGTTGATCCGTGGGCCCGGTGTGTATCGGCCGCAGGCCGATACGTGGCTACTGGCCCAGGCGATGGCACGGGCGGCCCTACCTCAGCACGCGCACGTTCTCGACGCCTGTACCGGTACCGGGGCGCTGGCGATCGAGGCGGCTCGCGCAGGAGCGGCGTCGGTGACCGCGGTCGATGTCTCCCGTCGGGCGGTCACCTCAGCGTGGCTCAACTGCCGGCTACGGGGCATCAGCGCGGAACTGCTGCATGGCGACTTCGCGGACGTGCTGGCCGGACGGACCTTCGATGTGGTCTTGGCCAACCCGCCTTACGTACCGTCCCCGCGACCGGTACCTGCTCGCGGCGCCGCCCGCGCGTGGGAGGCCGGCAGCCGCGGGCGGGCGATACTGGACAAGCTGTGCGCTCTGTTGCCCGCCCTGCTGACGGCGCGTGGCATGGCGTTGCTGGTGCACTCAGTGCTATGCGACGCTGATCTCACCGTGAACCAACTCCGTGAGGGTGGGCTCAAAGCCGCGATCGTAGCGCGTGACACCATCGTTCTCGGTCCCGTCATGCAGTCCAAGACGCGATGGCTTACCGAGTCCGGCCTCATCCATCCGGGCCAGCAACATGAGGAGCTGGTGGTCGTTCGCGCCGACCAACCCGACCGGTGATCCCAGGTCCAACCGGCGCTTGTACCAGAGCAGCGAAAAGCCCGCCACGGTACGAGTGCGTATGCGGATAGTGCGGACTGATACAGCTGGCGCTGTGGGTACGGGCGGCAAGCGCTGTGCAGCTGCTCCGACGAGCTGTTGACGGTATTGCCAGTCGCCCTGGGCGTGGTCCGAGCTGCCTGATTGATACTCGCGCCCCGCGGCCGATGCGCGCCTAGCTCGACGCGTCGCTGTGCAACGTCGAGCGGGAACGAAAACTGGGCTGCCGGTGAACGTCAGCCCACATAACGACGTGCGAGCGAATGGCGTTGGGATTCTTCCAACAGAACAAGGCCGGCCTCCACGGGCGGGGGCAGGACTTTTCGTTCGCGCAGCACCCAAGGCAGTCCACGCAGTGTCTCGAGGACGGCCGCGGCCGTTGTCAGGTCGGCTGGGGCTGACCTGAGCACGACGGCGGTCCGACGCGCCGCGCTGCGGGCCGGGCGGCGCAACCATAGCGTCCACAAAGTGTTCCGAATACCGAGTCCACGACGACGGGTCGCGTCACGGGTGTGTGAAGGCTCGTGATGGATCAGCATGTCCTCTACCCAGCACATCCACCAGCCATGCGCCGCGAGGTCGAGCGCGAGCAGTTCCTCTTCGCCGCCGAACCACAGGCGTCGGGAGAAGCCACCGACTTGCCTGAACGCACTGAGCCGGAAGGCGGACAGACCTGCCATCACGCCGAGCAGAGCGGGGCCAGGTAGCCAATCCGGCCCGGGAACCGGTGAATCGCGCAATTCTGGTGTAATCGGGTCCTCATGCAGGTCGGGCGCGACCAGGCATCGTCCGGTCACCGAACCTAGGGCAGGGTACTGGTCGAGCAGATCCGCGGCGCGGGTCAAGGCGCCCGGCTGCCATCGGGTGTCGTCATCACAGAAGGCCACATAAGGAGTGACTGCCTGCTCGACTGCGATGTTTCTGGCCACCGCACCAAGGTTGTCCGGCGAGCGGATGAGTCGCACCGTGGGGAACGCCGCGGTGACCGCTTCGGCCGTGCCGTCGCTGGACCCGTTGTCGACGAGGATGATCGGTGCCGCGTCGGCAAGCGTGGTCATGTGCGCGAGCGTTTCCAGCAGTTGTTCACGCCGGTCGCGGGTGATGATGACGACTGTTATTCGTTCCGTTGCCATCGGGTCACGTCCTTCCATCGGCGAGTTCCAGGGTCCGGGCCCAGCGTTCCACCCCCGGCGGCAGCCGCCGCCGCTGTGCCAACGCCCACGGCAGTCGGCGAATGACCCCCGCGACCGCCAGCAATGTCCCAGGGTCACGTGCTGCTCGACGCAGCAGGCCGATGGACTCGGCCGCGCACCGCCGTAGCGGTCGCCGCATCCAGACGATCAACGCGTTGTTGCGCTGTTCGACCCGTCTGCGCCATGCCTGAGGTGGTCGCCGCGCCGACGGGTGGTGGTGGGCGCGTACGTCCGCCACGTAACAGAGGTGCCAGCCACAGGCCGCCAAGTCGAGTGACAGCAACCGTTCTTCGGCACCGAAATGCAACAGCGGACTGAATCCGGCGGCCTCCAGGTACGCCTCTTTCCTGACGATCGCCGCACAGGCGAGGAAGCCGAGAACCAACGGACCCGGCAGCTCAGGGGGGTGCCCGAGGGGGCTGGTCGCCATCAGTTCATTGACGGGATCGTCACGGTGGTCGCTGCCGACGAGCGTGCGTCCCGCAACAAGGCCTAGCCGTGGATAGGAGTCCAGCACCCGCTCGGCTTCGGTGAGCGCGTCACCGGCCCACCACGAGTCGTCGTCACTGAAAGCAACATATGGTGTCCGGGCGATCGCGACACCGAGGTTGCGTGCCGCCGCCCCGAGGTTGCGGGGCAGTCGGATGACTTTCACATCCGGGAATGCCTCTGCCTCGTCGACAGTGTTGTCGACGGAAGCGTTGTCCAGCACCATAATTGCGGGACGTGGGCGGAGTGCGCATAACTCGGTCAAGGTGCGGGCCAATTCGGGGGCGCGGTTACGGGTGGCTATGACGACAGTGGTCTTCGCCACGGTTCGAGGTCTCACCCCGACCATCCTGTGAGCAGCTCATCGAGCAGGTCCCGGGTCAAGGCGTCCGCCGAAGGGAACTCACGTCGCCGCGCACGTTCGCGCCCTGTCGGAGACAGGCACCAGCGCCACCAATGTTCGAAACCGCCGGTGTAGACCGCTTGGTCGGCGGAGACCAGCGCGGGCCAATTCAGCGCCCTTGCCTGCGCGGTGACCTTCCCGCCGCCTGCGATGGGATCCACCGCCAGGACTGGGACACCGGCTCGCAGGCCTAACACCAAGCCGTGCAAGCGAGTTGTGACCACCGCGTCGAGCCGGGCGAACACCGACGCCAGTTGGTCGGGCGTGCGGCATTGGCGCCAATCATCGGGCGCGAGTCGGGTATCGAGGGGTAGTCGCGCGCAGTCGAGATCGCGTAGCCAGCGAATCAACGCCCGATGCACCGACCGATGACGGCGGGCCGCGCCGTATTCGGCCTGCCCCGGTGCGAATGCAACGCCTACCACTGGAACGGTCACCGTGGACGCTTCGACGGCCATGTCCGGTCGCGCGGTGGACGGGTCGTCGCGTGCCAAGACGCGGTGGAATCCAGTGACCGCCGCATCGGCTGGATCGAGAATGGAAACCCCCACCGCGATGCGTCGGCAGTTCGCGTACCGTTCGTGCAGGAATCGCACCTGCTCCCCGTGAGCAGGTCCGCACACGAACACGAGATGCGAATAACGCCCGGAATCGGCGTCGTCCAGATGCAACGCATCAGAACGAAAACCCGGACTCCACGCCGTGTCGTGGGGTATTTCAGCGGACTCGAGAGCGTCGCACACTCGGCTCATGCTCAAAACATCCCCGGCCGTCGCTTCCCCATGCACGAAGCTGGGCCACCCGGTGACAAGTACCCGCATGTCTCGGCGCATACCCGGTGCGCCGCAGGTCAATCAGCCGCCGCCACGATCCTTCGGTAAATGCGCCCGGCCACCGTCGCGGGCCGGAGCGATGTCGAACTCATCGTGGGCGCGATTCGTCGTGACGGGGCGGCGCCTCGGTGACGGTAAGGTGGAACAGCGGGATGTGTTGTCCTAGATGGAGGCCGGGCGCAGGTGCACGACCTTCGTCTGGGTCATCTCGTCGAGCAGTTCAGGTCCATAACCGAAGCCGGTTCCGCTGGCCCGACGTGGGTGTGCCGCGCCGCCGGGCGCCCCACCGAACACCGCATTGATCTTCACCGTGCCGACCGGCAATTCCCGCCAGGCGTGCTGGGCATTGGCCATCGACGGGGTGAGTACGGTCGCCGCGAGCCCGTAGTCGTCGCTCGCGGCCTCCGCGAGGCCCTGTTCGAACGTATTTACTACTCGTACAGGCGCGACCGGGCCGAACGTTTCTTCCCGCATGATCCGCATATTCGGATCGCAGTGTGCCAGTACGGTGGCCGGATAGTGCGCACCGACACCGTCTGGCACCGCACCGCCCGTCACAAGGTCGGCCCCGCGGTCCACCGCGTCGCACACGTGGGCGTGGACCTGCTCGCGATGGCGCCGGTCGACCAACGGCGCCAGCCTCCAGGACTCTGCTTCGGCTACCAGCGCGGCCAGAAAGGCGTCCGCGATATCCCGGTGCACGAAGATCCTTTCGACGGACACGCAAATCTGACCTGAGTTCGCGAACGCGCCGAGCGCCGCCTGCCCGGCGGCCCAGACCGGATCCACACCGGCGTCAACGACGAGTGCGTCATTGCCTCCATTTTCCAGTAATGCCTTGGCCCCCGTGGTCGCAACGCTTTTCGCGATCGACCGTCCCGTGACCGTGCTACCGACGTGCGCGACGACGTCCACATCGGGGCGTGCGGCGAGCAGTGCGCCGACCCTCCCATCACCTTGCGCCGTCTGCAGAACACCCTCGGGTAGCGCGCGGGCGAGCAAATCGCCCAGAAGACCGCCGGTATGAGGTGCGCGTTCGCTCGGCTTGTACACGACCGTGTTTCCCGTGGCCAGCGCCGCGCCGAGCAAACCGCAGGACACCGCCACGGGATCGTTCCATGGCGTCAGGGCGACGACAACACCGCGAGGTTCCCACACCATGAAGTCGGTCGCTTCGAAGCTCCCCTGAAGGCTCTTTCCTCGGTGCACCGGCCCCAGTTCGGCGTATTGCTCCAACGTCGCGGCGCCGGCCAACACCCCCTCCTCGGCCTCGGACTGCGGGCGTCCGGTTTCGACATGGTTGAGCTCGGCGAGTTCATCGGCACGCTCACGAAGTAAGGCGGCGCCGGCACGTAGCGTAGCGGCCCGCTCAGCCGCCGGCGTGCGCGCCCACACGGGCTGAACACGATTGGCCAGTTCTACCTGCAGACCGATCTCCGCAAGACCGGTCATCGGCACCTTGCCGACGCTGGCACCGGTGGTGGGATCAAGGATCTCGATCGTTTCGTTGGCCGGATGTTCGGTGGGAAACGTGACAGCACTTGGTCCGCTCATATCGCGGGCATTGCCCGGCACCCATGGCTCAAACCCGTCGGTGGCGCCAGCCGCACGTGGTGCTGCGGCGCCAGGCACTCGGTGATACCCGACGGGTCATCGTCGGTGCGGGCCAGGTTTGAGCCGGCGGCAACAGGCAAGAGCTATCGACATGGCCGAGATGATCAAACGGCTCAAAGTGCTTCTGTGGCATGTGCACGGCTCGTGGACGACTTCGTTCGTCCAAGGTCCGCACCACTACCTGATCCCCGTGGTGGATGGCGGCGGGCCGTGGGGCCGCGGGCGGTGCGGCCGCGACTGGCCGTCCGCCGCGGACGTGCCCGCAGGTGAGTTGCGCGAAACCGAGCCGGACGTGGTCGTTCTCCAACGCCCGGAGGAAATCGACCTCACCGAGCGATGGCTCGGTCGTCGTCCTGGCGCCGACATTCCGGCGGTCTACGTCGAGCACAACACTCCACGTCCCAGCGCGGCCACCACCAGGCATCCGCTGGCGGATCGCGCCGACATCCCGATCGTGCACGTAACGCATTTCAACGATCTGTTCTGGGACAGTGGGAGGGCCCCCACCCGGGTCGTGCCACACGGCATTGTCGATCCCGGCGCGCTTTACACCGGCGAAGTGCCACACGGCGTAGCCCTGATCAACGAGCCTACGCGGCGCGGAAGGATCACGGGAAGTGATCTGTTGCCCGACTTCGCGATGGCCGGGCCTATCGATTTGTACGGCATCGGAGTGGACGACTTCACAGCGGACAGACCCACCGGACACCCGATTCGCGGAATCGGCGACTTCGAACAGTCAGCATTGCATCCAGAAATGGCGCGGAGAAGGGTGTATCTGCACACCGCGCGGTGGACCTCGCTCGGATTGTCTCTTCTCGAAGCCATGCACCTGGCCATGCCGGTAGTGGCCCTCGCCACCACCGAGGCCGTCAGCGCGGTGCCGCCGGAAGCCGGTGCCATTTCTGTCGACGTCGCGTCGCTCACCGCGAAGTTCCATGAATTCCTCCACGAACCCGATCTGGCGGTGCTCGCGGGCAAGTCCGGACGGCAGTTCGCGCTGGAGCATTTCGGCCTCGACGTCTTCCTGCGCCGGTGGAATTCCCTACTCGCCGAGGTCACCGAATGAAGGCAGTGTCCCGGACTGGAAAGGCGGATTCATGAAGATCGCGATGGTGTCCGAACACGCCAGCCCGCTCGCCGCGTTGGGCGGCGTCGATGCCGGTGGACAGAATGTCCATGTCGCAGAACTGTCCGCGGCCCTGTGCCGAGAGGGGCACGAGGTCACGGTCTACACCCGGCGTGAGGAGGCGGACGCGCCGCATGCTGTCACGACCGATCAGGGTTACTGCGTGATCCGTGTCCCGGCCGGGCCCCCTCACTCACTGCCGAAGGACGAGTTGCTTCCGTACATGGACGAATTCGGCACTTTTCTGCGAGAGCACTGGCGACGCGAGCGCCCCGATGTGGTGCACGCACACTTCTGGATGTCTGGGCTGGCCGCCCTCCTGGCCGCTCGCCCCGCAGACATCCCGGTAGTACAAACATTTCATGCCCTCGGAGTGGTGAAACGCCGTCACCAGGGCGCGAACGACACCAGCCCGGCCGACCGGGTGCGCCTCGAACAACTGATCGCCGAACGGACCGACCACATCATCGCCACCTGTACCGACGAGGTGTTCGAACTGGCCAGGATGGGCGTGCCTCGGTCCCGAACGTCGGTGATTCCCTGCGGCGTCAATCTCGAGCAGTTCACGCCCGACGGGCCGAGCGCACCGAGGTCGGCCGAGTACCGGATGGTCAGTGTGGGCAGGTTGGTGCCACGCAAAGGTTTCGATACGGCGATCACCGCGCTCACGAGCCTGCGTAACACTGAGTTGATCCTGGTCGGCGGCCCGGACGACGGCAAAATCGCCGATGATCCGGAAGGTCGGCGGCTACTGGCACTGGCGGACGATCTCGGTGTGCGAGACCGGCTCCACATGCTGGGGCAGGTACCGAGGACTCGGATGCCTCCGCTACTGAGGTCGGCGGACGTGGCCGTGTGCACGCCGTGGTACGAGCCGTTCGGCATTACTCCGCTCGAAGCGATGGCATGTGGCGTTCCGGTGGTGACCGCTGCGGTCGGGGGCCTCATCGACACCGTCGTAGACGGTGTGACCGGCAGGCTGGTCGCCCCGCGGGCACCTGCGAAACTGGCTGACGCGGTTGGCGAGCTTCTGGCCACGCCCGTAATCCGGCAGAAGTATGGTCTCGCCGGACTCGAGCGTGTCAAGGTGCGATATTCGTGGGACCGAATCGCCATAGAGACCCTGCGTGCGTACCGACGGGTGACCGCCGCGGCCGTGCGGGCGCAGAACGACAGCGGGTTCAGTAGTAGCCGTACGCTCGACCGCGCGATAGACAGCGGCGAACTGTCTACCGGATCACCACCGGTAGATCACGGTGTTGTTCGGGTAAGCGGCGAGGGTAGGCGATAGCGTGTCCGAACAATGCGAACGTGTGTTGGTAACCGGCGGTTGCGGGTTCGTCGGATCGCACCTGTGTGAGCAGTTGCTCGACGCGGGCAGTGCCGTGGTCGTGCTCGACAACTTCGCTACATCCACACCGGACAATGTCGCCCGACTGCTGGACCGACCCGGGTTCGATCTCATACAACACGACGTCACCGAGCCGTTGCCCACGGTGGGCTACTTCGACATCGTCTTCCACCTCGCGTCGGCCGCGTCGCCTCCGGACTACCTACGGCTGCCGATCGAGACGCTCCGAGCCGGGTCGCTCGGGACCGCCAATGCCCTCGATCTGGCCGAGCGGAATCGAGCTCGGTTCGTGCTCGCGTCGACGAGCGAGGTATACGGTGACCCAGCTGTCCACCCGCAAACCGAAAACTACTGGGGGCACGTCAATCCAGTTGGGCCGCGCAGTGTCTACGACGAGGCGAAACGGTATGCCGAGGCTTTGACTATGGCGTTTCGTCGTGAACGGGGCGTGAATACCGGAATTGCCCGGATTTTCAACACCTACGGTCCATACATGCGTGCCGATGACGGCCGGATGGTGCCCACATTCATCGCTCAGGCGTTGTCGGACGCACCTTTTACCATCGCCGGAACCGGCGAGCAGACCCGCTCTCTTTGTTACGTCGAAGATACAGTGCGCGGCCTGCTCGCGCTGGCGTCCACCGACATTCCGGGACCGGTCAACATCGGCAATCCGCATGAAGTCTCCGTGCGTCGCCTCGCCGAGGAAATCCAATGGGTGACCGGCAGCCGGTCGACTGTGAAGTATGTCGACAGCGCGATTGATGATCCGAAGCGGCGCTGCCCGGACATCTCGCTGGCCCGACGTGAACTGGGCTGGTGGCCATTGGTCAGCAGGGCAGAGGGGCTGCGCCGCACGATCGACTGGTTCGCCTCGCGCGCCGCTATGCCGGCTGAAGAGTCGCTGCGCTGATCAGCGACGTGCAGCGCATCGGTTTAGTCGCCAATTCAGCGGGTAGCGCGTCACATATGTCAGCGGGCAGACCGACAGGTCCCGCATCTCGAGTAGAAAGGCGGCCCGTGCGCATTCTTGGAATCAACGCGGTATTCCACGATCCTGCTGCTGCTGTGATCGTGGACGGCGAGATCGTCGCGGCCGCCGAGGAAGAGCGATTCACACGTCGCAAGCACGGCAAGCGGCCGGTGCCCTTCTCCGCGTGGGAGCTGCCCGAGCAAGCGGCCGCATGGTGCCTGGACCGAGCGGGAATACGTCCTGATCAGCTCGACGCGGTGGGCTACTCCTATGACCCTCGGCTGGTCGATCATTCGCTCGGTGGTCTCGACCGAAAAAGCGAAGAAACCCGAACGGACTACGCCCGCAGGGCGCCTGCTTTCCTCGAGGCCGCATTGCCCGGCCTCGATCCCACGATCGTGCGCTTCGTCCGACATCACGTGGCGCACGCCGCGTCCGCAGCGCTCGCGGCGCCGTTGGGTGACTCGGCGGTCTTGGTGGCCGATGGACGCGGCGAAAGCCATTCCTATCTCGCGGGAGAATACCGAGACGGCAAGTTCGTGGAGTTGGCGTCACAGCAGTTGCCGCACTCACTCGGGCTGATGTACGAAGATCTCACCGAACATCTCGGCTTCGCCCGGTCGAGTGACGAATACAAGGTGATGGCCCTCGCCTCCTACGGCACGCCACGGTTTCTCGACCGGTTCCGAGAACTGTTGTATTCCACCGGTGACGGTGGTTTCCGAACCGAACCCGTGGATTGGCAATGCTTCGCACCCGCCGTGACCGGCGGTGAGCTCGGCCCAGACCATGCCGACCTGGCCGCGAGTGTTCAACGACGACTCGAGGACGTGTTGTTGGAGTTGACTTCCTGGCTGCATCGTCAGACCGGACAGCGGAACCTCACGCTGGCCGGTGGCATCGCGCTGAACTGCGTGGCCAATACCCGGCTCCACGCCGAAGGTCCCTACGAACGGATCTGGGTGCAGCCGGCGGCGGGTGACGCGGGCACCGCACTGGGTGCCGCGCTGCAATTGGCGGCCGAGTTCGGTGAGCGTGCCACTCCGATGCGGGGAGCCGACCTCGGCCGCGAATGGACGGACCCGGAGCTGGAAACTGTTCTCCGCACGGCGAAGGTCAGGTACACGAAATCCGAAGACATCGCGGCCGAAGTGGCACAAGCGCTCGCGGAGGATCAGGTGGTGGCCTGGTTCCAGGGCCGGGCCGAATTCGGCCCCCGCGCGCTCGGGCATCGTTCGCTACTTGCGCATCCTGGTCGGTTGGCGAATCTCGAACGCCTCAACGATGTGAAGGGGCGAGAACAGTTTCGGCCACTCGCACCAATGGTGCTCGCCGACAGGGCATCCGAGATTTTCGGACGCGGACCGTTGCCGAGTCCGTACATGCTGTTCGTCCACGATGTCGCCCCGGCGTGGCGTGCACGTATCCCCGCCGTGACACATGTGGACGGCACCGCGCGGGTTCAAACCGTCGATCCCGCGGATAACCCTGTCCTGGCAAGCATGTTGTCGGAGTTCGACAGGCGCACGGGATTGCCCGTGGTGGTCAACACGAGTCTGAATACCGCGGGCAGGCCGATGGTCGATTCGCCCCGCGACGCCCTCGAGTGCTTCGGTTCCGCCCCAATCGATCTGGTCGCCATCGGCTCATTTCTGGTGCGTCGCTCATGAACGGCCACCTCGTGGACTACAGCATCGTGATTCCGACTACGGGCCGGGAAAGCCTGCGGTTGCTGCTCGATTCGCTCGACACCGCGGCCGGTCCGAAGCCACGGGAAATCATCGTGGTAGACGACCGGCCCAGCGGTGGGGAACTCCATCTGCCCAACACACTGCCTCCGGTGCAGGTCATCCGCTCGGGTGGCCGCGGACCCGCCGCGGCGAGGAATGCCGGTTGGCAACGCGCGGCCGGCACTTGGATCGCCTTCCTCGATGACGATGTGGTCACCACGTCCGATTGGCCTGCCCGCTTGGCCGATGACCTGCACGGTCTCGATGAGAAAACGGGGGCTTCCACAGCCCGTATCGAGGTTCCGCTGCCAAAGCACCGCCGACCGACCGACGACGAACGAGGAACCGCACGACTGGCCACCGCGCGGTGGATCACAGCGGACATGGCCTACCGCCGGTCCGCGCTTGCCGCGGTCGGTGGCTTCGATGAACGATTCCCGAGGGCATTTCGAGAGGACGCCGATCTTGCGATCCGGGTCTGCCTCGCTGGTTACAGCATCGTGCCCGGGCAACGGCTCACTCACCACCCGATCCGCGCATCGGGGCCTATGGCCAGTGTGCGAGCACAACGCGGGAACGCCGACAACGCGTTGCTGCGCCGAAAGTATGGCGCTCGGTGGCGTCAGCGCATCGGCGAAGACGACGGACTCCTCCCCCGCCACGCGCTCACGACGGCTGCGGCAACTGTCGCCATGACGCTCGGCTTTGCTGGCCGCAACCGCACGGCCCTCGCATTCGCGGCAGTCTGGACGACGCTGACCGCTGAATTCGCCGCGCGCCGTATCGCGCCCGGGCCCCGCACACCCGGCGAAATCGGCAGAATGACGGTGAGCAGTGTGCTGATTCCACCGGCTGCGTGCTGGCACCGCCTGCTCGGTGAGCTGCGCCACCGGCACGCGACCCACACTTCACCGCTAGCGTTGCTGTTCGACCGGGACGACACCCTCATCGTCGATGTCCCTTACCTTGCCGACCCCACCAAGGTTCAGCCGGTGCCGGGGGCCGTCGACGCGCTGCGAATGGTGCGCGCGGCTGGCATCCAGCTCGGCATAGTGAGCAACCAGTCCGGTGTCGCGAGGGGATTGATCAGCACCGAACAGCTCGCCGCAGTGAATTCCCGGGTCGAGGAATTGCTCGGACCATTCGCGACGTGGCAGGTGTGTGTGCACGGCGAAGGAGAGGGCTGCGCGTGCCGCAAACCTGAGCCTGGCCTGATTCGACGGGCAGCGGCGGAACTCGGCGTCGACGTCGGCAGGTGTGTGCTCATCGGCGACACCGGCGCCGATGTCGCCGCCGCGATGTCCGCGGGCGCCCGCGGGATTCTGGTACCAACGGCGAGAACCCGCCCCGAAGAGGTGCACCGCGCGCGTCACGAAGCGGCCGTGGCGCAAGACCTGGCCGAAGCCGTACAGCTGGCGATGGCTGGTGTGCCATGACAGGCCGGGCGCTGGTGGCACGCATGGACAACTTCGGCGATGTGCTGCTGGCGGGGCCATGCGTGCGTGCGGTAGCAGCGCACGTCGACTCGGTGACGCTGTTGGCTGGGCCTCGAGGTCGTGCCGGCGCTGACCTCTTGCCGGGTGTGGAACAGGTTTTGACCTGGTGTGCGCCATGGATCGACCCGGAACCGCCCTCGGTCTCCCCGGCAAGCACCAACGCGTTCATCGACCAGATCCGCGCACTCGACGTGGATCTGGCATTGATCCTCACATCATTTCACCAGTCGCCACTGCCGCTGGCGCTTCTGCTCAGGATGGCCGGTGTTCCTTGGATCGGCGCGATCTCAGACGACTACCCCGGTTCGTTACTGGATCTGCGCCATCGCGTCGAAGGCGATCCGCCCGAAGCGGAACGCGCGCTTTCGCTCGCCGAATCGGCCGGTTTCCGACTACCGCCTGGTGACGACGGGAAACTCGCCGTCAGACAGCCGTTGTCGAAGGTCGGTAGCCTGACCGGCGAACCGGGTTACGTGGTGGTGCATCCGGCCGCCTCGGTACCGGCGCGGCAGCCGTCGTCGTCCCAGTCGGCGGCCATCGTCGCCGCACTGACGAGCGCCGGTCACCGAGTGATCGTGACCGGCGCTCCCTCCGACCGACCGCTCACCGGTGCTGTTGCCGGCGGACACGCCATCGACCTCGGCGGAGCCACCACCCTGCCCGAGCTCGCCGCTGTGCTCCGCGACGCGAGCGTCGTGGTGGCACCCAATACTGGTCCGGCGCATCTCGCCGCGGCCGTCGGAACACCGGTGGTTTCTCTCTTCGCACCGGTCGTGCCCGCCGAGCGGTGGGCGCCATACGGAGTGCCGGTGGCCATGCTCGGTGACCAACGCGCGCCGTGCCGGGGCAGCAGGGCCCGTGAGTGCCCGGTTGTGGGGCACCCGTGCCTCGACTCGATCACCCCGGATCACGTTGTCATGGTGGCGGAAGAACTCGGTGCAGGCAGGTGTGAGCGTCTGCGGATAGGAGGTGTGTCGTGATCGAGGAGCATTTCGAGGCTTTGTGTACAGCACTGGAGCGCACCAGTTGCTACGCACCGAATATCCGCAGGTGGGGCCGTGACCTCGCGGGAGTGCTCGACAACGGTGGCAGATTGCTCGCGTGCGGCAACGGTGGCAGCGCCGCCGAAGCCCAGCACCTGACCGGGGAACTGGTCGGCCGCTTCCGCAACGAGCGGCGCCCGCTGTCGGCGATCGCGTTGCACGCCGACACCTCGGCAGGCACCGCGATCGTGAACGACTACGGCGAAACCGAACTGTTCGCGCGTCAGGTCCGGGCGCATGGCAGGCCCGATGATGTCCTCATCTTGTTGTCCACCAGTGGTACCAGCCAGAACGTAGTGGCTGCGGCGAAAGCGGCGCGGGACATCGGCGTCACCACTTGGGCTATGACCGGGCCCGCGCCCAATCCACTCGCGGCACTGTGCGATGACGCGGTGTCCGTGGAGGCACCCAGCACCGCCACGGTGCAGGAAGTGCATCTGGTCTTGGTGCATTCCCTGTGTTCGGCGCTCGACGACGCACTGGGGATACCCACGTGAAGCCGTTGGTCGTGGTCGGCGACACCATTCTCGATGTCGACATCGAGGGTGTCGCGGACCGGTTGTCTCCCGAAGCGCCTGTGCCTGTGGTGGACGTGGAACGCCAGTGGATACGGCCGGGCGGTGCTGGTCTGGCCGCGGCTCTGGCCGCACAGTCGGTCGCCGAGGTTTCGCTCATCACGGCGACTACCGACGACCACGACGGACGAACCCTTGCGCGGCTGCTCGACCAGCACGTTCAAGTGGTTCCGATGCTGCTGCGCGGCGAGACGGTACGAAAGACCCGTATCCGCGCCGCCGGTCAGTCGCTGCTGCGGCTGGACACCGGTGACGGGACAGCGGATGGCGGTCCGGTGAGTGCTTCGGTCACCAGGACGCTGCGGGCGGCCGGCGCGATCCTTGTCGCGGACTATGGCCGAGGCGTCGCCGCACATCCGCGGATCCGACGCCTACTGACCGAGCTGGCCCGGTCCATACCGGTGGTGTGGGATCCACACCCGCGCGGCCCGGCACCGACGCCTGGTGCGTCGCTGGTCTCGCCGAACATGAGAGAGGCGCGCCAATTCGCGCCCGGATACGCCGAACCCGATGAGTTGGCGAAGATACTTCGTGACGAGTGGGCCGCGGATTCCGTTGCGGTCACCACCGGATCGGGCGGGGCGGTCCTCGCCAATGGGAAGCGGCTCGCCACGGTGCCCGTGCCCGCCGAGGTACGAATCGCGGGCCACGTCGGTTCCGATACTTGCGGCGCAGGCGACCGATTCGCGTCGGCAGCGACCGCCGCACTTTTCGATGGGTCCACGGTGGCCGATGCGGTGTCGCACGCCGTGGACGCGGCGGCCAGGTTCGTCGCGGCAGGCGGCGCCGCCACGTTATCCACGTGCGACAGCGCCGCTGTCGCGAAGGCCGGCACCGCGGAAGCGGGCGGGTCGGCGTTCGAAGTGGCGGAAAGAATCAGGTCGCGTGGCGGCAGACTCGTCGCCACTGGCGGCTGTTTCGATCTGCTACACCCGGGCCATGTGAGCTTGCTGCGCCAGGCTCGAGCCATGGGCGACGGGTTGGTGGTCTGCCTCAACTCCGATGCGTCGGTGCGGCGCCTGAAAGGGCCGCGCCGCCCGATCGTCACCGCACGTGACCGCGCCCGGCTCCTCATCGAATTGTCCTCTGTAGACGCCGTCGTTGTGTTCGACGAATCCTCCCCGAGCGCACTGCTGGACCGCCTTCGTCCCGATGTCTGGGTCAAGGGCGGCGACTACTCCGGCGCCGACCTACCCGAGGCCGAAGTCGTTCGCGGTTACGGCGGCGAGATCGCGCTGATCCCCACGGTTCGCGGTTACTCGACATCACAACTGGTCGCCGCGACCCGGGCCCGCGACTGACACGAGAACGAAGGAGCGCGATGCGAACCCTTGGCAATATCTTGATCACCGGCGGCGCTTCCGGGCTCGGCGCGGCGGTTACTGCCGCTGTACGCGAAAACGGGGGCCGCCCGTACGTGATCGACCGGGTGCAGCCCGAGACGCCCGTCGACTTTCTGCGTGCCGACCTCGCTGATACCGTCGCGGCCGAACAAGCTGTGCACGAACTCATCGAGCGCGCGGGCGGCCGAATCGATGGCGTGTTCACCGCCGCCGGAACCGACGTCTGCGGCCCACTGGACAAGGTGCCCACAAAGAAGTGGGAACACGTGGTCCAGGTCAACCTGCTCGGCACAGTTGCCGTCGTACGTGCCGCCCTTCCTTCCTTGCGGAAAAGCAGAGGAACGGTGGTGACCTGTGCTTCGACGTTGGGCATCAAAGCGGTCGGTGACGCGACAGCCTATTGCGCTTCGAAATTCGGCGTCGTCGGCTTTACCAGGGCGCTTGCCGCCGAGACAGCGGGCAGCGTCGGGGTGACCTTGCTGATTCCGGGCGGAATGCACACGGCGTTCTTCGACGACCGCGACGAGCAGTACAAGCCACCCCCCGACGCGAAACTCAACCAACCTCAGGATGTCGCCAAAGCGGTGGTTTTCGCGCTCAGTCAGCCGCCGGGCTGTGAGATCAGGGAAATGGTCGTGTGCGCATCGGAAGAGGGATCGTGGCCTTGACGCCCTCGATTCTCGTGCTCCGTGCACTCGGGCTCGGCGACCTGCTGACCATCGTGCCCGCCTTGCGTGGACTGAGAAACGCCTACCTGGACGATCGGGTGGTGCTCGCCGCGCCGGAAGCGCTCCGGGATCTGGTCGATCTCATCGACGCGGTCGACGAACTGCTGCCAACCGCGGGACTGGGTGCGCTGCGATGGCACGGCGCACCGCCGAGGCTGGCGGTCAACTTGCATGGCAGAGGGCCGGAAAGCATCCGTGATCTGCTGTCCCAACGTCCAGACTCACTGCTGACCCATCACCATCCGGATTTCCCTGAGCTGCCCGGCCTGAAGTGGCGCGACGACATGCACGAGGTGGATCGCTGGTGTCGACTACTGGAGTACGGAGGGATCGCCGCCGATCGAAGCGCGCTGCTGCTACCCGAGCCACCGGAGCCCGCCCCTGAGTCGAACGCGGTCGTGATCCATCCCGGCGCGGCCTATCCCGCACGTCGCTGGCCATCCGAACGTTTCGCCCGAGTGGCACGGGAACTCAGTGCCAACGGCCACTTGGTGGTGATCACCGGTACGCGTGGCGAAATACCGTTGGCGAACGTGGTCGCCGAGAAAGCGTGCTTACCGCCTTCGTCTGTGTACGCGGGACGCACCGACCTGGCACAACTCGCCGGACTGGTGGCCGACGCGGCACTGGTCGTGTGCGGCGACACCGGCGTTGGGCATCTCGCCACCGCCTTCGGCACACCGTCGGTGCTGCTGTTCGGCCCCACGCCTCCGCACCGGTGGGGGCCGCCCGCCGCTACGAAACAACACGTAACGCTGTGGGCCGGGAACATCGGCGATCCGCATTCCGACTATCCGGATCCCGGGCTGCTTATGGTGCAACCCGAGCATGTGCTGACGGCCGCGGCCGGGTTGCTCGCAGAGAAGGTGCGCCATGGGTAGTCGCGTCGGGGTGGTAGGTGCCGGTTACGTGGGGCTTACCAGTGCCGCTTGCCTGGCCCACTTAGGACATCATGTGGTCTGTGTCGACAATGACGAGTCCAAAGTAGAGGCGCTTCGCGCGGGTACGGTCTCGATCGTCGAGCCTGGCTTACCGGAACTGGTTCGGGAAGGGCTCTCGGAGAACCGACTCGTCTTCACGTCGGACCCAGGGGCGCTCCATGAATCCGAAGTGGTCCTGTTGTGTCTTCCTACACCCATGGGTACCGGTGGTACGGCCGACCTGGGCATGCTCGAAGACGCGCTCGAGACGTTGTCCGCTGTCCTGCCGCCTGATTGCGTGCTCGTCACCAAGTCCACCGTTCCGGTGGGGACGGCGGCCCGGATTCCCGCGCTGTACGGTCTCGCGAGCACGGCAGTCATCAGCAACCCCGAATTCCTCCGGGAGGGCCACGCGGTTGAGGACTTCCTGCGCCCCGACCGCGTCCTCGTCGGGGCGGCCGAGCAGGATCGGGAGTCGGCCGACCATGTGGCGGCGCTGTACGCAGGAACTGGCGCGCCGGTGCTCCGATCGGACTCGGCCAGCGCGGAACTCGCGAAGTACGCCAGCAATGCGTTTCTGGCGGTCAAACTCTCGTTTGTGAACACACTCGCCGAACTGTGCGAACGGGTCGGTGCCGATATTACGAAGGTCACCAACGCGATGGGAATGGACGATCGGATCGGTCCGGCCTTCCTCGCGCCCGGCCCCGGCTGGGGCGGCTCCTGTCTGCCCAAGGACACGCGCGCCCTCTTGCGGGCTGCGGAGGCATCGGGGGTGGACTTCGCTATGGTCCGTGACGCACTCCGAGCCAACGACCATCAGCACGCCATGGTGATGCGCAAGATCCGCCGCGCGGTCACCGGTGCGGTCGACGGCTCGCTGTCGGGTGCGCGGATCGGCGTGCTCGGCCTCGCGTTCAAGGCCGGGACGGGGGACCTGCGCGACTCCCCCGCCGTCGCGGTCGCGCGGCAACTTGCCCATCACAACGCTACGGTCACTGCCTACGACCCGTGCGTCCCAGGCTCGGGCGGCCCCGACCTCGACGGCATTCGGGTGATGAATGACCCGTATCTGGTGGCGAAGGACGCCGACGCGATCGTGATCCTCACCGAGTGGCCCGAGTTCCGTTCGCTCGACTGGGCGAGGCTCGCGACCGACGTCGATCAGGCCGTGATCGTGGACACCCGAAACCTGCTCGATGAGCGCCTTCTGAGCGGTACCGGCTTCACCTTGCTGGGCACCGGCACCGCAAGGTCTTCCGGAGGCGGATGGACCTGAACGGTGTTCGGCACGCCCTTAAGTCTTATGTCCTACCCAAGCCGGCGAACTTCGGCACACCTATCCATTGACGACCCACCGTCGCGCCCCCTTCGTCGCCTTCGGAAAGTCGTGGCTGGACTGATCCGCGGCGGCGCCCTCGCCCTCACACAGACGGGAACGCAGCGTCGGTGAGTCGCGCTGCTGGCGGATGGCTACGCGCATCGTTGACGGCACTGCGGGCCGTTCGCCGACGTGAGCCGGCACGGCCAGGCGGTCGGCGTCGATTGATCGGGTGTCGTCGCCACAGTGGCGGGTATGTCGCCGACGAGTCTCGACCTCGAAGGAGCCGGACATGCGAGTTGTTGTCGTCGGCGCGACAGGGAACGTCGGAACCAGCGTGCTGGAGGCGCTGTCGGACGAACCGGCGGTCAGTTCGATCGTGGGGATTGCCCGACGTGTACCGGGAAGACCCCGCGAGGGGGTGGAATGGGTGCGCGCCGATGTGCGGACCGACGACCTGGAATCCTGTTTCCACAGCGCCGACGTGGTGGTTCACCTGGCATGGTTGTTCCAGCCGACGCATCAACCCTTGGTCACCTGGCGCGCGAACGTCGGCGGCACGGAACGCGTGCTGCGTGCCGTGGCAGCGGCCCAGGTCCCCGCATTGGTATACGCCTCGTCAGTCGGTGCGTACTCCCCATGTCACGACGACCAGCTGGTACGGGAGAGCTGGCCGACCGACGGCTGGCCTCCCGCCGCATACATGCGTGAGAAAGCCTATGTCGAAAGGCTTTTGGACCGCTTTGCGGCCGAAAACCCAGGCCGTCGATTGGTGCGGATGCGACCGGCGTTCATCTTCCGACGAGGGACCGCCAGCCAGCAGCGCCGCTTGTTCGCCGGCCCGCTTTTCCCGAATCGGCTGATCCGCCCAGGGCTCGCGCCGATCGTGCCCATCCCGCGGGGCCTGCGGTTCCAGGCAGTGCACAGTCAGGACATCGGTCACGCGTACGCGCTGGCGGTCACGACCGACGCCCACGGGCCGTTCAATCTGGCCGCCGAGCCGGTGATCGACCGATCCCATTTGGCCGAGTTGTTCGACGCCCGCGTGGTGGCGGTGCCGCCCCCACTCGTACGTGCGGGGCTCGCAGTGGGATGGCACGCGCGAATGTTGCCCGCAGCACCGGAGTTGTTCGACGCGGTGATGCACCTGCCGCTTCTGGACACCGGCCGAGCACGGTCCGAGCTGGGTTGGGCGCCGCGCTACACCGCGGTCGAAGCGCTCCGGCAACTGCTGGCGGGCCTGCGCGCAGGCGCTGGCGAGGACACACCACCGCTGGCCGCAGACGCGGGCGGACCATGGCGATGGCGCGAATTCCTGTCCGGGGCGGGTGGTCGAGAGCTGGTCGACCAGCACAGCTGAGGCGCTGGCGCCTTCGGCTCGGCATGCGTGCGGCGATTGCGATGCGCACTGCGACGAGTCACTTCACTTCAGGACAGCCGTCTCCTGCCGCACGTCATCTACCCCGATACGGAGTTCGGACTCGGTGGCGCGAATGGGTGTGCCGAGCGCCACCGAGTCGTGTAGGTGTCCTATTCAGTGGCGCGGCTTGGTGATCATGTCTTTGGCGCGATCCATCATCGCGGCGAACGGACCGGCCAGCATGTTGGCTGTGGCGGACTCGATGCCCGGATGCGGACGGGTCGGTGCCATCGATTCGGCGAGTTCGACCGTGCTGCGCATCCGCTGAAGGGCATCGGGATCCAGTTCCTGGCGCAGGCGGTTGAACTCCTCGCTCTCCTCGTGTTGGGCGTGCGCCAGCACGGCCCGGCGCAGCCCCTCGAGCTTGACCTCGAATTCGACCGAGTCGACATCCACCGCTTCGAGATCTGCCAGCTGCTTCTTCGCCTTGTTCTCCTCCTCGAGGCGTGCGTCGACGATGGCTGCGCCGTCCCCGATCTCGCGGCGCGCACGCGGGTGGATGATCTCCTCCTCTGCGGTCTCATGCACTGCCAGTAGGCGTCGCAGCTCGAAGAATTTATTCTCGCGCGCCTTAGCATCGGAAGCCTGGGCAGTTTCCACGAACAGTTGCCGGATCCGTTCGTGTTGCTCGATCAGGAAGTCGACAGCGTCCGAGGTCGAGTTGATGGTTGCAGGCGACATGCTTGCTCTCCTTTCCAGGATGGCGTGCCTCGCGGTCTCTGTGGGTCCAGATGCTTTCGCAGAGCGCATTCCCGCGTCGCGGCACACGAAACGCGTCTCATCGTCAACACGCCCCTACCCGGCCTGGTGCGAGCCGAAGGGAAATCTGATCAGCGCGACTTCCGAACAGACTCTTGACTCATTCCAGAAAGCGGACAAGACTTGCGGTCGTGCCAACAACCTCGGAGTTCCAGCAGATGCTGCGGGGAGTTTCGCTGCGCGTGACCCGTCCCCGGGTCGCGGTGCTGAGCGCGGTGCACGACCACCCGCACGCCGACACGGATTCGATCATCCGCGCCGTGAGGTCCGATCTGCCCGAGGTGTCCCACCAGACGGTCTACGACTCGTTGAACGCGCTTACGGCCACCGGCCTGGTCCGGCGTATTCAGCCGTCCGGCTCCGTGGCACGTTACGAGTCGCGGGTCGGCGACAATCACCACCACGTCGTATGCCGGGCGTGCGGGGTGATCGCCGATGTCGACTGCGCCGTCGGCGGGACCCCATGTTTGACCGCGTCCGATGACCACGGGTTCTCGATCGACGAGGCCGAGGTCATCTACTGGGGCATGTGTCCCGACTGTGCGGAATCACAGCCTGTCCGATCACGTCCTTGATCGCAGCCAACATCACTCATTCAGGAAGGAATCCTGTGTCATCCGATAGCCGTCCGCCCAATCCTGACACCAAAACTCAGAGCGCAAGCGAGAGCGAGAACCCCGCGATCCCGTCCCCCACCCCGAAGACGGAGCATCGCCCCCGCTCCAACACGGACTGGTGGCCGGAGCAGATCGATGTCTCGGTGCTGCATGCCCACTCGTCCAAGGCCAACCCGCTAGGTGAGGACTTCGACTACGCCGAAGAGTTCAAGAAACTCGACGTCGATGCCCTCGAGGCCGACGTCACAGCAGTCCTGACGAATTCGCAGGACTGGTGGCCGGCCGACTACGGCCACTACGGCGGCCTGTTCATTCGGCTGAGCTGGCACGCGGCGGGGACCTACCGCATCGCCGACGGCCGCGGCGGCGGCGGTCAGGGCGCCCAGCGCTTCGCGCCGCTCAACAGCTGGCCGGACAACGCCAACCTGGACAAGGCTCGTCGACTGCTGTGGCCGGTCAAGCAGAAGTACGGCAACAAGATCTCGTGGGCCGACCTGCTGGTGTTCGCCGGCAATGTGGCCCTGGAGTCGATGGGGTTCAAGACCTTCGGCTTCGGTTTCGGTCGCCCCGATATCTGGGAGCCGGAAGAGGTCTTCTGGGGACCAGAGGACACCTGGCTCGGTGACGAGCGCTACAGCGGTGACCGTGAGCTATCGAGTCCTCTCGGCGCCGTCCAGATGGGCCTGATCTACGTGAACCCGGAAGGGCCCAATGGTCAGCCGGATCCGGTGGCCGCGGCACGGGATATCCGGGAGACGTTCGGCCGCATGGCGATGAACGACGAAGAGACCGCCGCACTGATCGTCGGCGGCCACAGCTTCGGCAAGACGCACGGTGCCGGCAACGCCGACCTGGTAGGTCCCGAACCTGAAGGCGCCCCGATCCAGCAGCAAGGCCTCGGCTGGAAGAGTGCCCACGGCACGGGTAAGGGTAAGGACGCCATCACCAGCGGCCTGGAGGTCGTCTGGACGTCCACCCCGACCAAGTGGGGGAACGGCTTCCTGCAAAACCTGTACGGCTATGAGTGGGAGCTGACCAAGAGCCCCGCCGGGGCATGGCAGTGGAAGGCGAAGGACGGCGCCGGCGAGGGCGCAATCCCAGATCCGTACGGTGGGCCGGCGCGCACCCCGACGATGTTGACCACCGACCTGGCGCTGCGGGAAGACCCGACCTACCGGGAGATCACACGTCGCTGGTTGGATCACCCCGAGGAGCTGTCCGAGGCGTTCGCCAAGGCGTGGTACAAGCTGCTCCACCGCGACATGGGTCCGATCAGCCGCTACCTCGGGCCGCGGGTTCCCGAGCCGCAGCTGTGGCAGGATCCGGTTCCCGCCGTCGACCACGAGCTGATCGACGAGCAGGACATCGCGGCCCTGAAGAGCAAGATCCTCGAGTCCGGCCTGTCGGTTGCGCAGCTGGTCAAGACCGCTTGGTCATCGGCGGCGAGCTTCCGTAGCACCGACAAGCGCGGCGGTGCCAACGGCGCTCGGATTCGACTCGAGCCGCAGAAAGACTGGGAGGTCAACGAGCCGGACGAGCTGGCCAAGATACTGCCGGTGCTAGAGCAGATCCAGCAGGACTTCAACAGCTCAGCCCCTGGCGGCAAGAAAGTCTCGTTTGCGGACTTGATCATTCTGGCCGGTTCTGCCGCGGTCGAGAAGGCGGCCAAAGATGCGGGGCACGACGTCGCGGTGCCATTCGCGCCGGGGCGTACGGACGCATCGCAGGAGAACACCGATGTGGAGTCGTTCGCGGTGCTCGAACCGCGGGCCGACGGGTTCCGTAACTACGTGCGAGTCGGCGAGAAGGCTCCGCTGGAGCGCCTGCTGCTCGAGCGGGCGTACCTGCTGGACGTGACGGCTCCGGAGCTGACAGTGCTGATCGGCGGCCTGCGCGCCTTGGATACCAACTATGGCGGCAGCAAGCACGGCGTGTTCACCGACCGACCGGGCGTGTTGACGAACGACTTCTTCGTCAACCTCCTCGACCAGAACACGGAGTGGAAGGCGTCCGAGTCGACGGAAAACGTCTACGAAGGTTTCGACCGGTCCTCCGGCCAGGCCAAGTGGACGGCCACCGCCAACGACCTCATCTTCGGGTCGCACTCGGTGCTCCGTGCGATAGCCGAGGTGTACGCGCAGCACGACGCAAAGACGAAGTTCGTGAACGACTTCGTCGCCGCGTGGGTCAAGGTGGTCGACAACGATCGATTCGACCTCGCCTGATCTGTATCGATGGTTCCAGGCCGGCCCTTTAGGGCCGGCCTGGAACAGTATCGCCGCCCATCTGGCCGCCCGATCAGATGGCCGAGCCCTCGTCCCTGGCCCTCCCCCGGTCATATCAACGCCCGGCTTGCCACCCGGACCGTCCGAAGGATGGTTCTGATCAGAACTGTCGGTCAGTTCTCGTGATGGTCGACGGTCGGATGTGTGCCGGTGGCCAAGAACAGGGTGCGGCGCCCGACCTGGACGGTGTGGTCGGCGAAACGCTCGTAGTAGCGGCCGAGCAGAGCGAGGTCGACCGCTGCGGTGGTTCCGGCGTCCCAATCTTCGGCCAGGATGCTCGTCAGCACGGCATGGTGCAGGCGGTCCATGGTGTCGTCCTGACCATCGAGTGCGGCGGCGTCGCCAGGATCCCGGGACTTCAGCACCGCGGCGGCGGTGGTGGCCATCGCTATCGCGGCCGCACCCATCCGCGCCACGATCGGGCGCACCAGCTCCGGTACCGCGTGATCGGGGTGGCGTCGCCGCGCGATCTCAGCGATGTGGTCGGCCAAGGCACCCATCCGGGTCAGATCGCCGACGAGTTGGATAGCGGTGACCACTTGGCGCAGCTCGCTTGCCACAGGTGCTTGCAAAGCAAGCAAGGTGACTGCGGTGTGTTCGCAGCCATCGCGCATGGTGTCGATCTCACGGCAGATATCGATCGCCTGCTCGGCCTGCGTCACGTCCGCGGTCAGCAGTGCGTTCGTCGCGGCGGCGATAGCGGCGCGGTCACGCACGCACATTGCGTGTAGTTGCGCAGCGAGATCGTCGAGGCTTTCATGAAAGCGAGTCCGCATAACTCATCCTGACCCATCAGACGGTGGGAAGTCGGCGGGCCCGAAGCCATTGTGCGCGACGGGCAAGATTTGGACCGCCACAAGCAGTCGGATCGTCGGCGCAACCGGAGGCGGTCAGCCAGCTCGGCCGAGTTCGACCTGTCAGACTCACGATCCTCGATCGAACCCGCTTGTGCGCGTCGCACCCCTTCCTTCGGAGGGGGGTCGCCGTAGCACTCGCCGAAAATCGTGCGGATATGGGGTAGTTGGCTGGTAGGGGCCGGTTTTTGTGTTCGCGGTGCGGATGTGGCGGGTTGGTGCTTGGCTGGGTGGCGATGAGGCTGTTCGGCGCGGGTGGAGGCTTGGGTTCGTGGCGACGCGGGTGTTCGCGGACGAGGAGCTGGAGCGTCTGCGGGGGTTCCCGGAGATCAGTCGTGAGGAGTTGTTCCGATATTTCGCGTTGACCCCGGCTGACCTGGCGTTCGTGGATCCGGGCCGGGGTCCGGCGGACCGGTTGGGCCTGGCTGTCGCGTTGTGCACGCTGCCGTGGCTGGGGTTTGTTCCGGATCGGCTGACGACTGCCCCGCCGGTGGCGGTGGCCCGTTTGGCCGAGCAGTTGCGGGTGGATCCGGTGGAGATCGGCTCGTATGGTCGGCGTGCGAAGACTCGTACCGAGCATGTGCGGCTGGCCGCACAGTATCTGGGCTGGCGCCCGGCCGGGGCGATGGAGTTCAAGGAGCTGGAGGAGTTCCTGCTTGCGCGGGCGATGGAGCACGATTCGCCGACGTTGTTGTTCCGGCTGGCGTGTGAGTATCTGATCTCGGCGCGGGTGATCCGGCCGGGCCCGGTGACGGTGGTGGAGCGGGTCGCGCACGCCCGCCACCAGGCCCAAGCCGAGACCTACGACCGGTTGGCCCACGAGTTCACCCCGCAGCGGTGCGCGGAGCTGGACGCGCTGCTGAATATCGATCCGTCGATCGGGGTGTCACGGTTGCGGTGGCTGTCGACCGGGCCGGTGGAAGCCTCCGCGACGGCGGTGAAGGCCGAGGTCGACAAGCTGGGATTCCTGCGCGACCTGGGTGCCGACACCGTGGACCTGTCGGTGCTGCCCGCGGAGCGGCGCCGGTTTCTGGCTACGATGGGCCGACGCCTGACCCCGCAGGCCCTGGAGCGCCGCGATCCGCAGCACCGGTACCCGATCCTGCTGACGGTGCTGGCATAGTCGGCCACCGATGTCCTCGACGAGGCGGTGGCGCTGTTCGACCAGGCCATCTCGACGAAGTTCAGCACCGCCGAACGCCGGATGCGCGAGGGACTTGCCGAACGCGGTAAGTCCGGAGAGGACCGTCAGGCTCTGCTGGACGAGCTGCTGGCGATCATCAACGACCCGTAGATTCCTGATGAGGCGGTTGGTGGTCTAGTACGTGGTGACCGGATCGGGTGGGAGCGGTTGCGGGTCGCCCTCGCCCAGGCCAAGCCTCGGCTGCCGCGCGATCATGGGCATCTGGCGGCGCTGGACGGCTCATATTCGTATCTGCAGCAGTTCACTCCGGCGGTGTTGTCGGCGGTGCGGTTCGCCGGCGGTACCGTGGCGACCGAGCTGCTGATCGCAGTGGACATGCTGCGAAAGCTCAACGCCACCGGCCGCCGCAAGGTATTCGACGACGCTCCGGCCGGGTTCGTGCCGACCAAGTGGCGCGGCTACCTCGACGCAAATCGGGCAGCGCCACCGCCTACCGGCACTACTGGGAGTTGTGTGTGCTGCTGGGGCTGCGGGACGGGCTGCGCAGTGGGGATGTGTATGTGCCGGGGTCACGCCGGTATGCCGATCCGGCCGCCTACCTGCTCACCCCGGCGCAGTGGGAGCCCCAACGCGTCGAATTCTGCCGCCTGGTCGGCAAATCCGCCGACCCCGCCCAAGCGCTGGCCACCGCGACCGACGAACTACACGAAGCGGTCGGGGAGCTGGAAACCGTGCTGCCGAAGGCGAGGGACCGGTGCGCCTGGATGAGGACGGGGATCTGGTGATCTCGCCGCTGACTGCGGAAGAGGTGCCGGAGGAGGCGAAGGCGCTCAAGGCCGAACTGACGGAGATGCTGCCGTTCGCGCCGATCGTGTCTTTGCTGATCGAGCTGGACAAACGCACTGGCTACCTGGGCTGCTTCGCCCACGCAACCGGCAAACAAACCCGCACACCAGAGCTGAAGCGGAATCTGATCGCGGTGCTGCTGGCCTATTCGACGAACCTGGGGCTGACCCGGATGGCCGAAGCCTCCGGCATCTCCTACGACATCCTGGCCTGGACCAGCGAGTGGTATGTGCGGGAGGAGACGCTGCGGGCGGCGAACCTGGCGATCATCGACTACCACCAGAAGTTGCCGCTGACCGCGGTATTCGGCGCCGGCACCCTGTCCTCATCGGATGGGCAGCGATTCCCGACCCGCGGCAAGTCGATCACCGCCCGCGCGCTGAACCGCTACTTCGCAGGCGAGGGCCTGTCCACTTACACCCATGTCACCGATCAGCACGCCACCTACGGCACCAAGGTCATCGTCGCCACGAAGCGGGAAGCGCACTACGTGCTCGACGAAATCCTCGGCAACGCCACCGATCTGCCGATCACCGAACACGCCATCGACACCCACGGCGTCACGCTGGTGAACTTCGGACTGTTCGACCTGCTCGGGTTGCAGCTCTCGCCCCGGATCCGGGACCTGGGCCGGATCACCCTGTACCGGCCGGGTTCCCGTGCCGAGACCGAGGCCCGGTTCCCGTACGCGGGCCCGCTGATGACCCGGAAACTGAACCTGGATCTGGTCGCCGAGCACTACGACGACCTGCTCCGGCTGGCCGGATCACTGAAATTCTGGCATGCCACCGCATCCCTGCTGGTCGGCAAGCTGTCCGCGTCCGGCCGACAGAACGCACTCGCGGCTGCGCTCAAGGAGTACGGGGCGCTGCGCCGCACCATCTACGCCGCGAAATACCTGTCCGACCCTGACTATCGGCGCAAGTCCAGTCAGCTCGACAAGGGCGAGTCCCTGCACGCCCTGCGCCGGGACATGCTCTATGCCCACGAGGGCATGATCCGGGCCCGTCATCTGGAGGGCCAGACCGAACAAGCCTGGTGCCTGACCCTGGCCACGAACGCCGTCATCGCCTGGACCACCGAGTATTACGGACTCGCAGTCGAGCAGTTGCGCCGCGCCGGACGGCGCATCGACGACGAGGTACTGGCGCATACCTCGCCGGCCCACAGCGAGAACATCAACTTCTTCGGCGCGATCGAAGTCGATATCGATGCCGAACTCGCCCAGCTCGGCCCCGCTGGCTACCCGCCGCTGCGGGTCCGCGACACCCTGTTCTGAGACAGTTTGCTCGACGGGCCCGCCACGGCCGACTCGAAACCCACACGAACGGTCGAACGCGACCGGTCACGACGGCGCACATCAGGAACCGGCGGCGGCGTTGATGGCGGCGGTGTCCAGGACTCGTTCCCGGGCCTCGTCGCGGGTGACGGCGAGCATGGCCTGCCCCAAGCGCAGGCTGGTCGTGACATGGCCGGGGATGATCCGCCGCAACAGCGGGTACAGCGGCGTCGCCACCCGATACAACGCGACATAGGCCTTGGTCTTGGCCCGGGTTCCGGGCAGGGGCACGATGAACGCGGGCCGGAACATATAGGCGCGTTCGGACAGGGCGAGCAGTGCGTTCTCGGTCTCGCCCTTCACCCGCGCCCACATCATGCGCGATGTGGCGGTGCTGTCGGTTCCGGCGCCGGAGACGTAGCAGAACACCAGGTCGGGGTTGGCGTCCAGCAGCGCACGGGCCGCGGCGAGGGTGTAGTCGTAGGTGATGGTTCGGTAGTCGGTTTCGCTCATGCCGACCGCGGAGGTGCCCAGGCAGAACAAGCAGGCGTCATAGCCGGGGAGTTCGGCCTGGATCGGGGTGAATTCGGTGAAGTCGTCGTGGTGGATCTCGCGCAGCTTCGGGTGGGTGCGGCCGGTGGCGGAGCGGCCGATCACCAACACGTCGGTGACCGTGTCGTCGAGAAGGCAGGCTTGCAGTACGCCTTGGCCGACCATGCCGGTGGCGCCGAAGACAATGACGCGCATCGGGTTCCTGTTCTGTGGTGTGCCGGCGAATCGGTCAGTCGAAGTAGCTGACGCCGGTCAGGTCTTCGGAGACCTGCCACAACCGTCGCGCCAAATCGGGGTCGTGGGACTGCTTGCTCGACGAAACCGGCTTCGGGTGGCCGCGCAGGCCCCCGAGACCGTCGGGGCCGTAGTACTGCCCGCCCGTCACACCGGGGTCGGTCGCCGCGCGCAGGGTCGGCAACGCGCCCATCGCCGCGGATTGGGAGAACAGCTTCATGGCGGGGCCCTCGATCACCGCGGGCAGGTGTCGGCCCAGTTCGGTGTTCGATCCGCCGGGGTGGGCGGCGACGGCGATCGTGGCCTGGTCGGCGCCGGCCAGACGGCGCTGGAGTTCGTAGGTGAACAGCAGGTTGGCCAGCTTGGATTGACCGTATGCGGCAAGGCGGCTGTAGCCGTGAGCGAAGTTCAGGTCATCGAAGTGGATCGCCGCGCGGATACGGTGCCCGAAACTGCTGACCGTGACTACGCGCGAGCCGGGCACGGGCAGCAGCGTGTCGAGTAGCAGGCCGGTCAGGGCGAAGTGCCCGAGGTGGTTGGTGCCGAACTGCAACTCGAATCCGTCGGTGGTGGTCTGTTTGGGCGGATACATCACCCCGGCGTTGTTGATCAGCAGATCGATACGCGGATGGCCGGCCTTGATCTCGGCGGCCGCCGCCCGCACCCCGTCCAGCGATCCCAGATCGAGGTGCTGCAACTCCACGCGGGCATCGGGCGTTGCGGCGGTGATCCGGTCCGCGGCGGCCTTGCCTTTGTCCAGGTTGCGCACGGCCAGCACAACGTGTGCGCCTTTGGCGGCCAGTGCGGTGGCCGTTTCGAATCCCAGCCCGGAATTCGCGCCGGTGACGACGGCGGTACGTCCGGACTGGTCGGGGATGTCGGTGGTAGTCCACTTCGCCATGGGATTCCTCCTGGGTAGTATGGGACAAGCGGAATGACCACTCCGCTTGTATTTCAACTATACGGAACGTGCGCCCCGTTTGCCAGGCGTGCGGGAGATGATCCACGTGACCAAGCCCAAACCGCTGCGTGCGGACGCGATACGCAACCGGGAAGCAGTCCTCGAGACCGCCTACCAGAGCTTCGCCGCCGAGGGATTGTCGATCCCCATCGATGAGATCGCGCGCCGCGCCGGAGTCGGTGCGGGCACCGTCTACCGGCACTTCCCCACGAAGAACGCCCTGTTCGCCGCCGTTATCGATCATCGACTGACCCAGATCGTCGCCGCGGGGCGCGCACTGCTCGACGAGGGCGATCCGGGGCAGGCGCTGCCGGAGTTCATCCGCGCGATGGCGTTGCACTGGGGCGCTGCCGATCAGGGATTGTCCCAGGCAATCGCCGGCGACGGGATCGACATCGACACCGTCGTCCCCGATATCGAAGCCCGGTTCATGGGTCTACTCGGCGAACTCCTCACCGCCGCGAAACACGCCGGTACCGTCCGCGCCGACCTGACCGTACGAGAAGCCAAGGCCATCATCGTGGCCTGCCAGGCCACCCAAACCCACACCCCCGATGTCGCCGATCGTGTCACCGCCCTCATCCTCGACGGGATCCGGCCCCCGACGTGATGGCCAGGGGTGGGTCGATAACGAACGTTTCTGTCCCAGATCCGACGCCTGACATCGGGTCCACGAACCCCCAGCTCGCCGGAACCGGGAAATCGAGTCAGAACCCGCGTGCGAAATCTACGGGACTAAAACGGACGTGTCAGCCCTTTGTGGGACAGTTCCGGCATGGCTCGGTTCGGATACGCGCCAGTCTCCACGCGCGGACAAAAAGACGACTCCCAGATCGACGCACTCACCGCTGCCGGGTGCGAACGGATCTGGGTCGACAAAGCCTCCGGAAAGCTCGCCCGGCGCCCCGAATGGGACAAATGCTTCGACCACCTACGCCGCGGCGACGAGCTGGTGATCACCCGGCTCTCACGCCCGTTCCGGTCCGTGCGGCACATGACCGACACTCGCCGCCCAACTCGACGAGCGAGGAATCGATCTGGTGGTTCTCAAACAAGGCATCGACACCACCACCCCGGCCGGAAGGTTCCTGTTCCACGTCATCGCCGCCATGGACGAGATGACCGCCGACCTCATCAGCGAAGGCACCCTCGAAGGACTCGAATCCGCCCGAGCCCGCGGCCGTATCGGCGGCCGCCCGCCAGCGCTGACCGAACTACAGGCGCTCGAGGCACGCCAGATGTACGACGAGACCGACGAACACGGCAAACGCCGCTACACCGTCGCCCAGATCGCCGAAACCTTCGGCGTCTCCCGCAAAACCATCTACCGCCACCTCGACCGCAACCACCTATAACCAGCAGCTACGCCATATCCGCCCGATTTTCGGCGAACTCTCCGATTTGCCCGGCCCCGCCGCAGGCGCAAACCGTCTTGACCACGTCCTGTCAACCACTCTTAATCGTGACGCTTCGGCATTTTCTGCGAACTGATCCGGAACGTCGGGCCATATCGCAGACCCTGGCGCGGTCGTGCCGCGGATTGGTAGGCCGCCATGAGGGTAGACGCCATTCAGGAGGCGTGACATGCCGAAAGAATGGACAAAATGGAAGACAGACAATACCGACCACGTCAAGCACTTCACGAAAGATCGTGGCGCGCGCACGGAACGTGCGAAGGAGATCGCCGCCCGCACGGTGAACACGAACCGCGCGCAGGAGGGGGGGCGAAAACCGCCAGCCGCTCGCTACCGCTGCTGTGGACCGCCATTCGCCGGACTGCTCCAGCTCCTTGTCGGAGCCCGGGTGCAGCGTGGAAATTGTCCACGAAAGTAATTGTGGAACAGTCGGATAGGAACTTCCCGTCTGCGCTCCGCATCCGATCTCGGTGAGTGCGCGTTCGACGCGGCTCTCCGCCCCGTGGTTCCCTATTACTCGTCTTTTGCCGGTTCGGGCGTGGATTCTTCGGCACTGATCGCACTGTTTCAACAGATCGAAGGAGAGCCGCATGTCAGCGCAACATCGTCAATACGTCCTCCTACTGGACGCAGGACGCAACGGTAGCACCACTCCGGAGGCGATTCGGGTGAAGTTCTTCGACTGGCTGGAAACTGCCGACGCCCACGTCGTTCAGGACGGCGGCGCGAATCGACTGGTCATTTCCACGTCGCCGGAAGTAGCCGAACAACTCACACACCTCGATTACATCCTTCACGTCGAGCCATATGCGTAGCAAGTGCGTGCGCATCCCTCGGAAAAGCCGCGCACCGGTGCGCCTGGCCCCACGGTGCGGGCGCTGCTCATATGGCAGCATTCCGGTGTCGCACAACCGAATCCGGGTACCTCGATGTGAGCCGGGTAGTGACCTCGGGATCGAAAGGAAATCGGATGGTAGGCAACCCCCCGATTCTCGCAGCCGTGGACGGCTCCACCAGCTCTTTCCAGGCCGTCGCCTGGGCTGCCGTGGAAGCCGCACTGCATCACAGCCCATTGCACATCCTCACCTCGGTGGCAATCCCGACCGGCTTCGGTCCGGGAATGTCGCTTGCGGAGGCGGATCTGGAAAGGCTGCGCAGCGATGGCGACCGGATCCTGGCCGAGGCAACACGTGTGGTGCGCACGGCCGGGCTCGGGGCCGAGCCGACCATCACCACCGAGGTGACGTTCGAGTCGATCACGCCCACGCTTATCGAACGCTCCAAGCACACCAGAATGCTGGTCGTCGGCAGCCGCGGCATGGGCGCATTCCGACGTGGGTTACTCGGTTCGGTCAGCACCGCCACCTCTCAGCATGCCCGGTGCCCGGTCGCGGTGATCCACGGCACGTCCGCGATCGACGCTGCCTCCGCGAGCCGGCCCGTCCTCGTCGGCGTCGACGGCACCGACAACAGTGTGCCAGCCATCGATCTGGCATTCGAGGAAGCCTCCCTGCGCGGCGTCGGCGTCGTTGCCCTGCACGCCTGGAGCGACGTAACAGGCCTGGATCTGCCGATCGGGGACTGGGCCGACTTACATCGCCAAGAGCAAGTCGTGCTAGCCGAAAGCTTGGCGGGCTACAACGCCAAATACCCCGATGTCCCAGTCCACCGCATCGTCGTCGTCGATCGGCCTGTACGCTCGCTGCTCGAGGAATCCGCGAACGCCCAACTCGTCGTCGTCGGCAGCCACGGCCGCGGCGGCTTCGCCAGCATGGTCCTCGGCTCCACCAGCAACGCCCTGCTGCATTCCGCTGAAATTCCGATGATCGTCGTCCGCTCCAAGTAGCGGGAACCCATCAACAACGGACTGACAGGGGAACCAGTATCGGGATCAAAGCCATGGTTCGGCGAAAAGGATCGGGAGACAGTCGAGCAACCTCACCGAGGAAGTGGACATTGACGGCCGCCGTGTTCCCCGATTCCGGTACCTGGGCACGGATACCGTGCCTACCGCTTGTTAGCGATCGGCCGTTTCCGTAGCCGTCGGTAAGACAGGACAAGATGCGTATTCCAGCCGGTGCCGCCCAGCGGCGGACCCTTGCGATAGACGAGGTTCTTCCGTTAGTTGATGTCCGCCCCTTTGTCGGTGGCGTCCATACTGACGTGGAAGCCATTGCCACGCTCGAGATTACCGATCCAGGCACCGGTCGGGCGCTTGCACGGCTGCCAGCAGCGCAGCAGGCGGACGTGCACCGTGCGGTCGGGGCGGCCCGGCGGGCGTTCGACGAGGGGCCCTGGCCCAGAATGACACCGGCCGAACGGGGGGCGTGCCTTATCCGGCTGGCAGGGTTCATTGAGCGCGACCAAGCAGAACTGGCGTTGCTGGAATCACTCGACACCGGCAAGCTCTTCGCTGGTGTCCAGAGCTGGGACATCGGCAACGCCGCCCAGACTTACCGTTATTACGCTGATCTGGCTACCCGTGCCGTGGACGAGGCACTGCCCGCACCTGATGGTGTGCAGGTGCCCCTGCGCCGCGAGCCGGTCGGCGTGTGCGCCGTCATTGTCGCGTGGAACTTCCCTTTCGCTTGTGCCGCATGGAAACTCGCCCCCGCACTGGCCGCCGGATGCACGGTCGTGGTCAAAGCACCCGAGCGAGCACCGTTATCGCTGCATGCGCTGGCCGCCCGGATAGCCGAGGCGGGCTTCCCGCCGGGCGTGGTCAACATCGTCACGGGGATCGGCCAGGTGGCAGGAACCGCGCTGGTGTCCGATCCGGGGATCGACATGATCAGCTTTACCGGCAGTACCGCCACCGCCCGCGCCATCACCCGCGAGTCGGCGTGGCGTATCCCGCCGATTGTCACCGAACTAGGTGGCAAGGGTGCGAACGCAGTCTTCCCGGACGCGGACCTGGACCGGGCACTGGCTGCGACGGCAGACGGTGCGTTCGGCCAGGCCGGGCAAAACTGTTGTGCCGCCAGCAGACTGCTCGTCCACCGAGACATCTACGACGACTTCGTGAGCAGTCTCACCGCCCACGCCCAGCGGCGTCAGCTCGGTGACCAGTTCGACGATGCCACCGAGCAAGGGCCGCAAATCGACCAGGCGCACCTGAAGGCAATCGACTCGATGGTTCAAGACGCACTCACTGACGGCGCCCACGCCGAAACTGGTGCGGCGCTTGGCCTACCCGGCCCCTTGCACTATCAGCCTACTGTCCTGACCAATGTGAGCACCCAGGCCAAGATCTCCCACGATGAGGTTTTCGGCCCGGTGGTGTGCATCTACCCGTTCCGCGATCTCGACGAGGCCATCGCCATCGCCAATAACTCCAGTTACGGACTGTCAGCCTCGGTATGGACCACCAACACCGGCACCGCTAACCGGTTCACCGACTCGGTCCGAGTAGGCACCGTCTGGGTGAACTGCTTCGGATACTTCATGCCCCACATCCCCTGGGGTGGGGTAAAACTCTCCGGCAATGGCCGTGAACTCGGGCCTGTCGGAATCAGCGAATACCTTGTCACGAAAACCGTCTGCCGCGCCCTCTGATCCACATCAGGTCATTCGGTGCGACAACGGCTTTGGTGCTGGTCCAGATCGTGGCCCGCACCGCGCCGCGCTCCTCGGGCGACATCGAGCGGGCGGTGGACCGGGCTGATCAGCCGCCGCTGAGGGTGAGCCGGTTGGTCGTGTTCAGCCTGACCTCCCCATACGAGAGGACATGTTCCCAGAAAAGCGGGGTCAGGCCGCGCCTGTCGGCATCAGGCGGACGACGCGGCGGTCCTTGCCCTCCCCTCGCTCGCGGGCGACGAAACCGAGTTGTTCGGTGCGATCCACACTGTGGCCAGGAGGCGACATGAACTATCGAGCCGATGAGCTACTCACCCAATGCTTTCGGAGCGGAGACCGATTGGTCGGTTTGGCACCAGAGATGACTCCGTGCTGAAACTTGCTCGAGGGCAGACCAACTCACGACCAGACCGACGACCACATCGCGCAGATGTCCCCAGCCGTGGCGAACCGTCGGGTCGCGGTGATCGTATCATTGAGGGTGCGCGTGGCTGGAATCGAGGTTTCATCGTCGATATGCGGCGCACCCGAGGGAGACGGACAGCGCTGGGCGGGCTGATGCATTCGCCCAGCAAACGCTAGCGGAACAAGACTTTTTGGCCACGAAACATGTGATGTGTCGTCGCAAAGGAGGCTGAGCTTTCGACTCGTATTTGCCCTGAATTAAACGAATCGACGGTCGCTATAACGTCGGAAGAATACCCGGTCATATTCTGAGCTGATTCAGTAATGGGTCAGCATCTTATGCAAGTCAAACGAAGTGGAGATTGACGAACATGGTATCCATGGCAGTAGAAGAGATCTCTCGAACCGAGTTCGAGGTCGCTGGAAATCTCAACGAAGAGGTGGCGGAATTCATCCGACTGCAGGATATGCAAGATGCATACCTGGCATCAATAAATACCGCCTTCAGTTCCTTCCCGACATGCTGTTCGTGATGGCATCGGTGCTGGCTCGCCGTGACATTTGACCGCATCGGGCCAGAGCAGGCTGCTGCCCGATTGGCGCGCTGGCGCAATGCGGTGCCGTTCGAGGCGGACAGCTCGAACGGCACCGCTATACCCGGCGCCGTGCTGCACGGTGATGAGCTGTGGCGGCTTCGGCTCGCGACAGGCGGGCTGGACGAGGACCACTTACTGACCCTGCTCGCAAACCCGGGTCCGGAGCACGACACCGCTGAGTCGATTGATACCTTGTGCTGCGCGAGCCCCGCGCGAATTGATGCGGAGAGACCGTTTCTGGTAGCGACGGGCAACCTGGTAGAAGGAGTGTTCCATAAACTTTGCGCGCGACTGCATGCCCTGTTGACCGACGCCGACGAGAATATTGTGCGACTGTTCGGCGACCCAGACCTGCTGGTTACCGAGCTGGTGCGGGGTGGACTCTCCGCAACATTGGACACCATGCTGCACCGCAGTATGGTGTCAGAATTGGCTGCGGATCGTGCGGCAAACATCCTGACGGGAACTACCGCGGCCCAGCGATTCGAATGCTTTATAGAGCGTTTTGCCGAACCTGATCGGCGACGAGCCCTCTACAGTAATTATCCGCTGTTGGCGAATCGGCTCATTGTCGTCACTGAACTATGGCAAGAATACGCAGAAGAGTTTCTGGAAAGACTCGTGACAGATCTGCCTGAACTACTCGAAAGGTTCGGGGCAGCGCCCGATAATGGTCCCTTGGTCGCCCTCAGGGCGGGGCTCGGTGATCCACACCGGGGTTCCCGATCCGTCGCGCTGATCGAGTTCACTTCTGGCTGGAAGGTTGTGTACAAGCCGCGGCCGTTCGGGGTCGACGCACACTTCCAGGATCTGGTGATGTGGATCAACGACCGTGTCGACGGACTCGGACTTCGAACTGTCCGGTGCCTCGACCGCGGTGCGTACGGCTGGATGGAGTTCATCGAGTCGCGAGCGTGTACAAGTGAACGCGAGCTGCACACCTTCTACCGAAGGCAAGGCGCCCTACTGGCGGTGCTGTACGTGATGCACGCCAACGACATCAGCGCCGAAAACCTGATCGCCGCTGGCGACCAACCGGTGCTTGTCGACCTGGAAACCCTTCTTCAACCACGCCTCGAGGTGCTGCGCCGCGCCGACCAGTCGACAGCGGAGGCCGCCGCGGCCGATCTCGTCGCCAGCTCGGTCATCCATGCGGGACTGTTGCCTTCGGGCAAGTCCGGATGGGCCGAACTCTCCGGTATGAGCATCAACGACGGATCGGCGTTGAGCTCGGTACGAATTCCGCACATCGAGTCCGCCGGCACCGACCTGATGCGCATTCGACTGCAGAAAGCGGCTGTGCCGCGTAGCCACAACCAGCCGAATCGGGCAGTCGGCACGGTGCGATTGCGGGACTATGCGGACCCAGTGGTAGACGGGTTCAGCGAGGTGTACAACGTCCTGCGCCGTCATCGCGTCGAATTGACGGCACCGGACGGTCCGCTCGCGGCGTTCCGCGATGACGAAGTACGCGTGCTTCTCCGTGACACCAGCACCTACGGGATGATTCTCGGGATGTCGTTTCACCCGCAGTTGTTACGAAACCGGTGGGACTTGGAACAACATTTCGACCTGCTATGGCGAGAGGTCGCCACCAAGCCCGGTCTGGCCACAGCGACCGAGGGTGAACGGTACGCGTTGTGGCGTGGGGATATTCCTGCATTCGCCGCACGGGCCGAGAGCACCACTGTCGTGGACGACCGAGGTGCGGTCGTCCTCGAGACCGGCGTGACTTCCGGTTGGCAGATGGTCAACGAACTACTCGACCGCCTCGATGACGACGATCTCGCGCGGCAGATTTGGCTCATTCGTGCCTGCCTGCTGACCAATGGTGTGCGATGGGACCAACCGGTCGTACTCGCCAGGGACGCCCATGAACCATCGACAGTGCCGGTTGACGTCGGACCACTGCTCTCGGTGGCGCAGGCTGTGGCCGAACGGCTTGCCGAACTGGCAGTAGAAGACTCGCAAGGCGCGGTATGGCTCGGAGTGCACACCAGCGCTGGGTCGAACTGGCAGGTCGGCGTGGCCGGGCCCGATTTCTATGCCGGCGGTCTCGGGATCGCGCTATTCCTTGCCCACTACGCCGAGATCAGCGGGGAAACCGCGCACCGGGACCGCGCGCGACGGGCAGTCACCTCGGCACTACGGCAGATCGAGCGCGGTCAACTCACGCATGGCGGTGGCGAATTGGGGCTGCTCGGTATCGGCGGAGCGGTCTACGCGCTGTCGGAGCTAGGCACGCTGTGGGCGGACGATGGACTGATTTCGGCTGCACGAAAACTCGCGGCCACGATGCCGCGCTTGATCGATCGTGACGAGGAATTCGCGGTAATGGACGGCACCGCTGGAGCGCTCCTCGGTGTGGCCGCGTTGGCGCGGACCGGGCGTGGCGATGGGATCAGCGCCATCGTACGGATCGCGGCCGACCGACTGCTGGCAGCGCAGGGCGCCACGGCGAGCCACGCAGCGTGGCTGCCCCGGCGGATGCAAGAGCTCGGGATCATTCGGCGACCTCTCGCCGGCTACGGGCACGGCGCCTCCGGTATCGCGTCGGCGCTCGTCCGCGCGACGGAAGTGCTTGGCGACGAACGCTATATCGAAGCCGCGCTACGGGCCGTGGACTACGAACGAGAGCTGTTCGACGTGGAGCGAAACAATTGGCGCGACATACGTGAGCTTTCCGGTTCCGACGGGCTTGCGGTCGAGAAGCATGGTGATTGGACGGCAACCGAGGGCAATTCCATTGCCTGGTGCCACGGCGCCGCGGGCATCGGTCTCACTCGACTCCACATTCTGCGGCACTACGACAGTGAGCAAATTCGTGCGGATTTGGATGCGGCGCTGGAAACGACACTGCGTGGCGGCTTCGGAAATGGGCACTCCCTGTGCCATGGCGATTTCGGCAGCTTGGAGCTGGCCGTCGCCGTGGCCACTGAGCGGGCGGATGACCAATTGTGGACCCGCCTTCGACGGCACGCCGCCACGGTCGTCGATGCCATCACTCACCGCGGGTGGCGTTGCGGCCTCTATCGCGATCTCGAGGTGCCAGGGCTATATACCGGGCTGGCCGGCATCGGCTTCGGCGCACTTCGTGTGTGCGCGTTACCGGGTGGACCCGCGTCACTCACCGGAGGGCCGCACCTGCCGGGATAGGCGGTGTGCGGCCCGGATTCGCCGAATGCGGTGTGTAGGCAGCCGCCGGGTTCCGGAGCTGCGCCACCCGCACCCCAGTGCACGGAATACGAGGTAGAGCCGAGCGCCCACACGGCCATGGTTATGTACGCGGCGAGGGCGACGAAGGAGAACGCGATAATCCGCAGGGCAATCTTCTCCCGAGCTTGGCGATCGCGGCCAGCGAACTGCCACGCCGCCGTCGCCACTGCGGAGGACACCTCGATCATCGAGTCCACACCGAAACCGATCAACGCTGTCGAGGACACCAGGGTGCCCTCGGTGCGAGCGATGATCGCCTCCAGCACGTTGTAGCTGATCGTCGCGGCCACCAACCGGCCGGCGGGTTCGGCGTTATCCCCTCCGAAAGCGTGCTCCATACAGACTGACCAGATCCGGCGATTCCCCGTCCGGACCTGCTGGTCCACCACTGGCTCAGCGACGCCATGCGGAGCAAATCATGAGTTCCGATCCCGTCGCCGCGGCTTTCTCGTCGCCGCGGCTTATGATCGACTTGTCGGAGCCAAGTGGTTTCGCCTCAAGAGGTGAGTACATGAGTCGCTCATGGTGCGGTTGGGGTGGCATATCGGAGCAGACGCGCGAATTTTCCAGGAAGTTCGCGCGAGTGATCGGGTGAGTGGTCGGTGTCCGAGGGCAATGCCCAGGGGACGCAACGCGACCTGACATTCGGCGTCGCAGCGGAACTGGCTGCGGCCGGGTTCGCCGACGCCCAGGAGATCGGCCGCGGCGCATTCGGCATCGTGTACCGGTGCACCGAGGCCTCACTGGATCGTCCCGTAGCGGTCAAGGTTCTCGACTCCACGGTCGAGGACCAGGACCGGACCCGCTTCCTGCGCGAACAACGTGCGTTGGGGAAGTTCTCGACCCACCCGAACATCGTGCAGGTGCTGACGACCGATATCACCGCGACCGGGCGGCCGTTCATCGTGATGCCCCTCCACGCCCGAGGTTCACTCGCAGCACGGATTCGCGCCGACGGGCCATTGCCCTGGCAGGAGGTGCTGTCTGTGGGAGTGAAGCTGGCCGGCGCGCTGGCGACCGCGCACGCCTGCGGCGTCATCCACCGCGATGTCAATCCCGCCAATGTCCTGATCACCGACTACGGTGAACCGCAGCTGGCGGACTTCGGTATCGCGCGCGTCGGCGGCGCATTCGAGACAGCGACAGGCTTCGCCGCGGGGACCCCGGCCTACATGGCTCCGGAGGTGCTACGCGGCGAACCTCCCACGGTTTCCTCGGATATCTACGGTCTGGGCGCCACGCTGTTCGCGGTTCTCACCGGCCACGCCGCGTTCGAGCGCCAAGCGGGTGAGTCGATGGTGGCGCAGTTCTTGCGCATCACGGCAGAACCCGTCCCCGACCTGCGATCCGCCGGTGTACCGGCGATGGTGTGCACCGTCCTCGAAGCCGCGATGGCCACCGACCCCGTCGACCGGCCGGCTACCGCCCAGGATTTCGGCGACCGGTTGCGCACCGTGCAGTTCTCCTGCGGGCTGCCGGTGGACACGATGGCCGCCCCGACGCACGACGGATCGGCGGAAACCATGTCCGCCGTCGGCGGCCAAGCGATCCCGCCGACAACGACAACTGCTGCGACCGCGTTGCACCCGCAACCGACGCCGAAGACCCGATACCGTCCGCCGACGACGCTGCGCCGGCTGGTTGACCGTCCGCGATTGCTCGAGACCCTCCAGGAAGGACAATCCAGGCGGCTGGTTCTCATTCATGGCCCGGCCGGTTTCGGCAAGAGCACGGTGGCCGCGCAGTGGGCGCACACCCTCGACGCGGACGGCGTCCACGTCGCCTGGTTAGCGATCGCGGAGGACGACAACAATGTGGTGTGGTTCCTGAGCCACTTGGTGGAGGCGATTCGGCAGGTTCGTCCCGCGCTGGCGATCGAGCTGACGCAGATTCTCGAGGAGCGTTCCACCCCCGCGGCGCGGCAGGTGATGACCGCCCTGATCAACGAGATCCACGACAGCGGAGAGCCCGTCGCCGTCGTGATCGACGACTGGCACCAAGTGACCAGTCCGGCAACCCTCGGCGCAATGGAGTTCCTGCTCGACAACGGGTGCCATCACCTGCGATTGATCGTCACCAGCCGCACTCGCACCGGTCTGCCGTTAGGGCGTATGAGTGTTCAGGACGAGCTGGTGGAAATCGACGAGAGCGCACTGCGCTTCGATGCCCGGGAAGCGGCGGATTTCCTGGTCGGTGTCAAGAGACTGCACCTTTCCGACACCGATATCGACCGGCTGCGGGAGTCGACGGAGGGCTGGGTGGCGGCGCTCCAACTCGCCTCGCTGTCGCTGCGTGGCAAGGAGAACCCCGGGGTCTACCTGGACCAGATCTCGGGGCAGCACTACGCCATCGGCGAATACTTGATGGAAAACGTCGTCGGCGCGCTCGAACCCACGATGCTCGACTTCGTAACTCGGACCGCTGTCACCGACACTATCTGCGGAGATCTCGCTCAGACGCTGACCGGAGTGCAGTCCGGGCAGGAACGGCTCGAGGACGTGCGGCGCCGAGACCTGTTCCTGCGCAGCGTCGACGACGAACTGCGATGGTTCCGTTATCACGGACTCTTCGCGGACTTCTTGCGCCGCAAACTGGTCCGGCAGCATCCTGGCCTGCTCGAACAGCTCCACCTGACCGCGTCCACCTGGTTCGCCGGGCACGAAATGCTCACCGAAGCCGTGGACCACGCACTCGCGGCCGGCGCGGCCCAGCAGGCGAAACAACTGGTGCAGGAACACGCCGACTCGCTGATCGAAGATTCCCGCATGGCCACCTTCCTAGGGCTCGTGGCGAAACTGCCTGCCGCGATCACGGAGGCCGATCCACGGCTGCAACTGTCGGTCGCCTGGGCCAATATCTCGCTCCAGCGCCCCACCGCCATCCGAACCGCGCTGGATCGCGTCGACGCGGCGCTGGCAACCGCCGCACCGGACGATCCCGCGACCGCAGACCTTCGCATCCAGGCCGATGTGGCGCGAGCGGCAGAACACCTCGTGACGGATCGGTTCAAGGATTTCCCGGAGGCCGCCGCGGCGCGGCTGCAGCAGCCGGTTCGACCGTTCTTCGCCAACGTTGCGGCCACCACCGCGGCCGCGGCCGCATTCTATCGTTTCGACTTCGCCGGTGCCCGCCACTGGCACGCATGGGCCACGCCTTACCGGACCCGCGCCAACGGCCCGGGAGGCGTAGTGTACGGCGCCTGCATCGCCGGCGAGGCCGCCGCCGAACAGCTCGACATCGCCGAAGCCGAGGCGATTTTCCGCTCCGCGCTCACCCTCGCCCGGAATACCGGCGGCCGGTCCCACGCGACCAGGCTGGCCAGCGGCCTACTCGGCGAATTGCTCTACCAGAAAGGGCAATGCACCGAAGCCGCCGAGTTGCTGGCACCCGGTCCCGGAGTCGAGGCCGGCGCCATGGAATTCCTGGTCGCCGCCTACGGAACCGGTGCCAGGCTGGCGGCAGTGCGAGGCGACCTCGATGCCGCACGACAACGGTTGGACGAGGGCCAAATGGTCGCAGATAAACTCGCCCTGCCACGGCTGACCGCCCGCATTGTGAACGAGCGGGTACGACTGGGTCTTCCGATCACCGATGAGGACCGACACACGCTCGAGCACTTATCCGTGTATCACCGGCAACCAAACCACACACTCGCGGTCACCGCCGAGCTCCTCCACGACTCCGCCATTCGCCTCCTGCTCGCCCAACAGTCATCGGGCGCGGCCGAGCGCGCAGCCGCCGACGCCGAACGGATCGTCGCCGAAATCTGTACACAACCTCGCCCACGGGCGCTATTGCAGGCTCAATTGCTGTACGGCGGTTGCCTTTGCGCCGCCGGGCGAACCGATCCGGCGATCGACTGCCTGGCACCGGCACTTTCTCGGTGTGCCGAACTCGGTCTGGTCCGAGTGGTCGTGGACAGCGGACCCGCGATCACGCCGGTGGTGGAAACCCTGCTCGATGCCCCGGAGGAGCCCGGTCGGCCACCGAGACCTTTCCTGCGACAGGTCCTGAACGAGATTGATGAGACCGACGAACTGAGGTATCCCGAATGAACGAGCGGGTGTCGCCTCACCGGGGCCCGAATGGGACCACGATGTCCTCATGGTCACCAGACGCCTCCTGCGGCCTCGCCGCAATGCGCGTACGCTTATTTTTTTACACCGGTCAGTGAGATGTGCCACCGGTTCGCCGGGAGGTGGAGGTGCTCAGCGCCACCGAGCAGTTCAGCAGGGAACGCGCCCCATGCGGAAAACTGAGGGGCGGGGCTCGCCACCGCGAAGACGACGAAGTGGGCTTGATCATTGACGATCTGCATTACGACTGTGGCTGCCGCCGGATTCAGCACGAATTCCACGACGGCAGCGTTCGGATCAGAATCGTCCGCCATGACGGCAAGGTCCTGATGGACGAGCACAGCGCCGACCACGAGGTCTGACACACGACACCTTGGTGGTGCCACCATGACCGCTTTTCACCACGTTGTGATCGTTGGCGGGGGCGGTGCGGGCCTGCGTGCGGCCATCGCCGTCGCGGAACACAACCCGCGGTTGAGTATCGCGATCGTTTCCAAGGTCTATCCCATGCGTAGCCACACCGTCTCCGCCGAGGGTGGTGCCGCCGCAGTCGCCGGGCGCGACGACAGCTTCGAAGAACACGCATACGACACGGTCTCCGGCAGCGATTGGCTCTGTGACCAAGATGCGGTCGAGGTCTTCGTCGAGGAAGCACCGCTGGAGTTGCTCCAGCTGGAGCACTGGGGCTGCCCATGGAGCCGCCGGCCGGACGGACACATCGCGGTGCGGGCGTTTGGCGGCATGACGAACAACCGCACGTGGTTCGCAGCCGACAAGACCGGTTTTCACTTGCTGCATACCCTGTTCCAGACCACACTGTCCTATCAGGACATCGTCAGGTACGACGAGTGGTTCGCCACAACGTTGCTCGTCGACGACGGCAAGGTGTGCGGCATCGTGGCCATAGAACTGGCCACCGGACGCGTCGAAACCATTCTCGCCAGCGCCGTCATCGTCTGCACTGGTGGCTGTGGGCGAGTGTATCCATTCACCACGAACGCCAATATCAAGACCGGTGACGGTATGGCGTTGGCCTACCGGGCCGGTGCGCCGCTCGAGGACATGGAGTTCGTCCAGTACCACCCGACCGGCCTTCCGTTCACCGGCATCTTGATCACCGAGGCGGCGCGCGCGGAGGGCGGCTGGCTGCTCAACAAGGACGGTTACCGCTACTTGCAGGATTACGACCTCGGGATGCCATCACCGGTGCCGGTCATGCGAAGCATGGAACTAGGGCCACGCGACCGACTGTCGCAGGCCTTCGTGCACGAACTCGACCGGGGCCGGACCGTCGGCACACCGTACGGACCCGTCGTCCACCTCGACATACGCCACCTCGGCGCGGATCTCATCGACACGAAGTTGCCGTTCGTGCGCGAGCTGTGCTCGAAGTACCAGAACATCGACCCGGTTCGGGAGCTGATTCCGGTACGTCCCGTCGTCCACTACATGATGGGCGGCATCCATACCGACATCCATGGCGCAACACCACTCGGGGGTCTCTACGCCGCCGGAGAAGTCGCCTGCGTCAGCATCAACGGCGCCAACCGGCTCGGATCGAACTCCCTTCCCGAGTTATTGGTCTTCGGCGCACGAGCCGGCCGCGCCGCCGCCGAGTACGCGAGCTCGGCCACGGCCGGCCCGAGCTCGGCGGTCCTGGCGCGGGGTCGTGTCGAACGGGACCGGCTGGAACGAGACCTCACGCGCCACGCCGAGGGACCCGAACGCATCGCGCACATCCGGGCCGAGATGCAGGAGACGATGGAGACCAGTGCCGGGATCTACCGGGACGGCGACTCCCTCGCCGGCGCGGCCGACAACTTGCGCGAGCTTCGCGATCGGTTCGGCAGCGCTTGCCTCGATGACCACAGCCGGACGTTCAACACCGAACTGGTGGCGGCGCTGGAACTGTCGTGCATGCTCGATGTGGCCGAATGCATCCTCGCCTGCGCGCTGGCGCGGGAGGAATCCCGGGGCGCGCACCAACGGACCGATTTTCCCGCCAGGAACGACCAGCGATTCCTGGCCCACTCACTGATCCATCAGCAGCCGGACGGCTCGAGCCGCATCTCGTACCTCCCGGTAACGATCACTCGCTGGCCTCCCGGCGAACGTGTATACGGGAGGTGATGGCGGTGGTAGACCGGATAACACTCCAGGTCGCGCGTTACCGACCGGAGCGAGAGGCCGAACCGGTATGGCAGTCCTACGACGTTCCGCTGCGCGAAGAGTGGACGGTGCTCGACGGCCTCAACTACATCAAGGACTACCTCGACGGAACGGTGTCGTACCGGTGGTCTTGCCGGATGGGCATCTGCGGTAGTTGCGGTATGACCGTCAACGGCGACCCGCAACTGAGCTGCGCCACCTTCCTGACGACCTACGCGCCGGGGCCGGTGCGAATCGAGCCACTGCGAAACTTCCCGGTGATCCGGGATCTCGTCATAGAGATCAGCGACTTCATGCACAAGCTGACCGAGGTCGAGCCATGGCTGATCAGGGAGGAACACCGCCCACTCGAAAGCGGCGAATACCTGCAAACACCGTTCGAAATGGACGACTACTCGAAGTACAGCATGTGTATCAACTGCATGCTCTGTTACTCGGCCTGTCCCGTCTACGCACTTGATCCCGAGTTCCTCGGCCCGGCGGCGATCGCGCTGGCCCAACGCTACAACCTCGACTCGCGCGATGAGGGAGCTGGGGATCGGCGGGACGTTCTCGCGTCGGCGGAGGGAGTGTGGTCCTGCACCTTTGTCGGAGAGTGCACCACCGCCTGCCCCAAGGGGGTCGACCCCGCCGGCGCGATCCAACGCTACAAGCTCACCGCGGCCACGCAATCGCTCCGAGATTTCCTCATGCCTTGGCGGACACGATGACCACGACACCCCTGTACCGAAAGCCGATCTCCACGTTCTGGTGGGTGCGACGCCGCTCATACCTGCTCTTCGTCCTGCGCGAACTCAGCAGCGTGTTCGTCGCCTGGTTCGTCGTATATCTTCTGATTTTGGTCAACGCGGTCAGTTCCGGAAACGAGGAGTACCAGGAGTTTCTGAGCTGGAGCGCCGGCCCGGGCGTGCTCACACTGAACATGATCGCCCTGCTGTTCGTGCTTATGCATACGGTCACCTGGTTCAACCTCGCGCCCAAGGCGATGGTGGTGCGTGTGCGGAGCCGGCGCGTCGCACCCGTCGTGATCCTCGGGCTGCACTATCTGCTGTGGGGTCTGCTGACGGCGATCACGCTGTTGGTGGTGTTGCGATGACGAAAAGGAAGTCCCTGGAACCGTTGGTGTGGCTGCTGTTCAGCGTCGGCGGGATGGCCGCTGCGATGCTGATCCCTGTGCTGCTGTTCCTGTTCGGCCTCGCCTTCCCGCTGGACTGGCTTCCTGCGCCGGATCACGCATATCTGCTCTCGGTGTTGCGCCATCCCGTCACCCGGTTGGTCCTTTTCGGACTCTGCGTGCTGGCTCTGTTCCATTGGGCACACCGCTTCCGGTACATGATGTACGACGGCTTGCGGCTCGAGCAGTTCAGCATGTTGATCGTCCTGACCTGCTACGGCGGCGCTGTTATCGGCTCGGGAATGGCCGCGTACCTCCTGCTTCGCGCCTAAGCAACCTGCAGCGCCTCCGACGCGCCTGCCCGGACGCCGTCGGCATGGGCACCAGCTCTGCCGCGACAGAGCACTCTCGACCCCAGGATGGGGACTGTCAGGATTCGGCGCAATAGCCGGTACCCTGATCAGCTACCGCCATGATCGGTCCAGGCGATAGCCCGCAGCGGAAATGAGCCCATCCCGTGCACTGGCGCCGGCAGTGCGACCAGCCTGGCACCGGTGTCGGGGACCGCGTCCAGGTTCGTCATATGCTCGATGATCGGGATTCCCGCACCGAGCAGAGTGTGGTGACACGGCCGCGTCGGCAGAGACCTATCGTCGATGTCGAGCGAGTCGATTCCAACCAGTGCCACATTGGCGGCGACCAGCGCATCCGCCACCTCGCCGACCAGGAACGGATACCCGTGGCCCCGGTATGCGGACGAACCCCACCTGGCCGACCATCCGGTGTGCACGAGCACCGCCTTGCCCCATAGCCGCGCCGGGTCGCCGAGCACATCAGGTCCGACCGCGTGAATCCTCGGCGCGCGGATCATCACGATCGGCACATTGAACAGCCGCTCCAGCGGCAGCTCCGCGATGTCGGCGCCATCGGCGTGGAAATGGAAGGGTGCGTCGATATAGGTCCCGGTGTTGCCGACCATATCCACGCGCGCGATGTCGTAGGCCATGTCGATCAGCGGGGACTGCTCACGCGAAATATCTGTTGTTACTCGCGGACCGGGCAGGCCCGGGTAGGTGAGCATGCCGTCGGAGATCGGATGCGACAGCTCCACAATCACCCTGCTCATGGTAGGGACCGTACCGGCCGACCGCGCCGTAGGTGGGGATGATCCACTCACCGCCATTCGGCGATCAGGTCACTGTCGGATCATCTGTTCTGCTTCTTCGCCTTGTTCGGCTTCTTCTTGATCTTCGGCTTGTCGTGGTCGGGCTCCCACTCGAAGCCCGCGAGGTTCTGCTCGCAGTGCCAGTTTTCGACCACAACATCGTCTCGGTCTCGTTCGCACCAGCGCTCCGCCTTGCCGCACGCGGTGAGGCTGAGTCCGGCGGCTAATGCGGTTGCTACGGCGGCGGTGCGGAATCGGTTGTCATGCATAGTTTTTCCTATCGCGGTGATTTGTGCACAGGTGCCGGACTTCGTCGGGGATCTCGGCGCCACGGTCGGCCGGTGCGGCAAGTGCGTCGGCGAAGCTGGTCGGCGTCACATAAGCCATCAGTATCCATATGTGGTGGACTGACGCCTGCCTCGCCGACACCGACCCCGTGCGAGTGGTTCTGGAATATTATGGTGCGCAAAGCGTTTGCGTGACGTGTCGGGAGAACCCAGCTGGGTGTGCGGCGTCACATCTACCCCGCACATAGACCGTCGAGCTTCATCCCTGCGGTTTACTAGGCAGGTGTGTGATGTCTTCGGGGGGCCCGCTACTCGGGCCGATAGTGTCAGCCGGCAAGAAACTGTCGATCGAAACCGCCGTACTGCGGGAGGGCGGACGGCGGGGCGAGGCGGTTCAGGCTCGTCTTCTGTGATGCGCCTCGATGGCCTGCGCTTGCCGATGCGGTGGGTTGCCGAAGCGGTTGCGCCTGCAGTGGTGATACTGGGAGTTCTGGCGTTGGCGCCCGGAGTGGCCGGGGCTGAGCCGCCGACGTCTGGCCCCAATACCGGGTCGTCCGATGGTTACCAAGCCCCTGCCGAGAGCGCCGACCTTCCGGCCCGGCCAGTCATCGACCGTATCGAGCCGATCACCGACCGGTGGCTGCGGGTATTCGTGAAATCGCCCGCGATGAACCGTGTCGTGCAGGTGCAGGTGCTCCTGCCGGCCGACCGTAGCCGGCCGCGCGCGACCCTGTACATGCTCGACGGCCGCGGGGCTCCCGAGAACACCAGTAGCTGGATAGAGCACGGTCATGCCGTGGAGTTCTTCGCCGACAAAAACGTCAACGTCGTCCTCACGACCGGTGGTCCGGCCAATCTCTACACCGACTGGCAGCGACACGACCCTGTGCTGGGAACCAACAAATGGGAGACGTTTCTCACCCGCGAACTGCCGCCGCTGATCGACGCACAGTTCGAAGGCAACGGACGTAACGGGGTGCAGGGGGTCTCGATGGGCGCCGAAGCAGCGATGATGCTCACATTCCGTACACCGGGCCTGTACTCCGTCGTCGCGGCCCACAGCGGCTGCTACACCGTCGCCTCCGGCACCGGTCAAGCCCAGGCCCGCGCGATCGTCAAAACCTACGGCGGCAACCCGGACAACATGTTCGGCACACTCACAGACCCCGACTGGCGCGCCCACGATGTCATGACCCACGCGGAAGCCTTGCGCGGCACCGGAATCTACCTGTCCAGCGGTAGTGGAATCCCTGGAGAACACGACGTACCCGGCAAAGTCGAGCTTCCCGACGCCATCACCGTCGGAGGCCCTCTCGAAACCGGAGCCTACGAATGCGCTCGCGCACTGGGGAACCGACTGGCACAGCTACAGATTCCGGCGACGGTGAATCTGCGGCCCACTGGCACGCACTCCTGGCCGTACTGGGTCGATGAACTGTCCCGCTCCTGGCCGACCATCGCCGAAGCACTCGACGACAACCACTGACGATGGCGACTGGGGTGGCCGCCGACACCTCGACCGGATACCGGACCGTCCGTCGGTTAGAAGGTGGTCGAGGAGTAGATCCGGCCGATCCGCCGCTGAGGAGTTACGCGGATAGTGGCGCACTAAGCGCGGTAACTCGAACAGTCGACCTAGCCCTTGACCGGCCGGGGGCTCACAAGCACCACGCTCTCAGGCAGTGCTTCCGATCTAGGCCGTGATCCGGGCCAGGTCGCCCAGCCGCTCGATTTCACTTGTCGGCGAAAGGAGCACACTCGTTGGGCGGTGGCCCCTTTCGCCGACACGTCATTCGTAGAGGGCGAATGGTGGCTAGCGGGACTGCATCTGGCGTGCCTGCTGGCGAAGCTGATGCAGCTGCAGTTCCCACTGTCCGGAGCGGTCCTGGGTGCGGCTGGCCTGATCCTCGGCCTGCTGGGCCAACTGGCTGGCCTGCTCGGCCTGTTCCTGCGCCGACTGAGCCCGCTGGTTGGACTGGCTGGCCTCGCCTTGGGCCTGCTGGGCCTGGCTCTGGGCCCGGTCGGCCTCGCCTTGGGCCTGCTGGGCCTGGTTTTGCGCCTGCTGGGCCTGCTGGCGCGCCTGCTGGGCCTGCTGGTTGGCCTGGTTGGCCTCGTGCTGGGCGATCTGCGCGTGATGTTGAACCTGACGGGTCTGGTGCTGCGCCTGCCGGGCGAGGTGCTGCGCCTGCTGGGCATACTGACGAGCGTTTTGGGCTTCCTGCCGCGCCTCCTCGATCTGAAGCCGCAGCGTCATCTCCAAGTCCCGAATGTTCTGGATGTCCATAACATCGCCGCGCTTGGTGTCGGTGTTTGTTTCCTGTGCCATGTGAGCTTCTCCAGAGGTTGGTTGAGTGGACAGACTCGATGGACCGGACCCAGTCTGACCGACGCACCGCCACTTGGTCAGCAACTTCGCCGCAACCTTTCGGAAATAAAGTGAAACCTGCCGTATCGATCAGGCCCGCTACCTGCGAAGCCCCGCCGCAGGCCCACGGCCGCAGGTCGGTGTGAGATTTTCGTCCGCCGATCGACCCGAACGGCCGCACGCTCAGCGACCCAGCCCGCCGTAGCTATAAGGTTGCGACAATTATGTCACCGTCGGCGGGTCCCATACCGCTTGTCGGCCGTGCCGTAGGAATCGCGTCCCTTGGGCGGTGGTGTGGGTGATCGAGTCTTGGATGGCGTCGATGGATTCCGGCTGCGGATAGCCCATCCGGCCACCGGCCGCGCAGAGCGACTCGAGACGCTCCGCGATATCGATGATCTCGCTTCGTTCGAAGCCAGTGATTGGTGCAGGTGCGACGGATATCTCGATCGAATTTGTCTGGTGTGCAAGTTGTTTCGTGAGGAGTCCGTCTCACACAGGCACGTTGACGGCGAAACCTGCTGTCCCAGAGCCTGGTAAGTCACGTCTGGAGTCGGAACTAGATTGGTCAGTGTGAGCAACAGTCACAGCCTGCTACCTCCCTTCTCGAGAGCACATGGGGCGAGATCGTCCTCGAATCTCACGCTCCTGCCACGGATTGCAGCGACAGCCGGGTCGGTCGTCGGTCTCGATCAGGACGACATGTACCTGCTCGTGTGCACCGGTTCCACCTCGAAGATGCGATCGCGTCCGAGCACTCGATCAGGGTCACGATCGAGCACGGGCACGCAGACAAGCAAAGCTATGACTGCTCATCGGCCGCGTAGTGATATCAGACCGAATCCCACCAGCTACTCGGCATTCCGGCATTCCGGCTCCCCCGCGCCGCAGCCGGCTGACCGGTTCGGACGTAATCGAAGGGGATGGCGATGAGTGGCGTAGGCCGTCGGCGTTTCATTTCCGGGGGCACAGCCGCCCTAGCGGCCGGCCTGTGGGCACCGGGAACCGCCTCAGCCACACCGTGGTCACTGTCGTCCAACCCCAAGGTTCGCACCGGTGACACATCCCGCGGAGCTGGTACCGCCGAAGAGGCGACGACGAGCACGTTCTTCGCTACGGTCTTCGTGGAGAACGCGACCTCCGTCGGCAGCAACAGCGATGGCGATCTCTGGCCGACCTGCTGGGCGGACGACGACGCCCTTTACTCGGCGAATGGCGATGGCCGCGGATTCAGCGAAGAGCAACGTCAAGACATCGTCGTCAACCGGATCACCGGCGACCCTGAGTCGGGTATGACCGGGGAACGGTTGGCCGCCGCCGACCAGGTAGGCACCATCTGGGGGGACCCCGACAAGTACAACAGGAAGCCGACTGGGATCGTCTGTGTCGGCGGACGCCTCTACCTGGCGATTCAGGACCTCCGTACAGGCACGGACGACTTCGCGTTCAACGACGCACCCAACGCCAGCGTCTCGTGGTCGGACGATCACGGACGCACGTGGCAGACGACCCAGCAACCCATGTTCACCGACTATGTCTTCACCACTATCTTTTTCCTCGACTTCGGGCGCGACTCCCGCGATGCTGAAGACGCATTGGGTACCGAGGCGGCGCGCTATGTCTATGCGTACGGTCTGGACGGCAACTGGCGCGATTCCTTGAGCGACACGGTGCCTGATCCAGTCGACCTGTACCTCGCGCGGGCACCGAAGGAAGCGGTCGAAAAGCGGAGCCGCTGGGAGTTCTTCGCCGGGCTCAGCGGTGCCGCACCGGTGTGGACCAGGGAGGTCACGGCCAAACAGCCAGTGCTCCACGATGCCAGGCGGCAGTACGAGACGTTTCGCAATTCCGGCCGGTACCCGCACAACCTCTCGGTGATCTCCCAGGGTGGCGTCGTCTACATAAAACAGCTCGAGCGCTACCTGTACACCTCATGGACCGAGTACACGTTCGAATTCTATGAGGCACCCGCCCCGTGGGGCCCCTGGCGGCTGTTCCTGACCAAGGACTTCGGCGGCTACCCGTGGTTCGGCCGCGGCGCCCGCCGCCCCGGTCCGAAAAACGGTGGCTACGGCACGACCATCCCGTCGAAGTTCGTCTCCGCCGACGGCACGTCGATGTGGGTGCAGTCGAATTGGTGGGTGGGCAACTCCGGTGGCGAGGCGGCTTACACCTTCAACCTGCGGAAGCTGACCCTACGGCCGTTCACCGCACAACTCCCGGCAAATCAGCCGGACCCGCGTGACAACCTCGCGCACTCCGGGGAAGCCGTCACGCCAATCGAGAAGTGCGCACACTACGGTCACGGCGAGTACTACCACGACGGCGACCCGACCAAGAGCGAGGACAGCTTCGATCAGGAGAACAAGGACTTGGACTTCTGGGGCTTCACCTGGGCCAAGCCGTACCGGATGAACAAAGTCGTGTACACCACGGGAAAGATGTTCGACGATGGCGGGTGGTTCGGTGCAAACCTGCGAGTCCAAGTACGGCAAGACTTCCAGTGGGTCGACGCGCCGAACGCGAATGTCGCACCGCGCTATCCGTACGACTCCTCCGCGGGGCCGTTCAAGACGTTCACATTCACGTTCGCGACCACATGGGGTGACGGCGTGCGAATCGTCGGCAAGCCGGGTGGTAGCGCTTGCTTCACCTCAATCGCCGAGCTCGAGGTCTACTACCGCGACTCTTGTTGTGGGAGTGGGAGTTAGATCGAGAGAATATGGGCCAGCGCGGGGGTGGCCGCCGCGATGCCCCTTGACCGCGGCCGGCTCAACCCACGATCGCCCCGGAGAACAGTCGATCACGAATATCGCATACGCGAACCGACCCAGGCGGGCACATACGTAAAGTCGATGACCCGCTTACGGTTCGACCCCATTGCGTTGAAATCGCGATCGGAAGAACTCTCGCACTTCGCGTTCGAGTTCCTTGATCCGCGCTTGCTCCGCACACGTCACACGGGGAGCCGTCCCGCCGTCGACCTGAGCATGCATACCCAGACGCGCAGCATCTCGGCATGGACTCCCAGTTTCGGGGCAAGCGCCTGGCAAGCGGCATACACCGACGAATACGGTCGACTCTTTCCAGCACCCTCTTCACCGCACGCTCACGCTGCTTGCGGAAAAACCTTGGGTTCTGAGACTTGGCTGAATCCGCGTTTGTGCGCACAAGCAGTGGATAAACCCGGCTTGAAAGCATCTGATGAAGCGGGTCCACCCCTCCCCGTGAGAGGACCGTTCGATGGGTTTTGCAGAGATGCGCCGATTTCGTCGTGATCCGTTGGGTTTCCTCGAGAATCTGCGCCGCGCCAGCCCGGTGGAGGTGTTCAGGCTGCCGTGGGGTGGGTGGTGTGTCGGCGAAACGGGCCTAGCACTGACGGTGTTGAGTGATCGCGCTTTCCATGAGGGGATGTCTGGGTTCTTCGGTTCTATGCTGCCTTCGCGATCTGCTCAGGTCGATTTCGGCCGCGCTGTGCGGGCGATCCTGCGGACGCATATGCCCGAATACCGCGAGGCCCTGGCAGCGGCAGTGGTCGCAATGCCCTCCGTTACCCGCTGGCCTGCGGCTGGGGTCGAGCTGGCGTATCACTGCACCGAGGGCGTGCTGCTGCACTCCGACGGTTCCCCCAGGTTGCGGCAGTTGCTGGAGCGAAACGCACGCGTGGGCGCGCTTCGTCCGGCACGAATGGAGCAGCGGGCTCGCGCGCAGCTGCTGCGCGTCAAGCTATCCACCGCGCTGGCCGAGCAGGTCCGAGACCGGCGCAGGAGCAACTGCCGCACCGCAGAAGCCGAGCCACGGGATCTGCTCGATGCCGTGATCGGTGTCTGTCCGGACGAGGTCACCGACCCCACGGTGGCGCAGCTGTATGTGCTCATGTTCCGGTCCATCGTGGGACCTCTGGGCTACTCGCTCGCGTGGTCAGTGCTGCTGGGCAGTCTGCACTCTCCCGGCTCGCCCTGGTCTTGGCCCGTGGACTGGGTCGTACGTGAGGCATTGCGGCACCGGCCGGTCTCCTGGATGGTCAGCCGTTCCGTCCCCCATCGCACCGAACTCGGCGGGATCGCGTTCCATACCGGCGACCTTCTCTCCGTCAGCCCCTACCTGCTGCATCACGACGAACAACACTGGGATAGACCCGAGGCATTCCAACCCGATCGCTGGGCTCGACCGAGCACACATCGCCCGTATGTGCCCTTCAGCTTCGGCCCCTTCACCTGCGCCGGCGCCGCGGTCGCCCACGAGCTGATCACCGAAGCAGCCACCGCCCTCACCGGCAACGCTTACCTGCGCGTCGTAGGCGGCGGCGATACCCGCCCGATCGTGACCAACGCCGCCATCCCCAGGTCATTCACCCTGCATCACACCCCACAAACCCTGACCGCGCACGACAGAGTCGTAGGAAGGAGGTGACGCCATGATCAAGGCATTGCGGTTCATCCTCACCAACAAGCCGACCCGCTCTTGGAACCCGGCTGATTACGGTTGATCCGGCTACCCGCTGGGTGGCTCGTACACCGACGCACAAAGGTTTACGTGCCACCCAGTCACCTCCCCATTGTGAGCTACCGCCAACCACACCTGCTGCTGCCACAAGAGCAGCGGTGCCTGTTCTTTCCACCAACCCGTCCAGACGGTCCGGATCGAAGTTCTCAGCGCAGTCGTCACAGCGATGCACCGCCTCGAGCCGTCGCCGTCAGAGGTCCGATAACGGCAATTACTAAGAATTTGCTTCATTGTGATCGGAACCGCCTTCTGCTCACCTAATGAGCGCAGCGCGAGTATTAAAATCAGTGGTAAATCTAGGAAGAAGGCAGCCCTTTGGCCCCGGGTCGCCTTTGACTGCCAATAGTTAGCCTGCACCCCGAGTCGCCGACGGCAACCTAGAGTTACGGCCCATGGTGCAGCCAACTCCCTGGCAAACGATCGCGGCGTCACACCAACGGCAGATTAAGACAGCCAGCACAACCAGCCACCCCGAAATCGCCTCTCCCCCACGGCGTATCGACATCCGGGCGATCCTGGCCGCACGGCGGGACGACTGGGGCTATTTGGGCGCCGCGGTCGGGAGCGTACTCACGTTCGTGCTGTTGTTCCGGCCGTGGCTCGCCATTACCGGTGCCGACGGCAAGATCTGCACCAACGCCTTCGGTCGCATCACGGCCACCACGTCCATGGTGGGACTCTGGTCGTCGTCGCCACCGCCCAGCGCGAAGGTCAGCGGACTGTGGGGCGTCCTCGCGGGCGTGGCCGTCGTCGTCACGGTGGCTACCGTCGTGCTGAATCTCCGGGCCCGCACCGAGACGCTGTCCCGACTGGCGGTGGGCTCCACGGTCGCGGTCGCGGTTTTCGTCGTCTTCGCCCTGGTCTACTTCAACGGCAAAGGGAACGACTTGCGGGCCGTGATCGGGTCCGGCCCACCGCGGGACATGGGCACCCAGATCGGTCTGCTCATACGTACGGCCGCGGGCAACGGCCAGTACCCTGTTCCCGGGCTGCGCACAGTGTCATACGCAAGCCCGACTCTCACAACATCGGGGATCGCCGCAGGCACGACGTCGCTGGCATCGGCGGTGGTAGCGGTCGCCCAACTGCTACACGGAAGCAGGCTTGGACCGGCACACCCCCGGACTGCTGACAGGTCACGGCACTCGGCAGTGCCGGCCGCTGTGCGGTCGGACTCCCACTGAATTCGCGCGACGCCGTTTCCCACGGAACCCCCACGGCGCCACCTTCGGGGAGGTGTGATGACACCGGTACCGCCGAACGCCTCTACGACCTCCTTCGCGGCGGACCGCTACAGCAGTGAACACCGCCCTGATCGGTCGGCGCGGTATCGTCACCCTGCGCGCGGGTGAACCTCGGGGCGGCGACTTCACCAACTCTCACGACTTGCCCGGCCAGCGCTTCACCAACTCCTCGACCACGGCCGAATACCATGCAGCACAACCCATCCCGACACATCGAAGAACGAATACATCGACGTGGGACACCGGCTTGATTCCATCGATTTGATAAAAGCAGAACCCGACATTGCGTGGGTTCGGTGCGGACTGCTGTCCCGACCGCAATTAGCGGGGTCTCGCGCACAGCACATTGCGTTGATCATCGTCGACGAACTCACACCGGCTGCGGTCGAGAATCTCTGCAAGTCATCGACGAGTTGCGCAAAACCATGGCTCGCATGCAGGGCGTCCCGGTGACCGAATCGAGACAAGCAAGCCGCGTTACCAAGAAATTTCTGTGTTCTGCGTCACATTAAGTTTAGGAGTAAACTCCCTGCTCGGCGTCGTATCGATGTACTCGACCAGGGCTTTCCAAGATCGGCAATATCTTTCAGTCACTATTTGTTTGCCTCATGTTCACTTGGCGTAACCAAGATGAGATCAGGTCCGGCCGAACCCGAATTCTGGTTGGACGAAGGAGTAGTTCACACACTCGAAAACGACCGCAACGGAATTATATTCACCCGCGGCGGCCGCCGGAGAAACAGCGGCACTACAGCCCGTGACCGCATTCTGCTCCGCATGACAGCGACTCTCGCCGGGCACGACCCGAGCTCACCGCGTCGCGCTGCCAGGAATTCGACCCCTGGCCATCACAACAGAATCCGAAAACAGCACATGAGCCGATACCGGCGAACTCCCCCACTGGACGCCCGCTGTGGATCCGTGCTGTCTCCTGTTGGCCGGATCGCTGCACTAGCAAGGAACTGATTTCGCAATGCCCGATTTACGCCTTTCTCTTTTTCGCCGCATGTCGCTCCGCGACGGAGTCACCCTCGTAGTGACCGCCATCGGCGTCATCGCCGCCGGCACCTGCGCCGCGGTGGCCGACAACGACAGTGTTCCGTCTGGCATTGCGATGGTTGCCGAGCAGCGGCCGGTCGCCGATGCCGCGCCGATAGACGCCCTGGCACTGCCTGCACTGCCTGCACTACCTCCGCTGCCCGCACTGCCGCCTCTGGGCTTCCTTCCTCCGTCGCTACCCCCCGTCTACGAGAACAACCTCGATGGCTGGATCCGCCAGTCCCTCGACATCATGCGCGTCCACAACATCCCGGGCAGCTACGACGGCATCCACCGCAACGTGATGCGCGAATCCGGCGGCGACCCCCGCGCCATCAACCTGTCGGACTCCAACGCCGCCGCCGGCACCCCGTCCAAGGGGCTACTTCAGGTGATCGACCCGACGTTCAACGCGTTCCACGTCGACGGCACCGCATTCGACATCTGGGACCCGGTCGCCAACATCACCGCGGCATGCAACTACGCGGCCCACCGCTACGGCTCGATGGACAACGTCAACTCGGCCTACTAGCGGCTCGCCCGAGACTTTGCCGAACGCTCGGGCGTCAGCCCGAGCGTTCGCTTCTGGTCAACGCTCGCTTTTCGCAGCCGAATTCGTGCGCGATGCGAGGAAGGTCTGCGCGGAGGCGAGGAATCGGCGAGGCTCCTATGCCCAAGCGAGCCGGCCATGGGCACGGTATGGTCCCCGGTGACCTAGGAGGAATGACTGCCCATATGAACTACCAGCACGGCGGGCCAGGTGCCGCACCGGGCGGTTATCCGCCCCCTTATCCCCACCTGCCGGGTCACGCCTATCCGCCACCTCAATCTTCGGCGGGGGGTGGCACCGGAATCGCGGCGGCGCTGCTCGCACTGCTGGATGGCGGATGGAAGATATTCGGTCTCGTCTCGATGGGGACGGGCGGATCACGGACCTTCGACACTCTGGCAGGTCTTGCGCTGGTCAGTGTCGCGGTGACCGGATTTGTTGCGTTTCTGCTCATTCTGGGCGGCGTCCTGCTGCTGTGTCGATTGACCGTCGGCAGAGTGCTGGTGATTGTCGGCAGCGCGCTGAGTTTGATCAACATGGCTGTCGGGCTCGCGATGGTAGGCCTTTTCGGCCTGCTGCCGATAGCCGTCTGCGTGCTGACGCTGGCGACCCTTGTCCTCGCCGCCATCAGTCCGACCGGCCGGTGGATCGCGGTACGTCGTCAATCGACTCCGCCGTACGGCCACCAGCCCCCACCGCCATATGGTCAGCCCTCGTTCCCGCCATACGGCCACCAGCCTCCCCAGCCTCCCCAGCCTTACGGATACCCAGCCGCTCCGCCGCCCGGCCCTCCAGCCCCGCCGTATGGTCAGCCGCCATATCCGAACCGCTGACCCACTGATTCCGAGCACGTTAGGGGTTTTCGCCGGGCGGATTCCAGCACGTCGGCATGCGTGACCAGTGGACTGCTCGGTCTGGCCGTGGGATGTGGTTTCGGTCAGACCGTGTTGTCTCGCAAGGCAGGTAAGTGATCGATCCGGATGCGTGGGTGGTCGACGACGCAGGGAACCGTACCGCCACGCGGCATAGAGTGCGCTGAGGCAGCGCTGGCCTGCCACTGGGTGCAGTGGCAGGCCCCGTCCTCAACCCGCCGCCTTCTTCACGAGCTCGCCGATCCTTGTCTCGTCGGCGGCGGTCAACTTCGTCAGAGCGAAAGCAGTCGGCCACATGGCGCCGTCATCGAGGTTTGCGGTGTCGCTGAAACCGAACGTCGCGTACCGCGATTTGAACTTCTCCGCGCTTTGGAAGAAACAGACGACCTTGCCGTTCTTGGCGTATGCGGGCATGCCGTACCAGAGTTTCGGCGCGAGATCCGGTGCGCTGGCTTTGATGACGGCATGAAGCCGTTCAGCCATGACGCGATCGGACTCCGCCATCTCGGCGATCTTCGCGAGCACGTCTTTCTCCCCGTCCGCCTTGGCCGTGCGGGAGCCGCGACGGGCGGCCGTCTTCAACTCCTGAGCGTGCTCTTTCATCGCGGCACGTTCTTCGTCCGTGAACCCCACCGCGGTTTTGCTCTTCGTGGTGGTACGTGTGGTGGACTTCTGAGCATTCATCAGCCGGTTTCCTCCGTGCAAATCTAGATGGGAACGATCGTGTTGCTAGGGGCACACGCGGATCACTACTGGCGTAGTCGATTGCGCTTCCGCCACGCCGCTGACGCTAGCGGTGACACTCCCCAGAGATGTACACACGCTGGCTGGTCCCAGCGCGGGTGCGGCTCCTTCGAGGACGCTCCCGCCAGTGTGGTGGTGGCAGCGTGGCCCGCCGGCAGCGTGGGGTCGGCCCTCATCGGTCCTGAATCAGCCCGAGGACATTGCCATCGGTGTCGGTCACGGTGGCCACCAGGCGGCCGCCACCGACGTCGTGCGCAGGCTCTTTCACGGTGGCTCCCGCGGCGGTCATCCCGGCCAGCTTCGCCTCGATGTCCGGCACCTGCCAGTAGGCCACCGGTGCGGTCATACTCTGCGGTCCACCAGCCGGCACCAGACCGATGTGTTGGCCCTCGGCCTCGAAGCCGACGTAGTAGGACGAGTCGGTGTGCGGCGGTACGCCGAGCAGGGCGGCGTACACCGCCTTGGCTGTCGCCAGGTCGGACACGGGATGCAGCACGGTCTTGATTCCCTGGGTGGCAGAGCTGGTCATGATCACTCCTGAAGTCGTGGGTCATCGACCCGGTATGTCCGTCTGTCGAGACGAACCGGACGTGTTCACAGCATCTCTCCCGGCGCGGCCTATCCACATCCGTGGCGACCACGGAACCGCCCACTGATCGGGGCACGGATCGCCTACGGGGTGATCTGCACCCGCGACCATCCCGGGCGTTACGCGTTGCGGCTTGCGCGTCGTCCGGTCCACCACAGGAACCAACCGCACAGTATGAGCGCGAAGCAGATACGGCAGAATAGGGCCCATGGCGGCGACGGTGGAGATCTCGGCTCGGGAAGCCGAGGTGCTGGCGCTGGTAGGGGAGCATCTCAGCAACGCCGAAATCGGGGCGCGGCTGTTCATCTCGGTGCGTACCGTGGAAAGTCATGTCTCCTCACTCCTGCGCAAGCTGGACGTTGCGGATCGGAGGGCACTCGCCCAGCGTGCGTCCGAGCTGGCTCGCGCCAACCGGTCGGACCCTGCGCCGGTCCTGCCGACACCCCTGACCTCGTTCATCGGTCGGATGCGGGAGCGGGCCGAGCTGACCGAGATGATCAAAAAGCACCGGCAGGTGACTGCGCTCGGCCCCGGCGGCGTGGGTAAGACCCGGCTCGCGTTGACGATTGCGACGGAGGTAGCCGGCGAGTACTCCGACGGGGTGTGGTTCGTAGACCTGGTACCGATCACCAGCCCCGACACATGCGTGGTCGCTGGTACGGTCGCCCTCGCACTCGGCCTCGGCGAGCAGCCCGGCCGTGGCATGGACGAGTCGGTGCTGGCTGCGCTCGCCGACCGTCACGCGTTGCTTGTGCTGGACAACTGCGAACACGTGCTGGATGGGGTAGCGCCTTTCATCGAACGACTGCTCGAGACGTGCCCTCGTTTGACGGTGCTGGCGACCAGCCGGGCTCGACTGATGGTGCCGTTCGAACGGGTGTACGCGGTCCCGCCGATGTCGTTGGCCGGCGATGGCGAATCGGATGCTGTCGCGTTGTTCATGGACCGCGCGGCGGCGGGCGGCTGGCCGCCGAATCATGCACTGCGTGATCAAGTCGCCGCGTTTTGCGAGCGGCTGGATGGAGTGGCGCTGGCGATCGAGCTGGCCGCCGCCCGGTGGACCACGCTCGGGCTGGATGGTCTCACCGCAGGCCTGTCCGACCAGCTCCGGATGCTTGCCGGCGGCGCCCGCGCCGACGACCGGCACCGTTCGGTGCGGGCAGCGCTGGACTGGAGCCACGCCCTGTTGGAGCCGGAGGATGGAGTGCTCCTGCGCCGGGTGTCGGTGTTTATGAAGTCGTTCACCGTTGCGGCGGCGGCGGAGGTAGTCGGGTCCGAGAAAGGCGTTGTCGCCGACGGATTGGCCAGGCTCGTCGAACAGAGCCTGCTGGTGGTGACGGCGTCCCCGAGCGGAACCGAATACCGTGCGCTGGAAACCATCCGCCAGTACGGGATGGAGCGGCTCACAGAGGCCGGTGAGCTGGTCGACACCCGGTCCCGGCACCTTCGCTGGTGCCTGGCTGAGGCGGCCGACCTGGCGGTGGTACGAGCGAACTGGCGGGCACGATTCGACGCGGTGGCCGACGACTTCCGCGCCGCGATGATGTGGGTGGGCGACCGGCCAGAGCACCGCGCGGATGCGTACCGCTTCGCCCGGTACCTGGCGGAACTGAGTTTCACCCGTCACTTGACCGGCGAGTCCCAATGGCGCTATGAGCAGGCGGCCGCGCTCGCGGATGACCCGGCCGCCACCGCAGCGCTGCTGAGGCACGCCGCGGCCGCGGCCGGATGTCAGATGCGTGGCGACGACATGTACCGCCTCCATCGTGCGGCCGCGGACGCCGCCCACCGAGCCGGGGACACCGCTGGTGCCGCCGCTGACTTGGCGACCGCCGCCACCTGCGCATACCGATTCTGGAGCAGATTCGAACGAATCCCGACCCAGGAGAAGCTGATCGCGCTCATCACCGAGGCGCAGGAGCTGGCCGGCAATGACCCGTCCGCTCAGGCCGCGGTGGCACTAGCCGAGGTCGGTGTGCTCACCAACGCGTTCGGTGCCCCCGACGGCCCACCCGGCAACGCCGAACCGGAGACGCTCGTGCGAGCCCAACGGGCGGTCGAACTCGCTCACCGAACGGGCGACCCGCTCGCCGAGTCCGCGGCCCTCGATGCGCTCACCGGCGCCCAGAGCTGGGCCGGGGACTTATTCGCCGCCGCGGCCACGGCACGGCGCCGGATCGTGCTGCTGTCTTCCACACCGGACACCCCGGCCGGCACCCAAGAGCTGATCGACGCGCTCGGCCAGGCCACTGGGGCCAGCCTCGGCGTGGGGGACCTGCCGGGCGCCCGCCGGTGGGCACGGCAACTCGCGGATCATCCGTTGCTGGCCGAGGTTGGCCATCGTGCGACGAGCCAGCTGCTGGTGGCCGACGCGTTGGCGGGCAACGTCGACGAAGTGCTTACACACAGCGTCCGGTTCCTCGAAGCGTGGCAGCGGGCCGGTAGCCCCGCCGGATCGGTCCTCGGTGCGGCAGTGGCTGGCGTGGAAATGATCCATGGCCTACGCGACGACCGCGGTGCCTGGTGCGAATGGAATGCGGTCCTGAATCAGCTCGGCACACCACCAGGACATGCCTACGGCTACAAGGCGGTCTTCGACGCGATGCTGATGCTCCACAATGGCCAGGCAGTGGAGGCGCTGGAACGGATGGCGCCGGAGCCCGGCGAGGTGTGGAGATGGGTCACGTGGATCTGGCTCCACTGGTATGTGGCGCTGCGCGCCGAAGCCACCGTGCTCGCCGGCAGCTCCGACGCCAGCGACCGCCTTGCCGAGGCCTGGACCATCGTGGCCGGGAACCCCATCGCCGGTGCCATTGTGGAGCGGGCCGAAGCGCTGCTCGCCAAGGACCAGGAGCGGCTGCTCGCCACGGCAGACGCGTTTGACGTCGCCGGTTGCCGCTACCAGTCGGCGCGGACCAGGATGCTCGCCGGCGGCGACCATGCTGCCCGCGGCGCGGCCGCGTTCACCGATCTCGGCCTCGCCCCGATGAGCCCACCTCGGCCCTGGTGAAGATCACGATCAGGAACACCACGGCCAGAATCGGGAATATGATTCGCTCGAACGCGTGCACCAGATTGTGACCGAACACCGCAAACCTTGTCTGCGCCAAGACGACAGGATCAGCACCGCAAGTTTCGGCATCCCGGTCAGTGAGCTGGCGGATCCTCAGGAGGACTCGCCGTAGGGTGCACGGAAGGCCTGGAGCGTGCCGGTGTAGTACTCCAGGTCGTCACCGAGCTGGGCGCGCATGATCCGCTCGGGCTTGTCGCGCCGTACCTGCTCGCCTGCCTGGACCAGAATGCCTGGTCTGGGAGGTGGTTCGCGCCCTCGGACAGAAACTTGATCGCCTCGCCGATCGCCTTTGTGGCGAACTGCCGGTTCAGGTCCAGCACGGGAGTTCTCGAAGATCGTGGCCCCATGCCCGGGATCGTCTGGTCGTCTGGTAGCCGGCCCACCGATCGCCTACCCGGTCGCGGCGCCCCCGCAAGTTCGTAGCCGACCGCGGCGAGAACGAGGGCGTCGGACGGCTGCGGCGTAGCGTCGAACCCGAGTAGCCGGGGGCATGGTGCAGCGATCGTGTCGTTGCGATCGGCTCAGCGTGACCGCTGCTACTGTCGGCCCGATGCGACTCGTGTCGGGTATCGGTGCGGTGCTATTGACCTGTGCGTTTGTGCCGATGCCCGGACTGCCCGCGGTGGCGACCGCGCAGGGCGGGCAGGCGGTCGGAGACGACTGGTCGGCGGTCTCCGAGACGTTCGAGCCCGAGAATTTCCGCGCTGCACCGTATCTCGGCAACGGACGCATCGGCGCGATGATCCCGCCGAGCGGCGGCGGATATCAGGGCTACGGCGCCTCGGTGCGCACATCGTTCCCCTTGGTGCAACCCCGCTACACCGGAACGTATCTCGCGGGTTTCTATGCCAGGCAGTCCGTGTCGTGGAACAACACGGAGGTGATCGCCGCGCTCCCCGCGTGGTCAGGCTTGGCCATCGACGTCGCGGGCCGAACCTACCGGGCCGACGTCGACCCGGCCGCGGTCACGCACTACCGCCAGCGCATGAACTACCGCGATGCCACCGCCACCACCGAAGTCACCTGGACACCCGACGCGGAACACTGGCTGGATCTGACCTACCGGACTTTCGTGTCACGGGCGCAGCCGAACCTCGCGGTCCAGCAGCTGACCGTCACCCCGCACTTCTCGGGGCCGCTCACCGTCACCGACATGATCGACGGGGCCGCCGCGCGCAGGGTCACCCCGACGATGGCGACGTCCGATTCGAACCGGGGACAGACCACGGTCGGCGTGCGCGCCGACGGCACCGACAACACCGCCTTCCTGGTATCCACGGTCACCACCCCTGATGAGCTGGGTGGCACCGCAGTACCCACCAACGGGTCAACGGCTGGAATACGATTCGACGGCACAGTCGCGGCTGGCCGCAGCTATACGGTCACCAAGTACGTGGGAATCACCTCCGGTGCGGACGGCGCGGACCCGCGCGCGATTGCCACCGAGGTCTCCGACTCCAGCGCGGCGCGTGGTTTCGCCGCCATCCACGCCGAACACGCCGCAGCGTGGGATCGTTTGTGGCAGCCCGCCATCGAGATTCCCAGCCGCGACGACTATCGAGACTGGATCCGGCCCGCACTGTATACGGTGCTGTCCAGCATCCGGGCTGGACAGCGGTGGTCCGTGCAGCCAGCGGGGTTGTCCTCGGACGACTACGGAGGCCTGACCTACTGGGACGCTGAGACCTGGATTTTTCCCACCCTGCTCGCGCTTTATCCCGAATTCGCCCGCACCGTGGTGGATTTTCGCGTCGCGGCGCTACCGCAAGCCGAGGCGAACGCGCGCGCCTATGGGCTGACCGGCGCTCTGTACCCCTGGAACGACGGACCGACACAACAATGCGCGTCACCGGCGGTATGCGGACTGGTTCAGGAACATCTGGGGAACGAGATCGCGCTCGCGCAATGGCAGTACTATTCGGCCACCGGCGACGGGCAATGGCTGCGTGACAGCGGCGCGCGGGTGATCACGGCCATCGCGAACTACCAGGCCGCACGAGTCGGTCCGAAGCTGCCCGACGGCCGCTACCACTACGCGCCGGCGGCGGGCGCCGACGAATACGTCTCGGTTTCCGTGGACAGCGCGCTCACCAATGCCGGAGTGATCGCCACGATGCGCACCGCGATGTCGGCGGCCCGGCTGGCCGGACTGCCGGTGAACCCCCGGTGGGCCGACATCGCCGCCCACATGGCGATGCCGCCGGATATCGTCCCGGGGGTGCCCGCCGAGTATCTCGGGTATCAGGGCGCGAAGATCAAGCAGGCCGACACGGTGCTGATCAGCTACCCGTACTCCTATGCTGCACCGGGCTACTCGCCTGAGGCGACTCTGGTGTACTACTTCGACCGCACCGATCCCGACGGCCCCAACATGAGCAACAGCGTGGGTGCGATCCTCAGCGCGCAGTACGACCCTTGCCGCACCCAGCAGTTCCTGGATCGATCGGTGCAACCGTACGTCCGATCACCGTATCGGTTCCAGTCCGAGGCGCGTAGCGACCGGTCGGGTGAAAACACGATCGGTCAATCGGCGTGGATCTTCGTCACAGGTGCGGGCGGATTCCTCCAGGGTTTGCTGTACGGGCCGACCGGGCTGCGGTGGGCCGAGACGGGTCCCCGGCTGGACCCCATGCTGCCCAGCGGATTTCCCGAGGGGATGACAATTCGCGATCTCGCGGTAGGCGATAGCAGGCTGACCTTGCACATCCGACCGGAAGGCACAACGGTGGAAGTCTCTTCGGGCGGTCCGGTTACCGTCGAGACGCCGGGTGGCCCGGCAACCATCCGCCCGGCGGCACCACTGACGTTGCCGACCAGGAGCGCCTGCCCCTGACCCGACGACATCGCACGGGGAACCTCCGATCGTCGGGCCGAGGGCCTACCTCGGTGGTCGACGGTTCGATCTGCCGGATCAACGGGGCCACGTGCCTGAAGCGGGGAGGGTATCCCCCCTGATTCAGTAGACCTTCTGGATCCAATCTTGGTAGTGCGTGGGTGCCAGGTGCGCGTCCGGACCCGCAGTGAGCACATCGCCGGTGACTGCTGCGAACATGCCGGCCTCGTCGTCGGTGATGACGGTCCGGCTGTCGCGCTGCGCGGCCAGGGTGAGCCTGCCGAGCTCGTCGAGGGGGAAGACGTCCGGCCCGGCGACGTTCCGAATCCCTCGCAGCGGGGTGCCGGTGGACACCTCGGCGACCGCGTCGACGACGTCCGCGGCGGCGATCGGCTGCAGGCGGGTGGCGGGCAGGCGGACGGTGTCGCCGTCGGAAGTCTCGGACAAGACCGCGTCCACGAACTCGAAGAACTGGGTGGCGCGCACGATGGAGTACGGCGTGGGCCCCTGCCGGAGCAACTCCTCCTGCAGGGTCTTGGCCCGGTAGTAGTCCAGCTGGGGCACCTGGTCCACTCCGACGATCGAGAGGATCACCTGGTGCCGGACACCGGCCCTGGCCCCCGCGGCAAGCAGGTTGTTCATCGAGGTGCGGAAGAAGTCCAGAGACGCCTCGTCGAAGGTCGGCGAGTTCGCCACGTTGACCACGACGTCGGCGTCCCCCAGCGCCTGGTCCAGACCCTTTCCCGTGATCAGGTCGACACCGGTGGACGGTGCGGCGGGGACGGCGGCGTGTCCGGCCGCGGTCAGCTTCTGAACCACCTGCGAGCCGATCCGTCCGGTACCGCCGATGACTATGAGCTTCATGGTTCTCACCTTTCGCGGCGTGCCACCTGGGCATGCCCGGGAGGTCGATTGCACTGATGTCCGAGGTTGGTGTTCCCTTCGGCGGCCCGAGCCGATTCAGGCCCTCCCGCGGCCGTGGGCACGATATGTCGACTACCTTCCGCGTTTCCAGCATCCCACCAGCAAACCGATGGTGGGATGCGTCTGGACGATGTCGATGAATTCGAGCCCTGCGGCGTCATGCCGGCTTTCCTACATCCGAGTCCGCGCGCGGATCGACGCCCACTACCGACACCGACAAACCGCCGACCCCGCGGCGACACTGTTCGGGTAGGAATCGGCTCGCGCGCATCATAATCCACTGTCCGCACCCGTTCGCTGACAGCCATGGCCCCCGCCGCAGCCCGCAATTGACCCAATGCGACCGGGCTGAAATCGTGGCGCTCACGATCGCTTCACCGCGCACTGCCGGTGAATCCTTCATCCCGCAAGACCGCCGAAGAAATCCTCTACTGCTTCGCGATGCCCAGGCCACTGAACCTGACCGGCGGGCCCTGCGGCGGGAATACCATGCGCGTTCCGCTAATCGGACCGATGTCTTGCTGCTGAACGCCGATGGCGAGTTAATTAGCTTGTCGGGGACGGCCGGGAAAAACTACCCGGGCCATGTGGGCCGTACCCGAGGGCGGAATCTGCCGAGGTGGGGCCTTCGACATCAGTCTATTGAAGGGATCATCATGAGTAAGAAGTTGCGGGCAACGGCAGCAGCCGTAGCGATGGCTCCGGTAATCGCCATGGGGTCGGGTATGGCCTCCGCCGAACCGGCACCGGCACCGGCACCGGCGCCAGCACCGGTATCGAGCGAAGCGGTCCAGCCGGCCGCGTTGTGGTTCCTCTTTCCGTGGAGTCTCGGGATTTGTATTCCCACGCTAATTTTCTATCCCGTCTGCGTGGTATAAGCCATAGGTAGGGGTTTGTGTTGCAGCATGGCCTACAACACCGATCCTCCCGAGCTGCTCGGTGGATCGGGTGGTGCACTGGGGGTGTGAATGTCGGCGGTTGATGTCGCACACTATTGATATGCCAGCGGTGCACTCACCCGTCAACGACCGCAAAAGCGAGCGCGGGGTGCTCGAGCGGGCGTTTACGGTGTTGGAGGTGCTGAGTGGTGCGGACCGTGGCCTCGGACTGAGCGAGTTGGCGCGGGAAGCCGGTCTTGCCAAGACCACCGCCCACCGCATCGCGGATCACTTGGTCGCGGTCGGCGCCGTCGAGCGGATCGACCATCGCTACTTCATGGGCTCGCTCACCGCTCGATTGGGTCGCTCCTGGCAACCGGATCCCGTCCTCGGCCGGGCAGCCGCCGATCCGGTGCGAGCATTGATCGGTTCGGCGGATGCCGTGGGTGTGTATGTGCTGTATTCCGGACAGGGGCGTCTGGTGACGGCCGCCGCCCGGGGAGATCGCTGCTGGTTGCTTCCTCCGGATCTGAATGCCGTCTACACCCCACTGGCTGCCGCCTGGTACTCCCTCATGGTGTCCGGCGATGTGTGGGGTCCCAGGGCGCAGTTGTCCGCATCGCAGTGGCGGCAAATCGTACGCAGTGTGCGCGATCGAGGTTTCGTCATTTCCGATCATTCCGACGGCGCAGTCGGAATGAGCTGTGTCGCAGCGCCGTTGCGCAGCACCGACGGACACCTACCCGCGACCATCACCGGGCTGGTGCTGGCCCCCCAGCCCCCGCCGGGTTTGACCGACCTTGTCAGGTCCGCGGCGGACCGGATCGACCATTGCCTCCGCCATTTCCCGCCGGGCAATGGTGCGGGGACTCGCATACCTCGCGATTCCTCGGTCGACAACCGAACAGACCGCTGATTCGGTATCGAGCGACACCAGCGTGGCTCTCGTGCCCGAGAGGTCGGCCGCCGCTTCGTCACGGGGTCATGCTTTCCTGCTAGCAGCAGCGGCAGAACATTCCCGGCGGACGTCTTATCGCGTGCCGGCCCCCCTCCGCGCCCCTGTCGCCTCCCCTTCTTTCCGTCTGAATGTGGCATTCAGCAAATGCGTTCGAGTGAATGCCACTTTCAGACGGTTCAGGAAGGGGGCGAGGGGGCGGGGATCGATGTCGTGGAGTGCCTCGGTCAGCAAGCGGATGGGTTCGGTGCACGAGTCGTAGCGGGCACTGGGATCTTTTGCGAGCGACCGATGCAGGATCGCGTCGACCTCGGGCGGGATCCAGTGTTGGCGCTCAGAGATCTTGGGTGGTGGATCCTGCAGTTGGGCCTCCGCAGTGGCCATGAGGTCGGCGCGGGAGAACGGCGGCCGGCCGGTGAGCAGGTCGATGGCCGAGCAAGCCAACACGTACTGGTCCGTCGCCGGGGACACCGTGCCCGCCTGCAGCAGTTCCGGCGCGGCATACGGCACCGACACGACGACGAAACCGTTGGTGGCCAGGGGCGGTTCGGGCCGCTCGAGCCACCGGGCCTGATCGAAGTCCGAGATTTTCACTGTCGCGGGGTCGTCCGCGCCGATCAACACATTCGCCGGTTTCACGTCGAGATGGACCACACCGTTTGCGTGCGCGAAATCCAATCCTGCCGCGACCTGAGTCAGCACGTGGAGCACCTGCCGCAGATCCGGGTGCTGGTGCGGCCTCCGCACCAACGTCGACACCGTCGCGCCTGCCACATACTCGCGCGCCGACCACAGCCTGCCGTCGTTTTCGCCGTGCGTGTACATCCGCACGATGTTGGGGTGTCGTAGCGCCGACAAGATGTCGAACTCGTGCACAAATCGCGCCCGCGCCTCGGGTGACCGGCTGTCTTCCGGCCCCAGAATCTTCAGTGACACAGGCCGCGACCGTTCCGGATCCTCGGCCAGATACACTTCGCTGCTGCCGCCATGGCCCAGCCGGGCCTTCACAACAAATCCCGCAAACTGGTGACCTGGCTCGAGTACCACCGCCTCACCATAGTTCGCCGGTGTCCGCTGCGTGCGGATGTCCACTACTTCCGGAAGGGTATTCGCCCGGACCACATTTCGGTATGTGCTCACTCAGCTGGCCGCGAGAATGTCCTGGATTGCCGGCAGAGCGGCGTTGGCCGGCATAGCGGGGCCATAGAGACTCCTGAATTGCGTTGTAATCGAAGCCACTTCGTGGTCGACGAGGGCGTGGTACTGCTGGAGGGCACCGCCGCGCGCTCGATCTCCACAATTCGGTGGCGGCGGCTTCGGCGCCCGGCGCCGTCCCAGCCCTGGGGTATCGCTGCTAGCCGCTCGTGGCAGTCCATCGTCGTCGGTGATCATGATCGCCGAACATGCTCGGCGAGAAAGCGTTCGAGGCATCGCGTGACTTCCTGGGGCGTCTCGCCTTCGGCGATTCCTCGCGGTGCCTGCCGCATCTGGCACCACAATCTGATCGGATCCACGGTCGCCCAGTCACTGATGGCGTGCGACCCACTGACCAGGCTTCGGCGTTGCTCGTCCAGGCCACTGCCCCGAATGACTGGCCGTGCGCCAATAGCATCGTCTACCTTCTGGGGAGGCGAGCCAGATCTGAGTGGATCGTGATCGAGCGCATCGCCGAACCGGCGGCTGGCTTCACTCCGCCATAACGTCCAGGGATCTATTCAGCAAGGAGCTGCAAGTGCGTCTCGACGGCACGGAATTCACCGCCGACCGGCCCGGTCGGTATCTCACTGCGAACGGCGTGGTGATTGCCGCCCCATCCAGGCCGCATCCGGCCTGTGCGCGGGTAGTTCAGACCGTCGATTGCGCCGACCGCGGGCACCGGCGGGCGGTGGCGCGATGACGGAACTTGACGGCAAGCGGGTGGTGATCACCGGCGCGGCGCGCGGCATCGGTCTCGCCACCGCGCGCGGCGCGATCGCGCGGGGCGCCCGGGTGGCACTGCTCGATCGAGATGAACTCGAGCTGAAGCAAGTGGTGACGGAACTCGGTGCCGCAGCTTCGGCTTTCGTCGCCGATGTCACCGATCCTGAGGGACTGTCGGCGGCTGTCGCGGCGGCCGCGGCCGAGCTCGGTGGAATCGACGTGGTTGTCGCCAATGCCGGAGTGGCGCCGAAGATGGCAACCGTCGCAGGCACCAGCCTCGCCGAGTTCGACCGGGTGATCGGCGTAAATTTGCGCGGGGCGTGGAATACGGTGCAGGCCGGTTTGCCGCACCTGGGCGCAAGCCGCGGCCGACTGGTCGTGGTCGCCTCGGTGTACTCGTTCGTCAACGGCGTGCTCGGCGCACCATACGCGGTCAGCAAGGCCGGTGTCGAAGCGCTCGCGCGCACGCTGCGTGTCGAACTATCGGTGGCCGGGATCGGCGTCACCACAGCGTATTTCGGCTTCGTCGATACCGACCTGGTGAACGGCACCAAGGTAGGTGACCCGCTGTTCGAGAAGACTGAAAAACTGTTCCCGCGCATGCTCACCAAGCGCATCAGCCCCGACCGGGCTGCCAAGGAAATCTTGAGGGCGGTAGAACGCAACCGCACCCGAGTGGTGGCCCCCGCCCTGTGGCGCCCCCTGGACTGGCTGCGTGGCATTGTCGGTCCGCTCGGCGACATTGTTCTCGCCCGCGCCGGAAAACTGCGGGACATTCTGGTCCAAGTGCGCGCCCGCGAAATCTCGTCCCCAGACGAGCCCTGAGCGCTATCGGGCCGGTGTCGGTGCGGCTGCCATGCCTGCGCTCGGCCCCGTCGACGTCGTGGTTTGAGCTTGGTTCACTTGGCGGGCAGCTTCGCCCCAATACTTCTTCCCGATCCCGCTCCCAGTCTGGTCGAGAAGAAGACGGTTCACGAGGTAATCGCGTGGAATAGCCAGTCATATGTCAGCGCCCAGATGACGATGGAGCAACGCATGGACCACGAGAGCGAACGTACGCCGCGGCTCACGGCGTTCCCGCGCATCGACGACTACGGTTTCATCTCCGACTGCGAGGTCAGCGCCCTTATCGCCCCCAACGGGGCGATCGAGTGGATGTGTCTACCCCGTATGGACTCCCCCAGTGTCTTCTCGGCCATACTCGATCGTTCCGCCGGGTCGTTTCGGTTCGCTCCCGACGGTTTCGTGGTGCCCACTGATCGCCGCTACATCCCGGGCACGATGGTCATGGAGACGAGCTGGCGCAGCGGCGAAGGGTGGGCGACGGTGCGCGATGTGCTGCTGGTCGGGCCCTGGCGGCACCAAAAACCCGGCCGTAGCGCACATCGTCGGACCCCCACCGACTACGACGCCGAGCATATTCTGCTGCGGACGGTGCACTGTGAGACCGGACAGATCCAGTTCGGGCTCGATTGCCAGCCGGCCTTCGATTACGGCAGGCATCGCGCGCATTGGGAATACCTCGACAGCTACCACCTCGCGCAGGCCAGCGCTGACGGGATCGATCTGCGGCTGACGTTGAGCACCGACATGCGCTTGGGCCTGGAAGGTACGCACGCGGTTGCCCGCACCCTGCTCAAGACGGGCGACACACGCTTCTGCGCGCTCTCCTGGGGCAGTCGCGACGCCCCCCATGCCGTTGACGAGGCCGAGGAACGGCTGCTGCGGACGATCCACCATTGGCGGCACTGGCTGGCCGGCGGCCGATTTCCGGACCATCCGTGGACGGCCCAGCTCACCCGCAGTGCGTTGACCCTCAAGGGTCTGACTTTTGCGCCTACCGGTGCCATCGCTGCCGCCGCCACCACGTCATTGCCGGAAACACCAGGCGGGCAACGCAATTGGGACTATCGATTCTCGTGGATCCGCGATTCCGCCTTCGCGCTGTGGGGTCTGTATACATTGGGCTTCAGCTGGGAGGCGAACGACTTCTTCTCGTACATCCTCGACTTGGCCGAAGAAACTTCGGACATGCAGATCGTGTACGGCATCGGCGGCGAAACCGACCTCACTGAGCAGACTCTCACCCATCTGCGTGGCTACGACAATGCCGGCCCCGTGCGCATCGGCAACAACGCATACCGGCAACGCCAGCACGATGTGTGGGGCGCGGCGCTGGACTCGGTCTATCTGTACGCCCGACACCAAGATCAAATCGACGCGCGGGCGTGGCCGCTGTTGGGTCGGGCGGTCAAAAGCGCCCTCACCTGCTGGCGCGAGCCCGACCATGGCATCTGGGAAGTTCGCGGGAAGCCCCAACACTTCACCTCCAGCAAAGTCATGTGTTGGGTCGCCGCCGATCGCGGCGCCCGGCTGGCCCGCATCCACCAGGACTTCGAACGTGCGCATCGCTGGCAACAGGCCGCCGAGGAAATCCACGCCGACATATGTACGCATGCGGTCGACTCCCGACAGGTGTTCACCCAGTACTACGGCAGCACGGCGCTGGACGCTTCGACGCTGCTCATCCCACTGGTTCGTTTCCTGCCCCCCGACGACGATCGGGTACGCAACACAGTGCTGGCCATCGCCGACGAACTGACCGAAGACGGCCTCGTCCTGCGATACCGCGTCGATGAAACCGACGACGGATTGGCCGGGGAAGAAGGCGCTTTCACGATCTGCTCGTTCTGGCTGGTCTCGGCGCTGTCGGAGATCGGCGAAAAGAAACGAGCCAAACAGCTGTGCGAAAAACTGCTTGCCTACGCCAGCCCCATGGGCCTCTACGCCGAGGAAATCGACCCTCGAACCGGTCGGCACTGGGGCAACTACCCCCAAGCGTTCACCCACCTTGCCCTGATCAACGCCGTTATGCACGTCATCCGAGACGAACAAGCCACACTGCGGCAGGAACTCGGCGGGGAATCGATAGCCCCACGACTGGACGACGCACCGTTCACACTGGGATACATCCACCGCTGACCTCGACCTTGACGATTACAGGGCGCTTCTTCCGAAATTTGCGTTGACCGAGGCAGACGCCGCGGCAGTCGCAGACCGAGGAGGAAACCCCTGATTGTCTGTGGCTGGGCCAACCACGGTTCAGCGGACTTCTCCCTGCACGTCATCGACCAGGTAACGGACGCTGGCGTAATCGCTGCCGGACCTGCCGGACAGTTCCGCCACCAGCCGCCACCGCCACGGATGGTCGGCCAGTTGCGCGAACGCCGGGACGGCTTGACGCGGTGGCTCCACGACCAGAGGATTGCGCCAGATACATCAAGCGGATTTGATCGAACCGGCCGGACTCGGGTGGGCGATAGGAGCAGGGTGTCCAGGAGATCGCCGATGAATGTGCCAGACGAGCTGCAGCGGAGTCTGGGGGTGAGCGATGCGGTTGTGATCGGGCTCGGCTCCATGATCGGAGCGGGAATCTTCGCGGCCCTGGCACCGGCGGCGCGCGCGGCGGGGTCGGGACTGTTGTTCGGACTTGCGGTAGCGGCGGTGGTGGCGTACTGCAACGCGACTTCGTCAGCGCGATTGGCCGCACGCTACCCGACCTCGGGAGGTGCGTATGTGTACGGCCGCGAACGGCTCGGCGAATTCTGGGGGTACCTGGCGGGGTGGAGTTTCGTAGTCGGTAAGACCGCATCGTGCGCGGCCATGGCGTTGACCGTCGGCACGTACGCCTGGCCCGAGCGTGCGCACGCCGTCGCCGTAGCGGCAGTCGTCGCGTTGACGGCGGTCAACTTTCGCGGCGTCCGGAAATCCGCGGTGCTGACGCGGGTGATCGTGGGAATTGTGCTGGCGGTGCTCGGCGTTGTGGTGGCGGCGGCACTCACCTCCCCCAACACCGATTCCGCACGGCTGGCGTTAGGTTCCGACGTCACCGTCGGCGGGGTCCTGCAGGCGGCAGGTCTACTGTTCTTCGCCTTCGCCGGATACGCGCGGATCGCCACCCTCGGTGAGGAAGTTCGTGATCCCGCGCACACGATCCCGCGCGCGATCCCGCTCGCCCTCGGCATCACCCTGCTCGTGTACGCGGTCGTCGCCGCAGCGGCGCTCACAGTCCTGGGACCAGGGCTGTCCGCGGCAGCGGCGCCGCTGTCACGTCTCGTACAGGAGGCAGGTGCGGGCTGGCTCGAGCCGGTGGTGCGGGCCGGAGCCGTGGTCGCCGCGCTGGGTTCGCTGCTGGCGCTGATCCTTGGTGTGTCGCGTACGACCTTGGCCATGGCCCGTGACCGTCACCTGCCCCACGTGTTGGCGGCAGTGCATCCACGTTTCGCGGTGCCGTACCGCGCCGAGATCGCCGTCGGTGGGATCGTGGCCGTCGCCGCGGCGATCACCGACGTCCGTGCCGCGATCGGGTTTTCGTCCTTCGGTGTGCTGCTCTACTACGCCGTCGCCAACGCGGCCGCGTGGACGTTGACGCCGGCCGAGGGACGGCCCGCCCCGGTCATCCCGGTGCTTGGGCTGGCGGGATGCCTCGTTCTGGCGTTCACGCTGCCGGGGCGGTCGGTGCTGGCCGGGCTCGCGGTGCTGGCCGTGGGCGCCGTGGTCTACGCCGCACGCCGCCGCTTCACTTCCGCTGCCACCACAGCACCGAAAGACCGGCAGTAGCGTGCCCACGATCGGAAGGGGTGTCATATGTCCGACCACAACACTTGGCTGGCTCGGCTGACCGCGACGACGGCGCCGGCTGCGGTGATCTGGATCCGCCTCTCCGTGGGAGCGGTGTTCTTCTTCGAGGGCATCCAGAAGTTCCTCTACCCCGGCACGCTGGGCACCGGGCGGTTCGACAAGGCCGGTATCCCCGCGTCAGGATTCTTCGCCCCCGTAGACGGGGTCTTCGAAATTGCCTGCGGCGCAGCGATCCTGGCCGGTTTGTGCACTCGGCTAGCAGCGATCCCGATGATCGTGAACATGCTCGGCGCACTGCTGATCACGAAATTGCCCATCTTGTGGGGCGACGCGGCACTGTTCGCCGGCAAATCCGGATGGTGGGACCTCATCCACGAATCCCGCACAGACCTCGCCCAGCTGTGCGGCAGCGTATTCCTGCTCAGCGTTGGCGCGGGCCCGTGGTCCTTGGACGCCCGCCTCGAGGCAGGAATCGATGAGTGAGTGGCCGACCGGCCGGGCTCGCCGGCGCGCCGGGCAAGGGGCCGACCGGCTCGCGAGTGGTCACTGGATGGGTTGCGCCTCGGCCGGGGCGCGGCAGTAGTCGAACCAGTCCGCAGCAGACGACGGTAGTGGTGGCGACCACGGCGAGGCTGGTGGCCGTACCGCCGGAGGTATGGAAGTAGACGGTGGTGACAGCGGCGGCGCCGATGCTGTTGGCCACCTGCTGCACCGCGGTCAGGGAGCCGCTGGCACTACCGGCTTCGGCGGCCGCGATATCGCCGAGTGTCACCTGGTAGATGGTGCCGAAGCACATGCCGAGCCCGAGGCCGGTGAGGAAGATCGGGCCGACGATGGTCCACGGTGTGGGATCGGTGCCGACGACCAGGGCCAGCAATGCGACTGTCCCGGTGAGGGTGAGTACCAGCCCGATCAGGACGAGATCGCGACCGAGGCGTTCCAGCAGCTGATGTGCCGCGATCGAGGCGATGATGATACCCACCGACAGCGGGGGCAGACCGAGCGCAGCCTGGGCCGGAGTCCGGTGCAGCTCCTGCTGAAGAAACAGTGTCAGGACGAAAACCAGCCCGGATGTCGCCGCAAGTGCTGTCGGCAGTACGCGAGTGCCACCCTGTCAAATGCCGGTCGGAGTGCCGGGCTCGGCGCGCGGAGCGCCGTTCGGCTCAGGCAGAAATCCGGATGCGATGAAGGACCCGATGTAGGTGTCGAGCACGGTCTCGTCGATTGCTGGGCAGCGGATGCCGTTCTCGGCCAGCGCCTTTCGCGTGTTGGTGTCGTCCAGCACGATGTCGGTGGTGCCTCCGGCGTAATTGCCGCTGAGCAGGACCGCGCGAACCAAGGAATCGTCACCAGCCGCGTTGCGCGTTCTGGCTTCGTCGGCGAGCCGGAGCTGGACCGTGTCGAGAGTTTCGGACACGACGGGTAGTCCACGCCTGCGCAGGCATTCGAAAATATCGTGGAGCGCGACCGGCTTTTCGTTCACCAAGTGATACACGAGGTCGGCCGCGGGCTCGGTCGAGATCGCCACGATGGCGCCGGCCACGTAGGACACCGGAACCAGCGCGATCGTCGCGTCCCCGACATCCGGGGCCATGCCGAGTATCGCGGCGGCCCGAATCATGTTCCAGAACGCGTCGTCGACATTGTTCACACCGAGCTGGAAGTCGCCGGAAACCAAGCCGGGCCGGTAGACACGGGCGGGCACGCCGCACTCGGCCGCTTGGAGGACCAGTTGTTCGGCCGCCCATTTGCTGGCGACGTATCCATGGGCGGGCAGTTCCTCGACGTCGATGCGGGTCGTCTCGCTGATGATGCTCCCTGAAACAACCGTCGCGGGCACCGCGGTGTCGGCGGTGGAGACGAAGTGGACAGGCTTGAGCCGTTGCGTAGTCGCCAGACGCAGCACTTCGCGAGTGCCCTGGACGTTTGGGGCCCGCAGCAGTGAATACGGTTCGACATGGTTGACCCGGGCGCCGTTGTGGTAGATCGCGTCGATGCGGGTGGCAAGCCGTGTGAAGTCGGCGTCGGCCAAGCCGAACGACGGCTCGGCGAGATCACCCGGCACCGGCACTACTCGCGCCTCGCATGTGTCGTCCCACAATCGGTAGGCCTGCAGTGCGCTTCGGATGCGGTCGCGGCCCTGCCGGACGCTGTCCGCGCGGACCAGACACCACACTTGGGCGTCGGTGCGGTCCACCAATTCCCGCAGCAGGTAGGCGCCGACAAAGCCGGTCGCTCCGGTCAGCAGCACATCACGCGCGGGCCCGGCGTGCACAGGCGCGAGGTCCGCGACGCTGATCTCCAGCCCGAGTACGGCGTCGGCGGCGATCATAGTAGGACTGTGGACCGGAACGTCCTGGCCCGCGACGCGCGCCGCGAGCCCCCGCACGGTGGGGGCGGCAAACAGCGCCGATATCGGCAGCTCGCGGTCGAGCCGCGCGGCCAGTGCCTGGTGCAGGGTGAAGGCGAGTAGTGACGTGCCGCCGAGCTCGAAGAAACTGTCCTCGACGCCGACCCTGGGGACCCCCAGGACGTCCGTGAACACCTCGGCGATCAGGTGCTCGACGGGCGTCGAGGGCGCGAGGAAGTCGCGAGGTCGGAACACCGGCTGAGGCAACGCCGAACGATCCAGTTTCCCGCTGGAGTTGACCGGGAACGTGTCGAGTACCAGCACCGTCGACGGAACCATGTACGACGGCAGCACCCGCGTCAACGACTCACGCAGTCCCGCTGCCTCAACGTGTGCGCCGCCCGCGGGCACCACATAGCCGACCAGCTGATCCCCGGTCGCCCCGGCGACCACCGTCGCCACCGCCTGACCGACGGTGGGATCGGCCAGCAGTGCGGTCTCGATCTCGCCGAGTTCGATGCGTTGGCCGCGCACCTTCACCTGGAAATCAACCCGCCCGAGGTAATCGAGCGCCCCGGCACGGGTCCACCGCACCAGATCGCCGGTGCGGTACATCCTGGTCCCAGGTGCGCCCAGCGGATTTGCGACGAACCGGTCCGCAGTGAGATCCGGCCGCCGGTGATAGCCGTCGGCGAGTTGGGCACCTGCCAGGTACAGCTCACCGGTAACGCCAGCGGGCACCGGCCGCAACCGGCTGTCGAGCACGAAGACCTGCGAATTCCATTCGGGTGTGCCGATCAGTACTGCGTCGTCGGTCGCGCTGACCTGCTGGTGGGTGATGCTCACCGCCGCTTCGGTCGGGCCGTAGAGATTGTGCACCTCGGCGGCGGAGATCGCGTGGAACGCACGGACCGTCTCCGATGGCAACGCCTCACCGATGACCAAAACCGCACGCAATGACGCCACTGCGCGCGCCGGTGCGTGCGCGGCGAACACGGCGAGCAACGACGGAACGAAGTCGGTGATGCTGACCTGGTGCTCGCGGATCAGACGGGACAGATACTGCGGATCACGGTGACCGTCCGGCGCGGCCAAGATCAGCCGCGCACCGGTCTGCAAGGGCAGAAAATATCCCCACAGCGACACGTCGAACGTCGCAGCGGTCTTCTGCAGGTACACGTCGGCGGCATCGACACGGTACTCGGCCCGCATCCAGGCGAGCTGGTTGCCGAGGGCGGCGTGGCTGACCGCGACCCCCTTCGGCAAGCCGGTCGACCCGGAGGTGTAGATCACGTAGGCGGCGTGTTCGGGTCGCAGGGGGCGCACCCGCTCGTCATCGGTGATCGGCGCGGCCGACAGCGTCGACAGATCCAGGGTGTCGATTGTGGTGGCAGGCGCCAGGGTGAACTCGTCCGGCGTCGACGTCAGCACACAGAGTGGTGCCGCCGAGTCGAGTACATGACGGAGGCGCTCATCGGGTTGATCCGGGTCGAGCGGCACATATGTCCCACCCGCTTTGACGATCGCGTACATGGCGATGACTTGATCGAGGGATCGGCGCATGGCCGAGACGACCAGTGCGTTCGGGCCGACCCCCTGTCCGATCAGCCACCGTGCCAAACGATTCGCCCGCGCATCGAGCTGCGCATAGGTCAGGCATTCCTGGCCGAACACCACGGCGGGGGCATCCGGATCGAGCACCACCCGTTCCTCGAACGCCGACATCACGCTCGCGCCCGCGACAACAGGGTGGTCGGTGTCGTTCCATTCGACGAGCACCTGGCTGCGTTCGCTCTCGTCGAGCAACTCGATATCGCCGACTGCCACGCCGGGATCCGCCACGACGGCGGACAAGATCCGCACCAGCCGATTCGCGAACTCCTGTGCGGTCGACGTGTCGAACAGATCTGTCGCGTAGGTGAGCACACCCCCGATCCCCATGGGAGTCCCGTCGTCGGCGCAACCATCCGCGACTGTGAGATCCAGGTCGAACTGGGAGGACGCGATGTCGACCGGCAGGCCGGTGACTGTCAATCCGGGTAGTTCGAGTTCGGTGCGCGCCATGTTCTGAAATGCCAGTCCCACCTGGAACAGTGGGTGCCGGGCCGTGGACCGGGGTGGATCGAGAACCTCGACCAGCCGCTCGAAGGGTATGTCCGCGTTGGTGTATGCCTGAAGGTCGGTGTCCCGCTGCCGCACCAGCAGAGCGGTGAACGGCTCGCTCTCGTCGATTCGGGAGCGCAACACCAGAGTGTTGACGAACATCCCGATCAGATCGTCCAACGTCCGGTCCGCACGACCGGCGACCGGCACCCCGATAACGATGTCATCGGTGCGTGACATCCGTGCCAGAAGCACGGCAAACGCGGAGTGCAGCACCATGAACAGGGTGGCACTGTGCTCCCGGGCAAGGCTGATCAGTGCCTGGTGGGTGTCGGCGTCGATCTGCCAGTGAACGGTGTCGGCGGCCATCGACTGTACCGCCGGGCGTGGCCGGTCGGATGGGAGATCCAGCTGGCCGGGCAGATCGGCGAGTGCGGCACGCCAGTACGATATCTGCTGGGTCGCCGGCGAATCCGCATCGTTCTCCGAGCCGACCACGGAGCGCTGCCAGAGCGCGTAATCGGCGTACTGCACCGGTAGCGCGGGCCAGTCGGGCGCTGCGCCGGTGGCTGCTCGTGCGGTATACGCGCGCATCACGTCTCGAGTCAGCGGGCGCACCGAGGAACCGTCGGCGGCGATGTGATGCACCACCAGCGCCAGCACATGGTCGCGCGGGCCGAGTTCGAACAAGCCGACCCGCACCGGGACCGCCGATGTCACGTCGAAGGGCCTGGTTGCCAGCGTGTACAGGCGGTCGGCGAGCTCGTCCACCGACACCGTCGTCACGGCGGTGTCGGGCATGGCGTGTTCGGTCGGCACAATCTCCTGCACCGGGCCGTCCTCCGTTGCCGGATAGACGGTGCGCAATACTTCGTGTCGTGAGATGACATCGACGACAGCCGATCGCAACGCCGACACATCGAGCTGTCCGGACAACCGGACCGCGATAGGAATGTGGTAGGCCGCGGAGCACGGATCGAAGCGATTGAGAAACCACATCCGTTGCTGGGCAAGGGATAGCGGAATCCGCTCCGGTCGAGGCCGCGCCGTTAGAGCTGGTTGTCCACCCGCCCCTGCGAGCCGGCCGACGCGCGCGGCCAGCTCCGCTACGGTCGGCGCCTCGAACAGCGTCCTTACCGGCACGCGGGTGTCCAGGACGACGCCTAGCCGCGCGGCGACCTGGGTCGCGACCAGCGAATTGCCGCCGATCGCGAAGAAGTCGTCGTCCAGCCCGACCCGGTGCACGCCGAGCACCTCGGCAAAGGAGTGCGCCACCACCTCCTCGATCGGAGAGGACGGTGCCCGAAACGCACGGGCCTGGAATACCGGTTCCGGCAGTGCTTTTCGGTCTACCTTTCCATTCGTGTTCACCGGAATCTCGTCGAGAATCACGAATGCCGAAGGCACCATGTACGACGGCAGCACCGCCGCGACCGCCGTGCGCAGCGCTTCGATGTCGAGCTCGCGGCCCGTGGGGACGACATAGCCGACGAGTCGATCTCCGGTCAGCGGATCGTTGTGTGGGACCACCATCGCCCGCGACACCGATGGGTGCGTGGCGAGTGCTGCCTCGATCTCACCCGGTTCGATGCGGAAGCCGCGCAACTTGACCTGGAAGTCGTTGCGGCCCAGGTATTCCAGCTCGCCACTTGCACGCTGGATCACCAGGTCGCCGGTGCGGTACATCCGGCTTCCGACGGGGCCCAGCGGGTTGGCGACGAACCGATCGGCGGTCAGATCCGGGCGATGGTGGTAGCCGCGCGCCAGTTGGGCACCTGCCAGGTACAACTCGCCCGGCACGCCGTGCGGCACCGGATGCAATCTCGAATCGAGCACCAGGGCCTGGGTGTTCCATACCGGCGCACCGATCGGCACCGATCCGGGCCGACTGTCGCTTACCGCGTACGCGGTCGCCGACACCGCGGCTTCGGTCGGACCGTAGAGATTGAACAACTGGGCGGAGTTGTTCTGGCGGAACCGGGTCGCGGTCGCCCGCGGCAACGCTTCTCCGATCGCGAGTACCCGCCGCAGCGGGTCGGGCAGGGTGCCGCTGCTTGCGTCCAGCAGAGCGTCCAGCATCGCAGGGACCACGTGCAGAGTGGTGACGCCCTCGGTGCGGATCAGGTCGTTGAGGTATGCCGGCTCGCGGTGGCCGTCGGCCGATGCGAGCACCAGCGCACCTCCCGATACCGGCCCGCACCAGTACTCCCACACCGACAGGTCGAACGTCGCTGTCGTCTTCACCAACACCCGGTCATCGGAACCCAGGCCGAATTCGGCGGTCTTCCACAACAGTTGGTTGACAATCGCACCATGTGAGAGCGCGACGGCCTTCGGCCGACCCGTCGAGCCGGACGTGAAGAGGACGTAGGCGGTATTGTCCGGCCGAAGTGGTGCGAGCCGGTCGTCATCGGTGACGCGCGCCGTCGAGTGCGCCGACAAGTCGAGGGCAGCCATGGCTGTCGCGGTCAGCACGACGATCGGCCGAGCGGCATCGCGGACCCGCTGGAGTCGTTCTGGTGGTTGGTCTGGATCGAGCGGCAGATACGCGCCACCTGCCTTGGTTACGGCATACATCGCCACAACCAGGTCGACGGAGCGGGGGATGGCCAACGCGACCACCGATTCGGGGCCGACGCCCAGCGAGATCAGATGGCGGGCCAGGCGATTCACCCGGGCATCGAGCTGAGCGTAAGACAACCGCACTGCGCCGCAGACGATCGCGAGCGCATCAGGGGCTGCCGCCACCTGGGTATCGAACAGCCCGACAAGGGTTTCCTCGGGTGTGCGGCGATCCGTGCCCGTGGAGAGGGCCAGCAGCCGAACCTGCTCGGCGTCGTCGATGATCGAAATATCGCCGACCGGAATCGCGGGATTATCGAGCACCGACTGCAGGATACGAGCATAGCGATCGATAAATTGCTGTACTGTTCCCGCATCGAATAGGTCTGTCGTATAGCCGAATGTGATCCCGATGGGTCCAGGGGTGCCATTTGCCCCACGTTGGTCCAGTACCTCGATATGCAAGTCGGTCTTCGCCAGCCGCGTGTCGATCTCCAGCGCGCGCAGGTCGAGGCCAGGCAGCTCCAGGTCGGCGGTCGAGAAGTTCTGGAAAGCGAAACCGACCTGGAACAATGGATTATGGGCGACCGACCGGACCGGGTTGAGTGCTTCCACCACGCGTTCGAATGGGACGTCGGAATGTGCGAGCGCACGCAGGTCGGTCTCGCGGGTTCGGGTCAACAACTCGGTGAAGCTCGCATCGAGGTCGACGTGGGTGCGCAGGACCAAGGTGTTGACGAACATTCCGATCAGGTCGTCGAGGGCGGCTTCGCCACGACCTGCCACGGGGGTGCCGACGGCGATGTCGGAGGTTCCGGACAGACGCGACAGCAGCACCGCCAAGGCGGCGCGCATCACCATGAACAGTGTCGCGCCATTGTCCGAGGCGAGCTCGAGCAAGGCGCGGTGCACTGTCGGAGCGAGGGTGAGCCGGACCATGGCGCCGCGGAATGATTGCGCGGGCGGGCGCGGCCGGTCGCTGGGCAGCACCAACTGGTCGGGCAACCCCGCCAACTCGGTCGTCCAGTAACCGATCTGCCGCGCCACCAACGATTCTTGGTCGGCGTCGGAGCCCAGCAGCTCACGCTGCCACAGCGCGTAGTCGGCGTACTGCACCGTAAGCGGGCGCCACGGCGGCGCCGTCCCGTTGCTCCGCGCGGTGAATGCGGTGGTGAGGTCCCGGATGAGCGGAACCGTAGACGAACCGTCGGCGCAGATGTGGTGGACGACGAACACCAAGACGTAGTCGTGCGGAGTACGGAACAATCGCACATCCACCGGCACCTCGGCGGCGACATCGAATCCGCGCAGCGCGACCGCACGCACCAGGTCGTCGACCTCGTCGTCGGCCGCGGTCACGGGGGTGAGATCCGCCACCGCCGGGCTCGTCACCAGCACCACCTGATGTGGTCCGTCCCCGTCGACCGGGTACATGGTCCGCAAGCTCTCGTGTCGCTGCACGACATCGGTGAGCGCAGACCGCAAGACGGTCACATCCAGATCCCCGGACAACCGCACCGCGAAGGAGATGTTGTCCACGGCGGAATCGGTGTCGAACTGGTTGAGTAACCAGTATCGCTGCTGCGCATGTGACAACGGGATACGAGACGGCCGGGGCCGCTTGGTCAATGCTGGTCGCATATCTGCTCGGGCATCGACCGAACGCCGGGCCAACCCGGCCACAGTCGGTGCTTCGAACAGCTCACGCACGCCGAGGCCGGTTCCCAGTGCCGCGTTGATCCGCGCCAACACCCGCATGCCGACGAGCGAATTGCCGCCCAGGGCGAAGAAGTTGTTGTCCAGACCGACACGTTCGGCGCCGAGCAGTTCCGCGAAGGCCGCGCTGATCACCAACTCAGCAGGGGTGGACGCCGCCCGGTAGACCGGTGCCGACGACTGGACGTCGACGGCGGGCAGCGCCCGACGATCGAGTTTGCCGCTCGCGGTGAGCGGAAGGCTGGGCATCGGAATGATGTGCTGCGGAACCATGTATGCCGGCAGCGACCGCGCAGCGTGATCGGCCAGCTCGGCCGGATCGATGGCGGCGCCAGTGGCGGGAACCACATAGCACGCGAGGAAGTCACCCACATGCTGGCCGTCCCGCACGACGACGACGGCATGGTCTACCGATGGATGCGCAGCGAGGGTGGCTTCGATTTCGCCGAGTTCGATGCGCAGCCCGCGTAACTTGACCTGAAAATCCGTGCGGCCGAGGAACTCGAGGTTCCCATCCGGCAATCTCCGGACCAGATCGCCGGTTCGGTACATCCGGGTGCCTATCGCGCCGAACGGGTCGGCGACGAATCGACTCGCGGAGGCCGGGCTGTCACCGAGGTACGCTCGTGCCAGCTGTATGCCGGACAGGTAGAGCTCGCCGGGCACGCCTGGTGGAACGAGGTGTAGTCGTGAATCCAGCACATACGCACCGGTGTTGGGGACCGGCGTACCGATCGGGACCGAACCGAGGTGGCGTGGCCGGCATCGGAACACCGTGGATGTCACGGTGGCTTCGGTTGGACCGTAGGTGTTGTCGACGATGATGTCGTGCCGGAGAGGCTCGAGCATAGTCGGCGAAAGCTGCTCGCCCCCGATCGACAGATACCGCAGGCTCGGCGGCAGTTCGGCGCGATCGGCGAGCAGCAGCGCCAGCATCGATGGCACGAACTCGAGGATGCTCACTCTGTGCGTCCGTGCCTGTGCGATCAGATAGCCAGGATCGAGATGGCCGTCATGCCGCGCGACGACGAGTCGCGCGCCGATCTGCAATGGCAGGAACAGCTCCCACACCGAGGCATCGAACGTGAACGGTGTCTTGTGCAGGATCGCGTCGGTGGGCCCCAGCTCGTAATGTGCGCGCATCCATGCCATTTGGTTGACCACCGATCGGTGGCTGACGACAACACCTTTCGGACGGCCGGTTGATCCGGAGGTGTAGATGACATATGCGGCGTTGTCCGGGCGCAACGACGCCGGCCGGTCGCCGTCGGAGATCGGCGCCGCACTCATGTCAGTCAAGTCGAGCGCGTCCAACAGCACCACCGGACATTCGGGTGCACCGTCCAACTCCACATCGTTCACGGTGAGCACGAGGACGGGAGCGCTACTCGTCAACACATAGGCGATCCGCGCGGAGGGATGATCCGGATCGATCGGGACGTACGCACCGCCGGCTCGCAGGACCGCGTAGACCGCGACCAACTGCTGCATCGAACGCCGAACAGCGATGCCGACCCGGGATTCCGGACCGACTCCGGCAGCGATCAGATACCGCGCGAGCCGGTTCACCCGCGCATCGAACTCCCGGTAGGCCCACTGGTCATCGTCGAACACCAGCGCCGTGGCGTCAGGCGTTCGGGTGACCTGGACGTCGAACAGGTCCAGCAGCGTGCCGGACGGCACGGGTGCGTCGGTGGTGTAGGACGCGCCGAGGAGTGCACTCTCGGATTCGGACAGGATCGCGATATCACCGACCGGTGCGAACTCGTCGTCGCTCACCGATTCGAGGACCGCGATGAATCTGCGTGCGAACGATTCGGCAGTGGTGTGGTCGAACAAGTCCTGCGCGTAGCCGATTTCGCCGAGCAAGATGGGCTCGCCGTCTTCGTCGGTCTTCTCGGTGAGCGTGACTGCCAGATCCACCTTGGCGACTTCGGTATCGAATGCCATCGCGGTGACACCGAGTCCAGGCAGCTCGATCCGAGGCTGCGCAAAATTCTGCAGCATGAGCAGCACCTGGAACAACGGAGCATAGGATAACGAGTGTCCCGGCCGCAGCAGCTCGACGACCCGATCGATACCCAGGTCCGCGTGATCGTAAGCGGCCAGGTCGATGTCGCGGATTCGGGTGAGCAGCCGGGAGAAGGAATCGTCCGGCCGCACCTCGGCACGCAGCACCAGGGTGTTGCCGAACATCCCGACCAACTCGTCGAGTGCGCCGTCCCCACGGCCGGCGACCTGTGTGCCAACGGTGATGTCGGCATTGCCGGACAGTCGAGCCAACAGGGCGGCCAATGCCGTGTGCACCACCATGAACAATGTCGCGCTGCGCTCTCGGGCGAGCCGCCGCAGCCCGGCGGTGACGTTCGCGTCGACCGAGAACTCCACCATGCCTCCGCGCCCCGAGGGTGCCGTCGGTCGCGGTCGATCCCAAGGGAGAGCAAGCAACTCGGGTGATCCGGTGAGCTGACGCACCCAGTATGCGGCCTGCCGTGCAGACAACGATTGCTCGTCGGCCTCGTTGCCGAGCAGTTCGCGCTGCCACAGCGCGTAGTCCGCGTACTGGACCGGCAATGGGCGCCATCCCGGCACACCGCCGGCCACACGCGCTTGATAGGCGACCGCGAAGTCTCGAGCCAACGGCGCCAGCGACGTACCGTCGCAAGCGATGTGATGCGCGACCAGAACCAGGACATGCTCGTGCGGCGCGAGCCGAAACAGACTGGCGCGTATCGGAGCATCCGACGTCAGATCGAAACCGACCGAGACTGCTGTCCGGATCCGTGCCGGGATGTCGGCGGCCGTAGTCGGCTGCGGCTCCACCGTCGGTGCCGTCTGTGGTGAAAGTAGTCGCTGGAACGGACCATCCGCGGAGTCGGGGTAGATCGTCCGCAGCGGCTCGTGTCGTTCGACCACGTCGCGCAGCGCCATCTGCAGCGCGTCCGGATCGATGACGCCGGTCAACCGCAGGGCGAAGGGAATGTTGTATGCCGCCGACGCAGTGTCGAACTGGTTGAGGACCCACATGCGTTGCTGAGCAAGCGACAAGGGAATCCGCGCCGGCCTCGGTCTCGGGACCAACGGCGGCCTGCCGCCCTGGCCGGCCAAGGGTGCAATCCGACCTGAGAACCCTGCCACGGTCGATACCTCGTACAGCACCCGAGCCGAGAACTCGGCGTCGATCCGCGCCTTGATCCGCGCCACCGCCCGGGTGGCCAGCAGCGAGTTGCCGCCGAGTGCGAAGAAATCATCGTCCAGGCCGACTCGGTCTACTCCGAGGAGGTCAGCGAAAATTTCGGCGACCGTGACCTCGATCGGGCTTGCCGGAGCTCGGAAGACCGCCGTGGCGACTACCGGCGCGGGTAACGCCTGGCGATCCAATTTGCCATGCATGGTCAGTGGAATCGCATCGATCACGACGAATGCCGTGGGCACCATGTGGGCGGGCAGCACCCGCGCCACCGCCTCGCGGACCGCCGCAACATCCGGTCGGCCCACGAGATAGGCGACGATCCGCTGGTCGCCGGGAGTGTCCTCACGGACGACAACGACGGCCTGGCGCACCGATTCCACGGCAAGCACGGCAGCTTCGATCTCACCGAGTTCGATTCGGAACCCTCGCACCTTTACCTGGCTGTCCGCGCGGCCCAGGTAAACGAGATCGCCGGCGGGACTCCACTTTGCCAGGTCACCGGATCGGTACAGACGGGTGCCGTCGGCGGCGAACGGGTCGGCCACGAAACGCCCGGCTGTCAATCCCGCACGGCCGAGATAGCCGCGCCCCAATTGCCCACCGGCAATGTAGATCTCGCCCTTGACACCCACTGGAACCGGACGTAACCGCTCATCCAACACCGAGATCCGCAAACCGGGGATGGCAGTGCCGATCGTGCTGCTGGTCGCCGCCGAGAGCCAGTAATGGGTCGCATGCACGGTCGTCTCGGTGGTGCCGTACATGTTCACCAATTTCGCGGTAGACGCACCGCGGGCGAACCAGTCGCCGAGCCTGCGGAACTCCAGTGCCTCCCCGCCGAACACGATGTAGCGCAAAGACAGCGGAGTGTGCTCGGTGGCCGCCGATGCTGCGCGGTCCGCGTCCGCCAGTTGATAGAACGCCGAGGGCGTCTGATTGAGCACGGTCACCTGTTCGCCGCGCAGCAGCTCCAGGAACTGCTCGGGTGACCGCGATGTCAGGTAGTCGACGACAACCAGTGTGCCGCCATACAGCAGCGGACCCCACATCTCCCAGACCGAGAAATCGAACGCATACGAATGGAACATCGTCCACACGTCACGGTGATCGAAGGCGAACAGCGACCGAGTGTTCGCGAACAAGCTCACCACATTGCGATGAGGGATCTGCATGCCTTTGGGACGACCGGTCGAACCGGACGTGTAGATCACATACGCGACATTTCCGGGCCGCAGCGGAGACCGGCGGTCCCGGTCGGTGACCGGGGAATCGTCGATATCGGACAGATCGATCCGGTCCAGCTCGAGTACGGGAGCTTCGGCGGGCAGCGGCGTCCCGGCCGTTGTCACCACACAGACCGGCTCGGCGTCCGATAGTAGGTAGGCGATCCGGTCAGCTGGATAAGCTGGATCTACCGGCAGATACCCGCCGCCTGCCTGCACGGTCGCGAGCAATGCGACCACCAAGTCCAGCGATCGAGGCAACACTACCGCAACCAGCGTTTCCGGACCTGCGCCCAGCGCCACCAGTTTTCGGGCCAATTTGTTGACGCGACTAGCCAGCTCACGGTAGGTCAACGTCTCGGCACCGAACTTGACCGCGGTCGCGTCCGGGTAGGCCGCCACCACGCCCTCGAATACCTCGACCAGCGTCTCTTCCCCGGGCTGCGGCCCGGGGGAACAGTCGTTGTCGCCCGGCGCGTGTAGGAAGGTGGTGCGCGCGGATACCGCGGACAGGAAATCACTCATCGGTTCCGACGGCGGGAGATGGAACATGGTCCGCCGCGCGCCGATCGTCGCCACCTCGGCTTGGGTCACCCGGATGACGACATCGACTGTGTCGGTCGCGCTCCAGGCGTAGGCCACATATGCCACGTCACCGGCCCGGATCGGGCGCAGTCGGTCCTCGTATGACACCGACTCGGCGGACCAACGGACGAGCTCATGCCGGAATTCCGGATCATCGAGTACCAGCCACTCGATCGAACCAGGCAAGTGCTGGCCAGCGCCGGATTCGCGATCGGGCAAGGTCGTGCCTGTCGTGATACCGATCGCTGGGGTCGCATCGACCAGCATGTGAGCGACGCGCTCCGCCGGAGCGTTCGCGTCAACCGTGACGAATCCCGCACCCGTTTTGGCCACTGCCCACATCGCCGACACCGACTCGATCGACGGCACCATCGCCACCACGACCAGATCCCCGGGACCGAGATTGCGCGCTATCAGTACCCGCGCCAACCGCGACGACACCTCGTCCAACTCGCGATAGCTCAGTGCCACCCCATCGTGTGATACCGCCGTCCCGTCGGGATCGGCCTCGACCGCGGCAGCCAACAGCCGCGGCAGCGTGGTCACCGTCTGCTGCCGCGCCCGAACCGGCCGTGCCCGCACTGGTTTCTTCGCGTGGCCGACACTCACCGGACTATTGCCCATCACACTGTTCACCAATCCGCCAGCAAAGAGGTAGAGATTTCGAACCCGAAGGAGAAGCTACCGTCTGGCGGTCGGTGTTGGGTTTCCAGCGCTGGTAACCGCAAACGCGATCGAGCGCAGGTCACGGCGGCACTCTGCTGAGTAGCCACGTCGGGAGTGCACGCGAGCGCCGCCGCCTGGCATCGACCACAGGTGACAGCTCGGGCCCCCATCCCGTGGACAGCGGCAAACATCGCGATTCGCGCACCGGCATTACTTCCACCGTGCCACGGCGGAATCGCGGCGCCGTCAGCCGCCCGAACTGACTGCCGTCCTCGCCCCCGTTGAGCAGTTGGCCCACACGCTGGCTCCCAGCCCGCTGCCCGATGTGCCCAGGATCGCCGACGTCAACAGGCCGATGCCCGGGTGCCCAGGAGAATCCGAATCCACACCATCACGGCTGCCCATAACCTCCACCAGTGGCCAGCATGAGACGGAGCATCTCGATACGACAAGCGCCGTGGCTGTTGCTCGACCCAGCGGCCCAAGTCAACACCCGGACAGCGTCGGCCCCTGCTCGGTGTCGCGACTGCGCGAGACGAGATGGCCGCGACCGGGGGCAACTTCGAGGACCGGATGCCGCCGAGGAACACGCCCTCGTCCTTCGGCGAGCTCATCAGGAACGCGGCCACCGACATGTCCTTCAGCGGGCCGAGCACTGAGTCGTATAGCGGGCGGGCGGTGTGCCCGGGCTGTGGTGGCACGTCCACCGAATTCCTGGTCAGTTACCGGGATTCACCGTTCACCATTCTCGCCATATCCCCAACGCTCGCCGAGTTCGACAATGGAACCCGGCAATTCGCAGGACGCTGAGTCAGTGCTCAGCACCTGGATGCACCCGCTTCGAATCTTGTCTCGCCAGTCCCCCAGGCCGGGCTCGTAGGCCCCGTGATCGTAATTGCCGTAGTCCAGCATCGTTGGCTCATAATCGACGCCGATAAAGCGACACAAATCTCTGCATACGATATCAGGAGTCTCGATCAGCCTCTCATACCGGACTTCGATAGAATCAGGATGCAACGCTGCCGCTTCCAGCCTTTCCGACCATTGCAATATCGATTCGCATGCCTCTTCCACTTCGGTAAATATTCCAGAATTTACGAACGAGAGACAGATGTCGATCGGGTTCCTGTAGAGAATGATGAATCGAGCATCGGGCCAGCATGAAAGTATTTGCTCGTGGATCAACGTATTTGCTGGAGTTTTTTCTACTATGAATTTCTTCCCACTCGCCACCAGTTGTCGATACACGAGTTGGTCCCAGAGTATGAATTTCAGATCATGTTGCGTCATGTCGAGCCGGCCGATCGAAAGCTGTGCGCCGCCGACAACTTCTACCTCTATAGAGCCGAGGTGCAACTCATGCGGAGAATATATTTTCGAATGTGAATCGAGGATGCACCTCAACAGGGTCGACCCAGACCTCATCAGAGATAGGATGAACGTCGGACTTTGCACGAATCGGCCCGCCGGAGTGGCGGCGCTGTGAGCATCCCGCCGAGACCGCACGGGATCGACAGCAGCGCCTCGGATCGGGCTGTTCACGAGAGGGTCCGGCCGTCGAACAGGTTTTCCCACGGTCGACCGGTGGCGATACTTCGCGAGACAGCATCGAACTTCTCGTCGGCTGCCACGGGTTGCAACACCGGGTATGAAACCTGGAGAGAATTATCCGATACTTCGACAACCTTCATTCGATCGTCCTGCACCCTGGCCCGAATCAGCACTCCGGGCTGGTCGAAAGACAGCAGCAGAAGATTCTCTGTGTTATCCGGATTCCGCGTCAGAAGGAGCAATCCGAGATCAGGATCCTGAGCTGCAGCGGTCAACGATCCAGCATTACCGAGGCACGCCTCTGCCATTGCGGCGGCGGCAAAGTCGAGTGTCACCGATGCGGCACGAGTCAGATATCCCTTTCCCATCCGCCCCAGCAAGGCGAACTTGGCGACTCTCAGATACCGCGCCGTGTCGTCGCGCACAGCGCCGCCGAGGGACTCGATTTCGGCCAAAAACCGGTCGAGGACCTCGATATCGGCCACATCCCAGTTCAGACCGTTGCTGTAGCTGGGGAATCCGGTCCGGTATACGTAGGTGTGCTCCACGGGTTTGGCTACCTGTGCGCCTGCGTTCACCATCCGCAGCCACAGATCCCAGTCTTCCGCATAGGTGATGTTTCGATCGCGATATCCGCCGACGTCTTCGTACAGCCGCCGACTATAGAGCGCACCGACCAGGACGTAGTTGCGCATCAGGAGCTGGTCGAGATGCCCGACTCCTGGCAGGGGGCGCGCGTCGTGCGTCCGATCGACAGACAATTTCAGGCCGCCGTACCAATGGAGCGGCCGTGGACTGATCAACCCCGGTCGTTCCAGGTATGTCCGCCGCAGCGTGGCCAAGTGACCAGGTGTCACGAAATCATCCGCATCCAACTGTGCCACCAGCTCGGTGTTCAGCGCGGCGATCCCCGTCGCGCGAGCGGCTCCGATCCCACACCTGTGTTCGTGACGAATAACTTTGATCGGGAGCACGCCCCGCCAGCGGTGCGCAACCGCATAGGTCGCATCCTGCGAACCATCGTCAACGACGACCACCTCTTCAGCGGGCTGCGTTTGCATCGCGAGCGAACACAGCGCACGGTCGAGACAGTCAGCCATGTTGCAAGCCGGAATGACCACACCGACGGTTGCTTGTTCAAGCACACCGCAATGGTGACACGACCTGACTGCGGCGGAACACAAGTTCGAAGGACTTCCGGACTTGCCAGGGCAGCGGGGCCCGGTTCGGCAGCAAGCGCGGCGCCCTGGTCGTCGAGTAGATCGCCGATGACGATCTGGGCATTACCAGGGCACCCGCATAGGCCGCCCGGATCCCACGGGCACCGCGGCGGACCAGCGAAAATTTGCCTGCCACGCGCCGCTCACGCCCACACTTCCTTTCCGTCGTCCGCGGAGCCGACCCCGACCGAATCGGGTCGCTGATCGAGCCGGAACACACAGCGGGTGCGAGTGTAGATCGTGGGCATGCACTCGTTGCAATGAACGCAAGCCGACCGCGTCGCAGCGTCGGATTGGATGCGGCGCAACAGGTTCGGCTCACGCAGCAACGCCCGTCCCATGGCTACGAAGTCGAATCCCTCCGCCATGGCCAGACGCATTGTGTCGAGTTCGGTGATTCCACCCAATAGGACCAGCGGTATCGACAGCTCGCGACGAAAATGGCGCGCCCGCTCCAGCAAGTACGCTTCCCGATACGGATACTCCTTCAAAAAGGCGCGGCCGACGAGCCGGAAGCCCCAACGCGCCGGAACCGGAAGAACTTTCGTGAACTCACGCCGGGGTGCGTCACCGTGGAACAACAGCATCGGGTTGAGCAGTGAACTGCCCGCGGTCAACTCGAGGGCGTCGAGTGCGCCGTCGGCCTCCAGGAACGCGGCGACCTGCAGCGACTCTGGAACGGCCAGGCCACCCGGAACACCGTCCTCCATATTCAGCTTCGCCATGACTGCGAGCCGGTCCCCGACGGCTTCTCGTACAGCGCAGGCGATTTCGCGCGCCAGCCTGGCTCGATTGGCTATCGAGCCACCGTACTGGTCCTTGCGCCGGTTCAACCGTGGGCTGAGGAATGAACTCACCAGGTAGTTGTGCCCGAAGTGGATTTCCACTGCGTCGAAACCGGCCTCGATCGCCAGCCGTGCGGCGTGGACATGAGCTGTGACGATCTCGCGGATCTCAGCCACATCGGGAACCTTCATCGGGCGCATGCCGAGCGGGCTGAACATCCGGCTCGGCGCCATGGCGGAAGCGCGGTTGGACGCCGCGTTGGCCACCGGGCCGGCGTGTCCGATCTGCGCACTCGCCGCGGCGCCCTCGGCGTGCACGACATCGGTCAATCGCCGAAGTCCGGGTACCGCTTCCGGTCGCATCCAGATCTGGTGGCGGTCGGTGCGCCCGCCCGGGGCGACGGCACAATATGCGACCGTCGTCATGCCCACGCCGCCTGCGGCCGTCTCCCGATGAAACTCGATCAGCTCATCGGTGACCACTGCGTCCGGTGTGCGGCCCTCGAACGTCGCGGCCTTGATCACCCTGTTGCGCAAGGTGATCGGCCCGAGTGCGGCTGGTGCGAAAACCTCGTTCATCTGCTGCCTCCCACCGGTACGGTCAGTCCCGCCACGACAAAGTCGCGGAGGGTGCTCACCGCTTGCGGCGACATGTCGCGTTCATCTATTCCTGCCCTGCCGAACCGCATGATGATCAGATCGAATGCGAGCATCCAGCGGCGGCGGCTCTCCTGTTCGCTCAGTTCGGGCAGCAGGCCGACCCAGGAGTCCATCCGGAACCACGGTTGGTGCCAGGACGTGGTGTGCCGCCCGAGCACATACTGAGCCAGCAAGCGCAGATGCACTCGGCCCATCGGGTCACCGGACAGCTGGACAAACGGCTCGATCACGGCCTCGACCACCGCCGAAACCGAGCCGTGCCGGGCGGTCACAGCGGCCAGCCGGGCTGCCCACAACGGACCCAGCCGGTCCTCCAGCAAGGCTGCCACCAGCGCCTCCTTCGACCCGAAGTGGTAATGCACCGCAGCGGGGTTCGCCTCCGCCTCAGCGCAGATCCCCCGCACCGACACGTCGTCGTAGCGCTCGGTCGACAACAGTCGTTCGGCGGCGGCAAGCAGACGTTCGCGCGTAGCCACCGACACCTTCGCGGTCATACCGATAGTCAAGCATGATTAAAGCAACGTTTCAATCGTTGATTGAATTCTAGACCCGAGTGCAATGCGGCACCGGGCTCCTCCCAAACAGGTTCGACCCCATATGTCCGCCTCTGCCGCGTTCAAGTGCGGACCCAGGACAAACGCGCTGGATTCAGGGAGCCGGTGCAGGTGATCTCCGACTCTGCCAGCCGGTCGGTCGCAGGTCCGGCCCGTGGAAGGCCACGCGTGCCGCGCGACGACCATGGCTATCCGCACAACCAGCCTCGAGTTACGTTTTTGTGCTGGCAAATTCTGTTGCGAGGCAGGAACTGCGGAATGGTGTGGCGTGGTGTGCGTCAACGGCCGACACTGTCCTGGCACGTGCTCGTCCGGTATGTGTGTGACCTGTTCATCGCCCCTGGAGACAGCATGACCAAGTCTTCCGCCCAGTTGCCCACCGGCAGATTCATTTATACCAAAGAGGGCTGACGCTCTTTCCGCGAGGTGGTCGTTCGACCAAAGGGTCGACCTGTCAGGCAGATCCGGCGCCGACGCTTTCTCCAGGTCGCGAACCGATGATCGGCGAAAATTGGAGTGCATCGTGGCAGATCTATTGCCGTTCTTGATCGCGGGAATTGTATCCGGTTCGGTATATGGACTGGCCGCAGTGGGTTTGGTGCTTACCTACAAGACGTCGGGAGTGTTCAACTTCGCCCACGGCGCGATGGCCACGGTTTCGGCGTACGCGTTTTACACGTTCCACGTCATCGATGGTGTTGCATGGCAGCTCGCCGTGGCGATTTGCGTTCTCGGCATCGGTCCGGCCATGGGCCTGGCACTGGAGTTGGTGGCCCGTGTCGTCGACCGGGCGACTTTGGAACTACGGATCGCCGCGACCGTCGGCATTCTGCTGGTCGTCGAGGCGGGGGCGAGTCTGTACTTCGGTCAGACGACGACACGCATCGTCCCGCCGTTCCTGCCGCAGGGCGGATTCGCCGCCTTCGGCGTGCGGGTGCAGTGGTCGGATGTTGCCACGTTCCTTGTCGCGGTACTCGCGACGGCCGCGTTGTCGACCGCGTTGCGGTTCACCCGACGCGGCGTCGCGATGCGTGCGGTGGTCGAGAATGCGGCGTTGCTGGATCTGGCCGGAACCAGCCCGGTGAGCACGCGACGATGGGCCTGGTGTGTCGGCACTGGCTTGGCGTCACTGTCCGGGGTGCTGTTCGCGCCGTTGATTCCGCTCGATCCCGTGCAGTTGACGTTACTGGTCGTTCAGGCGTTCGGAGCGGCAGCCATCGGTCGATTCACCAGCCTGCCATGGAGTTTCGGCGGTGGACTGCTCATCGGGATTCTCGCCGCACTGGCCACCCACTACTTCAACACAGGGCTTGCCGCGGGAGTTCCTGCCGCATTGCCGTTCTTGGCGTTGTTTCTCGTCTTGCTGGTCATGCCGCGTCGCTACCTGATGGACCGGGACCGGTCGGTCCAGCGTATCCGATCCGGCTGGACTGCTCCGCCCGCACTGCAATCCATGGGCGGAGCCGTGGTGTTGGTGATGCTCACGCTGGTGCCGTCGTTCGCGGGCATCCACTTGACGGACTGGACCGTGGCGCTGGCGATGACACTCGTCTTTCTGTCGCTCGGGCTGTTGGTTCGCACGTCTGGTCAAGTCTCGCTGTGTCACATGGCCTTCACCGCGATCGGCGTTTGCGCGTTCTCACATTTCGCTGTCGATTGGCGGTTGCCGTGGCCGCTCGCACTCATCGGATGTGGACTGGTGGTGGTGCCGATCGGTGCGATGCTGTCGATCCCGGCCATTCGTCTCAGCGGCCTCTATCTGGCGTTGGCGACCTTCGGATTCGGCGTCGTACTCCAGGTGATGTTCTACAGCCAGGACTACATGTTCGGCACCAGCGGGCTGGGCCTGAAAATGCCGCGGCCCAGCGTATTCGGACTCGATTCCGACCCCGCCTTCTACCGTCTCGTGCTGGCGCTGGCCACGATGGCCACCCTGATGGTGGTGGCGTTGGACAAGAGCAGGCTCGGGCGATTGCTCCGCGGCCTGGCGGAATCGCCGACCGCGCTGCGGACGCACGGCGTCACGATCGACATCACGCGCGTTCTCGTCTTCTGCGTCTCGGCATTTCTCGCTGCGCTCGGCGGTGCACTCGCCGGAATGGCCCAGACGACCGCAGCGGCCGACAACTACCAGCCGCTGATGTCGATCACCTATTTCGCGGTCATCGTGATCATGGTGGGCCGCGAGCCGTGGTATTCGCTACTGGCCGCGGCGGCGCTCATCCTGGTGCCGTCCTATATCACGACCGCCGACATGGCGCTGCGGCTCCAGGTCCTTTTCGGCATCCTGGCGGTGCTGCGTGCCGCAACCGCTAGCCGCCTCGAAGTCCCCGCCCCGATCCGATCCTGGCTCGACCGCACGTTTCGCCGCAACCACACATCGGCGGTGTTTGCGGCGGAGCCGCCCACCAGGTTGTCCCCAACGGTACTGGAGGTCCGCGACCTATCGGTTCGCTTCGGCGGCGTCGTGGCGGTCGAAAACTTCTCGTTCGAAGCGCCGACCGGGCGGATCACCGGGCTTATCGGTCCTAACGGGGCCGGAAAAACCACCACGTTCGATGCCTGCACCGGTTTGGTCAAGGCCCACACAGGCGTGGTGCGACTGCGGGACCGGGTGATCAGCCGGGCATCGACTCCACGCCGGGCGCGACTGGGCCTCGGACGAACCTTCCAGAAGACGGAGCTGTTCGATTCTCTTACCGTCGCCGAAAACGTCGCTTTTGGAGTGGAAGGCCCGCTCGCCGGGGCGAACCCGCTCGCCCACCTCATCGCGACGCACGGACAATCCCGGCGGGTGCGGACCGCGACGGCCTCCGCTATGGCGTTGTGTGGCATCGAAGCCATCGCGCACACCCGCGTCGGCACGCTCTCCACCGGGCAGCGCAGACTGGTCGAACTCGCTCGTTGTCTTGCCGGGCCGTATCGGATCCTTTTACTCGACGAGCCCAGCTCGGGCCTCGATCATTCGGAGACCGCACGTTTCGGTCAGATCCTGCGGCATGTCGTCGCCGAACGCGGCGTTGGAGTCGTCCTGGTCGAGCATGACATGTCGCTGGTGCTCGATGTCTGCGAGGAGATCATCGTCCTCGACTTCGGCCGCCGGATATTCCGGGGCACGCCTGCGCAGGTCAGGGCTTCGGAGACGGTGCAGCACGCCTACCTCGGCGAGCCGGTCACCGAAGAGTACCGGCTGCAGGAGCCCATAGCATGAGCAGCACCGACTTCGCGCTCGAATTGCGCTCGATTACCGCGGGATACGGTTCCACCATCGTGCTCCACGACGTCGACCTCACGGTTCCACCTCGATCGGTCGTCGCCCTACTCGGGCCGAACGGTGCCGGGAAAACAACGCTGCTGCGAGTAGCCTCCGGACTGCTGCGTGCGCGATCGGGCACGGTGGCGATCAGCGGCGCCGATCTGACCCGAGCCCGCCCCGCGCGCCGCGCGCGCGCCGGCCTGTGCTTGATCCCCGAGGACCGAGGGGTGTTCACGGACCTGACGGTCCGGGAGAACCTCCGTCTGCTGACGCCACCGTGGCGACGCCACCGCGGCGTCGACGACGTGCTCGATATCTTCCCTGCGCTGCGGACCAGGCTCACCCAACGCGCAGGTTCCCTGTCCGGTGGGCAGCAGCAGATGTTGGCACTGGGGCGTGCCTGGCTGGCCGATCCGGCGGTCGTCCTGCTCGACGAGGTTTCCATGGGCCTGGCACCGCTGGTCGTGGACGAGATCTTCGCCGCGCTAAATGAATTGCGTGCCGCCGGCGCGGCGATTCTGCTGGTCGAGCAGTACGTCGACCACGCCATGACCATGGCCGATCACGTCGTGTTGCTCAGCCGCGGCACGGTCACGTTTGCCGGGCCCGCCGCGGATATCGACCGAGATGCCGTGCTGGAGAACTATCTCGGCATCGATAGCGGACACACAGACTTGCCGGCGTCGCCGGCGGGACACCCACCCGGAACCGTTGCCGGGCCGTGGGCGTAGCGATTCGAAGTTCGGCAACCGCATAGGAGTGGAGCTAATGAAGAAGACAAGGTTTCTGTGGTGGGTCGCGCCGATGCTGGCGGCAGCGCTCGCGCTCACGTCGTGTTCCGCCGACTCGGCGAACAGCGGGTCCGAATCCATTGGCCCGGTGAAGGTTTCCGATGGCGGGCTCACGGGCGATCCGATCCTCATCGGATCGATCTGCAGTTGTACCGGCCCTGCCGCCGGATCGGTGGGGCGCGCCACCGATGTGCTGCAGGCGTGGGCGTCGTCGGTCAACGATCGTGGCGGAATCAACGGCCACCCTGTCAAGGTCGTCTCCTACGACGACGGGCAGAATCCGACTACAGCGCTGGCCGTCGCGAAGAAGCTGGTCGAACAGGACAAGGTGGTCGCAATCGTCGGCCAGACCAGCCTGGTTACTTCGAGTTGGCAAGCCTACGTCGACAGCAAGGGCATTCCCGTCATCGGCGGGCAGCCCGTCGATGCCCCGTTCATCACCGATCCGAACTTCTTCGCCTCCGGCACCACGCTGCCGGTGCTGATGCTGGGCGAGGTGGCCCAGGCCAAGCGAGTGGGCGCGAAGGCCCTCGGCGTCTACTACTGTGCCGAGATCCCGGTTTGCGAGCAACTTCCGAAAATGCTCGAGCCGATGGCCAAACAGGCCGGCCTGGGATTCGCCGCGGAGAAGGTCGCGATAGCCGCGCCGAACTACATCGCCCCCTGCTTGGCATTCAAGGAAAAGGGGGTCGACGCCGTGCTCCCCGCCGTATCGGTCGAGGCGATTTCGCGGATCGCGGCATCGTGTGCCCAACAGGGGTACAAACCGATACAGGCCCCCACCGGCGTGAGTCTCCAAAAGGCGTGGGCCACGGACCCGAACTTCGAGGGCAGTATCTTCGCAGGCTCCAACGCGCTGTACACCGACGACTCGATCCCGGCGATCAAGAACTTCAGCGAAGCCCTCGACAAATACGTTCCCGGCCTTCGGGACAGCGCGGACCTCAGTGCTCCGCTGCTGTGGCCGTGGGCAGGCGGCCAGCTGTTCCTGGCGGCAGCAAAAGCGGCCAACCTCACCCCGTCCTCGACGAGCGCGGACGTGATCAAAGGCCTGCACGCACTGCGAGATGAGACCCTCGACGGCCTCGCGCCACCGCTGACCTTCCCGGAGGGCAAACCCGCGTTCCCACTGTGCTACTTCACCGGAAACACCAAGGGCGGCACGTACCACTCCGACAACGGCGGCAAGCCGACGTGCATCGATCAGGACACCGCCGCCGCGTTGATGAAGGCGCTCACACCGGCGTGACAGCTCGAGCCCGACCAGGCGCCGGCTGGTCGGGCTCGAGCGCCGGCCTGACTATCCGAACCCGACCAGGGCGGTTGGTCAGGCCGGCCCCGAACCGGCGATGAGGACAGCCACCGTGAGCGGCGGCGTCTCGCTGTCCGGCGGGCATCCGTTGGATGTGCAGCGCATAGCCGATTCGGCCGGAAACATTCGGGACGCCAAGGGCTAGCAACTCGCCCTTCGTCTCGGGGGTCGAGTGATCTCGAGGGTTCGGGTTGTCTCTCGACGCGAACTCGCCCGATCCAGTTGTGCCGGGACTATCGCGTTGTGGGTCAGATCGGTAGCACGCCCCGGCGTAGGAGCTGTCGTAGTGGGTGCGGTACGGCCAGCACTCGGAGAGCGAGCCGAGAACTCGAGAACTCGCCGCAGATCGTGCCTGACCGATCTTGCGCTACATTCTCGCTCGAGTCCCATGGAGAGCTTCAGGGCCGATCCACACGGGCGGCAGCTTGTTGTTTCGGCCCGCGCGGTCCTTGGCACCGCCGGCACCGCAACTCGCCGCAGACTCCAGACAAACCCCCAAACAGAACAGTCCCCGGTAGTCTCCATCGAATCCATGAGCCTCAGTCGTCGCTGACAACTCCGGTATTCGATTGGCTTGCCGGGGGCCTAGCCAGATCCTGGGAAAGTTCATCATTGCCGACAGACGTCTCCGCCGACAATGTGGCGCTCTCCCGGTGTTCCGGTGTAATGACTAGTTTCCTCCAGATTTGTCTCTAGTCAATACCTGCACACCCCTTCTTCAGCAAAATGATCTCGGCGTGTATCCTGATGAACCGGATCATGCAATACAGTGGGGTTGCCGCCACCGCCTAGTTCACCGTTTGCCAGATCGTTGGGCCACCACCCGTTGGAGTCCCCATGGCGCTCGTTCACACTCCCGCCTCGACGAGTGCAGGCGTTCGCTCGACACTCGCCGCCGTGGGCATCGTTGTGCTCGCATTGCTTGTTCTCTCTCTCATCGGGCTCGACCAGGCGCTGTATCACGCACCGGGATATACCTGCACGAGCTGACGGACGACGGCAGACACCTCCGCAGGGTGTCCCGTCGACAGTTCACCTCGGTCGACCGCCCGCAGCCGCGCATATGCGATCACCCTGCCGGGTACATCGGATCCGTCACTACGGAGACCTCATGAGTTCACCGAACCGATTCGACGAAGTTCAAAGCCAGGTCGCGGATATCGCTCCAGTGTTCCGCAGACCGCTGGACTCGCCATACGAGATCTCGAACGAGTTGTTTGCCGCTCTCCGCCATGTCCTGCACGACGTCGGCGGACAGCCAGACCTACCGATCGAGTACCAGGAAAAGGACGAAGAACCCTGGGAGATGAACACGTACGTCACATGCGAGTGTCTCGGCTGGCGCGGCGTGTGGAATTCCGAGGAACGCCGACGAGCCGAGAACGACCTCGGCGCGACGCTGTACTTCGGTCTGCCTTACTACGCGCGTTGGGCGACCGTCGCCGCGAAGGTGCTGATCAACAAGGGTCTGATCACCCCAGACGAACTGTCGGCGAAGTTGGACGAGGTACGGGCGCGAATGGAGGCACGGGTATGACCAGGAAGTACGAGATCGGCGATCGCGTCCGGGTTCGAAGCGCGACGTCGATGTTCCACACCCGCACCCAGGCCTACACCCGAGGGCGTACGGGTGTCGTCGTCGAACATCGGCCCGAATGGGTGATTCCGGAGGACGAGGCGTGGGGACGCGACGACGGCCGCTTCGAACCGTTCTACGTCGTGCGGTTCCGCCAGAAAGACCTGTGGCCTAAATACACCGGTTTCGACGTCGACACGCTGGAGACGGAGGTCTCCGAGCGTTGGCTCGAGCCCGCAGAGGAGGATTCCGAGTGAGTCAGACCCACGATCACGGGGCGCATGCACCGATCCAGACGAGCGGAGAGATCAGCGAGTTCGAAATCTTGGAGACGGCGATTCGCGAACTCGCCATAGAAAAGGGTCTCTTCTCGCGGGAAGACCACAGACGGTTCGCCGAATGGGCCGAATCGGTCGGGCCGCACGGTGGATCGAAACTGGTCGCGAAGGCGTGGACGGATCCCGACTTCAAGGCGCGCCTGCTCGCCGACGGGACCGAGACGTGTAAGGAGGTCGGCATCGACTGGCGTGACCCCACGGGATCCGGAACGCCGAGCGACTACACCTACTTCTACGTGTTGGAAAATACGCCCAAAGTGCACAACGTAATCGTGTGCACGTTGTGCTCGTGTTATCCCCGGCCGGTTCTCGGTATGTCTCCGGACTGGTACCGCACCCCCAATTACCGTCGACGCCTCGTACGTTGGCCCCGTGAGGTGTTGGCCGAATTCGGGCTGCACTTTCCGCCCGACGTCGAGATCCGGGTGCACGACTCGAACCAGAAGTCTCGGTTCATGGTGATGCCGATGCGGCCCGAGGGCACCGAGGGGTGGACCGAGGAACAACTGGCGGCCATCGTCACCCGGGACACGATGATCGGCGTGGCACTGCCGCAGGTCGACTGGACTGCGCAGGCGCCGCCGGACCAGGTCGAGTCCGCCACGGGGAAGGGTGGGCGACAGTGAGAAGCGGTCCGTACGAAATCCTCCTACACACATTGGAGCCCGGGTCGCGGCGGGAGAGCACACTTCCCGAACTCGACCGCAAGCCCGACCCATGGGAGTCGAGCATGCAGGCCACGTGCGAATGCCTGTCCTGGCGAGGCACATGGGACAACCTGGAACGCCGCCATACCGAGGATGCGCTCGGTGAGACGATCTACCACGACTTTCCTGTGCGGACCCGATCGGTCGTCGTGACGGCCCACGCGCTGATGGATCGCGGATTGATCACGCCCGAAGAGTTGCGCGCGAAAATGGCATTGGTCCGGGCGCGGTTCAACCGGGAGTAGTACCCCCGTCGGCCACCTTGTGCCCGGTCCGCGAAGAACAGCGCGTACGTCATCGAGGGTCGCACCGGCGCGCAAGGCCCGCTCGATGTGAATCCGGAACGTGTCACGCAGTGTCTGGTAATGCACGTCGATACTCATCGTCGTGAATGCGCGCTCGCGCACCGTCAGCGAGCCCGGCCCGGACGGCAGGCGCATCCGGGACTGCATGTCGAAGTATCGGTGAAGCGCGGATCCAGTTTTGTCAGGATCGTACGGACCTGGTCGGGCAGGGGGCTGGGTGGTGCGTCCGGCCCGATGAACAGCAACTCGTCCGGCAACGCCTCGGCATCCGGCCGCGACACGCCGAGCGCCGCCTCGATCTCCGCGATCCGCTCGAACGCGGAGATCGCGGTGTGGTAGCCACTGTCGTAGGAAATCAGACGCAGTAGAGCGCGGATATCCGCCGTGGACATTCCCCGCTCGATGCCGGCGCGGATGTCTTGCTCGAAGGGCAACCCGAGGCACTGTTGGCAGACGTCCGCGGTCACCCGCAGGAAGACCTTCTCCCTCTCGGTCAATTCAGGAATTGCGTTCGCTTGCTCTGCGGTGGCGATGCCCATCTGGGCGAACACGGGATCCAGCGCGGCGAGATGGAGGCCGGTGGCAGCTGCGGGGATGTTGCTCGTGATGCAACGCTGTCACGAGGAGTTGGTTCGGCTCGGCGACAAAGCCGACGCCGCCGAATCGGACCCGGGTGCCGGCCTTCGCGCACGCATTCTGGCACAGGCGCGCTGGGCTGAGAACCACCCCGGGCTCTACAAAGTGTTGCATGAGAACACCGTCCACCGCCGACTCGGAAAGCCGTTCAAAGAAGTAATGGTCCAGCGCACGATCGAGTCCGTACAGCGGTGCATGGACGCCGGTGTCGCTCCGGCCGACGATGCGACTACCGTCGCGATCGACCTTCGCACCGCTGTCAACGGGATGCTCTCGCAGCGCATCAACGAGCCAGATCTACCGTGGCCCCCAGCCGTCGAACAGCTCGACCGCTTCCTCACCAAACTCGTTGGCATCGATCACCCCGCCACACGTGGATAGGTCGATCCAGCCGTCCGGTCACGCCGAGCGGGCCCACACCGCGATATGATATGGAAACCATATAACTTGTGCGAAAGTGACGGTGTGTGACTCCAACAGCAGGTCGGGCCGCGGCGCAGCATCGACGGCAGCTGACAGTTGCCGTCAAGGAGGCGTTGCGCGACTTGAACATTCAGCTGGCGCTGCTCAATCGAAGGTTCGGCGGCCGGGTCGAGCTCAGGGATGTCGACTGGACCTGCCTCGACCTCATCAATCGACACGGACCGTTGACGCCGACCGCGCTGACACGGCGTACCGGGGTGCATCCGGCGACGCTGACGGGAATCCTCGACCGACTCCAGAAGGCTGGTTGGATCGCGCGCGAGCGCGATCCCGAATCGGACCGCCGCGCAGTCACACTGCGGGCGGTGCGCGAACGCAATTCGGAGCTGTTTCAGGTGCTGTCCGGCATGAACACCAGGATGGACGAGTTGTGCGAACGCTACTCCGAGGCCGAACTCGAGGTGATCGCCGACTTCCTGCGCCGGAGCGGTGCCGCCGGGCACGAGTCGGCCGAAGAGCTGGCCGAAGACTGAACCCGGATCGGTCGGTAGGCGGACCGTCCCCATATCGCTTGTCACACTCCCCCTCGGTGCATCGTCTACTGGATGACAATCGGAAACGAAGGAGGCAACGATGCGGATCGCGGTAGTCGGAGCGAGCGGACGGATCGGCCGCGAGGTGGTCGATGTGCTGAAAAATCAGGGCCACGACGTCGTGGGGATCGCTCGGTCGGCGGGTGTGGACGCCTACACCGGCGAGGGCTTGGCGCAGGCGCTGGCCGAGGTGGAGGTGGTGGTGGACGCGGTCAATGCGACAACGACGGAAACCGCGGCGGTGACGAACTTCTTCCGCACCATTGCCCAGAACGTGCAACGGGAGGCGGCCGCCGCGGGCACGCAGCGAATCGTGCTGTTATCGATCATCGGCATCGATTCGTTCACCGCGGGGCATTACGCTGGCAAACTGGCGCAGGAGAAGGCCTATCGACAAGGCCCGGTGCCGGTGCGGATCCTGCGCGCCGCCCAGTTTCACGAGTTCGCGGAGATGATGCTCGACTGGACCACCCGCGGCGATACGGCCTCCGTTCCGGAGTATCGGACTCAGCTCGTCGCCGGCAGTACCGTCGCTGCGCACCTGGCAGAGTCGGCCGTCGAGGAGAGCGGCGCCGAGCTGGTCGAGATCGCCGGCCCGCTGGAGCTGAACCTTGCCGCAGCGGTGGCGAAACTCGCTGCGCGACGCGGTAATCCGGCGCGGGTGCGTGAGATCCTCGACACCGACGACCCGAACCGCGAGCTGCAGGCGAACGGCGCCCTGCTGCCGGGACCGGCGGCGATCCTTGCCGGGCCGACGTTCGACGAATGGCTGGACCAGCACTACCCGACGCAGCAGTAACTCAGCAGATCCTGCGCCCGCCCAGGACGGCCGGTGGAGTACGGTCGCGTGCCGCCGAGTCCACGTGGAGGACTGCGTTGAAGAGGCATCCAGTGCGAACCCAACGTGCGGGCGTGGGAATCGGAGCATGCCGGCTCGACTGGACGCGAGTGGTGATCGGGATCGTGCTGGCGGCTCGCTATGGTTCGAGTTGGCCGAGGCAGGAAAGTCTTCGGTGCGGCAGAGCTGTGTGCGCGAACTTCATCGGCGTGATAATCGGCTGAATATCACGCTCGCGCAGGCGAAGCCGACAATCGTGAGCGCGAAGCACCAGGATACCGCGAGCGCGGCGTTGTCTTCTCCGGTGCCGGTGGAGTTGAGCAGTCCCCGTACCGTTTCCACGACGGGCGTTGCCGGTTGATATTCGGCGAAACCGCGCAGCCAGCCCGGCATGGTGGTGGTCTGCACAAACGCGCTGCTGATGTACGGGATGAACATGATCGCGTAGGTGAGTCCCCCGGCCGCCTCCGGGTTCTTGGCGAGCAATCCCAGCCCGACCGCGATCCAGGAGATCGCCACGACGAACAGCGCGATCACAGCCAATGCCGACAGCCAGGCGGCCGGGCCGGCATGGGGTCGGTATCCCAGAACAAGCGCCGCGGCGACCGCGATGCCGATGGCCGCCAGATTGCGGACGACACCTTCGACGACATGCCCGGCCAGAACAGCCTGCCGGAACATCGGAAGCGTACGGAACCGGTCGATGCTGCCCTTCGTCATATCCGTCGACACGCTGGTGGCCGTGATCGATGAGCCGAATCCCGTGCACAGCAGCATTATTCCGGGCACTACGTAATCGAGGTAGGGCCCTCCCACATCGATGGCTCCGCCGAAGACGTAGGTGAACAGCATCATGACCAGGACCGGCATCAGCAGTGAAATGATCAGTGTGTCCCGGCTACGCAGGGTATGTCGAGCACAGCGTTGGAACATGATGACCGTGTCTGTGAAAACATGCGACATCACCGGGCGGCCGCCTCGACGATGTCGGCGGTGCGGGCGGCGGCGTCCTCGGTACTCAGTGTCTTCGCGAATTCCGCTGCGCGGGCCCTACATTCCCGCGTCAGTATCGACGCCAAGCCTTGCTCGAGGCGAGCTGCCGTGAGCTGCGTGAACTTCATGTGTGCACCCACACCGAGGCGCTCGACCTGCCCGCCCCACATGGGCTGCTCGAACGACACCGAGCAGACGAGCGTCGGCAGTCCGGCGCGCAGGCTCTCGAACAAGGTGCCGATCCCACCGTGGTGGACAGCGGCGGCGCACCGCGGAAAGACCATGTCGTACGCGAAAGCACCGACTACCTTCACGTGCGCGCCGACCTTCGCGGCAGCGATGTCCAGATCACTCCAGCCCGCGCTCACCAGCGCACGCACACCCAGCCGCGCGGATACTTCGGAGACTATGGCCAGCACGGCGGCCGCGTCCCGGATCGGCATGCTACCGAAGCCGAAGAACACGGGTGGCTCTTCCTCGCTCACCCAGGACAGAATGCCGGCATGGTCACCGGCAAGATCGCCGATAGCCTCGCGAGCAGCATGATCAAGTGTCAGGAAGCCGGTGAAAGGCCGGCGCTCGTCCCACTGCTGAGGCAGCCCTGGAACGAGGGCGGAGTCGTAAATCTGCACTTCCGGGACGTTCCGGCGGGCCAGCACCGCTGCTGTGCTCGCCCACGACTTCGGCAGCCCCAGTCTCGACCGCAGGTCGTTGAGGTAGCGCATGAACACCACGCGGCGCAGGTTCTCGGCGAGCACCCAGGTCGCTCGGTTGACTGGTGCGGGCGGATTCCAGTGCGGCGGAAGGGCGCCGGGGAACGGATAGGCGCCGTTGTTCCGGCAGGGGAAATAGTGCAGGCTCACCAGGGGAACGCCCATCGCTTCGGCAACAGAACTCGCCCGGTCTTCCGTGACGGTGCTCGCGACGATCAGGTCGGCGTCCGCACACACCTCGATGACTTCGCGGTTCATCCGGCCCGCGTAGCCGGCCATCTGCCGTGCTACCAGCTGCATCAGGCGAAAAGTGTTTCCCGAGGCCAGCGCCTTCTGCCCGGGCTCCGAACTGTAGAGCTGCTGCACGTCGGGACCGCACGCCCGGGCGGCAAGCCCCGTACCGGCGACGAAGCCGACCAGGTTGGGCGGTACGCCGAGCAGGACGTCGTGACCGCGCCGCTGCAGCTCGAGCCCCAGCGCCACGATCGGCTGTACGTCACCACGGGTTCCGGTGAGCGGAATCGCTATTCTCACGGCGCTTCTTTCGGTGTTGTCGTAGTACCTGTCGACACTGTGCCCTACCGGCGCTCGGCCCGCAGACGACAGCATTGTGGGCTCTTCAGCTTGGCCGGGCGTCGGTACAGTGAACAATTGTGCACATAGCGATGTTCATGGATTACCATCCGGCCACCCTCGGCGGAGTCCAGACCGCGGTCGGCTCGCTGTGTCGTGGGCTCGAGCGCGCGGGTCACCGCGTCACACTCTTCGTGGCGCCGCTACCTGGTGCGGACGCCAACCCGATCCCGAACGTGGTGGAACTCGACGCCGTCGCCGCACTCGCTGTCAACGGTTTCGCAATCGTGCTGCCTACCAAGCGCAATGACAGGCTGATCGACACGGAATTCGCCGCACGCGGCCCGATCGACGTCGTACACACGCATACGACCTACGGCGTCGCCATCGCTGGCATGAAAGCAGCACGACGGCATCGGCTTCCACTGGTGCATACCGCGCAGAGCCGTGACGACGCGTTTATCGAACACAACTCGTCTGCTCCGTATCCGGCAGCACTGGCGATGCGCGCACTGCACGGCCGGTTCGTCCCGCACAGCCATCACATGCCGCACGTGCCGGAAAGCCGTGCGGCGCGCCATGCCTGGTGGACGATAGTCGGGCAGGCCATAGCCGCTGACCAGGTTATCGCGCCGACGCGCCATTTCGCCCAGATGATGGTCGCGCACGGACTGACGCGACCGATTCATGTTGTGTCCAACGGCGTCGACGATGAAGTACTCCAAAGCCCCGGCAGCAGTATCGTTTCCCGACCACCGACCGACGGGCCGTTGCGGCTTGTCTGGAGCGGACGGCTTTCCCACGAAAAGCGTCTGCTCGAATCGATCGACGCAGTGCGGCGTACCGACAACTGCACCCTCGACATTTATGGCGACGGCGATGTGCGCGACGATGCTGCCGCCGTAATCGCCGAACATCATCTGAACGATCGAATCCGGTTGCACGGTAGGGTTACACAAGCAGAGTGTATCCACGCTATGTCCCGATGCGACGCTCTGCTGTTTCCTTCCTACGGATTCGACACACAAGGCATGGTGCTGCTCGAGGCAGTGGCGGTGGGGCTTCCGATTGTCTATTGCGATCCCGAACTCGACGAGTCCGTGCCCGCCGGCGGCGGCCTTCGCACCGAGGATCCGTCGGCGGATGGTATCGCCAAGACGATCGCCGAGCTCGCAGACAACCGACCAGCACTCGCCGACATGCGCGAGGTACTGGCCAAGCACGGCGACTCTGTTCTTCAGTCACGGCACACAGGGGCAGTGGTCGAAATCTACCGGAAGGCCGGTGCGGAATCGGCGTTCAGCACGGAACCGGCAATGCCGCAAACCCTTTCGCAGATACCCACTGCGCCGGGTAGGCTGCCGTTGGTGGGCCACAGCCTGCGGGCACTGCGCGGCGCCCCCACATTTGTGACGTCACTTTCCGAGCTCGGTCCGATAGTGCGGATATTTTTCGGGCAGAAGACGGGATACATCCTTACCACCCCGGAGCTGGTTCGCGAGGTCGGCCTAGGCGACGCCGAATTCAATCGTGAAGACCTGCGGGAGGCGATCAAAGATATTGCGGGTGGATCGGTCAACGTCTTACGCGGCGAGGAACATAAGCTGCGTCGCAGGATGATCGCACCCGCGCTGCGCCAGAGCCGACTCGCCGAGTACACGAAGTCGGCGGCCGATATCGCCGGTACATGGTCTGCAGGACTTCCATCGGGTGGGCGCGTGAATCTGATGGACGAGGCTCACGGCTTGGTGCTCGACACGGTTTCGTCGACGCTGTTCACCGCCGGCTTCAGCGCCGGCGCACGACGCGAGATCCGGGATAACGTGCCTTGGCTGCTCAGCCAGGTGATCCTGCGGACCGCGTTACCGCCGCAACTGCGCCGACTCCGTGTCATCGCGAACTGGCGATGGCGCAGGAAAGCGCGGCACCTGCGTGCCGCTATCGGCGATGTAGTGTCCGAATATCGCCGTTGCGGGGAGGATTTCAATGACGTGGTGTCCGCGCTGATCCGCCATACGGATAGCGAGACCGGAGCAACGCTGTCCGACGAGCACATCATCGATGAAGCGATCCTGATGCTGGCCGGCGGTGTCGGTTCCATGGCGTCGCTGGCGGGGTGGCTGTGGCACGAGGTCATGCGCCGCCCCCGAGTTGCCCAGCAGCTTTACGACGAACTCGATGCTGTCGTAGGATCAGGCCCTGTTCACGCCGAACATCTCGGCGCGCTCCCCTACCTTAAACAGGTTGTGGCGGAGACACTTCGATTCTGGGGACCCTGGATCAGCGCAGGCACCGCCGACGGTGACCTCACCATCGGCGGGCTCAATATTCCGGATGGCACAGCGATCATGTTCAGCCCCTATATGGTCCAGCACGACAAACGTTATTTCGCCAATCCGGAAGCGTTCGACCCGGAGCGCTGGTCCCCGGAGCGCGCCGGTGCGAATGAGAAGAAGGCCAGCCTGTCGTTCGGTGTCGGCCGTCGCCGCTGCATGGGTGATCACTTCGCGATGCTCGAGATCACGCTGGCGTCGGCGGCGCTGCTGTCACGCTGGCGGCCCACGCCCGACCCGGATTACGTGGTACGGGCATCGAATCGGGACTTCGTCCTGTCGCCCTCGGCCCTTCCGGTCACCCTGCACCCGCGATAGTGCTGGTTTTCCGGTCCCGTGTACAACGTCATTCGACTTCGCCACACCCGGAACTCGACATTTCCTTTGTCTGGCATTCGCAGTCATATACTTTTCCGGCATTCGTCGTCAAATCAGGTGAGCACTGACAGTCCAGGAGTCATTGAGGTAAGCAGTTCATCCAACGGAAGGATGCGAAATGTCTACCAAAATCACCAAAATTGTCGCTACGACCGCCATGGCCTTGTCCCTCGGTACCGTCGCCGCTCCCGCAGCTTGGGCCAGTACGACTCCCGCCGCCGATCCCGTGTCGACCTCAGCCACTCCTGTCGTCGGATCAGTCGGTTTCTGTGTGACATTCGGCAGTGCCGCCTTCTGCCTGTGAGGCCACCCCTGATAAGCCCGCGCAAGCGAGCCGAATATGGGGGCCCAATCCAATAGGTGTTGTCGACGCCTGCCCACGCTTCCCGATGACGTGGGCAGGCGTCGCACCCAGGTCACGACGCCGGGCGGCGGCGTTATGCTCGAACGCGAGGCGCTCCGCGCTCGGGCAAATGGTTCCATTGATGGCCGCGTTGTAGCTCGTCAGCAGTCGACTGACGATCAACCTTCGCGTTGCATCGTTTGCAGGTCGGACGGTGCGATCGGAGAATCGCCGTCTGCAGTCGCCACGGTGGCCGCGGCGGCATGTTCGGCATCCTCGACAGTGCTTCGTCCGAGGCCGCAGGCCGTCGCGACGCCGTAGGCGGTTCGGCGGGACGCCTGCTCGAACAGCGCGAGGCTTCGGAGGCTGCGTTCGGTGTCGGATGGTGACACGACACCGGCGATCAATCGCCAGTCCTTGTTCAGGCGGTGGAGCGGCCGGTAGAACGCTGGGTCGAGCGGCGCGGGGTGGGCGCCATAGGCGCAGGGAATGTGTGCGGGTGGCAGCGGCACACCGCGTTTGCGCAGTCTTCGTGCGGTGGCGTTCAACAGGTTCACGGCCGGCGCGATGGTCCGCGGGGCGAGTAGTTCTTTGTGCTGGTAGTCGCCGTAACAGAGGTGGAGGACGGTCTGCGCGCCGATGTCGTGGGCCCGCTCGAGGAATCCCGCCAACTGGCGCGCCACCAGACGTCCAGCCGGCACCTGTGCGCCCAGTTGTGTCGCCTTGACCAGTGCCAGCTGGGCGATCGGCGACTCCACCTGCCACGTGAGCGTGTCGCCGTATCGCGCTGTCAGCTCGGCCATTTCAGCGAGCACGGCCTCGACGAACACCGGTAGGTTGCGTAGTGCGGGCGTGACCGCTCCGGCGTGCCGCAGCGCGCGCCCGAGAGGAAGACCGTCGGTGACCGCGGCGCCCGCGAACACGAACAACGCCATGTCCAGCGGGTTCGGCTGACTGATCTGCAATCTCGTACCGGCGAGCTCGGGATGCCGCTTCTGCACCTCACGGAACGCGGTGACAGCTTCGGCGATCCGGCCGACGCGGTCCATCGACACATGGCGGGGCTCGAGTGTACGTCCGGGGCGTACGCCGTAGCTGCGCATGTCGGAGTAGTCAGCGAAATCACCACCGCGCACCACCTCGAACACGTCGAGGTGTTTCTCCCGATCCCGGAGATACTGCACGACCCAGTTCGGGTCGAGATCGCAAGGGAGCCCGGTCAACTGATGTCCACGACTGCGCTGGACGAACCATTCCAGTACGTCGCTGTCACTCGTCATCAACTGCGGAGGCAAACTGCCCACAAAATGTACGAATCTGGTCATCGCCTATCCAAAAGGTAGTGATCACATGCGGATCAGACGCTCGTCCCCCACAACCCCGGGACCACGATCCGACGATTGCAGTACACGGTAAATGAGGGAGAAATCACAGCCTCCCCATTCTCGGGAAGGCGATCCCGCCGAGTCGACCGCTTGACTTCAGGTCGACCTGAACTCGCAAGCTGAGGGAACTGCGAGAAAGGGAAAATCATGACTACGTTCGGAGTGAAGCAGAGTCGGGGCTACGACCAGCGAGCCGCCCGGCTGCTCGGTGGCCTGTACTCGCTGGTCGCCACCGAGGTCGGCGCCGCCGCGAAGCCGGATGCGTCGGTGGGACCGGCCCCGGAAAGCTGTTGGCCCAGCTGCGGTCACGGCGTTCAGACCTGCGGCTGCACGGTGTCGATCTGTCGCCGCACATGATCGATCTCGCCGCGGCCGATCTCACGCGCAGCCCAGTCGAGCTGTCGGTCGGCGACGTCTGCGCACTCCCCTACCCCGACGACAGCTTCGACCTGGTTGTCTCGAGCCTGAGCATGCATGAATGGCCCGACCTCGATCAGGCGGGCGCCGAGCTGGCGCGGGTGCTGCGGCACTGGGAGGATGTCGGCCTGCTTGCGCCGCTGCGAGACAGCGCAGGTCGTCGCAGGTACCGCGACGACGACGCGGAGACTGTGGCGATAATCTTGGCTCGGCAAACAGGTCGGGTTGTCACTCGACGACCTCTCCGTCCTGTTCACCGAGGCGTCAGATCGGACGGCCCGCCGGAATTTGCTGCGTGCGCATCGCGACCAGCTCGCGCGCCGCGTCGCCCAGGCCACCGCGGCACTCGACACCCTCTCGCACGCGCTCGACTGTGACGCCGAGGACTTCCGCAGCTGCCTGCACTTCCAGGCGAAGGTCGCCGACGTGCTCACACTGACCACTACAGCGAACTGATCAAAGCGGCGAGTGTAAATCGTTATCGCGCAGACATTTTCCGCTCGGACGGCGGAGTTTCCCACCATCCCGACCGGTTCCGGGTGATCCGAAGGCCGAGGAGGCGGGCCGGTGCCGTTTTTCGCGGATAGGATCGAATCCGGCCGAAGCGACGATTCGACTCTCGATGAGAGGTGCCAAGTGAGCAGGACAATTCGAATTCCCGCGGCGGAACTCGCCGACCATATCGGCGAGTCCGTCGTGGGGTACGGCGAGCTTGCGCAGGCGGGCGTGGTTCAGCCGGGCGGCGACCTCGTGGTCGCGGTCTTCGGGGTGGAGTCCAACCGGCGGGAGAAGTCGTTCACGCCGAGCCAGCTGGTCGAGCTCGAGCTCGCCGACTAGCGCGGATCCCTCCACCTGCACAGGACAGCCTGGCGGAGCCGAGCGGTGCTCCACCAGGCTGTCGGGCACGCTGTCAGCTGATCAGTGCGTTCATGATCGTTCCGGCACTGGTGGCGATGACACCGCCGAGCATGCCACCCGCTACCATCTTCGCCGAAGCAAGCGGACCGCCGTTCCATTTTTCCCAAGCGAATCTCCCGCCTGCGTACATAATTCCCGTGACGCCCGAGAGAATCACGAACCACGTGAAATATCGGACAAGCAGCAGAATTTTGTCCGAGTTGGGTGGGGCTTCGGGCTCGGGGTTGCTCACCTGAGCCATCAACAATTCTTCGATCGCCGTATTGATCATCGTTGATCTGTCTCCCATGCGTTGCCGCCGGACAAGCTATACGCAATCGCTATGACGATGGAAGTATCGCTACCCCCGCGCAATCCGTCAACCCTCCGACCGGCGGTCGACGTTGTGCGTGCGATCGACTTCGGGGCCGCGAACCGGTGTCAGGTCGCCGAAGACGGGTAGTGCCTGGGTGTGAGCGACGATGTCACAGCACCCGGTGACCTGGATCCGGTGGCCGCACGAGCGGTGATCGAGCAGGCCAAAGGGGCCGTGATGCTGGTCTACGGGCTGGACGCCGAGGAGGCGTTCGCCATCCTTCGGGTGCGCTCCCAGGAAACCAACACCAAGCTGCGGGTCTTGGCCGCCAAAGTAGCCGCCGAACTACCGTCGGTCGGCCTCCCCGCGGTCACCACCGAGCTGCGAAGCAGAGTCACCCACTTGCTGTCGACCGCCCACGAACGACTCCGGTAGGCGCATGGACGAGCCGGCCCTTTCCCAAAATTTCGGCGGACGTGCGGCTGTCCGGCGGGTATCGGCCGATATGCCCGGCCACTACCTGTTCTGCGCGCCAGCGAACACTCGACGCAACGGCAGCCGGCGCGCCGTGCGACTTTGTGTCGAAATTGCCGGGAACCTGAATGGCCGCCCACGCACAAGCGGCCGGTTGCGGCACCCACTCCGACAGCAGCTTCGGGAGGTCCGGCATCCACTGCAGGACTGCGTCGCACACGACGACATCGGATGTCGGCACTCGGCCGCCGGCCCCGCACGTCGCCGTGTGCCGCGTCGATGCCGCGATCCCGATGTCGTCCCCGGCGAGGAGGGTCTGCACTGCGACGGTCATGCCCCCTCCCACCCCTGAGGCTTCGACGCGGCGATCATCTGGAACGGAAAAACGACTAGCCATCACGGTTTCGTAACGGCCGACTGTGGGTATCACATAACTATGACGGATCACCGACCAACCCGGATCGCCGGTGTGGAACCGGGAACCGGCGCGCTCGCTTTGTCCACGTGCCTTGCCTTTTCGATCGGCATCGCGGCGATCACGCAGGCTGTGTTCCCCACCCTCGTGGCCTGCCTCAGTATCATGGCTGGGCTCGCTCTCGTACTGAACATCCTGCCGCGCAAGGCATAACGAGACCGCCTCCGGCGTAGCCTCGCCACCCCTTGCCCTCGGCCTCGAATCCTGGTGGCTGAGGTACCGGCGTTACTCGGAGGCGTGCATGCTGTCGTTGCAGGAGATTTCGGACCGACTGGAGATCGAGGATCTGCTGGTGCGGTATTCGCACGCGGTCGATACCAAGCAATGGGATCTGTTGGACGACCTATTCACGCCCGACGCGCACATCGACTACTCGGCCATGGGTGGATCGGTGGGCGACCTGGAATCCACGAAGAAGTTTCTCGCGTCGGTCCTGCCGAATTTTCCTGCGTTCCAACACCTCATCAGCAACTCGTCCATCGTCGTCGACGGTGACACGGCCACCGGCCGCACGATGTGCCACAACCCGATGATCGTGTCCGGCGGCGACGGTCCGCCGAGCATGATGCTGTGCGGGTTGTGGTACCTGGACACATTCATTCGGGTCGACGCGCAGTGGCGGATCAAGAAGCGAGTCGAGGAGAAAAGCTTCCTCTTCGTCGCGCCGTCGGCCCAAGGATGAGTTGACCCGTCGGATCCGACACGCTGGGCCGAACTCCCTCTCGCCCGGGGACCGAGCGCTGATGCCGCACAAGGGATTTTGTACCTCCGGACCGGCGATGCCGAACACCGGCCGCCCGCGCCGGGACGGCCGGTATCCACCCGACCGCCCTCCTCGTGGCACGTCGGTGGTGACCGCCGATGGAACTCTCAGTGGCACGCTCCGCCTGCTGGCCATCAGTCAGGCATAAGCGAATCTGTGGCCCGCTGGACCAGGTAGGTACTCGTCGCATCGCGTCGCCGAAGCAGGCGATGGGCGAGGCGGGCAGCCTCGCCCATCGTTGTCGAGAGTCAGCGATTCCGGTGACTGTTCTCTCCGCCGCGGCGCTTCGCCTCGATGGGCTGGGCCGCGGCACCTTTCTTGCCGGCCTCACTGGCACGCTTGGGATCGTTGTCGAAGCTGCCGCTGCTCGCCTTGCCACCCTGGCTGGCGATCTTGCGCTGCTGGTCTTCGTCCATGGCGGCAAAGCCGCGGTGGGCGTTGGCCATCGTGTCGTCCCTCCTTGCCCCTCAGGTGATTCCTTCCGGCGACGGCAGGATGCCGTCACTGTGGGCGCTACCCGAGGATCCAGCGGGCAAACACAGCGGCGTGCACGGAGGTCAAGGCTGAGGGTGCGGTGTCAGGGTGTTCTCGTCGCGTGGCCGATCCACATTTCGCGATGCCGCGACCCGCCTTGCGCTCAGCAGATAAAGCACGACCAGCACAACACTGAACCAGACATAGGTGTTGCCGATGACATGCTGCCATGGCGTCCAGGCGGATTCACGGTGCTCGCCGTCGGGCAGCCAGTTCTGCGGACCGATCACGAAGACTGCCGTGGTGACCAGGATCGTCACCCACCAGCCGATCGCCCGTCGGCCCGAAAGGCGGGTGGTGTAGCCGACGAGGGCGAACAGCGCGGGTGCGATCCATACCCAGTGGTGCGACCAGGAGATCGGCGAGACCAGCAGGGTGAACACGGCGTTGATGGCCAGCGCCAGCGCGGGGAAGTCGGCCGCCCGGCGCATCGCGACGACGACCAGTACGAGCAGCAGGGTGCCGAGCACGAGCCAGACCGTGGTGAAGGCGGGTTCGGGCACCTCGAGCCGGGAGAATACCGCCTGAATCGACTGGTTGGTGTGGAATGCCGACCCGCTCAGCCCGGACACGTTCCCGAGACCGCCGAACCAGTACTTGACCGACTCCTTCGGCAGGATCGCGAAGCCGACCGCTGTCGCGGCCGCACCGGTGACGGCGGCCGTAGCGGCGGCGCGGTAGTCCCTGCGCACCAGGAAGTACAGCACGAATGCCGCGGGTGTCAGTTTGATCGCGGCGGCGATACCGATCAGCATGCCCCGGCGCCAGCGCGGCTTGTGCGTCAGGCAGTCCGCGGCGACCAGCGCCATCAGCAGCAGGTTGACCTGACCGAAGTCCAGCGTCGAATGAATCGGCTCCAGCAGCAGTCCGAGCGGCGTCGCGCATGCGGTCGCCCAGACCGCGAGCCTGCGCTGCGCCTCGTCCGGCCATACCCGCCGCGCAACCAGGTAGAGCGTGATCGCGAGCGCGGCCACCGAGGAGACGAAGAAGGTCAGGGCGGCCACGTCCCAGGGCAGCATCGCGAACGGACTCAGCGCGAGCGCGGCGAATGGCGGATAGATGAACGGAAGGCCGGCGCCGATGGTGGTCTGTGGCAGCTGCCCGTACATATCCGCACCGCGGCGCAGCGCATCGACACCCAAGCGATACACCTGCAGGTCGATGAACCCGCCGGTGATCTTGTGGAACGGCCAGACCGGTGTCAGGAGACAGAACGCGGAGAACGCGACCGAGAGGACAGGTGCCAGCCGCACCGCACGCCCGAGTCGACGGTTCTGGGACATCGGCGTATCGGTGGTGGCCGTGACACTACTCATCCGCGGCGACTATACCGACCCGTGTCCGCTCGTCCAGCAGGTGGGAGGGAACATTCGGCGCGAGATCGGTGCGCCGGACGCGTGATGGCGGTGAAAACGGGTAAATCGCCAACAGTCCACGCCAGCAGAGGAGGTCGGCATCATGCCGGTATCGGCGAACGCAGCCCTGGTAGGCGCGGGGAGCGGCGGGCAGGGCCGAGCAATGAACGGGGCCGAGCAATGAAGACGCCCGGCGCCACGGAGTTCGTTCCCGAGGGTGCGGACCTGACACAGCTGCGGCGGGCGGCTTGTGGCTGTCGCGGGTGCGATCTGTACCGGCACGCCACACAGACGGTGTTCGGTGCGGGCCCTGAGACCGCGGACGCGGTACTGATCGGCGAGCAGCCCGGCGACCAGGAGGACGTGGTCGGCCAGCCCTTCGTCGGTCCCGCGGGCCGATTACTCGATCGGGCGCTGGCGGAGGTCGACATCGACCGCGACGCGGTCTACCTCACCAACGCGGTGAAGCACTTCAAATTCGTCGAGCGGGGTAAGCGGCGGATCCACAAACAGCCGGGTCGGACCGAGGTGGTCGCCTGTTCTGCATGGCTGACCGCCGAACTCGGACTGGTGCGACCGAGATTGGTGGTGTGCCTTGGCGCGATAGCCGCGCAGGCGGTACTCGGTGCGTCGTTCAAGGTCAGTACGCGACGCGGTCAGGTCATCGACGCCACGGACTACCGGGTAATCGCCACGGTGCACCCGTCGTCGGTGTTGCGCGCCCCCGACCGGGCCGCGGCGTACGAGGCATTCGTCGCCGATCTGCGGACTGTCCGGGCACAACTGGGAAAGTCCGCGGCGGCCCGCTGAAGATCCCAGTCGACGAAGACGATCACGTGGTAGGAATGGGCCCGTGACCGATGACGAGATTGATCCGGAACTGATCGAGCTGGCCGGGAAGGTCTTCGACTGCGCTCGACGCGGTGACGCGGCGGGCTTGGCCGCCCTCGTGGACGCGGGCGTGCCGGTGAACCTCACCAACGACGCGGGCGACACACCGCTCATGCTCGCCACGTATCACGGTCACGGCGCCGCCGTCGCGACGCTGCTGGAGCGGTCGGCCGACCCGAACCGCGCCAACGGCAAGGGCCAAACGCCATTGGCCGGGGCGGTTTTCAAAGGCCAAACGGAGATCGTGCGGCAGCTCGCCGCGGCAGGCGCCGACCCGGACGCGGGCACGCCGTCGGCGCGCGACGCCGCCGTTATGTTCGGCAAGACCGAGCTGCTCGAGCTGTTCGGGGGCTCAGCGCGGCGCTAACCCCGCTTCCGGACGGCGGTGACCGCTTTGCGGGCCGCCACCAGAACCGGGTCCCACACCGGTGAGAATGGTGGTGCGTAGCCGAGGTCCAAGGTGGTCATCTGCTCGACGGTCATCCCGGCGGTCAGTGCGACCGCGGCGATGTCGACGCGCTTGCCCGCACCTTCGCGCCCCACGATCTGCACGCCGAGCAGGCGGCCGGTGTGGCGCTCGGCGAGCATCTTCACCGTCATTGTCGCCGAACCAGGGTAATAGCCCGAACGACTGGTGGATTCGACGGTCACCGCCACGTATTGCAGGCCTGCGGCGAGAGCGTCCTTTTCGCGCAAGCCTGTTCGCGCCACCTCCAGGTCGCATACCTTGCTGACCGCGGTGCCGACCACACCGGGAAAGGTCGCGTACCCCCCGCCGACGCCCGCGCCGATGATCTGACCGTGCTTGTTGGCGTGGGTGCCGAGCGGGATATGACGTTCGCGGCCGGAGACCAAATCGAGCACTTCGACGCAATCGCCGCCCGCCCAGACGTTCGTCCGGCCGCGCACCCGCATGGCCAGATCCGTGAGCAGACCACCGCGCTCGCCCAGCGGCAAACCGGCCGCGCGGGCAAGCTCCGTTTCCGGACGGACACCGATGCCGAGCACCACGACGTCGGCGGGGTACTCGGCGGTGTCCGTCACTACCGCGGCTACCCGCCCGTTGTCCCCGGTCCGAATTTCGGTCACTTCCGCATGGCACACGATTTTGATGCCCAGTCCGCACATCGCGTCACGAACCAAGGCGCCCATGTCCGGATCGAGGGTGGACATCGGCTCGGCGCCGCGGTTGACCATTGTGACGTCGTAGCCGCGCCGGATCAACGCCTCCGCCATCTCGACGCCGATGTAGCCGGCACCCACCACCACGGCGCGGTTGCCTTCGGCCCGCTCCAGCGTCTCGATCAGCGCTTGGCCGTCGTCGAGGGTCTGCACGCCGTGGACGCCGTCGGCGTCGATGCCAGGCAGCGGCGGGCGGATCGGGCGGGCGCCGGTGGCGATCACGAGGTGGCTGTAGGCCGTCCAAGACTCGCCACCGGACGTCAGGTCGCGGGAACGAACCCGCGAACCGTCGACGTCGATCTCGGTCACCTCGGTACTCAGTCGCAGGTCGATGTCGCGGGCTCGGTGTTCCTCGGGTGTGCGGGCGATCAGGGCGTCCCGGTCGGCTACGTCGCCGCCGACCCAGTATGGAATACCGCAGGCGGAGAACGAGGTGAACCGGCCACGTTCGAAGACGACGATCCCCAACTCGCTCGTATCTTTCATTCTGCGCGCCTGCGAGGCCGCCGACATGCCCGTCGCGTCACCGCCGATGACCACCAGTCGCTCGCTCATAGTCCTCACGCTACGACGGACAGCTACCGGGCGTGTGCCGGGGCGGCCTGACGAACCCGGTCATCCCGCATGCACCGTGTGGTAGTCGCGCTATCCGATTCCAGTGTCACCGCCATTCGCGGACTTCTGGTTGCCGTGCGAACCACCCGTGCGTATTACACACTGATCTTCTGGCAAAGCGTTATCAAGAACTGGCCAGATCGTGGTCGGGATTCTCGAATTTCGCCATCAGCTTCACCATCGTCTCCATTCGACCGATGGATTGGGCAGTTACGGCATCGGTTTTTCACCTTCGTCCTGCTGATTCCGTCGATGCTGGTGCCCGCGGCGAGCGCGTCGACCACGTACGCGGCGGCCACGTCGATCGCAACCATTGGTTTGTATATCGTGTACGGCATCCCAGTTCTGCTGCGCCAGCTGCACAGCGCCCGACTCCGCACCGGCCCAAGGTAACTCGGCGCGTGGTACCTGCCGGTCGGTGTGGTCGCGCTGATTTGGATGGTGCTGATCAGCTTCCTGTTCATCCCGCTCATCGACGACCGCCGCTATGCGTGGAACAGCGAGTTCGCCGGGAGCACTGTGAATTACGCGTGTGTCTCCCTGGTCGGCGTGGCAGGCGCGGGAGGTGGCTGATATCGGCGCGAACCTGGTTCACCGGCCCGAAGCGGACGGTGAACGAACCACCCGGACAGGAAGACGAGGGCGCGCGTCATCGTCTGACCGACCTGCACAGCCGGGAACCGGCATTTCGAATTTGTCGGTTCCGGCCACTAGGGTTCGTCGGCATGGAAAGGACCAACGTGGAGCGTATTTCACCCACCGGAAGGATTGTATTCCCGGGAAATCCGTGGCCCGAGGGGCATGCGATCGAGGAATTCGCCTGGACCGGCCGCTTGGATCCGGCCGGTGACCTGTGGTTCGATCTGCACCTGCAGTCCACGGAGTACGATGCCGAACAGGCACCCGACGACGACGCCGAAGGGGAGCCGGACCACGGTGAGGCCCAAAAAGACTGGACGTCGCGGATCGTCTGGCAGAACTATCACCGCTGCACACTGTCGTCGACGTACTGGGGCGAGGATGAGGGGACCGGCTTTCGCGCCGCCGAGCCCGGCCGCCCGTTTCTGCTGAAAGCGGCGCAGCCGCAACGGCTGACGGTGGATCCCCTTCCCCTCGCCGAGTTCGACGATGTCGAAGACCTCGCATTCAACATCTATCTGCTCGGGCACGACTCGGTCGCCGACCAGGAAGTGTTCTTCACCCGACGCGCCGACGGCAGGCATGACATCGACTGGCAGGGCAGGATCGCACTCACCTACTGCGCCCAGTACGAATTCGAGTACGGGTTCCGCGCCCGAATTTCCGGCGTCACACTCGACTTCATCCGGTTTCCCGCGGACATCTCGGCCGAGCAGGCACATCAACAGTTGACCACGGTGCTCGACGCGCCCGAGGAATTCGAGCTCGGCCTCGTCGACGGGCAGCCCGCCTGGGTATCGAAACTGCGGGCTTGACGGATTCGACGCCGGGTAGTGCCGTGGGCCTTTGCGTCATCGGCAGGTTCGCGCGGCTGAGCCTACCGGGGTTGCGGTGAAACTCGCCGAAGAATCCAATGTTCGGCATACGCCCTGATCAGGCCAGGTTAATCGGCAGTCGGTAGTGGGCCGTGCCATGATTGAGCACATGACAACCGGAAAGGCCAATCGCCGATAGTCGCAACCTTGCGCTACATGCAACCCTGCCGGAGCGCTACGCACGATTCGATGTCCTCGCCTCTACTATCGACCACCGTGGTCGGCTACTTGCCTTGCTTGTCGATCCTGCCCAGAATGGGGCGGCGACCTTGCCGTGGCGCCGCCGTGGGCCTTGGGAGCCACCGATACCGCTTTTCGACGCGACCGTCGTCATCTGCGACGGGGACGACGAGCACCAGATTCCCCTCTACGGCCTCGATCAATGGTTCTCCAAAATCGATGCCTTAGGTGATGGCGTCATTCTGGGCGCTGCACGTATCGCTGCCGCGAATATCCAACATCCACATGAGCGATCCGACCCGGCGCATGAAACCAGTCTGACCCGCAACATCATTGCCTTCGATGGCGACGGCACGCGAGCGGGGGCCTTCTACGCTGGAGACGGTATCGCGCAGTTGTTGACCGATCCCCCCGGCAGGATCTGGATCACCTACTTCGACGAAGCCACCTACAGATTCGCTATGTTGGATGGCACGTGGTCAGTCAGCTACATGGTCGGGCTAGCCCGCTGGAACGACCCTGACGGCACCCCCTGGTTCGCCTACAACGACACCGGCAACGCAGTCGACTGGTGTGACTGCTACGCGCTCAACGTCGGCCGGGCGCTGGTCCACGCCTGCCCGTACACCAAATTCCCACTAGTCGAGGTCGATGCGAGCCGGGTTCGGTCGATCACACCAAATCCAATTACGGGATGCTCCGGCCTAGCGGTATCGGATTCCGCACTCGCCTTTCTGGACCAATACCGCCGCAACGACACGCCGGTTTGGGCGATCCGCAAAGCCCGCGGCCAGGATGGGGTGGTAACCGAGACCGGCACGGAAATCCTGGCTCTGCCCGGCGGCCGGCGGCCACCGGCAGGCTGGGCGCGGGGAAAGATCGGGCGCGACGCGAATCTCTGGTTGCACGAGGACGGCAACCCCCGGCAGTGGTATCGATACGAGATCGACTGCTGATCGACCGCCGCTACACGGGTTGCGGTAGAACTCGCCGAAAACCCAACGATGTTCGGCATACAACCTGATCAGGTGGCATGGTCATCGGCGATCGATAGAGTCCGCATCAATGCGAGAATGTCGCGTCAGATGCGAGTCCGCGTCACAACGGTGTCCGGAGACTTTCGTTCGCGAGATACCTTCAGCGGCTGGACGTTTCCGCATGTCGAACCTGTAACGCATGCCGCGTACGCGGCAACGTCCGCACCGTCGAGGCTTTCGCCGACACGGCCCACATCACCGAACTATGGGCGCGACGCGGCCTCTACCGCTCCCGGCGCATACCCCTGGTTCAGGCACTGCTCGGCGATGTCCCACTTACCCGAATGCTGCTGCCCAGCCACCCGAGCAACCCGATCGTCACCGACCCGGAAACGGTCGATCCGGCCCATGTGCTCGCCGACCCCCGCTGGCGATACCCCCGCCGAAGGTTCGGCGTCTACGCCAGGACCTCGCCCGCTCGCAGTCCGCCGCACAACACGCGCCACCTCATAGTGGTCACCTCGCGCCGCGGGCGAAGTGCTGCTACAGAATCCGATACATCCGGTGGTCGATGCGGCCTTGACCGTATTCGCCATAGCCAACCACGACCAGACCGCACAGCCAGGAGTAGCGCTCGTCAGAGGTCTCGAACCTTGGCGTTGGTCGCACGTAGCTCTCGTCGACCGACAGCCGCTGCCCGTCGGCCAGACGCTGACGACCATCGGGCGGGAATCGGAGCACCCCGTTCGACTCGTAGTGGATTAGCACACCGTCGTCGGTGCGCAGGGTCGCGCGAACGTCCATACGACTGATTCCGTCGGCTCCCAACCACACCCAGTCACCGCCCCCGGGCAGCATTTCGCCCCGGAAGCGGGGCCCGTGGAAGCGACCGCCCTTGGTCACGAAAGTCATACGGGTACCGAGCGGGGTCGAGATCATCTGGGCTGGCTCCAGATCGATGCTGAGATCGCAGAGATGCTCGACCGGCAACGCATCGAGCAACGCCCGATCGAATATTGGCGTGGTTTTGTCGACGGTAGTCATGCGGCACCCCCGAACGCGGCCTTCAGCTCGGCGAAGTCGAAGAACGTGTCCTTGCGCGCGACGAGACCGTCGGACGCCACCTCGACGACGTCGAGACAGTGAACGCCCCGACGATCTTCGCCAGGCCGCTGGAACGTCAGCGTCCAGTCCAGAACCCAATGGCCGCTCCCGAAAAGCACACGCCGCTCCTCGAAGCCGAAGCCCGGGTAGAGCTCGAAGACCTGCGCGAACTCACGACGCAGAGCCTCGCGGCCATGGACCGCAGCACCACGACCATGGGCCTGGAACTGCGAGCGTGGGGTGTGCAGAGCAACGATCGCATCGATGTCGCGCACCTCCCAAGCGGCGAAATATCGCTTCGCGATCGCCAAAAGATCCGGGCTTGCCATTGAAACTCCTCAAGTCGGTTCCACGAAAACTAAGGGATACGCTCGTACGTGTCAATACGTATGGTCGTATAGTTCGGTACGATCGTATACATGACTCGAATAGGTGACGCACGCCGCGGCGCGATCGTCGATCGCGCGATGCACATCGCATCGGTCGAAGGGATCGAGGGTCTGACGCTCGGACGCTTGGCGGATGCTCTGCGCACCAGCAAGAGCGGCATCCAGGCCCTCTTCGGCACCAAGCAGGAACTCCAACTCTCGATCGTCGCGGCGGCATCGCAGGTCTTCGAGCGCGATGTTCTGCTACCTGCCGAGCGCGAGCCCGCCGGGCTCGCGCGACTACGGGCGCTGATGTCGTTATGGATCGACTACCTGGAGACATTTGAGGGCGGATGCTTTTTCGTCGCTGCCGCAAGCGAACTCGACGGTCGATCGGGACCCCTCCGAGACGCGGTAGCCGACGCCGTCGCCCGGGCCGACGCCTTGCTTCAACGCGACGTCGAACTTGCCCTGCGCCTGCGCGAGCTTCCCTCAGACACGGACGTCGAGCAGCTCGTCTTCGAACTGCACGCCATGGTGCTTCAGGCGAATCACGATCGCCAGCTTCTCCGCCGCAAGGACGCCCTGACCCGCGCCCGTAACGCGGTCAATCGCCTATTGGCCGTCGACCAGCAAACGGGCGACGGAGCGTCGGCCAGCCGATAATTGCCTCACAACAACGAGACACGCCATGCCGTCTCACGAAGTTGAGGCACCCCAGGTCAGAACGACGCCATGCCTCAACTTCGATGAGACAGGACTGCGGCGCGGCTGCAGCTGGTTGATGGCGTCTCACTGCGGCGGCCGGACGAGCAGGTGTTCACCACGATGCTGGACGGTTGGCGCAACCAGCAGCTAGCCCGGAGCCTGGCGTTTTCGACGGTCAATCCGCAGACCACCGTGGAGATCATTCGCCGAGCGTAGCAAACGCTTGGTCGGCTGTATGCGCTTCCAGGGCAACCGATCGCGCTTCCGCCTGTCGAGGCGATCACCACGCTGCGCGACCATATGGCGCCGCCGGACTGAGATTTCCGTGGCCCACCGTCGGTCTCGGCCCGGCGGCAGCGATAGGATGATGTTATGGTGCGCCCTGCCCCGGGTCCGGAGGCGGCGGCCGAATCCGACCGCCCGCCCGGAAAAACGCGGGTCACCCGGGTCGCCGACGTAGTGGAGCGCTTTGCCGACGCGTGGCGTACGGCGGCTACACCGCCGAAGCTGGCCGCTTACCTGCCGGATTCCCCCGCGATCCGGCGCGTGTCGCTGATCGAATTGATCAAGGTGGACCTGGCCAACCGGTGGGGGCTCGGCAAAGCGCCGAAGCGGCTGGCCGATTACGTCGAGGAACTGCCGGAATTGCGTACCTGGCCGCTACCGCCAGATCTGATCTACGAGGAATTCCACGTCCGCAAGCAGTCGGGTAGCTCGGTCGCGGTCGACGAGTACACCGCGGCCTACCCCGAGCAGGGCGACGAGCTCTCGGAGATGCTCGCCACCGACGACTACCACAGCACGGTGATGACGGCCCCGGCTGAGCCGACGAACCTCAATGACCTCGCCGTCGGACAGAAGATCGATGACTTCGACCTGATGACCGGTCTCGGACGAGGCAGCTTCGCCCGGGTCTTCTTGGCCAGGCAACGGTCGATGCAGCGGTTGGTCGCGGTGAAGATCTCCCGCGACAGTGGCACTGAGCCACAGACGCTGGCCCAGCTCGACCACGACTATATCGTGCGGGTCTTCGACCAGCGGGTGCTGGAGAGCCGGAAGTTGCGCCTGCTCTACATGCAGTACGTGCCTGGTGGCACGCTGTTCACTGTGCTTCAGCGCGTCCGTGCTACGCCACAGGCTCAGCGCAGTGGCACGATGCTGCTCGAGGTGATCGACCATGTGCTTGCCGCGAAGGGCGAGATCCAGCCCACCGACTCGCCACAGCGGGCGGAGCTGGCCGAGTTGTCCTGGCCGGAGACCGTCGCCTGGCTCGGGCGCCGGCTCGCCGAGGCGCTCGACTACGCAGGCAACGCTGGCGTGCTGCACCGCGACGTCAAACCGGCCAATGTCCTGCTCACCGCGGATGGCGTCCCTAAGCTGGCCGACTTCAACATCAGTTTCAGCGGTAACGTCTCCGGCGACAACCCCGTCGCCTACTTCGGCGGTTCGCTGGCGTACATGTCACCAGAGCAGCTCGCCGCGCTGCACCCCAACCTGCCGATTACGGCCCAGGATCTCGATACTCGCAGTGATCTCTACGCCCTGGCCGTCGTGCTGTGGGAATTGCTCACCGGACGCAAGCCGTTCGACGACGATGCCGTGACCGGCGGGGACCGTGCCACCCTGGAAGGAATGTTGAAGCGCCGCCGACCTCGTAGCTCTCAGGCGCTGCCTTATGCGGATCTCCCCCCGGATTGCCCAGAGGCGTTGCAGCGCGCCCTCGTTCGGGCGCTCGAGCCCGAGCCAGAAAACCGCTGGTCGCGAGGTGCCGACATGGCCCAGCAGCTGCAAGTCTGCCTCGACGCCCGCGCCCGCGACCTCGTCGACCCTCCGCCGACAAGCTGGCGCCTGCGCGCCCGCATGCTGATGCACCCGATCATGGCGCTGGCCATCGCCATACCGAATGCGCTCGCGATCCTCTACAACTACAACCACAATCGCAGTTTGATCATCGACAAACTCGACGTTCAGGCCCAACACCGCTTCGAGCAGATCACGCTCGCAACCTATGGGGTCGGCTTTCTAATCGGCTTCGTCGTCATCAACATACTGGTCGCCAGACTTTGGTCGATCGCGCGTGGCCTGCGCAAGGGCCGGTCCTATGACGCGGAAACCCTCGCCCGAGCCAGGGCTGGCACGCTACGGCTCGGCAAACGCACCGTGTTGACCTGCTGTGCGTTGTGGGCGCTCACAGGCGTGGTGGTCCCCGTGATAATGGAGGCGACCGGCAACAATATCGCCGGCGAGTCCTACGTTTACTTCTTCATCACTCAAATCGTGTGTGGCGTTGCGATGGCCTATCCCTACTTCCTGGTCAACTTCTACGCGGTGCGGTCGCTGTATCCCATGTTCATCCCGCACGGCGGACTCGGCGCCCAAGATGCACACCGCCTGCGGCAACTCGAGGTACGCAGCACATACTTCCTGGCCGCCGCCGCAGCGGTGCCACTGCTGGGCGTCGCGGGCGCGACCTTCATTCCGCCACAGGACATTGCCGCCGTCATCGTGACGCTGCGGCTACTCTGCATCGGCAGTGCACTGGCTTTCGTCGGCGTGTATTGGCTGTTCCGGATACTCGAAAAGGACCTCGCCGCGCTGGAACGCATAGCCGCCCGCGGGGCTTGATCGCCGGAAGTTCGGCGCGCAAGGTCGAGGAGGTGTCGCGTGACGACCCCAAGTAGAGGGCGGGCTTTGACCGTGATTCTGGAATCCCACTTCCGTTGGGAGGAGCGGCGGCTGACGCAGGCATTGAATCCCTCGCCGTTGGCGGGGAATCCGCCGGTGAACTGCTCGCTATCGATGTCCAGTCGTGACGTAACGGGACGTCCAGGATTGAGGCACAGTCGTAATGCGCGGCTAGTACGGTATATCCCACACCACAGCGCGGGGGGCCAGCACGGATCGAGCGAGAGGCGCGCAGGCACGACAATGAACAAGCCATATTCATCGTGGGCTGCGCGGAACTCGTCCGAGGAGTTACCCCTCGCCGCCCGTTATCAGAGCGCCGAACCCATCGTCTGGCACGGCAGCATGGTTTACCCCATGTACACCGAGCAGGTGGGGCCCGCGCCCACTACCGTCACCGTGACGTTGCTGTCCGCAGCGCCGCCCGCCGGACTGCGCGGGTTGGGAATGGGCCTGTCCGTTGTCGAGGGCTACGTGGATCTGCACGGACGCTCGCTCGCCGGGGTCGACGCATGGAGCGATGCACTCACTACGGGTGTCAGCTTCGACGTGACGCCGACAGCGCCGGGCACGCTGGTGACACTCACCCCCGTATGGGTGGACGAATTCGGGACCCAGAAGTCCTGGGTCGGCAACTACGGCATCGTGATCGAGCACCAGCCCGACGGTCGAATCGTCCTGTGGTGCAGCATCGGGGAGGGACCGCCGAACTTCGCGAACCTCGTCGTGGAGGTGCATACCGCTCCCGCGGTTGTCACACCGAACGAATCGATCCCGAGCGCGCCCGCCACGACACCGATCGCCACCACGAGCACGCCCTCCAGTCAGTCCCCTTCCTCGGCCGGTCCGCCCACCGCACCGACGATGCCCGTTTCCCGTATCGACGCGGGCCCGCCGCCAGACGCACCCTCCTCGCCCACCGGCCGACCTCCTTCCAACCCGCTATCGGCCACGAACGGCGATCGACCCGTGAACGGGCAAGCGGCGCAAGACACCTCCGCCCGACGGGCCGGCACAATTTTCACGAACATGCAGTCGTCACGGACTGCGCAGCCCGCCATTGATACCCAGCGCTCTGCGCCGACCCCGCAGGTCTCCGACACCCGAACCGCTTCGGTCTCGAGGCCTCGGTCCAGCGAAAAGTACGCCGCCGATATCCCTCGGCCCGAGGCCGACTCTGGACAGTCGGGCGACCCTGGCTATCGAAGCGCCCTTTACGACCTGGGCGCCGCCATGCAGAGCCGCGGCGAGGAGGAACAGGCGTGCGGGCTCTGGACACAAGCCGCCGAGGCCGGGCATGCGGTCGCCGCCTACGAACTCGGCATGGTCCGATACCGGCGTGGTGATCCGGTCGGGGCCGAACACTGGTGGCGCGCCGCCGCCGACCGCCGTGAGCCTCGTGCGATGGCCGGACTCGCTGAACTGCTCGACCAGCAGGGCAACCACGACGAGGCCATGGCCTGGCGGAGGTACGCGGCCGAGGGGCAAGCCGTCGACGTGGTCAGACAGCCGACATCCGGCTGATTCCGCCCCAATTCCGATGTGGGCCGAGCCGATTCGATCACTGAGGACGACCACGAATCGACGTACTGACACTCCGTACCTCGGCCAGCGGGCACGCGCAACGTCAGGGTGCGCGCGCTCTCGGTCTCGAACCTAGCCGCGACGGGTTCGGCCACCCTGCCATCGCGTGTCAGATCAACACGGGCTGTCGGCGGCCGGTGGAGTGTGCGAAAAAGAATTCGCCAGGGGATGGGGGCATCTTGTACGTTTCGGAATATGGGTGGCAGTTCAGGTGTGAACGGGGCGTGCGCGGTCGGCGCGTACTTCATCCGACTGCGTACAGAGGCCCGGGCTCTGCCGGCGCACCGTATCGCTTCGATTTCCTGATCCGGCTGATCGAAATCCGCGCAGGCGGCCGATAGCGGCCGTCTGACGCGTTGTGCCCTGGAGTAGGTCCGGGCGAATCAACTTTCCTGATTCGACCACTCCGTTCGGAGGACACTCATGTCCCGCCACCATTCCTTTTCGCGTGCCCGCGACAGCCATGTCCGCACTACGAGCACGCGAAAGCGGCTGTCCCAGAACTTCCTCACCGATGCGCGCGCCGCACATCTGATCGTGCACGCGTCCGGCGTCACCACCGAAGACCTCGTGCTGGAGATCGGCCCCGGCGACGGCATGCTGACCAGGCAGCTACTGGGTGTGGCAGGCCGGATCCTCGCCTACGAGAAGGACCCGCACTACGTAACCCTGCTGAGCGGAAGATATGCGAATAATCCACGAATACGTCTGTTCCACCAAGATTTTCGCACGGTGCGCGCACCGAGGGAACCGTTTGCCGTCATAGCCAACGTGCCGTTCGCCATCACGACCGACATCGTGCGCTGGTGCCTGGCCGCCCGGCACCTCACCGCCGCGACCCTGCTCACCCAGGTGGAGTTCGCGCGCAAGCATTCCGGCGACTACGGGCGATGGACCAAACTCACCATCGGCCACTGGCCCACTGTGGCGGTCGAATTGGGCGCACGGATCGGCAGGCACAGCTTCGATCCGGTGCCGCGGGTGGACACGGCGATTCTGCGCCTGCGCAAACGCACCGATCCTCTGCTACCGCGCGAGCTGATCGGCGACTACCGCAGGGTGGTCGCGCTGGGATTCTCGGGAGTCGGCGGCTCCCTGGCGGCGTCGCTGCGTCGGGAGTTCCCCACCTCCGCCGTGCGCGCAGCCTGCGCGGCGGCCGGGATTCCGCACGACCAGCCGGTCGGCCTCGTCTCCCCAGATCGCTGGACTACCCTCTACCGCGCATTGCGTGCATGACCGGAAGCAGCCCGCCGGCCAGTGGCGAACCACGGCACTGTCGATACCGGCGTCGCCAATCGAATCGTCCCGGTGCACGGCCCCGCTCCTGTCGGGCGGGCGCACACCGGGACGGTCACGTCACGCCGAGAGTGGCGTGAAGTCGCGGCTGCCGATGTATCCGGGCCGTGGCGCCGGCGCGGCGAACGGCTCCACGAGGGTGTTCTCCACACTGTTGAACACCAGGAAGATGTTCGCGCGTGGGAACGGCGTGATGTTGTTCGACGACCCATGCATCAGATTGGAGTCGAACAGCAGCGCCGACCCGGCCCTACCGGTGAACTGGCTGATCCCGTATTGCTTCGCGAGCGAGGTGATGTCCTCGGTCGTCGGCACGCCGATCTCCTGCTCCTGCAACGACTCCCGATAGTGCTCGGCCGGGGTACTGCCGAGGCAGGGCACGAAGGTGCGGTGCGAGCCGGGCATCACCATCAGGCTGCCGTTGATCGGATAGTTGTCGGTCAGCGCGATGGACAGGCTCACCGCGCGCGGCGCAGGCATGCCATCCTCGGCGTGCCAAGTCTCGAAATCCGAGTGCCAGTAGAAGCCCGTGCCGCGGAAGCCGGGCATGTAGTTGACCCGGCTCTGGTGCACATACACCTCCGACCCCAGTACCTGTCTGGCCAGCCCGAGGACGCGTTCCTCCCGCGCCAGCTCGGCGACCGCGGAGCTGAGCTTGTGCACCTCGAAGATCGAGCGCACCCGGTTCGACGACTTCTCCACGATGAGCCGGTCGTCGTCGCGCAGCGCGGGATCCTCCGCGAGCCGGTGGATCTCGGCGCTGAACTCGGCCACCTCAGCCGGCGTCAGCAGCGCGTCGATGATGGCGAAGCCATCGGTGTCGAACGCGGCCAGCTCCTTGCTGTCTACCGTGCCCCAGACCGCGGGGTCGGCGCGCTCCAGATGCGGGGCGGGCACGCCGAGCCGAGTCGGGTAGCGATCGAACCGAGCGGTCTCGAGTCGAGAGTCGGTGTGCTGCAAAACCATTACTGTTCTTATCCTCCGATCGTCGTCGTGGCGACCAGCGGGTAGACGCCGTCGCTGTCGTGAACCTCCTGCCCTGTGACCGGAGGGTTGAACACGCACATCATCCGCATTGTGCTGCGCACCTCGAGCCGGTGGCGTTCGTGTCCGTCGAGCAGGTACATCGACCCGGGCACGAGCTCGTAGGTGACGCCGTTGTCCAGGTCGGTCAACGTGCCCTCGCCCTCGATGAGCCACACCGCCTCCACGTGGTAGCGGTAGTGGAACTCGTGCACGGTGCCTGCTTCGATGGTGGTCTCGTGGAAGGAGAAGCCCACGCCGTCGCCGCCGAGGACGATGCGCTTGCTGCGCCACCCCTCTCCCGCCACGTCGCGTTCGGTGCCGGTGATCTCCGCGGTGGTGCGCACGATCACGCGACCACCTCCACGCCACCACACACGGCGTCGACAGCGCCGGTGAGAATGTGCAGGCCCTGGTCGAGCTCCTGCTCGGTGATGGTCAATGGCGGCAACAGCTTCACCACCTCGTCTGTGGAACCGGAGGTCTCCACCAGTAGACCGCGCTCGAACGCGATCTGGCAAACCTTGCTCGCCTGCGACGGGTCATCGAACACGACGCCGTGCACAAGGCCGCGTCCTCTGGTCGAGACGCCGGGGAAGTACCCGGCAAGCTCGCTCAGTTTGCGTTCGATCCGCTCGCCTTTCGCCTGCGTCGCGGCCTGGAGGGCGCCATCGGACCAGAAGTGCCGCAGCGCGGTCGTCGCGGTGACGAACGCGGGGTTGTTGCCGCGGAAGGTGCCGTTGTGCTCACCGGGCGCCCACTGATCGAGTTCGGGCTTGAGCAGCACCAGCGCCATCGGCAGACCGTAGCCGCCGATCGACTTCGACAGCGTCACGATATCGGGGGTGATGCCCGCGACCTCGAAGGAGAAGAACGGGCCGGTGCGGCCGCAGCCCATCTGCACGTCGTCGACGATCAGCAGAATCTCACGGGCCGCGCAGAGCCCGGCGAGGTGGCGCAGCCACTCGGCGCGTGCGACGTTGACGCCGCCCTCGCCCTGCACCGTCTCCACGATCACAGCGGCGGGTCGGTCGACGCCGGACGAGCTGTCGTCGAGCACCTTCTCCATCCACTGGAAGTCGGCGGTGGTGCCATCGAAGTAGCCGTCGTAGGGCATGTGCGTCGCGTGCACCAACGGGACACCGGCACCCGCCCGTTTGGCCGCGTTGCCGGTTACCGACAACGCGCCCAGCGTCATCCCGTGGAAGGCGTTGGTGAAGCTGACGATCGTCTCGCGGCCGGTGATCTTGCGAGCCAGCTTGAGCGCTGCCTCTACGGCATTGGCGCCGGTCGGGCCGGGGAACTGGACTTTGTAGTCCAGTCCACGGGGGGTGAAGAGGGTGTCGCGCAGTGTCTCCAGCAGTTCTCGTTTGGCCGCGGTCGACATGTCCAGGCCGTGCGTGATGCCGTCACCGGCGATGTAGTCCAGCAGCGAGCGCTTGAGCACCTCGTTGTTGTGGCCGTAGTTCAGCGCACCGGCACCTGCGAAGAAGTCGAGGTAGTCCCTGCCCTCCTCGTCGCGCAGCCAGCTACCCTTCGCGGTGGTGAACACGGTGGGCCAAGCGCGGCAGTAACCGCGCACGTTCGACTCCAGACTCTCGAAAACAGTGGTGTCGGCGTTGATCATCGGTAATCCTCCTCGGTGGTGCGGGCAGTCGGTGCGATGCGGTACAGCTCCTCGGGTGCATGGCTGTCCGGGAAGACGGCGGCATCGAACAAGGGGCACTTGCTGATGGCGGCTTCCCTCACCCGGGCTACCGACCTGAACATGGCGATGGATGCGGTGTTGTCCGGCGAGATCGTCGTCTCCAGCACCGAAACTCCTTTCGCTGAAACGCTGTTCAGCAACGTGTGCAGCAGATCGGCGCCAGTACCGCGGCCGCGCTGCGAGCGCTCCACCGCGACCTGCCAGACGAAGACGGTATCTGGAGCCTGCGGGCGGACGAATCCGATGACGTATCCCACGATGCGGCCGTTGAGCTCGGCGACCACGGAGGTTCCCGCGAAATCTCGGCACCAGAGCAAATACGCATAGCTCGAGTTGGCGTCGAGCACCGCGGATTCCTTGGCGATGCGCCACATCTGGGCGCCGTCGCCCAGGCGGGGGGTGCGCAGGACCACAGCCGGTCCGGTGTCTTTCGGTGTCGCGTTCGAACCCAGGGCGGCCGCCGCGCTCTCGACGCGCGATCGCTCGATCTCCGCTGCGGACAGGGTTGGCGATGACATACAACTCCCTCGTCGGGCCAGCAGTACTTATCCAGGCTTGCGAAGCGACTTTGAGGTGAACCTGTCGACTTCTTTACGGTTGTGTTACGGATGCATGTCGTCCAACCGGGGCAGGCGCACAACGAATCGCGCGCCGCCGCCGGACCGCTCGGTGCATTCGACGTGGCCGCGATGCGTGGCGACGGTCTCCGCGACCAGCGCGAGGCCGATGCCCGTGCCGGTGGCGGAGCGGCGGCCGCTGCGCGCGGTCGCGAAACGTTCGAATATGCGAAGCCGGTCTGCGGGCGGCACACCAGGACCGGCGTCGTCGACGATGATCACCGCGTCGGTGCCGTCGCGGCTCGCGGTGACCGCCACCACGCCGCCGCCGTGCCGGTCCGCGTTGTGCAGCAGGTTGGCCACCGCACGTTCCAACTCCAGCTTGCGACCGCGCACGATGACGTCCTGGGTCACCATGAGCAGCTCCGCGGGATAGCGGCGATCGGCCAACGTATGGGTCAGCAGATCGCGCACAGACAGCGGCTCGGCGTCGCCGTGATGCATCCCTGCCTCGACCCGGGCGAGGGCGAGTAGGTCGTCCAGCAACCTACGCAGGTGATCGACCTCGTCGGTGATCAAGCCGAGCGCGCGCCGCGAGCGTTCGGGCAGATCGTCGCGGTGCCGGTTGAGCACGTCGACGCTGGCCATCAACGTGGTCAGCGGCGTGCGCAGCTCATGGCTGACATCGCCGAAGAGCCGGTGTTCACGCTCGATACGACGCTGCAGTGAGTCCACCATCGTGTTGAACGACTCGACGGTGATCGCCAGGTCGTGATCCGGGGTGGAGGACAGCCGCAGGTCCAAATCACCGGAGGCGATCCGTGCCGCCGTCCCGGCGAGCTGGTGCAGCGGGGTCAGCACGCGTCGGCTCGCCCACCATCCCACGGCCGCGCCGATCAGCGTGACCACGATGGCACAGCCGATCAGCACATTGCGCAGCAGATCCAGATCGGAATTGAGATCGCCGGACTGCTCGGTGCTCGCGTGCGACCGCTGAGCTTCCAGGTAGCTGCGACTGATGAGGAACACCGATACGACCAGAACGAGCGACATCAGCGCGGCGATCGCCGCGAACGCGGCGGTCACCCGGCCGCGCAGGCTCCACGCGTTCGGGCTCCAGTGTTTCCGGTCCAGAGAGCTCAGCGCCGAACATCGAGTCGGTAGCCAAGGCCGCGCACCGTCACGACGATGCGCGGATCGGACGGATCGCGTTCGATCTTGGTGCGCAGTCTGCGCATATGGACGTCCACAATGCGCTCGTCACCGAAGAATCCGCGATCCCACACCCGTTCGAGCAGAACTGTGCGGCTGAGTACCCGGCCTGGCGCCTCCGCCAGTTCGCACAGCAACCGGAACTCGGTGAGTGTGAGCCGGATCTCCTCGTCGCCGCGCCGGACCACACCGCTGTCCTGCGCGAGCACCAACGGCGCTGCGTCGTCGGCGTCGAGAACCATCTCCTGCGGCGTCTCGCGCTCGGCGGTGATCCGTGCGCGACGGCGCACCGCGCGCATACGGGCGGTGATCTCCTTGATCTCGAACGGCTTGGTGACGAAGTCGTCGGCGCCCGCCTCCAGCGCGGCCACCACGTCGTGGGTGTCGTCGCGGGCGCTGACCACGATGATCGGCACGTCGTGGTCACGGCGGATCTCCCGGATACATTCGAATCCGTCCATACCGCCGAGCATCAGGTCGACGATCATCACATCGGGGACGCCGTTGCTGCGCAGATGGGTGAGCGCGTCCTCGGCTTCCCCCGCCTCATCGACGTCGTAGCCCTCGTCTTCCATGGCGAGTCGTAATGCGCCACGGACCCGGTCGTCGTCTTCCACGATCATCAGGTTTGCGCTCAAGACCTTATCCCTTGCAGACATGCGGATCCGCGCCATATGCGGAGAATCGCATCCCCATACCGACGCGACATTCCGCTTTCGAGCAATCTTGCCTGATTACGTTTACCCGAACATACCGTCCGGTAAACCCGGCGGGCAGCCGCGCTCATCCGCCGCCGACCGCGACGCCAACGGCCGTTGGAGCGGTGATCGGGCCGAAGACGGTCGGGTGTGACTCGCCGTTCGGTGACCGCGCGACCTACCGTGTCGCTACCCAACTCGATTCGGCCAGAACGTCTCTGTCCGTGCGGGGCATTGCTCGGCGCCAGCGCCGAACGCCGGGCTCAAGGCCGAACATTGTCCCACTCGCTCTCTGCGGAGTCGAGGTCGATTCAGGTGCACCGGTGACCGGTCTCACGCCATCGCACAGGCCGAGCGGCGCGCTCCGCCGCCGAATAAACCGGTGGAGCGATGATCGCGCACTCGGCGGCGGGGGCGGGCAACCATGGGTGGAACCGCGAGAACATCCGAGTCGTGCCGGGCAGCAGAGCTCTCGTTAGGTGGGTGTTCGACCCCGGAGGTGGCAGATCGCGGCACACGTTCAGGAGAGGGTGGTGGTGCTGGGTGACGTCGTGCCAGATGGCTGGAAGTAGGTACCCCCCGACTGGTTGGGCGAGAGGCGCGGCGCCATGGCCGTAAGGCCGATCTCGATCAGGGGTGTCACCGGTCGGGGTGCTCGAGCCGATTGAAATTGCTCGGCGTCCCATCAGGCCGTTGTTCCTGGTAGCGAAAATGCAACCGCCGCGCATCGAACGTGGCGAACCATTCGTCCCAGTCCACAGTGCGGAGCACCGCACCACCGTACCCGGGGAAATCGAAGCGCAGCACACCGAGCCGCCCGTTGTACTCACTGCCGGGCAAGGTCGCGGGGCGGGCTCCGCGTTGCTCCGCCCAGCGCCGGATCACCTCATGACTCGTCGTCGTGCGGGTGTCGTTCATGCGGTCCCCCCGCTGTGCGGGGGGAGGGATTTCCGTTGCGTGTCTCGGCGACCTCGAACTGCCCGACCTGGGGTTTCGGGTGCCTGGTCGTCGCTGGTCGTTCATGACGAACTCCTCGAGCCGTTGGCATCGTTTGTCCGGCTTTCCTTCACGTACCCCACGCCACCGACGCGCAAACCGGCCGGTTCACCGTCCGCCGAACGTCGTTGTCGATTCGGCTCCACTGAGGGCCGGCGGCTGATTCGGATGAGGGTGCACGGGTACCCCGGACGGCGAGGGCGACTGTCCGAGGTTTGGTCGGCCTGCTGCCCGTTGTAGCCGATCACCTCGGTCATCGGCGTGCCGCTTCGGTGTCGCGTCGAGACATCGCAGAGCGAGGAGGAGATCAGCATGACCCGCCCGGTCCCACCGAATCCGAGCCCGATCCCGCCGGGACCGATACCCGACCCGATACCGCCGAGCCCCACGCCCGAGCCACTCCCCGATCCGGAACCTGTATCGCCCGATCCGGATCCGCGGCCGGTCCCGCCGACTCCGGAGCCCCCGCCACGCCCAACGCCGGCACCAAGGCGGCCGCGGCCACCGATACCCGATCCCGGACAGCCGTTCCCGACGCCGCAGCCGCCGGGGCCGACACCGGATCCTGCGCCACCGGATCCCCTACTCGACGAGGCGACTATGGCGATCTGACAGGCAAGACGCGTGCTGCCTTGCCGCAGGACATCCGCCAACTGCTGGGAATCGGGTGATATCGATGGCCGAGTTTCGGCAGATCATCGAACGAGACGGACGACAGCCCTGAGGAGGAGTCATGCAACGAGGCAACAGCAAGCACGGACCGATCCGCGACGAACAACTCGCGCACGAATTGGAAGGCACCCTGCGTGGCAACCGATCGAGCCGAGCCGAGCAATGGCGGGAACCGGAACCGCCCGCCGACGACGACGCAGACACGCCCGATCGTGTCGAACGGCCCTGATTGGCCGTCAGTCCCGCAACGCCTGTTCGCGCAGCTGGTTCAACGTTCTGGACAGAATGCGCGAGACGTGCATCTGGGAGACGCCGAGGCGGTCCGCGATCTGGGTTTGCGTCATTGATTCGAAGAACCGCATCACCAGGACTTGCCGCTCACGGTCGGGCAGCTCCTCGATCAGCGGCCGGACCGCAAGGTAGTCCTCCACCACGTGGTAGGACGTTTCCTCGGCGCCGAGGCTTTCCAGCAGCGGCAACGGCGCGTTCTCGATGTCGTCACCCGCGACTGCGTCGATGGACGAGGACTGGTAGGCGTTACCCGCGATGAGGGCCTGGGTTACTTCGACCAGGTCCACGTCCAACGCCGCGGCGATCTCCCTGGCTCGCGGCATACGACCGAGGCGTTGGGACAGTGTCTCCACTGTGACGCCGATGGTCAGCTGGATCTCCTTGACACGGCGAGGCACGCGCACCGCCCAGGTGTTGTCGCGAAAATGCCGACGCACCTCACCCATAATGGTCGGCACCGCGAAAGACAGGAACGACGATCCGCGGGTGACGTCGAACCGGTCCGCCGCCTGCACGAGACCGAGGCGTGCGACCTGCAACAGATCATCGAAGTTCTCGCCGCGGCCGGAGAATTTCCGAGCGATGTGGTCCGCCAGCGGCAGGCATCGGCTGATCAACTCCGATCGCAGGGTATCTCGGCGCGGGTCATCGGGCTCCAGTGCGGCGATCTTCTCGAACAGGGGCTCTATGTTGTCGTAGCTGTCGCCGCGCGATCTCGATTCAGCGGTCATCCGCGACACCTCGAACCCAACTGAAGTCCACGATTGTCGGGTATCCGCCGAGCATCCCGTCGTAGGGGCTTTGCGCAGCGGCGATCGAATCAGTCAGGGTCCGGACGATGTGCCAGCCGAAGCCGCCTCCGTTGACCGCCGATGACGAGACGGCGACCGAGGAGACGTGGACAAACATCTGATTGGTGTCGTAGGTGAAGTTGCAATCGATGGCCGACTCCGAGACGGCATCCAGGATGAGGGACGTCGCCACCTCGTCCAGCGCCAGCCGGATGTCGGTCACCTCATCGAGCGCGAAATCCGCGATGAGCGCCACGGTTTCGGCCAGGGCGCGCAGCATGGTCAGCTGCTCCAACCGGGCAGGCACTCGTACGCCGATCGTCGTCGTTTCGGTCGAGGATCGGGAAGTCCACTCGCCCATGCCCATCACCACCTCGTTCTCGCAGCCGACCGGAGACGGTCGGGTACCGCTCCCCGCGTTCCCGACCACACGAGCCCAGCGCCTCGCGGCAATCGGAATACAAGAGGCCGCGGCTTCCTCAAACCGTGGCGTACCCGCCGCATGATGCTCGAAACGGCTACGCTTCGAGCCGCCGAAGTCAACCGTTTCGAACGCGCTCGTGTGCGGTGAGCAGTAGATGGTCGAATCGGGTGCGCAAACCGCTCGCGGAATCCGCCAGTGACGCCAGATCGGCGACCAACCGCTCCGCCAGCGCGCGCAGTTTGACGTTGGTTTCCTGCGAACGCCAACTGAGCACGCGGAAGGCCTGCTCCGGACCGATGCCGTATACCAGCATGAGCGCACCTTTGGCCTGCTCGATCACCGCTCGTGTGGCGTACAGCTCCGGGAGCGCGTCATCGAGGGCTTCCTGCCGGTGCTCTTCGAGCGTGTCGGTGACGTCGATGTAGTACCCGGAAGTGCCGACCACCTGGTCCTGCTCATCATTCATAGTGTCGGCCACCACGATCACATGGTGGACTCGCCCGCCCGTGTCGATGATCCGGTGGCGGCTGGAGAACGGCTCGGCGTTCTCGATGGACTTCTCCAGCGTGCTCGCGACCTGTGCCCGGTCTTCGGGATGCTTGTGGGTCAGCAGAAGGTCCGTGGTCGGCGTGATACTTCCCGGCGCATAGCCGTGCATTTCCGCTACTTCGTCGGACCATTCCCAGCGGCGATCAGCGAACCAGAACCGGAAGGCGCCAACGTTCTGCGGCGTGCCGAACCCGATCACCTGGCTCATCACCTGGCTCAGCACCAGGCTGTCCTCCGGCGGTAGCGACCCACTTTCAGTCATATCGCCAGTATCCTTTGTGGCCACACGCCACGCGAGCACACCACGCCACGTCATCGGCGGGGTGCCTCTCCTGTGGAACCGCTCAGCCGTGCAAAGCGGCCCGCATCGAGGCATACCGGTGAAACAGCCCGCGGACCTCGGTGACCTCGAGGGCACGCTCGATCACCTGGCGTCCGGCCACGATACGGAGGTCAGGGCCACCACGGGCGTCTCGGTTTTGTTTGACCGCGCCCAGCGTCGCCGCGACCCGCAGACTGAGGAATCGCGCCGCGCGCAGATCGACGACGATCGCGTGGCAGTCCGACTCGGCGGCACGATCGAGCGCCTGGAAGAACTCGGAGAAGGCCGCGGCGTCGAGTTCGCCTTCGACTCGGACCACGACGCATTCCCGGCGGCGGTCCACGTGCTGCGCCCACAATCGGGCCTTCCCGCGGGGTTTGGGCCCCGAGCCGTTCCGATGTACTCCGTCGGCGTGCTCCCGGAGCAAAGAAATGGCGGACATAACAGAACCTCCCGTACAAGGGGGGATTTCCAGCCCTACGCGGCGGGGGCGACGGTCAGCGGACGGATGTCGCAACGAGGTTGTCGCTACTTCCGCCGATCGGCGGGCCCGGGGTTCGTGCTCTCCGCGTCGAACCGGGGTCGGCTGTAGTCTCAACCTGCCTCTCAGTCTGTCATGGTCCGGCACTGCTGTCATAGGTTCAGGCGGGAACTGCTGCTGTGGAGCGGCGCCATATCCGGTGACTCGCGATCGCGTCGGCGAAAGCGTCGATGAAAGTCGCCTCCACTTTTCCGCCCGATGTCGGGGTCACGACTACGCCATTGGAGGTGGCGAGGTCCGAGTCCGGCGGCATGTCGGCGGCGATGCCTGCCACACGCAGCACCAAGCTGCCTGCGCCGAACGCCGCGATCGGCTTCGCGTGCTTGAACGCCTCCAGAAGAAAGTGCACAGCGGTGCCGTTGCGTGAAATAGTCTCCGCCGCGCTCGGGCCGCCGGCGACGACGACCGCGTCGTAGAGCACCGAGGCGGTGGTGGTGATGGACCGGTCGACCGGGAACCCTTCGCTGTCGTCGTTGCGCACTGCGCCGCCGTGCAACCCCAGGACCTCTACCACCGCGCCCCGCTCGGTGAGTGCCGCGCCGACGGCGCGCACACCCGCCGCGTCGGCGCCGTCGGCGACCAGCACGGCGATCTTCCGGGTAGCGATGGTGTCCATGGTCGTGTTGCTCTGCGACAGCGCCGGCGAGGTCATGGTCGGTTCGATCTCCTCCGTCTTCGCCGGCGCGGACATGCCCAACTCGACCGCGACCCGCACGGCCAATTCCGGGTCCACATGGGCCAAGTGATCGAGCACCTGGCTGCGTATGTCGGGTACGGCGACCTTGCCCAGTTCGAAAGCGAACGCTTCGACGATGTGCTCGGCCTCGGTCGGCGACATGCTGCGCCAGAACATGCGCGGCTGACGGTAGTACTCCTGGAAACTGTCGGCGCGCCGCCGCATCTTTTCGCCGCTCACGTGCTGGGTGTAGTGCTGGAACACCTCCGAAGACGCCAACGCGGGACAGCCGCCGCCGAGCGAGTTCTTTGTGTAGCTTGCTCTGCCCTGTGGGATCGCGTGCTGGCCGAATCCGTCCTGCTGGTGGTTGCGGTCGTCGGCGACCGGGCGATTGATCGGCAGCTGCGCGAAGTTGGGGCCGCCGAGCCGGATCAGCTGGGTGTCCAGGTAGGAGAAGTTGCGCATCTGCAGCAGCGGATCATTGGTGAAGTCGATACCGGGCACGATATTCGCGGTATGGAAGGCCACCTGTTCGGTTTCGGCGAAGAAGTTGTCGGGGTTGCGGTTCAGCACCATGACGCCGATCGGACGGACCGGTACCAGCTCCTCGGGAATGATCTTGGTGGCATCGAGCAGGTCGAAGTCGAAGTCGAACTCGTTCTCCTCGGGTACCAACTGCACACCGAGTTCCCACTCCGGGAACTGCCCCGCCTCGATGGTCTCCCACAGATCGCGCCGATTGAAATCGGGGTCCCTGCCCGCGATCTGCTGACACTCGTCCCACAGCAGCGAGTGCACGCCCAGCCTCGGCTTCCAGTGGAATTTGACGAAGGTGCCCCTGCCCTCGTCACCGACGAATCGGAACGTGTGCACGCCGAACCCTTGCATCATCCGATAGCTGCGCGGCAACGCCCGGTCCGACATCAGCCACATGATCGCGTGCAGCGACTCCGGCTGCAACGCCACGAAATCCCATAGCGTGTCGTGCGCCGAGGAAGCTTGCGGAATTTCGTTGTGCGGCTCGGGCTTCACCGCGTGCACGAAGTCAGGGAACTTGATGCCGTCCTGAATGAAGAAGACCGGGAAGTTGTTCCCGACCAGATCGTAATTCCCCTGCGCCGTATAAAACTTCGTCGCGAACCCGCGCACGTCGCGCACCGTGTCCGCGGAGCCCCGGGAGCCGACCACCGTCGAGAATCGAACGAACACGGGAGTTCGAATGTCCGGGCTGGTCAGGAACTTCGCCGCCGTCACATCGGCCAGCGAATCGTCGTACGGCTGGAAGTACCCGTAGGCACCCGCACCTCTCGCGTGCACCACTCGCTCAGGTATGCGCTCATGGTCGAAATGGGTGATCTTCTCTCTGGCGTGAAAATCCTCGAGTAGCGTCGGGCCACGTTGACCCACCCCAAGCGCATTGTCTGTGCTGTCCACCCGCACACCCTGCTGCGTAGTCAGATAGCCCTGCTCGCGGTCGACTCGGCACTCGGCAAGCTGGCGCTGCTTGGCGTCGGCACCGGAATCGGAATCGGAATCGGCGCGACCGTTCGTTGCCTCGCCCACCATTGCTCCTTCCTGCTTTCCACACGCGTGCGCGCGGAAGAAATCGGTCTTGTTGTCGACTGCCCGCATACAGCCGTGGCAAACTTCCGCGTCTTCCGCGTCTTCCGCGTCTTCCGCGTCTTCCGCGTCTTCCGCGTCTTCCGCGGCTGCCCGGCCGCTCGTCCATTCCGATCGGCCGGGCCGGGCCGGGTACGCCGCGGCTAGCCGCCGCGCATTGTTTCGGTCGGCACCGCGAGGGCATATCCGGCACAAATCGGATCCACACATTCCCACTTGGCCGAGTGGCAACGCGCACTGTCGCTCCCCGCCGCGCCGCACCCTGGAGGAGAACGGAGCGAATCGTGAAAATCGCCATGGTTTCCGAACATGCGAGCCCTTTGGGGCGGTTCGGTGGCGTCGATGTAGGCGGACAGAATGTCCATGTCGCCGAACTGTCGGCGGCATGCGCCAGACGGGGGCATGAGGTCACGGTCTACACCCGACGGGACAATCCGACAGACGAGCAGGAGCTGCGCACAGCGGCGGGCTACCGGGTCGTCCATGTACCGGCGGGCCCTCCGAAGCCGCTCGGGAAAGACCGGATTCTGCCGTATCTTGGCGAATTCGGTACCTTCCTGCAGAGGCACTGGATTGTGGAGAAACCCGACATCGTGCACGCTCACTTCTGGATGTCGGGGTTGGCTGCTGAGCTGGCGGCTCGGGCGCACAATATCCCGGTCGTGCTCACGTTTCATGCACTCGGCACGGTGAAGCGGCGTTATCAGGGCCTGGTCGATACCAGCCCGCGCTCCCGCGTCCGGTTCGAGCGACTGATCGCCGCGCGCGCGGCGCACATCCTGGCCACCTCCGCCGATGAGATAGTCGAGTTGGGCAGAATGGGTGTTCCACGGATCCGGACCTCTATCGTGCCGTGTGGGGTCGACCTCTCGATGTTCACGCCCGAAGGGTCCACTGTCGAACGCGATCATCGGCATCGGCTGCTGGCTGTGGGGCGCTTGGTGCCGCGCAAGGGGTTCGACACCTCGATCAAGGCACTGCAGGAACTGCCTGACACGGAATTGGTGATCGCGGGCGGCCCCGCCGACGACGACAGCGAACCGCGACGGCTGCGCCAGATTGCCGTGGATTACGGGGTGCAAGAGCGGGTTCGGTTGCTCGGACCGGTCGCACGCGCGGAGCTGCCGTCCTGGTATCGCTCCGCCGACGTAGTGCTGTGCACGCCATCGTACGAGCCGTTCGGGATGGTGCCGCTGGAGGCGATGGCGTGCCGCAAACCGGTGGTCGCGACCGCGGTCGGCGGCATGCTCGACACGGTGATCGACGGGGTGACGGGACGTCTGGTCGCGCCGCCCGAGCCGATCGCCGTGGCCCGCGCCGTGCGCCCGTTGCTCGACAACGCAACCCTGCGCGACACCTGGGGCGCCGCGGGATATCAGCGTGCCGCTGGCCGCTACGGCTGGGATCGGATCGCAATGGAAACATTGACCGCCTACCACCACGCCGCACCCTCGCACGCGGGTGATGTCTTCTCGTCGGAATCGGCAATGTCGTGACCACCGGAGGCGCCTCCGCCCGCGGCCACCGCCGAGTAGCAGGCAGGAGGCACACTTCTGACCATCGAGCGGGGCAAGCCGGAGAACGGATTGGGGAATAGCCGTCCGGGCTTCCGATCGAGAGCGGGTGATCGAAGTGGACTTGCTCGGCACGGTTGACGTCGTCTGCGGTGCTGCCCGCGGTGAGGCGTGTCAGCGGTCCACCCGCATGCTGGCCCTGCGCCACCGCCACGGCGCGACCACCCAAATCGCAAGGAAAAGCGCCGCGACGACGGCGCCGGCGAACACTCCTTCGGCGGTCCCCGCGACCACAGCGACGACCAGAATCACCGCACCGGTGAGCGCGAGGCCGAGCAACGCGACACCGGCGAGCGCGCAACGGTGTGCCGCTGCCACCACGCTATCCAAACGGTGGCGCCGGAACAGGATTCGATGCCAGGAGACCGGGGCCACCAAGAACACCGTCGCGCCGATCGCTGCACCGACAGTGGCGAGGTAGAGCAAGCGCAGCGGCTGGGAGAGCTCACCGAACGGGGCCTGGAACGGCAGGATCAGCAGCGCACCGATGAGGAACTGCACCCCGGTCTGTACAACCCGCAGTTCCTGCACCAGATCGCTCCAGTTGCGATCGAGCCGCTCTACCTCAGTTTCCCTGCGCGCCTGCCGATACCAGTCGTCATCCTCACTCGCGCGGTCGTCACTTTCGCGCACCGGCGGTCTCCCGGCGATTGCGCTTCTCGATCGCCGAGACGAGTTCGTCCTTGGTCATCTTCCACCGGCCGGTGATCTGCAACCGGCTCGCGACGTCGAGGAGATGCTTCTTGGTCGCGTTGGCGTTCACTCCCTCGGCTGTCTCGCCCATCGCGTTCGGCCCGCCGCTCTGGGCCCGCTCATCGGAGGGTCCACGCTTGGCTTTGGGTTCCCAATGGTCGCCGACCTTTTCGTAGCTGTGCTTCAGCGCGCTGTAGGCAACGCGGTGTGCCCGTTCTTCGCTGCCGTATTCCTTCAACGCGGAATCGTGTGCCTTGGCGAAGGTCCGCTGCGCCTTGTCCCCCGACCGTTGCAGCGTGCTGGGCAACTCGGACTTCTTTGCGTCACCACGTGCAGTTGTCTTGGGCATTTCCCGGCGCTCCTTCCTTGTCGAATCGACATACGGGGCGGTCGCCGATTCAGCCCGTGGCGGTCCGCCTCGTAAGTAGTCGCGTACCCGGTCAGCGCACGATTAACCCAGCATTCCCCGGGTACCACCGCAGCATGGCAGCGACGATCGACCAACTGCTGCACGCGCTGACTCGCGCGGTGAACGCGCTGTCCGGCGCCGGAATCAAGTTCGCGGTGGCGGGTGGATGCGCGATTTACGCGCGGGGCGGCCCGGTCAGCCATCACGATGTGGATATCTTCGTCAAACCGGAGGACGTGTCACAGGCCGTGCACATGTTGGCGCGCAGCGGATTGCGGGTGTGCGATCCGCCAGAGGATTGGCTGCGCAAGGTCTACGACGGCGATGTACTGATCGACGTGATCTTCCGGCCGAACAACCGGGAAGTGACCGACGAATTGCTCGACCGCGCCACCATGATGCGGATCGGGCCCGCAGCGGCGCCGGTGATCAGCGGCACCGATCTCATGGTGGACAAGATGCTGGTCTTCGATGCGCACCGGCTCGACCTCAGCCCGCTGCTGCACACTGCCCGTGACGTCCGCGAACAGGTGGACTGGGCAGCAGTGCGCGAGCAGACCGCCGCGTCACCCTACGCCAGGGCGTTTCTCGGTCTGCTCGACGACCTCGGCATCACCGATACGCGGAGGAAGGCGGACTGAATGGAGCAGCCCCAGTACCTCGTTGCCCATCTGCGCAGGGCTCTCGCCGAAGATCCGCGGACCGCGGAACTCGGCGTGCACGTGACGATCCGCGGCGACGTGGTCGTGCTCGGCGGCGAAGTGAGCAGCGAGCGCATCAAACAGCAACTGGAAACGATAGTGCGCGAACAGCTACCGCAAGTGCGGATCCACAACGACGTTCACGTCACGCACCTCGCCGCGCCCGCTGACATCGAAGATCTCGGAAGGGGCTGAACGGAATGCGAATCGCGGCAGTCGGCGATGTCCACCTCGGTGCGGAATCACGCGGTCAATACCGGCCTGCGATGGTGGAGCTGCCCGAGCGTGCGGACATCCTTCTGCTGGCCGGCGACTTGACCAGGCACGGCACACTGGAGGAAGCCGAGGTCGTGGCGGCGGAGTTCAGCGGTATCGGTGTCCCGGTCGTCGCGGTGCTCGGCAACCACGACCACCACAGTGATGTCGAGCAAGACATCGTGAACCTGCTGACCGAGCACGGCATCACGGTGCTGGAAGGAACGGCGGCGCGCTTCGATATCGACGGACACAGTCTGGGCGTCGCAGGTACCAAGGGCTTCGGCGGTGGGTTCGCCGGAAAATGCGCCAGCGTTTTCGGCGAGCGCCTGATGCGCGAGTTCGCCGCGCATACTGTGGAACTCGCAGGATCGCTGAGCAGCGCCCTGGCCGAATCGGGCGCCGACATCACGATCGCGCTGACGCACTACTCCCCCGTCAGTGACACCTTGCACGGTGAACCGCGAGAGATATACCCATTCCTCGGCTCCTACCTGCTCGGTGAGGCTATCGACGCGGCCGGCGCCGATCTCGCATTGCACGGCCATGCGCACGCCGGCGCCGAACGGGGCACCACCCCGGGCGGCATCCGGGTGCGCAATGTGGCCCAACCGGTGATCCGTTCGGCGTACGCGGTTTACGAACTGCATCCGGACGGGGCCTGATCGGCGCAGCGGGATCAGAAGTCGGTCGAAACCGCCTCAACAGTGCTACCCGACTCGGCGTTGCCCAGCGATGTCGCGACGTCGGCCTGCGCGATGATGCCGACCAGACGGTGGTTCTCCAGGACCGGTACGCGCCGTACCTGATGCTGCGACATCACCGACATGACTTTGCGGACGTCGTCGGTCGCGTCCACGGTCACCGGCACGCCTTCGGCGAGTTCACCCGCGTCCACCCCGAGCGGGTCTTTACGTTCGGCGACCACCTTCAGCACGATATCGCGGTCGGTCAGCATGCCTTTCAGCCGATCGTCCTCGCCGCAGATCGGCAGCGCCCCCACGTTCAACTCCGCCATCCGTTGCGCCGCGGTGACGACCGAGTCGCTGGAACGCACACATTGGACGTCCGCGGACATGATCTCTCGTGCGATTGTCATCAGAGTTCCTCCTCCTCGTGACGGAATGAGTGCGCCGGCCGTCCGGCCACTCGTTGTCCGCGTACCCGGGTCCGGCACATGTACACGTTCGCCTGCGCCCGGGTTTCGGACGTGGTGGCGCGGGCACTCGGCGGATATGGAAGCTCCGACGACTCATTCGAACGGGGCAACGAGATCTCTGAACGTCCTCGTCTGGCATGTGCACGGCTTCTGGATGACCTCGTTCGTACAGGGGCGCCACCGATATCTGTTGCCGTATGACGCCGAACTCGGTGATTGGGCACGGGGCCGCCGCGGTCGCGACTGGCCCGGCAATGCCATCGAGATCGCACCAGCCGACCTCGCCGACGAAGACATCGATGTCGTTGTCCTGCAACGTCCGCACGAACTGGACCTGGTTTCGGAATGGCTGCGCCGGTCCCCCGGCTCCGACCTTCCCGCAATCTACGTCGAGCACGACACGCCACCCGAGCACGCGGCGCTCACCCGGCATGTCCTGGCCGACCGCACCGATATCCAGCTCGTGCACGTCACCCACTTCAATCGGCTGATGTGGGACAACGGGCGGTGCCCGACCACGGTCATCCCGCACGGCGTGCTCGATCCAGGGCATCTCTACACCGGAGAACTCCCGCGAGCCGCCACAATCATCAACGAGCCGGTGCGGCGCTGGCGGATCACCGGCACTGATCTGCTCGATCCGCTGTCCGGCGCCGCACCGATCGACGTCTACGGGATGGGCACCGAGGGTCTACACAAGGCACTTCGGGTCGATCCTCAACGGGTGTGCGGTGTCGGCGACTTCACACAGGACCGCTTACACGTCGAGTTGGCCCGCCGGCGGGTCTTCGTGCACGTTCCACGCTGGACATCCCTGGGCATGTCGGTGATCGAGGCGATGTACCTCGGGATGCCGATCGTGGCGCTCGGCACCACCGAGGCCTCGGCATCCATCCCGGCAGAGGCGGGTGTCGTGTCCACCGAGCCGGGCATCCTCGCCGAGGCGATCCGGCAGTTCCTGCACGAACCGATGTTCGCCCAGCTGACAGGGAAGGCCGCCCGGCATTGGGCGCAGGCCAACTTCGGCATCGACGAGTTCGTCGCGAGGTGGGACCGCCTGCTGACCTACATCGCCGACGGACAGGGCGGATAAGTGAGCAGTCCTGGTGGCCAGACTGGACAGCGGCCGCCACCGAAAGGCTCCTGCGGACATCGGTTGGTCCGCTTCGAACGGGGTATCCGGTCGAACATCCCGTTCGAAGTCAGGACGAAAGGACATCCTCATGCTTCCCGGACCCGATGAACCCACTCAGCGGTACGACCCTGCCGGGCATGGCCTACCCCGGGAGCACAGCTTCCCGGACCACGCGAGAACCGCCCGGAGTCATGCGGGCGAAGCCATCGAAGACGCTCGGAATTGGCCCGGGATGATCCTCGTCGGGGTCGGCGTCGTCACCGTCGCGCTCACCTTGACCGCCGCGGGCTACGGCTTCGAAGGCTGGGCCATCATCGGAGGCATCGTCGCCGCGGTGTGTCTGCTCACCGGCGTATTCCTGATCATCGCCGAGCATCGAAAAGTCAAGGCGCGCGAAGGACGCGCGCTGACCGATCCAGGCGGCCACTGATTCGGCGCGGTCGAGCGGGGTATGCCAAATCGTGACGCTGTGCGATGCCGGCGGTTTCGATTCGGAGGAGACGACATGACACACCATCGCTACCGTGCGACGCGGGCCTTGCTGATCGCCGGTGTGCTAGTGACGGGACCCGTCTTGGTCGGGTGCGCGGATGACAAGGACGTCGATTCCCTGCCCACCTCCCCGACCGATGCCACTGTTTCGATCACGATGCCCACGCCGAGTTCGTCGCAGGTGCCCAACACCGACGAGATCACCCCCGAGGCCGCGAAACAGTTGTGCGACATGATCCGTCCGGAAATCGACCGCTGGCGCGACCAAGGCCCCACGGTGGGCAAGGTGAGTTTCAACGGCACCGTACACGATTGGGCCGCCCGCAACGGAGGCCTGAACGACACGGTCGTTCGAGACCGCTCAGTCGTCGACGCCATCACCACCCAGAATTGCCCGGATGTGCGCCAGCAGGCGCTCGAGGCGCTCGACATCCCGGATCTAGCCTCGGGCCTCGCGGGATTCGGCCGATGAGAGCGGCACATGCCATAGCGGCTTGCCTGGTCACGACTGCTGCCGTGGTCGGTTGCGGTGACGAGGCGAAGAAGGCGGTGAATCGCGGCGGCGACACAAAATGCAGCGAGTTCGTCGCCCAGGACGCGGACAAACAGCGCATTACGGTCACGAAATTCTTGGAGCAGGAACGCAGTGGCAACGCGCCGCCGAGCGAGGATCGCACCATCGACGCCGCGGTAGCGGCGATCGAACTGATGTGCTCAGCGCAGGCCAATCCGGACACGCCGATCCGCAAGGCTGACCTCTCGGGTGTCCTCGTGCCCAAATAGCTGGTCGCGCCGCGGCCCGGGACTGGAGGCGGCGCGCGTTGATCCGGCCCGGCCTTCGGCCCAATGCCGCCGAGATGCCAGCCACTTCCGACCGGCAGTGGAACACGTGGACAGTAAGGCAAAAATATGACGAGTACAACGACGCGCCACCACCAGAACGTCGTCGATTTATTGCTCGTGCAGCACAGCAGAATGCGCGAATTAGTCGATGAAATGCTGTCCGCATCGGACATCGAACTTCGGGAACCGCTAGAGGAGCTGGCGCGCTTGCTGGCCGTACACGAGGCTACCGAAGCCGCACTCCTACACACCGCGGCGCGCTCTGGGTAATTCGGTACTCCGGGCAATTCTTTTGGCGGCCCGGTCGGAATAAAGGGTTGTCTGGCAAAAGCCGGACAACCCCTCAGTCACCGCCGACGTGGACTACCGCCGTCCGCTCTGGTGGGCACGCTGACGCTTCTCATCGACCGCCGCCTCGGCGCGCTCCTTCTCGGCGGCCGCCTCCTTCTGAGCGGCTTCGCGCTGAGATCCGGCCTTGTCTTGCTGGGCCTCGCCCTCGGCCCGCAGATCGTCCTTCCCGAAGACCGTTCCGGCGGCCTCCTTGACCTTGCCCTTGACGCCTTCCACGGCGCCTTCGAGCCCTTCCCGGGGTCCGCTCTCGTGTTCGGCCACGATATCCACCTCCGAAATATCGGTTACCAGGGACATCGATCGCGTACCCGGGGTACATAGGCTCAATCAGGACCCACGCTGTCAGGGTTCTGAATTGCGACCGCCGAATTCGGCCGACACGGCGGGATGAGCAGAAGTACCTTCGACGGGAACCGCCGTATACGCATATTTCGCCGAGTGCGTTTCAGCACGTCGGTACCGGCTATGCCGGACCCATGACGTCATTGTGGTTGCATGATGCCCAGGTGCCGGCGCGGTTGCGGCTGACGCCCGGATCGCGCTTCGACACCGTCGTGATCGGCGCCGGGCTCACCGGTCTGGTGACCGCGTTGCTGCTCGCACAGAGTGGCATACAGGTGGCGGTAGTCGAAGGGCGGCGTGTCGGCACGGGCACTACCGGCGCCACCACCGGAAAGATCAGCCTTCTCCAGGGAACTCGCGCACAGCAGATCGCGCGCCACCATGCCGACCGCACCGTCCGCGCCTACGTCGACGCCAATCGCGAAGGGCAAGAGTGGTTGCTGCGCTTCTGTGCTCAGCGTGGGGTGCCGGTGCAGCGGGCGTCGGCATTCACCTACGCGCAGACCGAGGCCGAAAAGGCCGCGGTGCGAGCCGAATACGCCGCGACGCAAAAGGCGGGGTTGCCCACTGAACTGGTCGACGAACTCGACCTGCCGTTCCCCAGCCACGGCGCCGTACGGCTGCTGGACCAGGCGCAGGTCGACCCGATGAAACTGTTGGCCGCGCTGGCCGCCGAGGTCGAATCCCACGCCGCGCCGATCTACGAATCGACGCTGGCCCGGGCGGTGCACCACGACCGAGATGGCGACCTGGTGATTACGACCGAGCATGGCGACCTGGCCGCGGGCACCGTCGTCCTCGCTACGGGCACACCGATTCTGGACCGCGGCGGCTTCTTCGCGAGACTCACGCCGCAGCGCTCGTATCTGGCTGCTTTCCGCGTGAACGAACCCATTCCGCACGACATGTATATCAGCGCGGGACAACCCACCCGGTCGCTGCGCTACGCCCCGGAGCCGGAGGGCGATCTGCTGCTGGTCGGCGGCAACGGCCACGTGGTCGGCCGCGGCGGCTCGACGCGCGCGAAGGCCGCCGACCTGGTGAGTTGGACGCAGACCTGGTTCCCCACCGCCGAACCGATCTACCAGTGGTCGGCCCAGGACTATGCTCCGGTCGGCGAGCTGCCCTACGCAGGACCCCTGCTGCCCGGTATGGAGCGCATCCTGGTGGCCACCGGCTACGCCAAGTGGGGTATGACCAACGGTGTCGCGGCCAGCATCGCTCTGGCCGGAAGGCTCACCGGCAAACCACCGCGCTGGGCCGGAGCGTTCGCCAGCTGGCGTCCGGACGAACTGAAAGCGCTCCCGGCCGCGGCCCGCGTGAATTCCACAGTGGCCCGGTATCTTTCGACAGACTGGCTGCGGGTCGTTGTGAATGGCTCCAGCTACGGCGAGGTTCCGGCCGAAGGCGGCGGCTCTGTCGAACGACACGGACTGCGGCCCACCGCCACCTGCACGGTCGACGGCACTACCACCAGACTGTCCGCGGTGTGTCCGCACCTGTACGGCATCGTGCACTGGAACGACGCCGAGCGCACCTGGGACTGCCCGCTGCACGGCTCCCGGTTCGCGCCCGACGGCACGCTGCTGGAAGGTCCAGCCACCAAGCCACTCACCGTCTTTCATGCCTCGGAGGATCCGCGCTGACCCAGCTGGCGGGCCCGACCCGTGAGGTTCAGCCTCGACGGCATGGAAGTCCAGCTCCCTGCGCCTCGACGGCCACTCCTCCTCCCCCTGCCCGATGTTCGCCAGCTTGACCTGAATCTTGGTTCACGAAGAGCGTGAGCAGGGTGAGCTTGGGCGTGTCGGCCACGCCTCCCGTGCGAGGTCCGCGGCAGCGTCAGCGTGCGCGGGCCGCGGCGTTCTGATCGATGTAGCGAGTCATCGCCCAGTTCAGACCGCGCATCGCCACGGTGTACGCGGGCGGGATATAGCGCTGCGCCCAGAAGCCGACGCGGATGTCGGACGAGGTGAAGACCAGATATTTGTCGCGCTCGACGCCGCGCACGATCGCCCGCGCGGCCGCTTCCGGTGTGACCGCGTGCCGCATGAACAGTGACATACCGCGCCGCACCGCGTCGGCCGTGGGATCCACGCCCGCGATGTCGACGCGGTCGACCATCGGTGTAGCCATCGCCCCCGGGCACACCAGGCTCACTCCGATGCCATGGCGGCGCAGGTCGAACCGGAGCACCTCCGACACCCCGCGCAGACCGAATTTTCCCGCGCTATAGGGCGCATGCCATGGCAGGCCGAACAGGCCCGCGGCCGAGGATACATTCACGATGTGGCCGCCGCGTCCCGCCGCGATCATCGGCGGGACGAACTCCTCGATCACGTGAATCGGACCCATCAGGTCGATGTCGATGGTGCGCCGCCACTGTTCGTGGGTCAGGCGATCGACGGTGCCCCAGGTCGCGATCCCCGCGACGTTCATGACGATGTCGACGCTGCCGACCTCGGCATGCACCTCGGCCGCCAGCGCGACCACTTGGTCATGGTCGCTGACGTCGGCGGTCGCGGCGAGGTGAACGGTCGCTCCTGCCGCACGCGCGTCGTCAGCGGTCCGGTGCAGGCCGTCCTCGGCGATGTCGGTGAGAACGAGGGCAGCGCCCTCGGCCGCGGCCGCGAGCGCCGTGCTGCGGCCGAGACCGCTGGCCGCCCCGGTAATCAGACAGGTTTTGCCGCCGAACTTCGTCATAGTGGACGACCATACGCAACCATGAACACTGTTGGCTATGAACGGTAGACCGCAGAGAAGCTACTGTTCGGGCAACTAGGATGGCCCTTGTCTGCTTCGATATTCACCGATCCCCGCATGGCGGAACCGAAGCCACCGCGACGGTGACGTTGTCACCGCCGCCGGAGCGCAACGCGAACTCGACGAGGCCGCGGGCCGCCGCCAAAGGAGTGCCCGCTGTCGCCGGTCCCGCCAGGGCGGCTGGAGCGGGCAGGTAATTCCACAGACCGTCGGAGCACAGCAGCAACACACCTGGGCCGGCGGTGCGTATTGTCCGCACGCAATTGTCCGCCCACGGCCTGGGCGGGCTGTCCGCGCCGAGCCAGCGGATCAGGGTATGCGCACGTGGATCGTTCATGGCTGCGCGCTCGTCCATCGCGCCCGCGTCGACGAGGGCTTGGGCCCACGAATCGTCGGCACTCAGCCGCTGCGACGGCGCGTTCCACGCCCCGTCCGCAGAATCGGCCCGCAGCCAATAAGCCCGGCTGTCACCCACATTGGCGATGGTGATCTCGGTTGTCTCCGCGGCGTGCGGCACGATCGCGCAGACGTAGGTGCACGACGGAGCCGGGCCGTCGGCGACATCGACATCCCGTACCGCCTGGGCCGCCGCCGCAAGCCCGGTCATGATGGCCTCGGTAGGTGCCTGCCCGCCCGCGAGTGCGGTGACGGTCGCGTGCACGCCGGCTCGGACCGCGGCACCGGAGGCCACCTGCGGCTGCGTGGAGGTGGACACGCCGTCACTCACCGCTATCACGGTGGCTGTGGGTGCCCCAGAGGTCGCGCCATCGACCACAGCGGCTGCGACGGCATCCTCATTGCGTTCATGGACGAGGCCGCGATCGGTGATTGCCGCGACCGTCCCGAGATCGGCCTCCCAGCGATCTCGGCGTGCTTGCGGCCGACGGCATTCCACGCAACGCCCTTCGGCGTTGTAGCGGTCGCCGCCGCAGCCCGCGCACGGGCGACGTGGACTCGGATCGTGGCTCGGCAGCACGACGAACCGGTACCCGAGTTCGCGTCCGCACGCTGGGCAGACGTTGTTGTCCAGGCCGACGGCGGCGCACCCCGCGCAGCGTAGGTCGATCCCTTCATCGCTCATCGGCGTGTCCTTGGGCCGCCCATGCCCATCGATACCGACGAGGCGGCGGCCGCGGCGTTATTCGCATGCGGTGCGCCCGGCCGTATCCACAGTGGCCCGTTGCTGGTGCAAGGTTTCACACCATCCTCCTTCATCTCCCCGGCCCGGCGACTCCGCTCGGAATAGTACGGGAGCTCTTTCGGAGGCAGATCCCAGTGTCGGCTCGATCGAGATCCGGCCGCGACCGGCGCAGTGTCCGATATCGGACATAAGGGGCAGCAAGCAGTTTGGCGTCTTGACGACGCACGGCACTCGCTGCAAGGCCGCACCGGGCGCAGGACGGCCTTCGCCGAGAGTTCCACCGAGCAGTCGGTCGACTAGGCACGTCAGTCCGCGACGGTGACGCCGATGGCCCTCGCGAAGACAGGCGCGAGGGCCATCAGCTGCATGCTGCTGATGGTGGCGCCGCGCAGGGCGTCGAGTCCGTCGGTGATGTCCAGGTCGGCCGCACCACGCAGGTCCACCTTCGACAGCCGGGCCTTGTTCAGCGATAGCCCGCCCAGCCGCGATCCGGGGACGATGATCTTCGTCAGCTCGGCATCGCCGAAATCGCAGTCGCGCAGCACACAATCGATGAAGGAGACCTCACGCAACCGGGCGGTGCGGAAGTTGACCGAGTCGAGCTTGCAGCCCTCGAACCGCACTCGTCGCAGGCTCGCGCCCGTGAAATCGACACCGGACAGAGCGCCGGCGACCAGCTCGCCGTCCATCCAGACCGTGTCGGCGAGTTCGGTGCCCACCCAGCGGACATGGCGCAGCCATACGTCGGTGAACCGGGTGTACCGCATGCTTCCCCGGTTGATCACCACCGAGGTGAACGCGGACTCGCTGAACCGCGCGTTCGACACGTCGACGTCGTCGAACCGGCCGCCGTCCACCCGCACACAGTCGTAGTCGCCTTCGGGCTCGAAGTCGCCCTCCAGTGCGGTGAGGTATTGGGCGTAGGGCAGGTCGTCGAGCTCACGCGGCATGCGCTCCTCCAGTTCGTCGCGGCGGTCCGGTCGCCTCGCGAGTATGGCGGTCCACGCCGACAGCTTCGACGGGCCGGGTGCGACCGTGGACTCACTCGCCAAGGGCGGCGACCAGGGCACATGGGCTGCAGCAAATTTGCTAGACCACCCGCTCGAGCGCACGCAGGTCTGCATCCAGCTTTCTGAACAACCAATAAATGGCGACGAACGCGAGCCCGGAGGCCGCGCACAACCCCAGAACCGAATCGCGCACGAGCGGAAGCTCCGCAGGCTCGAGTGCACTGAATCCGGCCAGCACCCCGACCAGCGGCACCGACGCCGTCACCGCGAGATAGACCGTGGTTCTTCGACGCTGCGCGCGAAGATCAGCGGAGTCGCGCGCCGTTGTGCGGCCGTGGCGCAAATAGATGGGATAAACACAGCGGACGACGTAGAACGTCGAAAGGAAAAACGTGTAGGCAACCGAGATGGTGCCCGTCACCAGAATGGTCGTTGCCGCATGGACCAGCATCCGCGCCGGGAGGTCGGTAAACCAGACAAGCAGCGTCACCCCCGTCACGGTTCCGAGAACCGCGAACAGGAGAGTGTTCATCGCACAGAGATCGCCCCAGAAAAGGGTTCGCGACCGCACCCGCGCGAGCATTACCTCGTCGTAGCGTCTGCCATCGCGCAAGCCGCGCGGGACAGCGAGCAAATCATGCGATATGTATACGTAGACGAGGACGGACAGCGGAAAGGCACAGAGGTAGAAAATGATGGTGCCCTTGTAGAGCTGCCAGGCGGTGGCATCGGGAAGGCGCGCGGCGATCAGTTCCTCGAGGTGCGCGGCCAGGTAGACATGAGCCAGGCCGACGCCGACCATCGAGGATGACCACAGGATGGGGGTGGGCCGTCGTGAAAGTCGTGCCCGCCAACTGTTCGGCAGCGGATAGACAAGGTCGCGGGCCCTCTCCTCGAGGCACAAGTCGAGCTGCTGGGCCAATTCCGAACCGCACGAGTAGCGGTCGCCGCGGTCAGGCGACAGACACTTCAGAAGCACTCGGCGCAGCGCCATGGGGCAATCCGAAGGAAGCTCCGCCAAGAATTTGGACTCGACTGGTCTGCGCCGCAGTTCGAGCATGCGGGCCAGCGACGTCTCCGACTCGCCTGCGAATGTTTCGTCCGCGAAGGGGCGGCGTCCGGTGAGCAACTCCCACAGCATGACAGCCAGCGCGAAGATGTCGCTTCGAGTGTCGAGGTCGGCAGCGGTCGCCGACAGGTCCGGATGGCAGGCTTCGAGCTGTTCGGGCGACATGTACGCCAGTGATCCGCCGAAGTACGCCAGGGGATTCGTGCCTGTGACGCGTGTGCTGAAGCTGACGTTGAAGTCGGCCAATTTCGGGATTCCCTCGGCGCTCAGCAGCACATTCGCGGGTTTGATGTCTCGATGCAGCACCCCTCGTTCGGATGCATGCTCGAGTGCGTCCGCGAGTCGGCGGCCCAGCCAGGCGACCGTCTCCGGCCATGTCAGTGCGGCGGTTCGTGTCCGAATGGCAGATTCTGTGGGCCGAACCTCGCCCTTATCGGCAAGTACATTGTCGATGGCATCGAGCAGCAGTTGCCCACTGCGGTGCTCCGCGGGCGTCGTGCGTTGTAAGCGCAGCACATCGAGCAGCGTTCCCCCGGGTAGGTACTGCATGTAGAGCAGCTTCAGGTCGCCATCGGCGATGAGTCGCTGGTCGTAGATGCGCACGATGTATTCGTGGTCCAGTTGGGCGAGGGTCTGTGGCTCGTTGCCGTGGTTGTGGGAAATCTTGACCGCGACCAGTCGCTGCATCGATTGTTGCCGAGCGAGATACACCTTGGCGAAGGCACCGGCCCCGATTCGCATCAGCAGGTCGAAATCGTCGATATGGTCGCCGACGTCGATGGCATCCAGGACTACTTGGGCACTTGGACGAGCAATCATCGTGCTGCGGTAATCGCCCGTGAGCCGTGCCGGTTCAGGGCCGGTCGCCATGGCGGCGGCCTCGGCGACCATGGTCGCCGGCGCGTGCGAACCCCGGCGCATCGCGTGGAATTCCTCGTAGACCAACTCGGCTGGAAGCGGACCATTCTGCAGCTCTGCGAATTCCGCACGATATTCGCTCAGTCGTTTGGGAAAGTGATAACGAAGCCAGCGGTATTCGAGGTCGATCTTGATCAGTTCGATCAATATCGTTCGCCGCTGAGCCGGTTCACGGGGTAGGTATGCCGACAGGTCGGGTGGGGACCCGGACGCCCAAGCCTCTGAAAACAGTGCCACGACAGTGGCAAGCGCTGTGCGGGTTCGTTCAGCTGAATCGACCAGATCGATCGGCTCGTGCATCGGTAGCTCGAGATCAGCCCCAGGCGATCACATGGCGGCTACGCGCGATGTGGCCCGGTGTCGTGGTTGCCCCACATCATCTCCTTATCGCCAGTCCTCCCTGCTCAAGGGTATCGCTCCGAAGCGAGCGTGTGGGTGTCGACCGGGGATCGGCCACGGCAGACTTGCTCAGGGCGGAGCACCGGAGCCCGCTGGCGCTGCTTGTGCACTACGTCATGAGTCGGAGGGCTTGATCGCGCCGCCGCGATCGAGGTACAGCGAGTCCATGCCGATGACCAGGAGGATCGCGTAGCTGCTCCTGGATCCGCTCTCTGGTGAGATGGCAGGCTACCTCTAGTTGTGGATAGTGACAGGCGTGGCACTCGAATAAAAACCGCGGTGGTCCCAAATGGTGACTCCGGCCCGCCCAGCGCTAAGCATGGATCACTGCGGCGCCCAAAAGGCGCACTGCCTCTCCTATCCGCGCAAGGTGTCGATCGCCGGCTACACCGACACCCGCTTCAACGACATATTCCCCCCGGCCTCCTGAAGGGAGTTGGCTCAGCATGAGTCTGTCGTTCCACTGGTTCCTACCCACCTATGGTGACTCCCGCAGCCTGGTCGCGGGCGGGCACGGCACCTTTATGTCCGGCGACCGTCCGGCCAGCCTGCGCTACTTGAACCAGATCGGCGCGGCCGCCGAGGACAACGGCTTCGAGGCCGTCCTGACCCCCACCGGCGCCTGGTGCGAGGACGCGTGGCTCACCACGGCCATGATGGTGGATACCACCGAGACGCTGAAATTCCTGGTGGCGTTCCGGCCCGGCCTGGTCAGCCCGACACTCGCGGCGCAGATGGCAGCCACCTTCCAGCGGCACTCGCGAGGCAGATTACTGCTGAACGTCGTGACCGGCGGCGAGCTACACGAACAGCAGGCCTACGGCGACTTCTTGGACAAGACCCAGCGTTACACACGCACCGGCGAGTTCCTGCACGTGGTGCGGGAGCTGTGGAACTCGACCGAGCCGGTCACCTTTGACGGCGAGCACATCCGCGTGCAGAAGGCACTGCTGGGCAACCGGCCGGACCCGCTTCCTCCAGTGTTTTTCGGCGGCTCGTCGGAACCGGCCGGTCCGGTGGCGGCCCGCTACGCCGACACCTACCTCACCTGGGGCGAACCGCTGCTCGCGGTGAGCAGGAAGCTGGAGTGGATTCGCAGCCTCGCGGTGGACAACGGGCGTGTGCTCGACTACGGCCTGCGCGTCCACGTGATCAGCAGGGACACTTCCGAGCAGGCGTGGGCCGAGGCCGATCGCCTGCTCGCGGGCATCGACCCGGCGGATGTCGAGCGAGTGCAGGCCAATCTGGCCCGCAGCGAATCCGAAGGCCAGCGCCGGATGTCTGAGTTGCACGGCGGTCGTACCGATCGGCTGGAGATCGCGCCCAACCTCTGGGCGGGCGTCGGCCTTGTGCGCGGCGGCGCGGGCACCGCGCTGGTCGGGTCGCACGCCGAGGTCGCCGAACGGCTGGTCGAGTACTCGAAGCTTGGCATCACACACTTCATCCTGTCCGGCTACCCGCACCTCGAAGAGGCGTACTGGTTCGGCGAGGGGGTGCTGCCCATCCTCGAACACAAGGGGCTGTGGCGGCACCCGAACCGAACTGTGCGGGTCGCCGCCGCCACGCCGTTCGCGGTGTCGTCCAGCAGCTGAGCACCGGGCGGCCGGTATGGCCGTGACACCCCCAGTTACCGGTTCGTCGCCCTACGCGGCGAGAATCGTCTACCGTTCGGTCTACCGGCCGCGACCGGTAGACCATTTCGTGAGGGAGTCATGACCACCGCACCAGCTGGGCGATGGCGCCGCCGCCTGCCCGACACCGCGACGATCGCGGCCGGCGAGCCTACGCTCGCGCGCAGGCTCGGCCGGCTCGATCTCACCGCCATGGGCGTCGGAGCCATCGTCGGTGCGGGCATCTTCGTCATCACCGGCGTGGCCGCCGCCGAGAAGGCCGGGCCCGCGATCATGCTGTCGTTCGCCTTGGCCGGAACCGTCTGTGTGCTGGTGGCGCTGTGCTACAGCGAGCTCGCGGCGATGGTGCCCGTCTCCGGCAGCGCCTATACCTACACCTACGCCACGCTCGGCGAAGGCCCGGCGTTCCTCGTCGGGTGGAACCTGCTGCTGGAGTACGTCATCGCCGGTGCCGCGGTGGCGATCGGCTGGTCCGGGACGACGGTGTCGGCACTGGACTCATTGTTCGGCATCACCATCCCGAAGGCGCTGGCCGTCGGGCCTGCCGAAGGCGGCGTTGTGAACCTGCCCGCCGTGCTGATCATCGCCGCAATCGTCGCGGTGCTGGCCGGCGAGGTGACGCTCACAGCGCGGATCACCAAGGCGCTCGTGGGGGTAACCATTGGCGTGTTGGTGCTGGTGGTGGCCGTCGGCGCGCCGCACATCGACGTCGGCAACTGGACGCCGTTCGCGCCGTTCGGACTCGGCGGCGTCATCGGTGGAGCGGCAATCGCGTTCTTCGCGTTTCTCGGCTTCGACGTCGTGGCCACATCGGCGGAGGAAGCCCGTGAGCCGCGCCGGGACGTGCCGTTCGCCATCATCGGCACGGTGCTCATCGCCACTCTGCTCTATGGGCTGGTCAGCGCGGTGCTCACCGGTATGGTTCCGTTCGCGTCACTGAACAACGGTGCGCCGATCGCGACCGCGTTCGGCGCTCTGCGCATCGGCTGGATCGGCAACGTCATCGTGATCGCTTCGATCATCGCCCTCACCAAGGGACTGCTGTTGATCGTGTACGCCCAGGTGCGGCTGATGTTCGCGATGTGCCGCGACCGACTGCTCCCGTACGGGCTCGCGGCGACCGGCAAGCGCTCGACCCCGGCGCGGCTGACGTTGCTGCTCGGCGGCCTCGGTGCGGTGATCGCGGGGCTGCTACCGATCGACATAGTGGTCGAGCTGGTGAACATCGGCGCGCTGTCGGCATTCGCGGTGGTGTGTGTCGGGGTGCTGGTGCTGCGCCGGGCGGAGCCGGATCGCGAGCGCCCGTTCCGCACCCCGCTCGTTCCGCTGGTTCCGGTTCTCGCGCTGATCGGCTGTGTTCTGCTCGCGACCACCCTCGATGCGCTCACCTGGGTGCGGTTCGCAGTGTGGGTGCTCGTCGGCAGCGCGGTCTATTTCGGCTACGGACGCGAACGCTCCACGCTTGTAGGGGGCTGACGCACCGCCACTGCTTCTCCTGACCACCCGGCGCCCAAGTTCTGAGTCAGGCCTCCACGAAGAACAGACCGGCGCCGTAGGCGTCGCGAGCGGAGACGAAGAACCCTTCGGCCGTCCCATGGGTGGGTACGCCCGCGTCTTCGATGGTGCTGCGCGCGACGCCGAGTTCGTCCACCGCGATAGTCATGGCGGCCAGATATGACGGGGCTGGGATAGGTTCGCCCGGCAGCACGGCACCAGCGTCCGACGCGCGCACGATTTCGAGCTGCCCGGCGCCCATTTCCAGCACTGCCCGCGCACCATTGCGCACGGCTGACGCGCCGAGTATCCGGCCGTAGCGTTCCGTGATCGCGGCGGCCTCGGCATCGACGGCGACGATCAGGACAGCCGTGATGCCACGGGCTCCATTCGGGTGCGATCGGTAGCGTGGCTGGTGCACGTACTCGCGGGTGAGATGTTGGGCGACGCCGAGCATCGCCTCCGGCGTCGAACTCGGATCCACGTGCACCGCGCGCGCCCGAACCGTGCGGGTCCCGTCCTCGGTCTCGACGTCTCGCTCCAGGTCGAGGACCCCGGAGGCGTGCACGCCTGCTGCGACCAGCTGCCCACGCGCCGCTTCGATGTCGCCGGTTTCGAGATTGAGCAGCCGGAAGCCCTCGTACTCGTCGGCCATCGCCTTGGTGTGCCATGGGTCCGGCGCAGATTCGTCGACGATACCGAGTAATTCGAGGTAAGAGCCGCCGAACAGCGCGCACCGATTGGCGGTGCAGCCTTCGGTGGGCAGCTCGCCGGGTCGGGCGCTCAGCAGGTGCCGCGAGCGTGGGCTCAGGGTGAACCCGAGGTCTGTGTATCGGCGTTCCAACCCATCCAGATCGCGAGTCAGAATTCCGGTGTGGTGAATGGCATCGATCGTTTTCTGCACACCGTCCATCCTGATCAGTTCATGGTCCCCGAGTCCTTCACCGCGGCCGATAGGCCGGAATCCGACACTGCCCTACCCTGACAGGGTGGATTCGGTCAGCTTGGACGTCGTCGACCGGAGATTGCTGCACGCGTTACAACTCGACGGCCGCGCGCCGTTCAGCCGCCTCGCACCGGTCCTGGACGTCTCCGAGCGGACCCTTGGCCGTCGCTACAGTCGACTGCTCGCGACTGGAAGGCTGCGCGTGACCGGGGTGGCGGACACCAGACGCGTGGGCAACGCCGAATGGCTGGTTCGCCTGCGCGTGCGACCGGATGCCACCGCCGCCCTCGCTCGGGCGCTGTCTCGCCGCGCCGACACCGCCTGGGTGACGGTGGTGTCGAGCGGCGCGGAGATCGCCTGTCTGTTCCGCGTACCGGCCGAAGCGCCACTTTCCGAACTTGCCCGCCACCCAGCCGTGCTCGCCATAGACGTATACCGGGTACTTCGGCATTTCATGCAACATCGCTGGCAGGGCCGAATGTCGGCGCTGTCGGCCGAGCAGGTCGCGGCATTGCGGGCACCCGAGCAGACTGGTGCCGGGCCGATCGTCCTGAGCGACCTCGACGAGCGTCTACTGCCCATACTGGCGGCCGACGGGCGGGCAGCGTATCCGCAGCTCGCACGGGCGGTCGGCTGGTCGGAATCCGCAGTGCGCCGTCGAGTCGACGAACTGCGCCGTGCTCGGCTCCTCGGCTTCGATGTCGAGATCGATCCCGCACTGTTCGGGTTCACCGTGCAGAGCCTGCTGTGGCTGACGGTCAGCCCCAGGCGTCTCGTTGCCGTCGCGAACACCTTGGCCGCCGACCGAGAAGCGGCGTTCGTCGGTGCAACGACCGGAGCGAGCAATCTGCTGGTCTGCCTCGTGTGCCGAGACATCGACGCGCTATATCACTACACCACCGAGCGGATCGCCGCGCTGGACGGGATCGAGCGAATGGAAGTCAGCCCGATCAGCGGCTACGCCAAGCGCGCCGCTCCACCGCGATCCCCCTGACGCAAGGTCCAGTCGGATGCAGAATCTTCGCGGAGCAGCGGCTTTCACCATTCTCCGGTGAGCCCATCCCTGGGCGGCAGCGTTCGGACAGGCAGTCGGGCTTCAGACGTCACGCTGCAGCGAAGACAAGCCCCACAGCTCTTGCGATACGGCCGTGGCAGACGCGAAAGATTTCGAGCATCGTCGCTTGCTGTCCGGGAATGCCGCGGACGCTGGTTTAGGGTCGAGTGGTGACCTGGACAGTGGGGTTCGACCTCGATATGACGCTGATCGACTCGCGACCCGGTGTCGCACAGGCCATCGACACCGTCGCCGCCGAATTCGATCTCCCGCTGTCTGGCGCCGAATTCGCCGATCGGCTCGGGCCGCCACTGGCCAGCCTGCTGGTCGAAGCCGGGGCCCCAGAGGAACTTGTTCCCGCGCTTGTCGCGCGCTACCGCGCGATCTACCCGTCCATCGTGTCCGGCATCCCCGCAATGCCCGGTGCGCAGGCCGCGTTGGCCGCGATCCAGGCGCGCGGCGGGCGGGTACTCGTCGTGACCGGCAAACACGCCCCCCTCGCTCGGCTGCACATCGACGAACTCGGCTGGCGGATCGATTATCTGGCGGGTGATCTGTGGTCGGCGGCCAAGGCGACCGCGTTGCGCGAGCAGCGGGCGGATCTCTTTGTCGGCGACCACGTCGGTGACATGCGCGGAGCGCGGGCCGCCGGCGTGGTCGCGGTGGGCGTCACCACCGGGCCGTGCGCGGCCGACGAGCTGCGTGCGGCGGGCGCCGACGTCGTCCTCGCGGACCTGACCGAGTTCCCCGGTTGGCTCGCAGCGCAGCTCGGCGCGGCCGTCGCGGGTTAGCGGCGGTCCGCTCGGTGTATCGGGCGGTACAGGTATTCGGCGGGGGTGACCACTTCGTAGGTCCCGGTCGGAAAGTAGCCCCGCGACGCCGACATGATGACTCTGTTCGAGGGGCGCTGTGTGCGGTCTAGCCACCGAGACCCCTCACCACGGCACGGGCCCGGTGCGGTCGAAGAACGTGCCCGTGGGGCCGTCCGGGCCGATCGTGGACAGCTGGACGACGACGTCGGTCCCCTCGGTGACTGTCTGGAAACCGGAGTGTCCATTCAGGTCTGTCGCGGTGTACCCGGGGTCGGCCGCGTTCACCTGGATGCCCGGCAGCGCGCGCGAGTACTGCGAGGTGATCATGTTCAGCGCGGTCTTCGACGCCGGATAGGGCAGGCCGAGCAGTGTGGATTCGATCCGGCTCGGGTCCGAGGTCCGCGTCAGTGAGCCGATGCCGCTGGAGACCATCACGATCCGCGGTTGTGCGGCGGCGCGCAGCAGCGGTAGGAACGCATTTGTCACCTGCACCGGACCGAACACATTGGTCTCGAACACCGCGCGGAAGTCGGCAGCCTCCACGTCCTGCGGCGTCTTGCGGGTGCCTCCGATACCCGCATTGTTGACGAGCACGTCCAGCTGCGGCGCGCGCTGCCCGACCGCCTCCACCGCGGCGGCGATCGACGCGGCCGATGTGACGTCGAGCTGGACGAACTCGACATCGAGCCCAGTCTCGGCGAGTTCCGTCGCAGCTTCCTTGCCCCGCTCTGTGTCTCGTGCGCCCAGGAACACGTGCCAGCCCAAGCTCGCGAGCCTGCGCACGGTTTCGCGTCCCAGCCCCTTGTTCGCGCCGGTTACCAGCGCCGTTGTCGTCTCACTCATGCCACGAGCATCGCGTTCGTGCGCGTGGCGTACCAGGGCCCCCAACTCCTGGGAGTAGCGATCCCACCCCGGCTCGAACCGGCTACGGCATGATCGGACCGTGGATCGAACCGAACTGGCCGCATTGCTCAGGCAGGCACGCGACCGGGTGCGCCCGGGCGACGTCGGCCTGCCCGCGGGCTCGCGCCGGCAGGTTCCCGGGCTGCGTCGCGAGGAAGTCGCGCAGCTCGCGGGCGTCAGCGTGGACTACGTGGTGCGGTTGGAGCAGGGGCGCGGTCCCCGCCCGTCCAGCTCGGTGCTCGCCGCGCTCGCCCGCGCGCTACGGCTGAACGATGAGGACCGCACCCTGCTTTTCCAGTTTGCGGGCGCCGCGCCACCACAGGAGGGCCGGATTGAAATGGTCGTCCGGCCGAGCGTATTGCGCCTACTGGACCGTATGGCGGATCTGCCCGCGCTGGTGCTGTCGGCGAAAGCCGACGTGTTGGCGTGGAATTCGATGGCGGCTGCGCTGCTCGGCGACTTCACCGCCTGGCCGCCCGCACAGCGCAACGTCATCTGGCAGCGTTTCCTCGGCACCGATCGTGGGCGGGTCGCTATGACGCCCGCCGAGGCCGACTACGCCGCGATATTCTCGGTCGCCAGCCTGCGCAGCGCCCGCGCTCGCTACCCCGACGATCCGGGCCTACTCCGCCTGATCTCCGAATTGCGTTCCCGCAGCCCACGGTTCGAGCAGCTGTGGAACGAGCGGCGCTCCGGGCAGTGGCGCAGCGCGAGCAAGACCGTCGACCACCCGGAGTTCGGGCCGCTGCGGCTGGAGTGCGACACCCTGCTGGTTCCGGATACCGACCAGGCCGTGGTCGTCTACTCCGCGGCCCCGGGCAGTCGCGAAGCCTCGGCGCTGGATCTGCTCCGGGTTACCGGAACGCAACAGTTCACGGTGGCGGAGCCTTCCGGTTAGGCCGAAACTACTCCCGCGGGCTGCAGCGGCAGCTTAGGTGACGCTTACCCCTGCTCTGGCGCAAAGCCGCGTAATCGCCCTCCCGGCGGGCGCAGCGCCGGGATACAGTCGTGGTATGCCGTCGCCTCGGGACCATAGAACGCGGAAGGTCACCGTCACACTGCCCGAAGATATCGTCGCGATTTTGGAACGATGGCGCGCGGCCGGGAACATCGACTCGGTATCCGCGTTCGTCGCCGCATCGGTGCGGGCGGGGATCAACCAGTCCGAATCGCTGGCCAAGCTCGAGGAGGTCTTCGGCGGACGCCCGCCGCTGGATCTGATCAACCGCGCCCGCGCCGCACAGGGGCTACCGCCGCTGTCCGAAGAGGAGGCGGGCGGACCGCACGCTGGCGCGGCGTGAGGGCCGGGCCTCTGGGTGGCGTCGTCTTCGACGCCGCCGCCGTCATCGCGTTCGCCAACCGCGCCAACTACGCCCAGGCGGTCGCCTGGGCGACGGTGAGCGCGGGCAACACCATCGTGGTCCCGAGCACCGTCCTCGCCACGGCGCGGGCGCATATTCGGGCCGACCGGCTCGACATCCTCGCAGTGTTGCTCGGACTTCCGCACACCGTGATCCCGGCATTCGATCGAACGACCGCGGAACGCCTCGGCGTCGACATCATCGGCAACCCGACGGCCGAAGCGCTGATCGCGGCAGGCCACGCCACCCGCGAAGCGGTCACGCGGGATTGGCCCTGCCTTACCAGCCGTCCGAAGAAGCTCCGCCAGATCGATCCCCGCGTGATCATCGACCCGTTGCCCTGACTTTCGGGCGCGCGGCGGTCAGCGCAGTAGGTGGATGACGGGGGCGAGCTTTTCCATACTGTCCTCGAGAACGGTGACGTAGCTGATGCCGTAACGGTCGCGGCGGTCACGAAGACGATCGGCCATCTCCTCCGGGGTGCCGATGAGCAGGATGGGGTGCTCTTCCGGGGTGTCTGCGACATCGGGAGGCAACGCGGGGCCGAAGATCTCGAGGACGCTCGCGCGTTCGGCGGGCGGGACCACGCGCTGCACCAGGATGTTGAACTCGACCTTGTCCAAGCGCGGGCCGAGCAGTTCGCGCACGTAGGCGACGCGCTCCTCCGTTTCGGCAAGTCCAGCCATCTGCAATGGCGCGCCGTTGCGTGCGGCAGCCGCGCCGGTGAAGGCGATGATATCGGCGTGCTCCGCGGCCACGCGCAGCAGCCGGTCGCCCCAGCCGCCGATGAGCAGAGGCGGACCGTACGACTGCACGGGCCGCGGCTGGTACTCCGGATCGGCGAACAGCCGGCGCAGCGTGATCACCGTGCTCTCCAGGTGCTCGACCCGCTTGCGCCCGCTCTCGAACGGGATTCCTGCGGCTTCGAACTCCGCCTGCACATAGCCCGCCCCGAGGCCGAGTTCGACCCGTCCGTCGGTGAACTGATCGGTGCCCGCCACGTCGCGGGCCAGCAGCACCGGGTTGTAGAAGGGGGTGTTGAGCACGAACGTGTTCAGCCGTACCCGCTCGGTCGCCTCGGCGGCCAATATCATCGCCGGGAACGGCGCTGGCATGCCGAGGTGGTCGGCGACGCCGATCACGTCGAAGCCGAGTTCCTCTGCCCTACGGCACTTTTCGATCCAACTCGAGCGGGATTCGGGAACCACCATGTTGACACCGAACCGGAAGGGGCGCTGCGTAATCACGCCTCTTGTCTAGCGAATCGGGTTCGGCGCAGTCACCCCACCCCCACGATCACCGGGTTCAGCACTGAGCGAGCGTGCCCGCGGTTTCGGCGATCCCGAGCAAGGCGACGGCGGCGGCCACCGGAATCGGACGGCGTAACGCCCGCCGAATTGCACCCTCGGGCCGTCGCTCGGCAGGGTTCGCCGTCGCGCTACGTCGAGCCCAGCGGCGCACCACGGCGACGGTGGTGATGATCAGTGTCGCGATCAGCATGACGGCACTCCTCATACGCGCACGGCGTCGGAGGCGACGGTCTGCGGCGTCGCGGACTTGCGGGGTGTCGGCCGCTCCACGATCCCGTACTGGACAAGGCTTTCGGCAGTGTCCAACACCGTTTCGCGGACCGGGCGCATGGTCCAACCCAGTTCGCGGCGCGCCTTCTCGGCACTGAGCCGCTCGGTGCGTCCCAACGTCGGCAACGTCAGTCGAACTCCCCTGTCGAAGACCGCGACCGCACGCACCACCCAGTTCGGCAGCTGCCTGGTCGGCACCCGGAACCCACGCGGGTCGAACTCGTCGGCGACGATACGCGCGATCTCCCCCATCCACAGGTGCTCACCTGCGCAGATGTAGCGGTTGCCCGCGGCTGCGGGCGTCTCCAGGGCGAGGCGGTGCGCCACCGCGAGATCGCGCACGTCCACTATGGCCCAGCCGACGCGGGGCGAGCCAGGCATGTCCCTGGCCAGCAGCCTGCGCACCGGCTCGTGCGAGGTGCTCGTCGACGCGGACTGCACCGGTCCGAGCACCATGCCGGGGTTGATCACCACCAGCTCGAATCCGCCTTCGGCGGGCAGCTTTTCGACGAACTCCCAGGCCGCCCGCTCGGCGAGCGTTTTGCTCTTCGGATAAGCCGGGCTGCGGTCGACCACTGACCAGTCCGCCTCGGTGCGCAGTGCGTCGTCGGCGTGGCCGTGTGCGATGGCGGCAATCGAGGAGGTCAGCACCACTCGGCGCACCGTGCCGACGGCGGCGCAGGCGCGCAGCACCCGCTGGGTTCCTTCGACCGCCGTGGCGATCAGCTCGTGCTCGTCGTCCGGCGGGGCGGTGGGGAACGGCGAGGCGATGTGCAGTACCTCCGTGCAGCCGGAAAGGGCTGCCGTCCAGCCCTCGTCATGATCGAGGTCGGCCTGCGCGAAGTCCAGCGCGCCGGCGGTGCACTCGGCCAGCTCGACCAGATGCGCGCATTTGCCGGCGTTGCCGAGGTCGCGGACCGTCGCGCGCACGGCGTAGCCGTGTTCCAGCAATTCGGCGACGACCTGGCCGGCGACGAAACCGGTTGCGCCGGTGACCAATACCCGTGTGCTCATGTGTTCATCCATCTCGTGGAGTGGCTCACGCCGCGCTCATCTGAGCGCCGCTCAGATAATCTAAGCACCGCATAGTTAGGTTGTCCAGGGCCCGTCGCATACGCTCGGAGGGTGACGCGGACCAGTTACCACCACGGCGCCCTGCGCGACGCGCTGCTGGCCGCCTGCCTGCGTTTGATCGAGACCGAGGGCCTCGCCGCAGTCAGCCTGCGCCGGGTGGCGCGCGAGGCGGGCGTGAGCACCGGAGCGCCCTATCACCACTTCCCCGATCGGGCCGCCCTCCTGGCAACACTGTCCACACAGGGCTTCCAACTGCTCGGCGCGCAGCTCACCGCCGCCCGCGCCGGCGCAGAAACACCGATGTCCGCCCTCACCGCCCTCGCCCGCAGCTACGTGCGGTTCTCCCGCGAGCAACCGGCCTACTTCCGCTTGATGTTTCGCCCCGAGCTCTCCCAGCCGGACAAGCACCCCGATGCCATGGCGGCAGGCGACGCCGCGTTCGCCGTCCTCGCCGACGCGATTGCCGAATGTGTGCGAAACGGCGCACTGCCCGCCGACAAGGCCGACGCGCTGGCCGTCATGTTCTGGGGACTCGGCCATGGTCTGGCCTCGCTGTGGCTGGACGGTCAGCTGGAAAAGCGCGCCGGCCAGTTCGGAACCATTGCATCTTCTCTGGTGGACGATGTCATGCAGACCTTCACCGCGCTGATCGAGCCGAGCGCACCGCCACTGAACTAAGGTAGATGCCGAATATTCGCTGCCTGACGCTTCCCCCTTGATCCGAGAGGAAGACACGGATGACCGCACAGCTGGATCCGACAGTGCAGGAATTCGTCGACGCGCTCAACGCCAACGATCAGGAGCGGCTCTTCGCGGTGCTCACCGAGGACGCGACCATGTCCGACGACGGCGTGGAACGCAACCTCGCCCAGTGGACCGAATCGGAGATCTTCGGCAGCAACGCGCGCATGCAGGTCGAGTCTGTCGGCGACGTCGGCACCGAACTCTTAGCCGACTACACCAACTCACACTGGGGTTCGATGCGCACGAGCTGGCGGTTCACCATCCGCGACGGTAAGATCAGCCGCTTCGAAACCGGGCAAGCCTGAGCGCCCTTGCCATCCGGATGCCGAAGTTGACATTCTGACGGGCGTGTTCGTCGCGCCCCGTTACGGTACGGGCTCCCTGGCCGATTTGTTTCCCTCCGTCCTCGCAGGGCTCGGCGTCCCCGGTACCGACGACCGCCTAGGTCTCGAAGTCACCGCCGCCAAGGTCTGTGTCCTCTTGGTGGACGGGCTCGGCGCCGACGCGCTGGCCGCGAATCCCGCTGCGGCGCCGTTTCTTTCCGGCCTCCCGCCGGTCACGCTGACGGCGGGCTTTCCGACGACGACCGCCACCAGCCTGGGTTCGCTCGGCGTCGGCGTCCCGCCCGGCGAGCACGGGATCGTCGGCTATTTGCTCAACGTCCCCGGCTACGACCGGCTGCTGAATCCGCTCGCCTGGCGGCTGCACGGCGCAGCGGACAAATCGGACCTGCGGACCGAACTCGTGCCAGAGGAATTCCAGCCCATCCCAACGGTTTTCGAGCGTGCCGCCGCCGACGGTGTCGCGGTCGCCCAAGTGTCGCCGCGCTACCAGGAAGGGACAGGATTGACGAGGGCGGTGCTGCGCGGCTGCGCGTTCCGCCCCCAGGTGTCCTTCGGCGACTTGGTCGCCACCGTGGCCGAGGCGCTGCGCGCCGGACCGCGCACGCTGGTCTACACCTACTACGGCGATCTCGACCTGACCGGGCACGTGCGCGGGCCCTCCTCTCTGGCCTGGCGCTGCGAACTCTCCAACGTCGACCGTCTGGTCGCGGCCATAGCCGAACAGTTGCCACCCGACGCCGCACTGATCATCACCGCCGATCACGGCATGGTTGAACTTGAGGATCGCGTCGATTTCGACACCACCACCGTGCTGCGCGACGGCGTTCGCCAGCTCGGCGGCGAGGCGCGTGCCCGGCACGTCTACACCAGCGCCGGCGCGGTGTCCGATGTCGCGGCGACCTGGCAGGGCATGCTCGGCGCGGATTTCGCGGTGCTCACCAGGGACGAGGCCGTGACAAGCGGGTGGTTCGGGCCGCGAGTCACCCCTGCTGTCGCCGAACGCATCGGCGATCTGGTCGTCGTGTCCCGCGCGCGGCGCGGCATCATCCGTAGCGGTGTCGAACCATTGCAATCGATGCTGGTCGGCCACCACGGCTCGCTGACCTCGGCCGAGATGAACGTTCCGCTGCGGGTCGTCCGCGCCAGGACACCTGGCCGGTCCGCGTAACATCGGCGCGCACTGGCTTTAGGCTGGACACCGATCACGCGGGCATCACCGCGCGAGGAACATTCAGGAGGAGCACATGAACGCCACGCTGTCACGGACCGGCCGGACCGGCCTCGGGGTCGTGGCGGTCGCCATGGTGCTCGCGGGCTGTACCGATATCGAGCGGGCCCTCAATCGCGGTGGCGACACGCCGTGCAGCGAGTACATCAAGCAGGACCAGGACACCAAGCGCACGACGATCACCAAGTTCGTCAAGCAGCAGAGCAAGGACGACCACGAGCCCGCGGGGACCGCAGTGGACGCGACGATAGTCTCGGTCGACCTACTCTGCGGCAGTCAGGCCAACGCCGACACCCCCATCAAAAATGCCGACGTCGCAGGTATTTTCATCAGGAAGTGACCGGGTCGGGTCACCGCGGCGGATGAGCGGCCAGCCAGTCGGTCGCTCGTTTCCGTGAGGCGCGGGCCAGCCAAGCGTCCTGGATCACTTCGGTGAGCTCCTGACGGCTCAGCTCGCCGATTCGGCTGCCGCGCACCAACACCGATGGGTGCCCGTCGAAATGCGGAGTGGTGAAGAACGGCGAGTCCGGGGCTTGGACCAGTGCCTGCTTATCCGACTCCGACGGCACCCAGAACACGATCACATCGGTGTAGCGTTCGCGGGTCTCCGGGTCGACGGCATCCGGGCGTGCGTTGCGAAAGAACACGAACGATTTCCCTCCGACCTGATAGATCGGGTTACCGTGCGGTCCGTCGACTCGTGCCACATGCGGCATGCCGGATGCCACCTCGTGTACATCGGCGAGGCGTGCCCGTCGCGGAACGGTCACCATGTCAGTAGCGTAGGCGCTCGCGACCGAAACCGAGCGCGCCCAGCTGGTCGGCCATCGAAGCCGCCCGCATGCGACGCGCGTACGCCAGAATGAGAGAGCGAATGTGAGCTCACACGAGGATGGGGGTTCTTCCAGGTGGCACATTTCCGCACCCTCACTCAGCAGCGGGTCGAACTGGAACGAGAATGGGAACGCTGGGCGACGGTGCCGAATACCGCGACACTACGCCCGCCCAGAACCACGTTCCTACGCGACGAGGTAGCGCAATCCTGGCGGCGGTCGCTGCACACCGTCGATCCTGGCCGCACAGTCGCACCCGGACTGGACGACATCGGCGAGCTGTGGGCCGAGTCCCCGCTGCGCGGCCCGGTGACCGAGCTGGCGACCGACCTGCGCGGGATCGCCGAGGACTCCGGTTACCTGGCCGCGGTCACCGACGGCGCGGGCACCATCCTGTGGTCGTGCGGTGATCGCGCCATGCGCAAGCAGGCAGAGCGAGTGAACTTCGCCCCGGGCGCCCGCTGGGACGAAATGCACATGGGCACCAACGGATTGGCGCTCGCCTTGCGCACCGGCCGCCCCTCGTCGGTGTTCTCCGCCGAGCATCTGGTCGCCGCACTGCACGGCTGGGTGTGCTACGCCGCGCCGATCCACGGTCCCGACGGCACACAGGTCGGCGCCCTGAATCTGTCCAGTTCCTGGGACCGCTCGCATCCCGCGGTGCTCACCTCGGTACGGGCCCTTGTCACCGCGGTCGAGACGATCTTGCGAGCCAGCGAGCCAGCGCCGCCGGCAGGGATTCGGCTGTCGTGCCTCGGCACCGCACGGCTGCTGCGTGACGGCAGGCCGCTGCGGCTGCCGCCCCGGCAGCTGGAGATCCTCACGCTGCTCGCGCTCGAGCCGGACGGTTTCACCCCCCAGCAGCTGCACGCCGCAATCTACGGCGACCGCGCGGTTTCCACCAGCACCTTGAAGGCTGACGTTTCCCATCTGCGCCGCGCCACCGGCGGCGAAATCAGCAACCGCCGTTACCTTTTGACCGGCCCGGTGGCCTGCGACGCCGTCGACTTGCTGGCCGCCATCGCGGCGGGCAACACGACAGCGGCGGTGTGGCTGTATCGCGGCCCGCTGCTGCCCGGCTCGGACACACCTGGCGTGGTGAAGTGGCGCGATCACCTCGACGTCGGCGTGCGGACCGCGGTTCTGGCCAGCGACAGCGCCGAGCACGCCGTGTCATTCGGCGAGCGCGCGGCGGACGATATCGAGGTGCACGAACACGCCTTGCGGCTGCTTCCATCCGACGATGTTCGCCGTGCGATGGTCACTGCCCGATTGCATACCGCATTGCGCACCTAGGCTTCTCGCACCAACCTCGCACCAACCTTCGCAGACCATAGTGACCCGGACGGTGAGGTTCGCGAGGAGCAAGTGTCATGAGTTATCCCAAGCCGGGATCCGATTCCGGTGTCATCGGCGGCGCCACGCGGTGGGCCAGCGCCATCGGTGGTGGCGAGGCGGCCGGGTGATGTCGCAGCGGATTCATCGGGTGGACATTACGGACCGGGCGAGGATGGTCCTGCGTCAGATGATCGAACAGCACGGCGCGGTGCTCTTCCACCAGCCCGGCGGAGGCTGCGATGGCGACGCTCCGGTGTGCCTTCCGGTCCGGGAGTTCCGGGTCGGCCGGGGGGATGTGCTGCTGGGAAATCTGCCTTGGCACACGCAATTCTGGATGAGCAGCGAGCAGTACGAACTCTGGAAGCACACCCACCTCACCGTGGATGTGGTGAACAGCCGGCACGCGCCGGAAGCGCCCGAGGGAGTGTGCTTCACCCTCAGGTCACGGCTGCTCACCGACGAGGAAACAGAGGCGCTGGCGGACGCACCGCCGCCACGCACCGGAGCCGACCGGTTGGCATAAGCCTGCACATGCGAACCGGCGGGGCGTCCGCCCGGGTGGGGCACGACCACCCGGGCGGACGTCGATCGTCAGCGGCCGGGCAGGTGGCGCAAATTGCGGGCGATGGTCATCAGGAATGGATGCCACTTGTCATGCGGGAACAGTTTCGGTGGATCGAGGTTCAAAAACCGGGTCACTACGACAGTTTGGGGTTCGGTGAATTTCAGCAAGCCGTCGGGGCCGTGCCGGCGGCCGACGCCGGAGATGCCCATGCCGCCCATCGGCGCCGCAGTGCTGCCCCAGGCAGGCGCGTAGCCCTCGTCCACACACACGGTTCCCGCGTGCAACTGTCCAGCGATCCGCTCGCCCTCGGACTTGTTCGCCGCCCATACCGAGGCGTTGAGGCCGTAATCGCTGTCGTTGGCCAGGCGCACGGCCTCGGTGACGCTGTCGACCGGGTAGATCGACACCAAGGGACCGAAGGTCTCGTTGCGGCCGCATTCCATCTCGTCGGTCACCTCCACCAGCACGGTGGGCTCGAAGAACAGCGGACCCAGGTCCGGGCGGGCCTTTCCGCCGGTGAGCACTTTCGCGCCCTTGGAGGTGGCGTCGGCGACGTGTTTGGACACGGTCTCGAGCTGGGCCTCGGAGATGAGGCTGCCGATGTCGGTCGAATAGTCGTAGGCCGCACCCACTTTCGCCGCGTTGACGGCGGCGACGAATTTCTCGGTGAACGCCGCGGCGATCGCGCGCTGGACATACAGCCGCTCGATCGAGATGCACAGCTGCCCCGCGTTGGAGAAGCAGGCGCGCACGGCGGCCTTGGCAGCGGCGTCCAAATCGGCGCCCTCGGCCACGATCATCGGGTTCTTGCCACCGAGTTCGGCGGAGAAACCGATCAGCCTACGGCCACACTGCTCGGCCAGGGTGCGTCCGGTCTGCGAGGAGCCGGTGAACATCAGGTAGTCGCAGCCCTCGACGATGGCGGTGCCGACGACGGTGCCCGGGCCGGGGACGACCGCGAGCAGATCGCGTGGCAGACCGGCGCGGTAGAGCAGCTCCGCGGCGGCCAGTGCGGAGAACGGTGTCTGAGTGTCGGGCTTGACCACCACGGCATTGCCCGCGATCAGCGCCGGGATGGCGTCGCCGACCGACAGCAGCATCGGGTAGTTCCACGGTGCGATCACGCCGACCACGCCTTTGGGCTTGGCACGGACGGTGGCGCGGTTGAGCACGGGAAAAGCGCCGGGGACCTTGCGTGCGCCGAGCAGGCCCGGTGCGACCTTCGAGAAGTAGCGGGCCGCGAACATCATGCCCATGATCTCTTCCTGGGCCGCCCAGCGCGCCTTGCCGGTCTCGGCCTGCACCACATCCATCAAGAACTCGCGATGCTCCACCACCAGTGCCCGGTAGCGTTCCAGCACCGCGGCGCGCTCAGGGACCGGACGCAACGCCCACGACGCCTGCGCCACCTGAGCTTTCTCGAAGGCGGCCGCCACGTCCGCGGCGGTGCCCACCGGTACGTTGCCCAGCGGCTTGCCGGTAAACGTTTCGGCGATCGCCCTGCGTTGACGCGTCTCGGGCTCGGCCAGGGCGGCGAGCGCGCTCAGGCGGTCGAAGACGGCGGCTTTCGGCGCGGGCATCGTGGCCTCCTCCTTGTAAGTAACCGCGAGATACATATAATCTACGCTATCCCAGACCCGATCAGGAGCTGCTCCACACGGTCGGCGATTACGGACCTGGACATCGGGGGGTGATCCGTCCGCGCTCCACTGCGAATTCCCTTGTGACACATCCGAAATGATGTCAAGTCACATTTGAATGTAATTATTCGGTCATACCGGCTGCGCAATGTCAAACCGAGTCCCGCTCAACGAGACATGGCATCGGGCAGACGGTGATCTCGAGTACGTTGGGCAAATGTTCAGAAGGAGGCTCGGTGTCCGCGGCCGGATTTTGGCCATCGCACTCATTCCGAGTCTGACTCTCCTACTAGTCGGCGTCGGCACGGCCGGATACCTCGTGTTCAAGGGCGGCTACGCGCGGGTGTGGGCCATCCAAGTGCAGAAGTCGACCCCTTCGGCCCGAGAGTTCACCGAGTCTGTCCAGCTGGAGCGTCGCCTGACCCTTGCCAAACTCGCTGGCGACCACGACGCCGCACCGGCGCTCGCCTCGGCGAGAGTGCGGGTCGACAAGGCGGTTGCCGAACTACGCAGCGCCTCGGGTGGGCTGCAAACACTCGCATCGTCCTTGATCGGGGAGAAGGTCACCCACTTCCTGAATGTGCTGGACCGGCTCCCGACGGTCCGAGCACAGGTCGACACCGGAGCGCTGCCCATTCTGGAGGCGTACGCGTTCTACAACGATGGACTGCGGGCCATTCCGACCGCCACGCAGATCGCCCAGCAGTTCTCGCCGGACCCGGAGATCGCGATCGAACTCGCGGAGGGTCTGCGGCTGTTCTACGCGGCGGAGGCGATGTCGCGTAGCAACGCGCTGGCTCTGGCCTTGGTGAACGCACATGATCAGGCGACCTTCCCGGTGGCGGAATACCTCAGCCAAGTCGGCTACTACCACGCTCAGATCGACTATCTGACCAGCGAATTCGACGCACCCCAGCGTGATGCCGCAAAGGCGGCCGCCGCCTCCCCCGCATGGCGGCAACTGAGCTCGATGGAAGACGCCCTGGCCCGGCGTGCTCTGCAGAGCCCCTCAGACGACGGTCAGAACACGACGACATCCGGCAGCGTTCCCGAACTGCCGTGGAGTGTGGCGGACTGGCAGAACGCGGCGACCGATGTCAACCGCGGGCTGATCGACATCTGGATCAACCAGAACAAGCAGGCTCAGGAGGTCGCCGAAGACAAGGCCGGGGGCTCCGCGCTGACCTCGCTGCTGTTCGGCATCGTGGTACTGCTGGTCGCGATCGCGGGTTTCATCGTCGCGGTCAAGCTGGCCAATCGGATCATCCGCAGGCTGAAGCTGCTGCGTGGGGAAACCCTCGCACTCGCCGACGAGGGTCTGCCCGACATGATGCGTCGCCTGCGCGCGGGCGAGCTGGTGGACCCGGCCGAGGAAACGCCACTGCTGGACTACGGGCAGGACGAGATCGGCCAGGTAGCCAAGGCATTCGGCCGCGCACACGCTGCGGCAGTAGCGGGCGCGGTCACCGAGGCTCGTACTCGCGAGGGGGTGAAAGCGGTATTCCTCAATATCGCCCACCGCAGTCAGATCGTGGTGCACCAGCAGCTGGAAATCCTCGACGAAGCCGAGCGAGGGCAGGAGGATCCCGCCTTGCTCGACACGTTCTTCCGGCTGGATCACCTAGCCACCCGGGAACGCCGCAATGCCGAGAACCTGGTCATCCTCGGCGGCGGCCAGCCCGGCAGGCAATGGCGTAACCCAGTGGACCTGATCGCTCTGGTGCGCAGCGCCATCGGCGAAACGCTCGACTACTCGCGTGTCCGCCTCGCCCGGCAGCCCGAGGTTCAGATCGTCGGTTCCGCCGTCGCCGACCTGATCCACTTGCTCGCGGAACTGATCGACAACGCCACCTCGTTTTCCCCGCCACAGTCACGCGTGGAGGTGAGCGGAAACGTCGTCGGCAAGGGCGTGGTCGTCGAGATCGAGGACCAAGGCATGGGCATGCCCGCCGACGAGCTGACCAAGACGAACGAGATGCTGCGCAACCCACCAGATTTCGGTGTCGCCGCGCTGTCCGCCGATTCTCGGCTCGGTTTGTTCGTGGTCGCTCAGCTCGGCGTTCGATATGGGGTCTCGGTTCGGCTGGTCGAGTCCGACTATGGTGGCATCCGCGCCATCGTGCTCATCCCATCCGCGCTCCTCGCCCGCGAAACCGGCATGCCGACACCGAGATCGGAGGTATCCGGCGCAACGCCCGCGCGGACGGCGGCAGCAACGCCCGCGCACCAGTCCGCCATGGACATGGCGGACCAGAGCAAGGCGCCCGTAGCCACGCTGGTCGCCAAGCCGACCGCGGCGGACCCGACACCGTCCGAGGACGCGACGGCCGCACCGACCGGTGACGTCGATGCCAGGCCTGCGCTGCCGCGCCGCAACCGCCAGGCGAATCTCGCACCGCAACTGAGCGAACCGGCTGCGACGCCGACCGAGCCACAACGACAGCGCACGGCCGAACAGGCCCGCGATCTCATGTCCGCCATCGAAAACGGCACCAGGCAGGGCCGCAAACCTCTCTCCCACGACAACCGGAATCCGGACGATCAGAAAGACTAAGGTGACTTCATCCAACCCAGGTGATCTCAATTGGTTGCTCGACGATCTCGTCGACCGGCTGGCCGGTGTGCGGCATGCGGTGGTGCTGTCTACGGATGGATTGCTTCTCGGCCGCTCCGCCGCGATAACGCGGGAGGACGCAGAACATTTCGCCGCCATGTCCTCCACCCTCTACGGTCTCGCCCGCAGCGCGGGTAGCCGCTTCAATGGCGGCGGCGTGCGCCAGGCGGTCATCGAACTCGACCGCGCCGTGCTGTTCGTGACCTCCGCCGGCGACAACGCCTGCCTGGCGCTGCAGGCCGCCGAGTCAGCGAACTTGGGCATGGTGGCCTACGAGATGAACCTGACCGTCCAGCGCGTCGGCACGTATCTGTCCACCACTGCGCGGCAGGACCTCGTCGGACAAGTCGAGCCGAAGCTGCCATGACCCATCCGCGTGAGCCCTGGTTCGACGAGGCGGCAGGCCCGCTGGTACGTCCCTACGCGCTCACACGCGGACGCACCAGGGGGTCCGGACCCGAACTGGATATGCTCACGTCCGTGGTCGCGGACGAGTCCGCGACCACGCTGCGCCGGAACGAACCCGAATACACCGAAATCCTCCGGCTATGCCGGGTTTCGCAGACTGTGGCAGAAGTGTCCGCCCGGTTGCGGTTGCCGCTCGCGGTGACCAAAATCCTCGTCGGTGATCTGATCGGCGACGGGCAATTGATCTTCCGTGCCCCCGTTCCGACGGAGGCCGGACCCGATGACCTCAACATATTGCGAGCGGTACTGGATGGAATCCGAAAACTTTGACCCGAGCGGCACGCCGCACCTGGCCGCCTCGGTCAAGATCCTCGTCGCCGGCGGGTTCGGCGTCGGCAAGACGACCATGGTCTCGGCAATCAGCGAGTGCGCACCGCTGCGCACCGAAGAGCTGATCACCGAGGTGAGCACCGGCGTCGACGACCTATCGGGCGTCGAGCGGAAGACCACGACCACGGTTGCGCTGGACTTCGGCAGGCTCACCATCGACGGCAATCTCGTGCTCTACCTGTTCGGCACCCCTGGCCAGGACCGGTACTGGTTCCTCTGGGACGAGCTCGCCCGCGGCGCGCTCGGCGCCGTGGTGCTGGCCGATACCCGCAGGCTGGGTAATTCCTTTGCCGCCGTGGACTTCTTCGAGCGCCGCGGGCTTCCGTTCATGGTCGGCGTCAACTGTTTCGACGGCGCGCCACAGTACACCGCCGACGAGGTGCGCGACGCCCTCGACCTCGATTCGATCACCCCGGTGATGCTCTGCGACGCCCGCGACCGCGGTTCGTGCAAGACCGTGCTACTGACCCTGGTGGAGCATCTGATCGCGCGCGCGCAACGCGCGCGGGTCACCACCTGATTTCAGCCCGCACGCACTGTGTCGAGATAGTCGCAGACGATACCTTCGGCCTCCATGTCCTCGAGGCAGCCGATCGACCAGTGTGCTTGCCGAGCGCCCATCGCGCGGCCGCCACACGGGACACTTCGTCGGCTCGGTGTATCCGTACCACTGAGTGCTCACGCCTGCCGCAGCCAGGCGAGGAACAGCAGCATGCCGCCAGTAGCCAGCACCAGCGCGACCAGGGCAGGCCACCGCGGCCCGTTCCGACCCAGCAAGCCACGGACGAGCCGCACCTGGAATGTGCCGATACCTGCCAGAATCAGCAGCCAGACCGGCAGAAGGCCGACGCCCAGCCCGGCATGGACAGCCCAGGCACCTGTCAAAGTGGGCCCACCCCAGGAACCTTCCAGGTTCTCGTCCACTACCAGCGGGTAGCCGATCCCCCGGAGCGCGGCGACCACCGCGAGGAAAGCCAGAAACCAGGCGAGCAGGCCGACCGCACCGCTGAGCGCCGAGTGCAAGATCGACCGTGCCACCGAAAATCTCTGCGGTAGAACGGTTTCGCCGAGCATCCGCCGCGGCACGCGCAGCCTGGTCGCGATGCGTCGGATCGACAGCGGCAGCACCCAGAGCGCGTACGCGGCATAGCGCAGCAGCACTCGAATCCACGGCATGGCATCGACGATAGCGATCTCGGTTCCGCGTTTCATCGCAGCCGGCCCACGCGCACCAGATCATCGAACAGCAACTGGTCGACCGGTGGCACAAGGGACCGGTCGGCGTAGGAGAACCACGCGACCTCCTCGATCTCACTGCTCGCGGCCAGCGTTCCGCGGTAATCGGCGGTGTAGCAACTCATCCGCACCACTGGGACGTCCCCGGGCCCGTGGACCGCCTCGTAGGTGCCGACGTGCGCGACGGTAGCCGGCAGCAGCGCGACCGTGAGCTCCTCCTCGATCTCGCGCAGCAACGTCTGCAGATCGGTCTCCCCACACTCGCGCTTACCACCGGGAATGTAGAAGACGTCCTTGCCGCGCGGTCTGGCGCACAGAATCCGACCACCCTCGATCCGCACCCACGCGACCGTATCGATCAACCGCTCCACGCGCCCGTCCGCCACTGCCGCAGCCTATCGCCGTCGAACATGTTCGACCGAGCGGGAACCCCGATTCCGACCGCGAATGATGTCCGGGTTGCCCATACAACGCGATAGCGCTACACGGCCCGCGCCGTGAGCATCTCACGTCCCATCACGAGCGCGACGTGCTCGATGGCGGCGTCAAGTCCTCGCTTCGGCAGCGGTGCGCCGTCGAACATGGCGATCTCGATCGCGTCGTCGGCGAGTTCCCACGTGCCGACGATGCGACCGCCTGCGACGACGATCGGCGAGATCCACCCCGCGGTCCTGCTCACCTTCGCCCGGTGGTCGCCGGGCAGCAGGACACCGTCTCCGGTGCCTGGCCCGAGCACGTACTGGTCGAAGGCGCCGAGGAGGTGCACTGATGTGGCCGGCCTCGTCGCGGCGAGGTCGTCGAGGTGTTCGGTCGGCAGAAAGCCGCGGCGGCCTTCCACCTCGACTTCGCCGAGCCGGTCCCCCGATTCGGCGAACCAGCGCCGCACCGTCGCCTTGCGCAGGCTGCCGCGGCTGAGCCAGGCGTCGAACACTTCCGGTGTCGCGGGGCCGTAGGCGCTTAGGTATCCGATGATCGCGAGCGGTGCCGCGGCGTCCGGGTCCGGAAGGCCCTTCCAGTCGCGGACCAGATGCGCTGGGCTGGTAAATGTCACCTTGGCGCCCCGCGCGGGTCCGTGGCAGAGCACGCCCTGCCAGGCCAGTGGTTTCAGCAGCGCGCCCCAGCCGGAGCGCAATTCCGCGCCGAGCCGGTGGAACCCGGGTTCCGACACGACCGCATCGACCAGTTCCGCACGGCTGAGCACCACGCCGTCGAGCACCCGGGCGACCACCTCGGACAGCGCCGCGACCTCAGCGGGCGACGCTCCGAAGTTCTTCTGCCAGGACGGCTTCTCCCAAGTGCGAGCCGAGCCGATGAGGGCGAGGCAAGCGGCGGCAAGATCCGGCGTCAGCGTGTGCAGGGTGCCGCGCATTGCCCAGGTCTTCATCAGCGTACCGTCGTCGAGGGAGCGAACCAGCGCGCTCGAATCCGGCTTCATGCTGCGCAGCGCCACCGCCAGTTCCGCGGCAGAGGTGACCTGGGACTGCACCCCGCACAACCGTCGGGCAACCTCGACCGCACCGTCGTCTGAGCGCGGCTCGACGTATTGGCGGCGCAGCCGCCAAGCGAAAACCTGGTCCCAGGTGACGCGCACCTGTCCTCCTCTTGTTCAGGTCAGCAGCGCGCCGAGAAAAGGCACAGTCGCGGCCGCGAGCATCGAACCGATCACCGTCATCGCAATCACACCGACCAGCGCGGTGCGGTTGGTCGCGCGCCGGATCGTATCGACGGGATCGGCCAGCCGCTCGGCCCGCGCCAGCACCGCGGTGCTCGCCGCGCTCAGCGCGCCAGATGGCGCGGGCTCGGCGATACCGACAATCGCGAGCAGCCCGCCGAGCAGTGGCAGCGAACCGTACTCCTCGGCAGCCTTGTCGTCGGCGCACATCTCCAGCAAGCGGGCGATCTCGGCCGCACCGGCGGTGACCAAATGAAGGCCGGGCAGCGTCGTGGCGACCGCGTGCAGCAGCGCCGTCAACGGTGCGTGTCTGCCGGACAGATGCGCGCGTTCGTGGGCGAGGATCGCGGCGAGCTGATCAGGTGTCAACGCCTCGAGCGCGGCGCTGGTGACGACGATGGTGTCGGGGCGGCCTGGTACGCAATAGGCTTGGCGCTCAGCCGAGTCCAGCACGACCGCGCCGACGCCCGGCACCCGCCTGCCGACCAGGCGCACGGCGCTCGCGTGGACACGGGTGCGCCTGCGCATGTGCACGACGACGCTCACCGCACGCGCCACGAGCGCGACCGTGGCCGTAACCACCAGTGTCGCCACCGCGAAGGTAGCCGCCTGGGTGGCCGCCGCGCCGTGCGCGTGGATCGGCGTCCACAGAATCGCGAAGCAGGCGCGCAGCGCGTCCTTCGGATGTCCCCAGTAGGTGGCGAATTCGATGGTCAGCATGATCGCCGTGGCCGTCCACGCGGTCAGCGCACCGACGATCGTGGCGAGCCAGGCGATCACGCCGAGCCGCGGCGCGGCGCCACGACGGGTGAGGCGACGCAGCACGGGGGGACCGACGGCCGCCACCGCGCTGCCGTACAACGTCAGCGCGATCGCCAGGCTCACGGTACTTCTGGGGTTTTGCGCGCCGATAGCCTGCGCAGCGCAGCGCGCAGGCCGGCCGACTCCTCAGCGCTGATTCGGTCGACGAAATGGCTGAGCACCAGGTCCGAGCGTCCGCCGGAGCCGAGCGCCTCCAGCATGAGCCGGGCGCTGTGTTCCTCCCTGGTGAGCGTCGGCCAATACCGATAGGCCTTGCCGGAGCGCTCGCGCGCCAGCCAGCCCTTGCGATGCAGGTTGTCCATGGTCGACATGACCGTGGTGTAGGCGATGTCCCGCTGAGTCGACAGTTCGTCGAAGATCTCGCGCACTGTTGTGTCCTCTGCGTCCCGATCCCAGATGCGGTCCATGATCACCGCCTCCAGGTCCCCGAATCCACGCATACTACCGACTCCCTCATGCCTAGCTGTGCCCTGTCGTGGGAACAGGGTACCTGGCAGACTCGGCTTACTACTGAGTTAAATCGTAGATTCGACTGCGCCCACCTGTCCCGCCAGCCGGGTAGGGAACATATGTTCGGGTCCGATTCACCCGCACTCCGGTCCGGCACACCCCGGATCCTCCCGCGGGCCGAGGCGTCGATCCTGCATGCCGACCTGGACTCCTTCTACGCCTCGGTCGAGCAGCGCGACGATCCGCGCCTGCGTGGCAAGCCGGTGATCGTCGGCGGCGGCGTGGTGCTCGCGGCCAGCTATGAAGCGAAGGCGTTCGGCTGCGCACTCCGATGAACGGCAGGCACGCGCGGCGTCTGTGCCCGCAGGCGATCGTGGTGCGGCCGCGCATGTCGGCCTACGCCGAGGCGAGCAAGGCGGTCTTCGAGATATTTCGCGACACCACGCCGGTCGTGGAGGGCATCTCCATCGACGAGGCGTTCCTCGACGTCAGGGGGCTACGCCGGATCGCAGGCGAGCCGGTGGCGATCGCACAGCAGCTGCGCGGCGAGGTGCGTGATCGGGTCGGCCTGCCCATTTTCCGTGGGGATCGCCCGCACCAAATTCCTCGCGAAGGTGGCCAGTGCGGTCGCCAAGCCCGACGGGTTGCGCCTGGTACCCCCGGACGGCGAGCTCGATTTCCTGCGTCCGCTACCGGTCGACAGGCTCTGGGGCGTCGGCGTTGTCACTGCCCGCGTGCTGCGCGAGTATGGCATCACGCGAGTCGGCCAGCTGGCCGAGCTGGGCGAGAGCCCATTGCGCGCAATCCTCGGCCGCGGCGAGGGCCTTTCCGTGCCACTGCTTCCCGACTGACAACTTCGCGAGGAATCGGCCTCACCCGTCGAGTTGCGGGAACGCCCGATAACCGCAGCCTCGCACGTCAGGGCTACCTCTGCGTGGCGGCCAGCGCCTCCTGTTGGATCCGCTCGAACTGGACGCTCATGGCGGCCGAGAGGGCTTGGGCACCCGACAGCGGCCGCACCATCACCATGAGGTCGTCGATCTTGCCGTTCTCGTCGAAATGCAGGAAATCGCAACCATTCACGGTCTTCCCGTCGACCATGGCCTCGAAGACCAGCGCATGGTCGTCCCCGTTGGCCCCGGCGATCTCGCGCACGTAATGGAAGTCTTCGAACACACGCAACACGGCGCGCAGTATCGCTGCGGTGATCGCCTTGCCCGGATACGGCTTGTACGCCACCGGACTGGTGAACACGACATTCTCGGCCAACAGTTCCTCCACTGCCGCGATGTCCCTGGCCTCGACGGCCGCTCGGAACGCGTTCATTCGATATCTCCTGATATGCAACTAGTTGAATAGGGTCGCCTCGACAATAACCCACATCTTGCCGCCGGGCACCACACGCAGTTCGGCCGCGACATGAACGACTTGTGCAGCATCTGATCGCGACGACGGGGTGCTCGACCGACGGGCGGTTCTTCTCTGCAGCGCCGAGCCGGGCGGACCAGCGACCGGGTGCCGAGCCGCTGCGCGACGCACGGAAGCGATCTGAGCGAACCTGCCACGCGGCAGCCCGCACGGACGTACCATGCCGTTCGTGGCCGATTCCGCTGGTTCTACCGCACTGCGGGTCCTCGTGTACAGCAGCGACGCTGATACCCGACGCCAGGTGATCCTGGCACTGGGCAAACACCCGCACTCCGAACTCCCCGAACTCGACTACCTGGAGGTGGCTACGGCCCCCGTGGTGATCGAGCAGATGGATGCGGGTGGTATCGATTTAGCAATCCTCGACGGCGAGGCGGCCCCGACGGGCGGACTCGGCATCGCCAAACAGCTGAAGGACGAAATCGACCAGTGCCCCCCGGTTCTGGTGCTCACCGGCCGTCCGGACGATGCATGGCTGGCAAAGTGGTCGCGCGCCGAGGCATCGGTTGCCCATCCGATCGACCCCATCCGTCTCACCGAGGCCGTCGTAGGGTTGCTGCGCGACCGTTCCGCGGCCTGAACCCCGACAACTCCGGCGCGCGAAGCCGCCGCGACTCATAGCGATCATCAATAGGTAGGCGGTCTCCGTCGCCACGCCCGGACAACCGAGGCCCGATTGATTCGTCGCCCTCCTGGCAACCGCTGGGCCACCGTTCCCCATCGCCGATTCCGACTCTGAACCCGCTCGGATCCACAAAGACGTCGGTGACTACAACAGACCACGGCGCAACTGACCGATCCCTCGATGTCACGTAAGGCCGTCTGGGATTACCACCGTTTCAGTCATAAATCGACGTACCGAATTCGATCAAACGCTGCATCGAAACGAGTTGTGTCTCGACCGTTCAGTTGTAGGCTGTGCCCTAGCTCACACGGGAGCGGGAACGGTATGGACCCGCCCCGGAGCAAGCCGAGGGGCGAGTCTGGCCGAGGCGGACAACGACGTCAGCCCGCCTCGGACGCTGTTGTCACCAGCTCCAGCTCGCAAGGAGGGGAAGGGCAGTCGTGAACATCGAGATGCCGACTCTTGTACTCGGCGCGATCGCTGCGGCGTTCGCGCTGTTCTCCATCGCCATGGCAGCCCTTGTCGGCCCGAAGCGCTACAACCGGGCGAAGTTGGAAGCCTACGAATGCGGTATCGAACCCACCCCGCACGCTGTCGCGGGCGGGCCGGGAAACGTTACCGGACAGCGCTTTCCGGTGAAGTACTACCTCACCGCCATGCTGTTCATCATCTTCGACATCGAGATCGTGTTCCTCTACCCGTGGGCTGTCCACTTCGATGCGCTCGGTCTCTTCGGTCTAGCCGCGATGGCGTTGTTCATCTTCAACGTCTCTGTGGCCTACGCCTACGAATGGCGCCGCGGCGGTCTCAGCTGGGACTGAACGCCGCACGACCGCATTCGCAGACGACAAGTGGAAGTGAGTCAGTAGAACATGGGTCTCGAGGAAAAACTGCCCAGCGGGTTTCTGCTGAGCACGGTCGAGAATTTCGCTGGATACCTACGCAAGGGCTCGCTGTGGCCCGCCACCTTCGGACTGGCCTGCTGCGCCATCGAGATGATGGCCACCGGCGGAGGCCGATTCGACATAGCGCGCTTCGGCATGGAGGCGTTCCGCGCCTCACCCCGCCAGGCCGATCTGATGATCGTCGCGGGCCGGGTGAGCCAGAAGATGGCCCCGGTGCTGCGTCAGGTCTACGACCAGATGACCGAGCCGAAATGGGTGCTGGCAATGGGCGTCTGCGCGTCCTCCGGCGGGATGTTCAACAACTACGCCATCGTCCAAGGCGTAGATCACGTGGTGCCGGTCGACATCTACCTGCCCGGCTGCCCGCCCCGCCCCGAGATGCTGCTCAACGCGATATTGGCACTGCACGCGAAAATTCAGGAGATGCCACTCGGCGTCAACCGCGAGGAAGCCATCCGTGCCGCCGAACAGGCCGCGCTCGCCTCGACGCCGACCATCCGGATGGAGGGTCTGCTGCGATGACCTTCGATACCTCCGACAACACCGATACCGCGCACGACGCGACCGATGCCGCGGCCACCGCGGGCCCCGAAGGTACACTGCCCGAAGCGGATTCCACCCAGTCCGGCACCGAGGTGATCGGCGTGCGCCGGGGCATGTTCGGCGTCACCGGCACCGGCGACACCTCCGGCTATGGCCGCCTCGTCCGCCCGGTCACCCTGCCCGGCAGCACACCCACGCCCTACGGCGGCTACTTCGACGAGGTGGTCGACTCGCTGCGCGCCGCGCTCAGCGCGGGCGGCACGCGCTTCGACACGGCGCTGGAGAAGGTGGTCGTCTTCCGCGGCGAACTCACCCTGCACGTGCGCCGCGAGCACCTCGTCGCCGTCGCCCGCGCGCTACGTGACGACCCCGCGCTACGTTTCGAGCTCTGCCTCGGCGTGAACGGCGTGCACTACCCGGAGGACTCCGACCGCGAACTGCATGCGGCCTACCACCTCATGTCGATCACGCACAATCGCCGTCTGCGCATGGAGGTGTCCGCGCCCGACGCGGACCCACACATCCCCTCGCTCTACGACGTGTACCCGACCACCGACTGGCATGAGCGCGAGACCTACGACTTCTTCGGCATCCTGTTCGACGGTCACCCGTCTCTCACCCGGATCGCCATGCCGGACGACTGGCAAGGCCACCCCCAGCGCAAGGACTACCCGCTCGGCGGGATCCCGGTCGAATACAAGGGTGCGCGTATACCGCCGCCCGACGAGCGGAGGACGTACAGCTGATGAACGACACCGACACCCGGCCCGACGTCACCGGTGATACCGGGCCGGAGCCCACCGTGGTCACCGTCGCGGGACAGGACTGGGATCAGGTCGCCGAGACGCTATCCGGCGCGGGCGAGGAACGCATCGTGGTGAACATGGGCCCCCAGCATCCATCGACGCACGGCGTGCTGCGGCTGATCCTGGAGATCGAAGGAGAGACGGTCACCGAGGCCCGCTGTGGAATCGGGTATCTGCACACCGGCATCGAGAAGAACCTCGAATTCCGCAACTGGACCCAGGGCGTCACCTTCGTTACCCGCATGGACTACCTGTCGCCGTTCTTCAACGAGACGGCGTACTGCCTCGGCGTGGAGCGGCTGCTCGACATCACCGAGCAAATCCCCGAACGCGCCACAGTCATCCGCGTCCTGCTCATGGAACTCAACCGCATCTCCTCACACCTTGTCGCGCTGGCCACCGGCGGGATGGAGCTCGGCGCGCTCACCCCGATGCTGTTCGGCTTCCGGGAACGCGAGCTGATCCTCGACGTCTTCGAAACCATCACCGGTCTGCGGATGAACCACGCCTACATCCGGCCCGGCGGTCTCATCCAGGACCTGCCCGACGACGGGGTCTCCAAGGTGCGCGAACTGCTCGCCTTGCTGCCCAAGCGGCTGCGCGATATGGAGCACCTACTCACCTCGAACCCGATCTGGAAGGCCCGCACGCAGGACATCGGCTACCTCGACCTGCAGGGATGCATGGCGCTCGGCATCACCGGACCGGTGTTGCGGGCCACCGGCCTTCCGCACGACCTGCGCAAGGCTCAGCCGTACTGCGGCTATGAGAACTACGAATTCGACATCCCCACCACCACCGGCTGCGACTGCTACGGCCGCTACGTGATCCGGGTGGAGGAGATGAAGGAGTCACTGAAGATCGCCGAACAGTGCCTGGATCGGTTGCGCCCCGGCCCGGTGATGGTGGACGACAAGAAGATCGCCTGGCCCGCCGACCTCCAACTCGGCCCGGACGGACTCGGCAACTCACCCAAGCACATCGGCAAGATCATGGGTACGTCCATGGAGGGTCTCATTCACCACTTCAAGCTGGTCACCGAGGGCATCCGGGTACCGGCGGGCCAGGTGTACGTGGCCGTCGAGTCGCCGCGCGGCGAACTAGGTGTGCACATGGTCAGCGACGGCGGCAGTCGGCCCTACCGGGTGCACTATCGCGATCCCTCGTTCACCAATCTGCAAGCGGTCGCGGCGATGTGCGAGGGCGGCATGCTCGCCGACGTCATCGCCTCGGTCGCCAGCATCGACCCGGTCATGGGCGGAGTGGACCGATGACGGAAATCCTGCTGAAGCTCAGCACCCGGCCCGAGCCGTACCCTCCGTTCGTACGCGAACGGCTCGAGACCGACGCCGAACAGATCATCGCGCGCTACCCGCATCCGCGCTCCGCACTGCTGCCGCTGCTGCACCTGGTGCAGTCCGAGGAGGGCTACGTCACCGGAACCGGCATCGAATTCTGCGCCGAACAGTTGGGCTTGACCGGTGCCGAGGTCACCGCCGTGGCCACCTTCTACTCCATGTATCGGCGCACACCGACCGGCGACTACCACGTCGGCGTGTGCACCAACACGCTGTGCGCGGTCATGGGCGGTGACGCCATCCTCGCCGCCCTCGAGCGCCACCTGGGCATCGAGCACGGCGAGACCACGGCGGACGGGTCGATCACGCTCGAGCACGTCGAGTGCAACGCGGCCTGCGACTTCGCGCCCGTGGTCATGGTCAACTGGGAGTTCTTCGACAACCAGACGCCGGAATCGGCCCGCGCCTTGGTGGACGCGCTGCGCGCCGGACGGCAGGTGACGCCGACCCGTGGCGCGCCGCTGTGCACGTTCAAACAGACCGCGCGCGTCCTCGCCGGATTCCCGGACGAACGCCCCGGCGTCCTCGACGGAGTCGCGGGCGAGGCGACCCTCGCCGGTCTGCGCGTCGCACGCGAGCAGAACATGCAAGCGCCTGGGCCACAAGAGGATTCGGAGGGCGCCTGATGACACTTACCCCTGTGCTCACCAGGTACTGGGACGAGCCGCAGTCTTGGACGATCGACACCTACCGCCGCCACGACGGCTACCAGGCGCTGCGCAAAGCCCTCGACATGGACCCCGACCAAGTCATTCAGACCGTCAAGGACGCGGGCCTGCGCGGCCGCGGCGGCGCGGGCTTCCCCACCGGGATGAAGTGGAGCTTCATCCCGCAGGGCCCCGGCCCCGACGGTGTCAGCAAGCCGCATTATCTCGTCGTCAACGCCGACGAATCCGAACCCGGCACGTGCAAGGACATTCCGCTCATGCTGGCCGCACCGCACGCGCTGATCGAGGGCGTCGTCATCGCGGCGTACGCCATCCGCGCCGCCCACGCGTTCATCTATGTCCGGGGCGAAGTCGTTCCGGTGCTGCGGCGGCTACAGGCCGCGGTGGCGCAGGCCTACGAGGCCGGGTTCCTCGGCCGCGACATCCTCGGGTCCGGCTTCGACCTCGAGCTGATCGTGCACGCGGGCGCGGGCGCCTACATCTGCGGTGAGGAGACCGCGCTGCTGGATTCGCTCGAAGGACGTCGCGGACAACCGCGACTTCGCCCACCGTTTCCCGCCGTCGCGGGGCTCTACGCCTGCCCGACCGTGGTGAACAACGTGGAGTCGATCGCAAGCGTGCCACCGATCATCCATAACGGCACCGCCTGGTTCCGGTCCATGGGCAGCGAGAAATCCCCCGGCTTCACCCTCTACTCACTGTCCGGACATGTGGCGAGGCCGGGACAGTACGAGGCGCCGCTCGGCGTCACGCTGCGCGAGCTGCTCGGCTACGCCGGCGGCGTCCGCGCCGGACTCCGGGTCAAGTTCTGGACCCCGGGCGGTTCGTCCACGCCGCTGTTCACCGAGGAGCACCTCGACGTGCCGCTCGACTACGAGGGCGTCGCCGGGGCCGGATCGATGTTGGGCACCAAGGCACTACAGATCTTCGACGACACCACCTGCGTCGTGCGTGCGGTGCTGCGCTGGACCGAGTTCTACGCGCACGAGTCCTGCGGCAAGTGCACCCCGTGCCGGGAGGGCACCTACTGGCTCGTTCAGCTGCTGCGGCGGATCGAGGCCGGCCGCGGCACGGAATCCGACCTCGGCAAACTTCTCGACATCAGCGACACCATCAACGGCAAGTCGTTCTGCGCCCTCGGCGACGGCGCGGCAAGCCCGATCATCTCCTCGCTGAAGTACTTCCGCGAGGAGTACGTCGACCATCTGCGGCTCGGCGAATGCCCGTTCGACCCGGCGCGCTCCACAGCATGGGCCGAGGCAGGAGAAGAGGTTCGATGAATCCAGTATCGCGTAGCGATTCGATGAGGGGTGGCGGTCGGGCGACGAGTGGGCCAGCCATCGCGACCAGCAACACCAGCGGGCCGGTTCCGGCCGATCTGGTCACCGTGACCATCGACGACACCACCGTCAGCGTACCCGCGGGCACCCTGCTGATCCGGGCCGCCGAACTGATCGGCATCCAGATCCCCCGCTTCTGCGACCACCCGCTGCTCGACCCGGTAGGCGCCTGCCGCCAGTGCCTGGTCGACGTGGAGGGCCAGCGCAAGCCGGTCGCCTCCTGCACCATGGCTGTCGCCGACGGCATGGTGGTGCGTACCCAGCTCACCTCCCCCGTCGCCGACAAGGCGCAGGAGGGCGTGATGGAGCTGCTGCTGATCAATCACCCCCTCGACTGCCCGGTGTGCGACAAAGGCGGCGAATGCCCGCTGCAGAACCAGGCAATGTCCACCGGCCGTGCCGAATCCCGGTTCGACGGCGAGAAGCGCACCTACCCCAAGCCGATTCCGCTGTCCACGGCCGTACTGCTCGACCGGGAACGCTGTGTGCTCTGCGCTCGCTGCACCCGCTTCTCACAGCAGGTCGCGGGCGACCCGTTTATCGAATTGATGGATCGCGGCGCGCTGCAACAGGTCGGCACGGCGCAGGCCGAACCGCTGGATTCCTACTTCTCCGGCAACACCGTGCAGATCTGCCCGGTCGGCGCACTCACCGGCACCAGCTATCGGTTCCGTGCCCGCCCGTTCGATCTGGTGTCCAGCCCGAACGTGTGCGAGCACTGCGCCTCCGGCTGCGCACAGCGCACCGACCATCGGCGCGGCAAGGTGCTGCGGAGGCTTGCGGGCGACGACCCGCAGGTCAACGAGGAGTGGAACTGCGACAAGGGGCGCTGGGCCTTCGTCTACGCCACCGAACGCGACCGGCTCACTACACCGCTGGTGCGCGGGTGGGACGGCAAGCTCGCGCCCGCTTCCTGGTCCGAAGCGCTGGCCGCCGCCGCGGAGGGACTCGCCGCCGCGTTCGGCAATGCCGGGGTGCTCGTCGGCGGCCGGGCCACCGAGGAGGACGCCTACGCATATGCCAAGTTCGCGCGAATCGCCCTCGGCACCAACGACATCGACTTCCGCACCCGCGTGCACTCGGTGGAGGAGGCCGATTTCCTCGCCGCCCACGTCGCGGGGCAGGGCACCACGGTGACCTACGACAGCCTCGAGGCCGCACCGGTCGTCCTGCTGGCCGGCTTCGAACCCGAGGAGGAGTCGCCCATCGTCTACCTGCGGCTGCGCAAGGCGGCTCGCAAGCATCGCCTGCCGGTCTACTCGGTGGCGCCGTACTCCTCGCGCGGGCTCGATCGCATGTCCGGCCGCCTCCTACAGGCCGTACCCGGTGCGGAACCGTACCTGCTGGACGCCATCCGCACCGGCGAAATCCCCACGACTGCAACTAATTCCGCACAGTTGGCCGAACTGGCCGGGCTGCTGCGCGAACCCGGCGCGGTGATCATGGTCGGCGAACGGATGGCGGGCATCCCCGGTGCGCTATCGGCGGCCGTCCGCCTCGCCGAGGAGACCGGAGCCGCGCTCGCCTGGGTCCCGCGCAGAGCCGGAGAACGTGGGGCCGTCGAGGCGGGCGCGCTTCCCGGCCTGCTGCCCGGCGGTCGCCCGGTGGTGGATTCCCGTGCCCGCCAACAGGTCCGGGCCGTATGGAACGTGCCCGAACTGCCGGGCACTGTCGGCCGCGACACCGCGGCGATCCTGGACGCCGCGGCCGGCCTCGGCGCACTGGTAATCGGCGGCGTCGACATCGCCGACCTGCCCGACCCCGCCGCCGCGCTGGCCGCCGTCGACGCCGCGCGGTTCGTGGTCAGCCTGGAATTGCGGCACAGTCCCGTCACCGAACACGCCGACGTCGTTTTCCCGGTGGCCTCGGCCATGGAGAAGTCCGGCACGTTCCGCACCTGGGAGGGCCGACCTCGACCGTTCGCCGCCGCGCTCGGCGACGACATGGTCCGCCGCCAGTCGGCCCCGCTGTCGGATCAGCGGGTGCTGCACGCCATCGCGGACGAAATGTCGGTGCGCCTCGGCCTGCCCGACACCGAATCCGCCCGTGCCGAACTCGCCCAGCTCGGCGCGTGGGACGGAGCGCCCGTCGCACCGCCCGCGATCCGGCCGCATCCCCTCCCCCAGCCCGGACCAGGAGCAGCGGTGCTTGCCAGCTGGCGGATGCTGCTGGACCAAGGCCGCATGCAGGACGGCGAACCGAATCTGGCGGGCATCGCCCGCCCACCGGTGGTGCGCCTGTCTGCCGCGACAGCCGCCGAAATCGGCGTGATCACCGACGATCCGGTCACGGTCGCCACCGACCGTGGTGCCGTCACACTGCCGCTGATGATCAGCGATCTGCCCGACCGTGTGGTCTGGCTGCCACAGAACTCGCCGGGCTGCTCAGTCGCCGAGCAACTCGCCGTCCAACCCGGTGACATCGTGCACCTGCGACGCGCCGACGAGAGGATGAAGGAACACCGTCATGAGTGATCTGGCTGCGCTGTTCACGGCGTCCGGAGGGCCCTCGGTGGTTACGCACGCTGCCTCCTACGGGCCCGACGCGACCGCCGGTTTCGGACACGACCCGCTGTGGCTCGTGATCGCGAAAGCTCTCGCCGTCTTCGTCTACCTGATGCTCATTCCGCTGATCGCCGTGCTGGCCGAACGAAAGATCGTGGCACGCATGCAAATGCGGATCGGGCCCAACCGGACCGGCCCGTTCGGCTCGCTGCAAAGCATCGCCGACGGCGTGAAGATGGCCCTCAAGGAGGACATCGTCCCTGCGATCGTGGACAAGCCGATCTTCATTCTGGCGCCGATCATCTCGGTAGTGCCCGCGTTCATGGCGTTCGCGGTCATCCCGTTGGGGCCCGAGGTGTCGATTTTCGGCAACCGCACCGCGCTCCAACTCACCGACCTGCCGGTGGCGGTGCTGTACATCCTGGCGATCACCTCGATCGGTGTGTATGGCATCGTGCTGGCCGGATGGTCGTCCGGCTCCACCTACCCGTTGCTCGGCGGTCTACGCTCGACCGCACAGGTCATCTCCTACGAGATCGCGATGGCGTTGTGCTTCGCCACCGTGTTCCTGCTCGGCGGCACCATGGCCACCTCGGGAATCGTCTCCGCGCAAGAGGGCACCTGGTATGTCTTCCTGCTGCTTCCGTCGTTCTTGATCTACTGCGTCTCCATGGTCGGCGAGACCAACCGGGCGCCGTTCGACCTACCCGAGGCCGAGGGCGAGCTGGTCGGCGGCTTTCACACCGAATACTCCTCGCTCAAGTTCGCTATGTTCATGCTGGCCGAATATGTCAACATGGGAACGGTTTCCGCTCTGGCGACCACCCTGTTCCTCGGCGGCTGGCACGCACCGTGGCCACTGAACATGTGGGACGGCGCGAACTCCGGCTGGTGGCCGGTTCTGTGGTTCACCGCCAAGGTGTGGACTTTCCTGTTCGTGTTCATCTGGCTGCGCGGCACGCTGCCGCGTCTGCGCTACGACCAATTCATGAGCCTCGGCTGGAAACTGCTGATCCCGACCTCCCTGTTCTGGGTCATGGTGGTGGCCACCGCGCGAGTGCTGCAGGCCGAGGGCTATCACGTGCAGACGCCGATCCTGGTGATCGGCGGCCTCGTGATCTCCGGTCTGATGGTTCTCCAGTTCCTGCGGGCGGGCCGGGCGAAGGGCGCGCCGCCACCGATCGACGAGCCCACGGCCGCAGGGGGCCCGACGGTCTTCCTCGGCTTCCCGGTGCCACCGCTGCCCGCCGACGTCCGCTCCTGGGACGCTGCCGAAGCCGGACTTCTGGACCCACTCGCCGGATTCATGGTCACCGCCGCCACCATGTTCAAGAAGCCCAACACCGAGTTCTATCCGGAACAGAAGGTGCCCACCGCGCCTCGCTACCACGGCAGGCACCAGCTCAACCGGCACCCGGACGGCCTGGAGAAGTGCATCGGCTGCGAACTGTGCGCATGGGCCTGCCCCGCCGATGCGATCTACGTGGAAGGCGCCGACAACACCGAGGCCGAACGCTATTCGCCGGGTGAACGTTACGGCCGGGTCTACCAGATCAACTACCTGCGCTGCATCGGCTGCGGGTTGTGCATCGAGGCGTGCCCCACCCGCGCACTCACCATGACCAACGACTATGAACTCACCGACGACAATCGGGCCGACCTGATCTACGAGAAGGACCAACTGCTGGCCCCGATGCAGCCCGGCATGACCGCGCCGCCGCACGCGATGTACCCCGGCGCCGACGAGGCCGACTACTACCTCGGCAACATTCCCGGCGGCCCGCGGGATACCGCCGCCGACGGCGCAGGCGTTCCCGAGCAGTCCACCCCCGCTGCCGCGAAAGGAGCAGTGCGGTGACCGACCTGATCCTGGCCGCTGAGCCATTGACCCGCACCTCCACGGGGGAGGCCGTCCAATTCTGGATCCTCGCCCCGCTGGCGGTGATCGGCGCGCTCGGCACGGTGTTCGCGCCCAAGGCCGTGTACTCCGCAATGTGCCTGGCCGCGACGATGATCGCGCTGGCCGCGTTCTACATCGCCGAGGATGCGCTGTTCCTCGGCGTCGTGCAGATCGTGGTCTACACCGGCGCGGTGATGATGCTGTTCCTGTTCGTGCTGATGCTCGTCGGCGTCGACTCCGCCGAATCGCTGAAGGAAACTATCCGCGGCCAGCGCCTCGCCGCCACCGCGGTAGGCCTCGGCTTCGGCCTGCTGCTGGTCGGCGGCATCGCCAACGGCGTGCGCGACGCCGGAATCTCCTTCCCCGCCAGCGGTTTCGCGGGACGCGACGTGATCGGCGAGCTGGCCGAGCTGATCTTCGTACGCTACGTGTGGGCCTTCGAGCTCACCGGTGCCTTGTTGATCACCGCAACCATCGGCGCGATGGTGCTCGCCCACCGCGAACTGTTCGGGCCGCGGATGAGCCAGCGCGAGGTGTCCCGCCGCCGTTTCCGCGAAGCGGGCCACCGCGCCACTCCGTTGCCAACCCCGGGGGTGTACGCCCGGCACAACGCGGTCGACATCCCGGCGCAACTGCCCGACGGCTCCTTCGAGGAATTCTCGGTCAGCACCATTTTGCGGCACCGTCGCACCAGGGCGCTCACTGAAGCGGCCGTCCTCTCGGTCGGCACCGCGAACTCATCGAACGGGACCGAGACTCAGAGCGACGAGGAAGGCAATCGGTGAATCCAGAGAACTATCTGTTCCTGTCCGCCCTGCTGTTCACGATCGGCGCGGCCGGCGTACTGCTGCGGCGTAACGCCATCGTGGTGTTCATGTGCATCGAACTGATGCTCAACGCGGTGAACCTCGCGTTCGTCACCTTCGCCAGGTTGCATGCCAACCTGGACGGACAAGTGTTCGCGTTCTTCACCATGGTGGTCGCCGCGGCAGAGGTCGTCGTCGGTCTTGCCATCATCATGACCATCTTCCGCGCCCGCCGCTCGACCTCGGTCGATGACGCCAACCTGTTGAAGTTCTGACATGGACACGGCAACGCTCTGGCTGCTGCCCGCCCTCCCCCTGGCGGGTGCGATCGTCCTGCTGCTCATCGGACGCTACTGCGACGTATGGGGTCACCTGCTCGGCACCACGATGGCGCTGGCCTCCTTCGTGGTCGCCGGGATGGCGTTCTTCGCCATGCTCGGGCGCGATTCCGCCGAACGTGCGGTGCACACGGATCTGTTCAGCTGGGTTCCAGTGGCGGGCCTCCAGGTCGACGTCGGACTCCAATTAGACCAGCTCTCAGTGTGTTTCGCACTGCTGATCACCGGCGTCGGCTCGCTGATCCACGTGTACTCGATCGGCTACATGAGCCACGACCCGGCACGGCGGCGGTTCTTCGCCTACCTCAACCTGTTCCTCGCAGCCATGTTGCTGCTGGTGCTCGCGAACAACTACCTTGTGCTCTACCTCGGCTGGGAGGGTGTCGGCCTGGCGTCCTACCTGCTGATCGGGTTCTGGCACGAAAAGCCTTCGGCGGCAACGGCGGCCAAGAAGGCGTTCGTGGTCAACCGGGTCGGCGACATGGGTCTGGCGATTGCCATGATGATCATGTTCGCGACGTTCGGATCAATCGGCTTCGGCGACGTGTTCGGTGCCGCGCCCGCCGCCAGCGAGGGCACACTCACCGCGATCGGCCTGTTGCTGCTGCTGGCCGCGTGCGGAAAGTCCGCGCAGGTGCCGCTGCAGTCCTGGCTCGGCGACGCGATGGAGGGCCCCACCCCGGTGTCGGCACTCATCCACGCGGCCACCATGGTGACCGCGGGCGTCTACCTGATCGCACGGTCCAACCCGATCTTCGACCTCGCGCCGAACGCGCGGCTCGGGGTCGTGCTGGTCGGCGCGGTCACGCTGCTGTTCGGCGCGATCGTCGGCTGCGCCAAGGACGACATCAAGAAGGCTCTGGCCGCCTCCACAATGAGTCAGATCGGATACATGGTGCTCGCCGCGGGCCTCGGACCCGCCGGATACGCCGTCGCCATCATGCACCTGCTCACCCATGGCTTCTTCAAAGCCGGACTGTTCCTCGGCGCCGGTTCGGTGATGCACGCGATGGACGACGAGACCGACATGCGCCGCTACGGCGGCCTGCGCACGCTGCTGCCGATCACGTATGTCACCTTCGGCCTGGGCTACCTCGCCATCATCGGGGTCCCGCCGTTCGCCGGGTTCTTCTCGAAAGACCGGATCATCGAGGCGGCGTTCAACCAGGGCGGCATAAGCGGCTTCGCGCTTGGCACGGTGACTCTGCTCGGTGCGGGACTGACCGCGTTCTACATGACGCGCGTCATGCTGATGACCTTCTTCGGTGAGCGCCGCTGGAAACCGGACACCCATCCACACGAAGCGCCCGCGGTGATGACCGGACCGATGATCCTGCTCGCAATGGGCTCGGTCGGGGCAGGTGCCCTGTTCGTCCTCGGCTCCTCACTGCAGAACTGGCTCGAACCGGTGGTCGGCGCCCACCATGGCGAGGAAGCTGTCCCCGCGGCCGTAGTCACAACGCTCGCGCTACTGGTGGTTGCCGTCGGCGTCGCGGGTGCCTACTACCGGTACGCGCAGCGTGCGGTTCCGCAAACCGCACCGGAAACCGTGTCGGCGCTGACTGTCGCGGCACGCAGGGACCTCTACGGTGACGCGTTCAACGAGGCGACGTTCATGCGTCCCGGCCGGCATCTCACCCGGGCACTGGTCTTCCTCGACAATCGCGGCATCGACGGGATCGTCAACGGGACCGCTGCGATGATCGGTGGGCTGTCGGCACGGATCCGGCGGGTGCAGTCCGGGTTCGTGCGCTCGTATGCCCTGTCCATGTTCACCGGCGCGGCCCTGGTGGCCGCCGCCCTGCTGGCGGTGAGGTTGTGGTGAGCGATTTTCCCTGGTTGACGACGCTGTGGTTGGCGCCGATCGTCGGAGCGGCGGTCGTACTCATGCTGCCCGCCGCGCGACGCACCCTCGCCCGCTGTGTGGCGCTGGGCTGCTCGCTGGTGGCCTTGATCCTCGGTATCGGGCTCGCGGTGGAATTCGATCCCGGCGGCGCACAGTACCAGTTCGTCGAATCCCACCAATGGATTCCGGCGTTCGGCGCCGGTTACACGCTAGGGCTGGACGGGATCGCCCTGGTGCTGGTCCTGCTGACCGCTGCGCTTGTTCCGCTGCTGATCCTGGCGGGCTGGCATGACGAACGCGAGGTGGGCAGCGGCAAACGGGTCGCGCACACCTACGTTGCGCTCATCCTGCTCGTCGAGGCGATGGTGCTGATTTCCTTCGTCTCGCTGGACATTCTGCTGTTCTACGTGTTCTTCGAGGCGATGCTGATCCCGATGTACTTCCTCATCGGCGGCTTCGGGCCACGCTCCGGGGACGTGCAACTGCGTCAGCAGCGTTCGCGGGCGGCGGTGAAGTTCCTGCTGTACAACCTGTTCGGCGGATTGATCATGCTGGCCGCGGTGATCGGCTTGTACGTGCTCACCGCCCGCGAAGGGCTGGGCGAGGGATCGTCGGGGACGTTCGACCTCCGCGCCGTGGTCGCGGCCGCCAACGCCGGCCAGCTCGGCGCGGGGCCCGCGGTGCTCAATGCCCTGTTCCTCGGGTTCATGTTCGCCTTCGCGGTAAAAGCACCGCTGTGGCCACTGCACACCTGGCTGCCGGACGCCGCCGTCGCGGCGACACCGTCAAGCGCGGTGCTGATGATGGCAGTGGTCGACAAGGTGGGCACGTTCGGCATGCTGCGCTACTGCCTGCCCCTGTTCCCCGACGCGTCGGGAACCTATGCGCCGCTGGTGATCACGCTCGCTGTGATCGGTATCGTCTACGGTGCGCTGCTGGCGATCGGGCAGACCGACGTGATGCGCCTGATCGCCTACACCTCGATCTCTCACTTCGGCTTCATCATCCTCGGCATCTTCGCCATGACCAGCCAGGCCCAAACCGGCGCGACGCTGTATATGGTCAACCACGGCATCTCCACCGCCGCACTGTTCCTGGTGGCCGGATTCCTGGTATCGCGCCGCGGCACCCGGCTCATCGCCGAGTTCGGCGGCGTACAGAAGGTGGCCCCGGTGCTGGCCGGGACGTTCTTCATCGCCGGGCTCGCGACCCTGTCACTGCCCGGGCTCGCCCCGTTCGTCAGCGAATTCCTCGTGCTGGTCGGCACATTCACCCGCTACCAGTTCGCCGCGGTAGTTGCTACCGGCGCACTTGTGCTCGCCGCGCTGTATGTGCTGTGGCTCTACCAGCGGATGATGACCGGACCGGTGAAGGACGGCAACGAGCGGATCTACGACCTGGTGCCCCGGGAACTCGCCGTGGTGGCCCCGCTGATCGCCGCGCTGCTGTTCCTCGGCGTGTACCCGAAGGTCCTGACGGACTTCATCAATCCCGCGGTGAGCCAGACGCTCACCACCATCGGCCGGACAGATCCCGCGCCGCCGACACCCACGCTGCCCGAGGCAGGTTCAGCCGAACACCCCGGAGGTGCCCACAAATGAGCCGACTGATTGCGCGCCTTGACGTCACCGTCGCGGGAATATTCGCCGCGATGACCGCCTTCCCGAGGACGGCCTGAGTGAGCGACTTCGACTACGCGACAACGCTCGCCGCGCGTATGCCCGCGCCGAGCATCGAATACGGCTACCTGTCCCCCATGCTGATCGTGTTCGGCGCCGCCGTGCTTGGTGTGCTCGTCGAGGCGTTCCTCGGGCGCCGCTACCGCTACGGCACGCACCTGGCGTTGAGCCTGGTCGGGCTGGTGGCGGCGCTGGTGGCCGTGGTGGCGCTGGCGGGCACCGAGTCCACCGCGATCGCGGGCGCCGTGGCGATCGACGGCTTCAGCCTGTTTCTGCAGGGCACGATCCTTGTGGTGTCGATCCTCGGCGTTCTGTTCATCGCCGAGCGCGGCGCCGAACCCCATGTCGAAGCCCGTTCCGGCCCGGGGACTTGGAGTCTGGCCGCCGCCACCCTCGGACGCGGCGTGGATGCCTTCACGCCGCAAGCTTCCGCGGTGCCCGGCAGCGCGACCGAAGTGGCGGCGCTGCGCGCGGGTGTCGCGACCACCGAGGTGTTCCCGCTGACGCTGCTCGCGGTCGGTGGCCTGATGCTGTTCCCGGCGTCCAACGACCTGCTCACCATGTTCGTCGCGCTCGAGGTGCTGTCGCTGCCGCTGTATCTGCTGTGTGGGTTGGCGCGGCGCAATCGGTTGCTCTCGCAGGAGGCGGCGCTGAAATATTTCCTGCTGGGCGCCTTCTCCTCGGCGTTCTTCCTCTACGGTGTCGCGCTGCTCTATGGGCAGGCAGGCACGGTGCGGCTCGGTGGAATCGCGGACGCCATCGCTCAGCACCCGGACAATGCGATGCTGGCATTGCTCGGGGTCGCGATGCTCGCGGTCGGCCTGCTGTTCAAGATCGGTGCGGTGCCGTTCCAGTCGTGGGTGCCGGACGTGTACCAGGGCGCGCCCACCCCGATCACGGGCTTCATGGCCGCGGCAACCAAGATCGCGGCAGTCGGCGCGTTGCTGCGGGTCCTGCAGATCGCGGTGCCGGGTCTGCGCGATGACTGGCGCCCGATCCTGGCGGCCGTCGCGATCGCCACCATGGCGGTCGGCGCGGTCATGGCAATCACGCAGACCGACGTCAAGCGCATGCTCGCGTATTCCTCGGTGGCCCATGCCGGTTTCATCCTCATCGGTCTAGCGGCGGCGAACGGTCGCGGTGTCGCGGCGGTGCTGTTCTACCTGCTGGCCTACGGCCTCGGTACGCTCGGTGCATTCGCGGTCGTCAGCCTGGTCCGCGAATCCTCGGGCGCCGAAGCCTCCAGCCTGCCTCAGTGGGCGGGGCTCGGCCGCCGCTCCCCTTGGCTGGCCACGGTTTTCGCACTGTTGCTGCTTTCTTTTGCGGGTCTGCCGCTCACCAGTGGCTTCGTCAGCAAGTTCGCCGTCTTCGAAGCGGCCGCCACAGGCGGCGCGACGCCGCTGGTGATCGTCGGCGTGATCTGTAGTGCCATTGCGGCGTTCTTCTACATTCGCGTAATCGTGCTGATGTTCTTCACCGACCCGCCCACCGACGCTCCGCTGATCACCACCCCTGCGCTCACCACGACGATCGTGGCTGTCGCCGCGGCGGCTACCCTCGTGCTCGGCGTGTTCCCGCAGCCGCTGCTCGATGTGGCGGAGCGGGCGGCGACGTTTGTCCGCTGATTTTGTGTGATCGGCCTGTCTGGTGCTGCCGCTGCAACCAGCCGCGGCACTGTCACGTTCCGGGCCGATGAGCTTCGATGGTGAAAGGCCCAGGCGCGGGCGTCGAAGTCCTGTCGGGCGCCGAATCACAACAATCACGCCCAAGATCTAGACGCAGCGGCTACGGCAACTGGAACGCGACGGACCGCAAACACACCGAACAGCTGTTTTTGCAAAACCTAGGAACACTAGGTTAAATTCTAGTCGCCCTAGTTTGGAGGACGTTGCGCGGATGATGGTAAGAGCCGGGCTGACCGCCGAACGGATCACCCTCGCCGCGGCAGAGCTCGCCGACGAGGTCGGAATCGACAACGTCACCATGTCGGCGCTGGCCCGGAGGTTCGGCGTCAAGGATGCGAGCCTGTACTCGCACATCAAGAACCTCCAGGAACTGCGAGCCAGAGTGGCCATGACGGCCGCGGTCGAGAAGACCGACCTGATCGCGGCAGCGGTCGCGGGCCGGGCGGGACGAGATGCGCTCGGTGCTTTCGCGCATGCCTGGCGCGAGTACGCGCTGCGCTACCCCGGCCGATACGCCGCAACGCAACTGCCGGTGAGCACCGAAATGGCCGGGTCTTCGCCCAGCGCGCTGCGCGGCATCGAACTAACCTATGGCATGCTGCGCGCCTACGGCCTAGCGGAGCCCGACCTCACTGACGCGGTCCGGTTGCTGCGCAGCACCTTTCACGGCTACGCCTCCCTGGAGGCGACCGGCGGCTTCAGCCATACCCGCGATACCGCCGCCTCCTGGGAACGTATCATCGACGCCCTGCACGTCGCACTCGAGCAGTGGCCATCCCGGTACGAGGAGCAGTCATCATGAGATCCGATACTCTGAAAGTCCCTGGCGCCACCCTCTACTTCGAGGTGCGGGGCAGCGGGCCGGTTCTGCTGCTGCTTCCCGGCAGCGGGGGTGACGCGGCCGTTTTCGATCCCATCAGCGACCCGCTCGCCGAGCATTTCACGGTCGTCACCCTCGACCCACGCGGCTACTCCCGTAGCGCGCTCGACCAGGATGCACCGGCGGAAATGCAGGTCGAGGTGCAGAGCGACGACGCCTTCCGGCTAATCGAACACCACACGGGCGAAGACGCTTATGTCTTCGGGGGAAGCGGCGGGGCGGTGGTCGCGCTGGATTTGCTCGCACGGCACCCACACCGGTTGCGGTCGGTCGTCGCGCACGAGCCGCCCTGCTTTGCGGTGTTGCCCGATGCCGACGCACATAAAGCGTTCGTCGACGAGGTATACGAACTCTTCATGGCCGAAGGCCTTGCCTCTGCGGGCGCACGCTTCCTCGAGGGCATCGGCGGAGGGATGAACGCCATGCCCGATCCCGCCGAAATCCCGCCGCGCGCGGCGGAGATGATCGGACGTCTGCACGCCAACGCGCCGCGCGCCATGGCACACGAACTGCGTACGGTCACCTCGTACCACCCCGACGTGGCCGCTTTGGCGCGGCTCTCCGACCGCCTTGTCCTCGGGGCAGGCCGGGAAAGTAGAGGCAAACTCCCCTACCGTCCGGCCGCGGCGATCGCCGCGCAGTTGAACATTCCCCTGACCGAGTTCCCCGGCGGCCACAGCGGATTCACTGACGCGCCCATCGAATTTGCCCGCTTCCTGCTCGATGTACTGTTGGATGCCCGCGTGCGCTGATCGCAACGCCGACCAAGCCTTCCGTTTCAGTGAGGATCCGCGACAAGACCGCACCAGGGGTATGGAATGACCTCGCGCGAGCAGAGGTCGCGTCGAACCGCCTCCATTGAGCCACATTCGATTTCGCTAGCCGACGCACCCGACTGGTCTCCACCAGTCGCCAGTCCTCACCGAGCATCGTCCACGACCCATGGAATCCTCGGTCGACCGCCGCTGACGCGCGACCGGCAATAGTGAACGAATCAGCCTGTCCCAAGGCTGCTTCGCGACTGGGCTAGCTTCAGGATTCCAGGGCCGGGGCATGTTCCGGACTACGTCGCCACGCCGGGACCCGCAGGTAGGTCGCGGCTCGCAGCAGCCACTCCACCGGCCCATGCCGGAACCGGGCCAACCAGCAGGCGCTGAGCGCGAGCTGGACGGCGTAGGTTAGTAGCGCGATGCCCAGCACACCGGCGGGCGGGACCGCGTCTACCAGGACGAACCCATACCCGGTGTAGACAACCATCAGGACGATCGACTGCCCGATGTAGTTGGAGGCCGTCATCCGTCCTGCCGGTGCGAGCCCGCTGATCGCCCGCGCCGTGCGCGCCGACCGGGTCAGGCAGAGGATGCCCGCGATGTAGGCGAAAGTCATGAGCGGATTGACCAACTCCTGCACTCCGACCCAGAGTGTAGGCGGCTGAATCCCATTCATCGCGTCGGCGAAAGTCACCGCCGACACCGGAAGCCCGATCGCCATACCGCCCGCGAGCGCTCGCGGCGCCCAACGGGCCACCGAATCCTGGTCGGTGAACAGCCTCCGCTTACCCGCGGCCATACCAATCAGAAACATGCAGAAACATGCCGAGGCTGGTCACCCCCTGGGTGAGCCAGATGAGGGCGCCAGCCACATCTGGTTGGCGAAAACGTCCCCGGCGCTGCCCGAGTATCCGTCGTGTATCCGACTGATGCCGAAAAGGGTCGCAAGCCCGGAGATTCGCCGCCACCACCCGGCAGGAACGCCCACGCGCACCAGCCCGCGTACAGCACCGCCCCGGCGATGATCGGCTGCACGAGCACCTCGTCCAACCGCACCGCCTCTCCAGGTATCGGCCTACCGAACAGATCGGTCATGCCCCGACTCTGCCGGGTCGCGACGATCGGGTCGAAGCTCGGTCTGCGGCACGATCATCGCCTTCAGGTCCGGCAGGCTGCCGATACGCTGGGTCGCGGGACGTCCCGGTGCGTCGGTCTGGGGTGAGCCGGTCTCACGCAGTCGGGCTCGCACTTCCGCAGGCGTCTTGCGTCCGGCCGCGGCCCCTGTCATGCCCTGGTAGCTAGCGACGGCGCCGACCACGATCGGCGACGCACTCGAGGTGCCGCTGAACACGTCGGTGTACCACAGGTCCTCGTCGGAACCGCCTTGTAGATCCCCATACCCGGTGGTGGTGACCTCCAGCCCCCAGCCCTGCACGTCGACACGCTGTCCGTAATTGGAGAACGCCAGCCGCGATCGCGCGGGGCCGTGATCGTTCCCGTGGAACCCGGGCGGTGGCGCGCCCGCGCCGACGATGATCGCCCCGGAATCGGCCGCGCCGCCCCGAAACGGGTTGCGCCATGTGGTCGGGAACTCCGCGGGTCGCCTGTCATATAGCGCGGCGTCGAGGTCTTCGCCGCCGTTGCCACCGGCCTCCACCACAATGACACCCTTACCGATCGCATAGCGGATAGCCGCCCAATCGTCGGGCCACCATTCGATCGCGATGTAGCCGCGTTGGTCCGGCCTGCCCGCGTAGTCGAATCGCGGTCCGGGACGGTGTAATTCGAGCAGAATCACATCGCCAGCGCCCAACGCGTCCGCCGCTGAACGGATCGCCGCCGCCGACCCCGACCCGAAGACCGACACCGCCCGGATATGCGCCTCGGGCACGATGCCGGTGATGCCGTAGGGGTTCACGTCACCACTGATCTCGCCTGCGACAGCGGTACCGTGGTCGCGCCAGCCCTGATCCGGTGACGGGTTGCCGCCGATCACCCCGCCCTGGTTGTTGTGCAGATCTTCGTGGGTGAACCGCCACGCGCCCTCGACATCCACCACGCGCACGCCTTCGCCGCGCCCACCAGGCACCCCCCAGGCCCATCGTGCGTCGATCCCCTGGGGGGCGGCGTCCAGATATCCTTGGCGTTCTTCGAGATTCGGAGTCGCAGGCGGTGCGTCGGCGACTGGCTTCGCGAAGCGCACGACACCTTCCGGCGCGATCGGCAGTTCAGCGGGCGGCTTCACATAGGCCGCCTCCACGGCGTCGTCCGCACGCAATCGCTCGGCGACGCCGTCGAGATCATCGGTGACGCCGCGGACAAAGAAGTAGTTCAGATACTCGGCGCCTGTTCCCGCATGCGGGGTGCCGGTCAGCCTGCTCTGCAATCGGTTGGCCGGTCCGAAGATTCGAACCAATTGGGCGCCCGCCGGAAGCAAGTCGTTGACTCGCGACTGTCCGTCGCGGTTTTCGCTGAGGGCGATAGGTGTGATCTCGGAATCGGTGCCGCGGGTGACCACGATCAGCTCGGCGGCCGATCGGAGCTCTCGGTGCTGGGATGCCATGGTGCATAGTCAACCTGGTGCGCGGGCTGGCCGCCACCGCAATCGTTGGCGCGGTTACCGTGACCGGCACCGATACCTTGTTGGCGGATCCAGAGAGAGTTCTGCGATGCAGGCAAGTTGGGCGAGCTTTGTTCCGAACGGTCGGTGATTCATAGTCACCATCCCTTGTACGGCAAAAACGGTGAGACTGGGGTGAATTAAGTTGTGCCACAGTACGTTCCGATTCTCAAGTGGCCCCTCGATCAGCGTAGTCGAATCCGCTTCGGATCAGGAGCGGGACCGCCCCGGAATTCGCTCGCATCTGGCATGGAGCGCCGGACCGCATACTTGCCCTGCCAAGTCCGTGGCGTACCTGGTCGTGCAGGACGCTATCGATCGATCCTCGCCGCCCCCCTGAGATGCAACTGGCCGTGCCTGCAGGCAAGCCGATCTGGCGGCCCGACCCGTTCCACTGGGCTATGGCCGCATCACCGGTCGTCTTCTCCCAGTCCCTCCGCTGAAGCTGGCGTAAGCAGCGTCCGATGCATAACCATCTCGCGCACAATCGATTACGTGCATCAGGCGGAACCGGAAACGGTTGAAGCGGCCCAACCTGCGCTTCCACATCAGCAGCGGCGTCGTCACCCTGACAGCTAACCGGCAAGCTTCCAACGGCACGAAAGCAGCGATCATCGTCTCCCTACGCCCACCAGTCTGGTCGGGGTAGCGGAAGTCCATTGTTGAGCTCCCGCTACCCGACCAGTTACGGATTCAGCCGCGGGTTCGGGGCAAGCGGGGGCAACTCGACCGCGCCGCGGCGGACGACTGCGACGCCGAGCACCTCCGTCGACCCGATCACGATCAAGCACAGCCCGATCGCCCAGCCGAGCGCGTTCAGCGAGTCGGACGGCAGGACACCGACGATCACGCCCAGCATCATCGTGGCGAGGCCGAATACCTCCTGCCGTCCCCTGCCACGCAGGTCGTCGACCCACACCGCCACAGTCGCATGGCAGATGCCGCGAATCGCCCATGCCGAACCGATCCACAACGACAGTAGCTGCGCCGAGTTACCCCCCGCGAAGCACAGCGCGGCCAGCAAGGCCGACAGCACGCCGCTGACGAACACCAGTACGCGAAGCGCCGTGGCGAAGCGAGCGCCGAGCGCCACGATCATTTGAAGCACTCCATGGAGCAGCAGATAAGCGCCGCACAGCATTTCCGCCGTCGGCAGCGACTTGTGTGGCCACACCGCCAAGGCCACACCCATGATCATCGCACAGGCACCGGCCACCAGTACCGTCTGCCGGGCGCCGCCGGCCAGTGGTTCCGTACGCCCTTCGACCTCGGTTTCGGGCATAGCAACATGATATGACGACTTCTGTTCGCGGGGTGTTTGCCTTCGCTACGCAACGCCGAAGCGAATTCTCGAAATTCGAGTCCCCCAGGCCGCGGGCGTTCAACGTTCCCTTGGTCTCTCGGCGAATGACAAGAACACACTGCGGGCGGCCGCTCCCTCGGCAGTCCGCCACGGGGCAATAACATAGCCCGAACCACATGCCTCGGCGGGTGCGCCGGTAGCATCCAGCAGACGATGGAGGCGCACGGCTCGCTGTCCGACCGGAATGTCGGTGTAGGACAAGCTCTCCTGCGCTGGGCCGAATTCGTTTGTCGGGATGATCGTCTCGGCAGCATGTATCGCGACGGTGGGGTCCGAGGTGCCGCTTTCGCTCTGCGCCTGCGGCTTCGCCCGCCCGGCGAGCAATGCAACGATCTCAGCCACCGCGACCGGATCGCGCGCAGCGTCGTAAATCCATCGCTTGCCGAGGACACCATGCAGCGCGGTCCCCACAAGCCCCTCGTCGGCACCCGCCAGCGGCGATGCGCGATAGGTCAGCGGTACATGGTAAGCCCACGCCAGCTCGGCCGCATGGTCGGTGATAGCCATGAACTCGATCCCGACCTCACCACCGGGATCATCCAGGCGGAACCCGCCGGCTATCCGTAAGTCGGGCTCACCGTCGCCGCGATACCACGCGCGAGTCGGCAACCAGGAACTCAGCAGCACCAACTTGGTTGGAACCATCGTGGTTCGGTAGATGACAGACATACGGAGCCTCCTGCACGCCGAGCTGTATCGGAGTGTAGCCAGGGTTCCGACCAGCCCATCCTTCACGCATCCGCCCTGGTTCAGCCGACTGAGGGTCGGACCACGATCCTGGTCGTTCAGGCAAGCCCACGCTGCCGGGGACGGCCTTCTCAGCCCATCACGCCTCGACGCGGGCACCGAGATCGGTGACAGGCGGTTTGCGGCGCGCTTCTGCCAGGAGCTCGTCGAGTTGCGCTTCCGCGCGTTCGGCGCGAGCCAGGGTTTGGGCGCGGGCTTCGTCGAGCGCCTCGATTCGGTGGGTCGCCTCCGCGCGAACCTTATCGACGGCCGCCGCGGCGTCGGAACGGACAATCGCGAGATCGGCGGCGGCGGCGCGGCGGGCTTCGGCGAGCTCGGCGCGGGTGGCATCGAGTTCAGCACGGACCCTGCGCCATTCGTCGCGTGCCTCGTTCGCGGCTTCGACTCGTTCAGCAGCGGCATGCTCGGCGCGTTCGGTCGCGCGTTCTGCCTCGGCGGCACGCTGGACGGCGAGGTCCCGTTCGGACCTGGCGGCCGAAACCTGTGCGGCCGCTTCGCGCCGCGCCTGCGCGATTTCCGTTTCGGTGCGCCGTTCCGCGCTCTGGACCTGTTCGGCGGCGTCCTGCTTGATGCGTTCGATCTCTTCGGTGCACTCGCGACGCACGGTACGGATCTCAGCATCGGCGTCGCTGCGCGCTGCGAACACATCGTCGGCCGCCTGTTTGGTGACACGTTCGACTTCACGTAGCGCGTCCTCGCGGGCCGAATTCGCTTCGGCGACCCGCTCTTCCGCCTGTTCGGCAGCGTTGGCCGCGTCGTCCGCCGCGGACTCGGCGAGGGTCCTGGCTTCGTCCGCCTGCCTGCGCGCTTGCTCGGCCGCGACGGAGGCGACCTCTGCCTCCGCGATACGCCGCGCCGCGTCCGCCTGCACCGCCTGCACTTGGGCCTCGACGACGGATGGGTCGGCCAGCGTGGACAATTCGGCGACGGCGGCACTCAACGTGCTCGTCAGCTGATCGGCGAGTCCGCGAAACTGGGTGAGCAACTCATCCGCACGCAATCGCGCAGCTGTCACCGGCCCTTGCTGCGTCACAGTGACGGAACCGGCGGGGACCTCCGACTCCTGTTGTTGCCGTTGACGTTCCCGCCAGGCGCGCCATCGCGTGTGATCCGGATGGTCGCAGTACTCCGACGGCCGACCAGGCCCGCCGCCGCGCGTGATGGGACGGACACAGCCCGGATAGTTACATACGGTGGACACCAATGAATCGTAGGTTGATTTCATCAGATATGAAGAATTGGCGCCAACGAAACGTCCGGTGCCACGCCACCCAAACTCGATTCGTCAGATCCACTGAGTCGCGGAAATTCTATTTACACCACCAGGCTGTCGGCCCTGCCGCAGCCTCTCCTCACAGCGCAGATACTCGCCAACCGATCGCGGCAAGACCATCACAACAACTCCCTTAACACCGCCACGGCGAGCTGGTTCCAGCCAACGATCTGGGTGTGCCGACCGACCAGCAGAGCTGACGTCATCACGAACGATTGCATCAGGTAGCGCAAGCTCAGAGGCGCTTCCGACTGGTTTGTGGTGCGATCTCGAACGTTGATGGCCTAATCAGCCCGCCACCCGCGCCACACCTCGTCTCGACGATCAGCGGGAATCGCGTAACCCCGCACCCAAACCTCCACACCGACATGATCTTTCCACGCGGTGATGTAATGATCGTCGAGCCCGAGAGCGGTTTCCGAACACCGCTCAGGTCAACAACCGGTAAGGAAAGTAGTGAACTCTCTGTGACGACGGTAAGGAACCTTCCCTCCGACGGTGTAGTGGGTGTCGAATGAGGTTCTGACCGAACTGTTCTTGAACGAGAGACTCGGATATTGCGTTACACCACGCCCGCACCGCCAGTAGATATCGTTGCGGAGGTGCCGGGAATCGCCGACTACGCCCGCACCACGGTCCGCCTACACCCCCGGCAGGGGCAGCCCGGCGTCTCGGACAGTCATATCGGCGGCCCTCTGTGGTGGCCGGCCGACGAGCCGTGGCCCACCTGCACCGAGCCGTACCTGGTGTGGGTGCCGTTCACGAGACCTGACGGGGTCCGTGGGAAAAGAATGGTGCCGGCCGAAGTCGATGTACCGAACTACCTGGTACCCATCGCGCAGTTGTGGCGGCACGACTTCCCCGAGATCGACTACCCCGACGACACCGATGTGCTGCAGGTGCTGTGGTGCCCCAACGAGCACGAGCAGCTCGACAGGTGGGGCCCCACGGTCCAGCTCGTGTGGCGGCATACCGAGGGCGGTACCGCGCTGCTGGATTCGGCTCCTGCTCCTCACCAGGTCTCCTACGACTTCTACCTGCCACAAGCGTGTTCGCTGAACCCCGAACGGGTCGATGAGTACCCGGATCGTGAGGTGTATCCGCCGGAGCTGAGAGAGCGACTGCGGCAGTGGGAGATCGCCCATTACCCCACTGCTTCCCATGACGCGGTGTACGACGAGGAGCGGGTCGAGAAGTATGGGTGTACCTGTTATCAGTATCTGCTGTCGGTGGCTCCAGGCTGCAAAGTCGGTGGATGGACCTCGTGGCACTCGACCGACATGTATGCCGTGCCCTGCTTCGACTGTGGGGGCGAGACACGGCAACTGCTGCAACTGGACAGCTCGGAGTGGGATGGCGGTTCAGGGCCGCGCTGGAAGCCGGTCGTGGACGCGGGCACGGAGTTGCCGTCGGACGCAGAGCCGGAGAGTGAGCCGACAGGGCTGAGTCACGGTCGCTACGGAGCCATGACGATCTTCACATGTCGGACCGATACCCGGCACGCGCCGCGATTCACCATCCAATGAAGTGGGCCGCCGAGCGTGCCGCCCGGCGGTGTATATGCACTTTGCGGTCGTGACTGTTCGCGCTGTCCGGAAAATCGTTGTCCTGTCCCATGGAAATTGAGGCACGTTCGGTCTGCCGAGTGGCAGTTATTCGTGAGATAGACCTCGAGCCGAGTGTCTAACGGATCATGAGGCAGATTGTCGAGTTGCCGTCTCGACGGAAGTCGGCCATTGGTCGATGGAGGCTTGTCCCGACTTCGGCTCGACCCTTCTGCCTGGGTGGCTGGTGTCCTGTCACCGCGACGAGCACGATGAAAACCAGTTCGGCTTCCGCAGTTCCGCCGAGCTCGATCGGCCCGAGGGCTGGGCGGCATGGGAAATGACCAGGGCGGAGTTCGAGCGAGCCTGGCCCGCAGCCGCGTAGGGCCGGGCGCGGCGGAAGCGGATGAGTGGCAGGCTTCAGATCAATCGAAGACGTGCCAGCAGATGGCGCTCCGGCGTTGTTGATCGTCGAGAACGAGTTCACGGATTGCGGTAGGGAGGTGCGCCCGCTGCCACTCCCGTTCCTCGGCCCGAGCTCGAGCGGCGTCGTGGGCTGGGACACGTGCGCTGGCCGCCCTGATGGCGTACGCCGCAGCGCCCAGGTCATGGGCGGCGACGTGAGCCACCGCAACCGCCTGACCCGCCGACAGTGCGGCGAACTTCGCTGGATTCGGCATCCCGCGCGCCGCGGCATTCGCCTGGAACGCCGCTCGGTGTGCGTCACTCATACGCACCTCACCGCGGATCCAGGCTCGACCGGTATCTATAGCGTCGCGGGGCCGGCTGTCACCTGATTGATGATCCTCGAACAGATTCAGCACGTGCTCGGCGCACAAGAGGGCCCAGTCAGCCAACAGTCGGTGGTGTTCGTCCGTCAGGGTGCCCCCACGTCGGACGGTGATCAGCCGAGGATCACGCTCTTTCGGGAGAATCGGCACACGCTCATTCCTACCATTCACGAAGTTCGCCTGTTCGGTGACCGCTGCGGTCGCTTCTGGGGCTGAAGTGCGCGGTACAAGGTGGAGCGGACGACACCGTGGTGGGCGGCGATGGAGGTGACGGACTCCCCGCCGGCGTGGCGGGCGCGAGCGATGTCGAGCTGGTCGTCGGTGATCGCCGTGGGTCGGCCCGCCGCGACGCCCGGCGGCGGCACGTAGCCCGTCAAGGGTGCGTTCGCCCATGAGGTCGCGATCCATCTCGGCGCGGGGCGGCCACGGCGAACAGCAGCCGGTCGGCGAGTGCACGACCGGCTCAGCGGGAGTTGCTGGGCGGCTGAATCGGTCCGTGGTTGACGACACCGTGGTGTAGTCACTCGGCCTTTGTCCGGGTGGGGGCCGGTCGGTAGTCGAGGTAGGCGTCCAGTGCGGCAGCGCCGGTGAGCATGGCGCGGCTGCGCGCCGAGAGACGGGCATGCCAGTCGCGCAGTGTCGACTCCAGGGGTGCGACTCCTCCGGCGGAGCGGATTCGGGCGATCAGCGGGGCGATCTGCTCCAGTAGGTAGCCGCCCCGTCTGAGCTGGTGGACGAGGAGGGCGTCGCGCACGTCGGCCGCGCTGTAGACGCGGTAGCCCGTCTGCGGGTCGCGGCGTGGTCGTACCAGGCCTGCTCGTTCCCATTTGCGCAGGGTGGCTGGGCGGATGCCGAGTCTTCTGCCCAGGGGGCCGACGAATGTGTCGCCGGGTTCTTGCGGTACCGGATCGAGGTCGTGCAGCGCGGCTTCGACGGCCTGGAGGGTGTGGCGGTCATCGAGAAGCTGGGCGTGACTTTCGTCGATGAGCCGAAGCGCGTCCTCGGTGGCGTCGCGGTGGATCGCCTGCATGATCGACGCGGCCGTGTGGTGGCCGTGTCCGGGCAGGAGAGCGAGGAACGCGCGCAGCGCTTGTGCGTGCCATGGCGTGTAGGTGCGGTACCCATGCGGAGTGCGTTCGGCGCCCGGAAGGATGCCGTCCGCCTCGTAGTTCCTGACCGCCTGCGCGGACAGCCCGTGCTCGCGCGCGAGGTCAACGGGCCTGAGTCGGCCACTGTTTTGAAGGTTTCGCACCACTTACCTACCAATACCGCTAGAAAGTTTCAATCGTTGGTTCAACGATAGCGTTAACAGCATGACTGCTTCTATCAAATACGCCGCACATGTCGTCGACGCTTCGACCGTGATGGGGTTGCTCCCGGCCCGGCCGCGGCTGCTCGCCCTGGGCGAGCCCACCCACGGCGAGGACGCTCTGCTCGACCTGCGAAACAACCTCTTCCGGCAGCTCGTCGAGCAGGAGCGCTACCGGACGATCACGATCGAGAGCGACTGCATGGTGGGTCTGGTCGTGGACGACTACGTCGCCTCGGGCACAGGAACTCTCGACGACGTCATGGAGCGGGGCTTCAGCCACGAGTGGGGCGCCTTCGCGGCCAACCGGGAGCTGGTACGTTGGATGCGCGCTTACAACGACGGCCGGCCCGCGTCAGAGAAACTGCGCTTCGCCGGTTTCGACGGCCCGCTGGAGATCACCCACGCCGCGAGCCCTCGGCAGGCCCTCGCCGCACTCCACGCCTACCTCACCGCCCGGGTTGACGCCGACCTGCTTCCCTGCACCGCGGAAACGCTCGACCGCCTGCTCGGCGCCGACGATCGTTGGACCAATCCCGCCGCGATGAGGGACCCGTCGCAGTCCTTGGGTCGGACGCCCGAGGCAAACCAGCTGCGGCTGCTCGCCGACGACCTGGTAGCGCTGCTCGACGCGCAGTCGCCACACCTTGTCGAGGCGTCCGCACCGGACGACTGGGACCGGGCCCTCTTGTACGGGCGCACCGCCACCGGCCTGCTGCGCTACCACTTCTGGATGGCCGACACGTCACCAAGCCGTATGGCGCGGCTGCTCGGCGTGCGGGATTCGATGATGGCCGCCAACCTGCTCGCCATCGCCGAGCGGGGCCCGGCGCTGGTGAACGCCCACAACGGCCACCTCCAGCGGAACAAGAGCAGGATGCAGATGGGCGACCTGCCGGTGGAATGGTGGAGCGCCGGGGCGATCGTCAGCGCCCAACTGGGCGAAGAGTACGCCTTCATGGCCACGGCCCTCGGCACGATCCGCCACCACGGTGTGGAAACCCCACCTCCGGACACCATCGAAGGGCTCCTGTACGCGCTTCCGGAGGACCGATATGTCGTCGACGCCCGCCGACTGGCCGCTATCGTCAGCGACGCGATGCCCGCTCCCCGCGTGTCCGCCTGGTTCGGCTACTCCCCGCTGGACCCAGCTCACGTGGCCAGCGCCGACGGGATCGTGTTCGTCAAGGACGCCCCGCCGAGCTAGGCTCCTCAGCGTTCAGCGCCGACTGGCCGGCAACGGTCAGGTAGCGACCGGGCGCCGTCGACCTACTCGTCGACGGTGTCCGGGTCACGCAGTGGGCGTAGCGCCCTGTCGGTACGCGGGCTGAAGGCATACCGGCGAAGGCTCGCCGTTTCGTCAGATACATAGAGAGTCAGGACAGGCCGGTAAGAACCGTGTCACGATCGGCACTCGGGGAAGCTCGGCGTGGCGGTCACGGTGTGGAAGTAACTTGCCCTTGAACAGGCGAAGCCTCAGTGCCCCAACAAGTTCCGCCGAGTCCAAGAAATGCGTCGAGTAGTGAGCGATGGCGCGGCGGATCCCGGGATGTACTGACTATCCCGACGACTCGGCAGCGCGCAGGAGCCGGAAACCACTTCCGGGGCTGCCGTGAGTACCGGGTGTCAGGCGGACTTGGACAGCCCGGATAGAGCGCGGATGGCGTCGGTGAGTGAGATCGGGTGATCGTGCTCGATCGCGGCGAGCCCGGTCTCGAGCAGCTGGCGCATCAGCATGGATTGTGTGATGCCGCGATCGGCTGCGGCCGTTTTGATCCGCTGGTCCAGCTCGCTGGGCATCTTCAGCGACCTCGACACCATGATCCCGTCGGGGCCGGGAGTCGGAGGCAACTCGACTTCCTCGTCGGTGAACTCCAGACGCCCGGCAAGGGCGGCCATCTCTTCCGGGGTCTCGGGCCATTCGGGTGTGCTCATCGCGTCTTCTCCCACTTACTGAATTCCTGCAGTTGATCCGGTGTCATCTGCTGGACCGCGACGATCTGCCGATCGAATCCATCCAGCGCACGCAGGGTGACGATCAAAGGCCGACCGGCGTCTGTGCGTGCCCAGATGGTCAGCGCCCACAGCCCGGTCACCGGGTCGATACCGCGCCGCGGCCATCGACGTTCGGCGTAGAGCACCTCGATCACCTCGTGACGCTCGATCCCGGCCATCGCCAGCACGGCATAGGCGCCGTACCACCACTCGTAACCCACCACCCGATACTACCGCCTGGGTACCACGCAGGTGGTACCCACATGAGTGAGGGCCGAGGCGGCGCGGCCCGAACTATGCCAGGAAGCCACCCCTGAACTCGAGCGCCAACCAAGAACCACTGCCTGCTCCCATCACCAACCCCAAACGCAACTCAAAGACGACGACACGACCGCACTCAACGCTCGGTAGATCGTTTTGCCGGCGAAACCACCCAGGGATATCGCGGCCCGAGCCGTCATTTCTGACCGCCGATAAGTGAACCTTATCGGCGGTCAGATTCGGGTAGACCCTTGAAATCGTCATCAGGTATTTCGTTTACGTTTGGTTACATCATACGAAACGAAACTGCTACGTAACTGCCGAAAAACTAGGCACCCCTGGACGCTCGTACCAAGAGCTGTCTTCTCGCATCGGATCTGTCGTAAGACTGGCTAGTTCTCATCCAATCCGTCGGAAACGATCACGAGCTCCAGTGCAGCGGCACCGATGGACCGGTGCTGAACGACCGCGGGGAGTCAAGGCGATCCAGCACCGCTCGACACTGAAGACTTCGATGTGGTTCTCGCGACCTTGACTGGCAAGTGCCATGGCGGTGATCGCCACACAGGCAGTGGATGAGATCGGTGCGCCGGTGAGAATCGTTCCGGCCGTTCAGATGCTAGAGAACATCCGGGCTGGTACTGGTCGGCGACGCTGGGGCGATGATCGGATTAGAATCGTGGTCGAGCGAGATCATCTGATCGCCCTGAATTCCGAACCTGACGTGGTGAATATCGTGTCGCAGCCATTCTGGCGGTTCTGGCGGGACGAACGCGATACGGAGTTCTGTCATGCGCCGGACTTCCTGGTCTATTTACCGGTGGTCGCGGGCTGGTAGTCGATTCGCGTCCACTGGACTTGATCCGAGACCGGGACGGAGCCGCGTTCGCCAGGACGTCCTGGGCATGCGCGATGGTTGACTGGGGGCTACGCGCTGTGGGATCGCCTGGATCCGAAGTACAACCGTAGACCGCCGGTCCCTAGTCGGTTACGGGGCGGGCAGCCCGGAGTCCGCGGTCGACGAAGTCGATCATCCAGTTGAAGCTGACGTCCGGGTCGCCGGTCCATTGGAAACCGTTGGATGCTTGCAGCGATGCGAACCCGTGGAATGTGCTGCGCAGACTGCGAAGCGCGTGATCCAATTCGTCTTCGGGGACGTGATAGCCGCGTAGTACTGCCGTCATCGAATCCGACAGGCGGGCACTGGGTTCCAGCAGCGGATCGTCAGGGCCGGTGAATTCGGCGCCGATGGTGGCGGAGTACCGGCCGGGATGGGCGACCACATAGACGCGGAACGCGCGCGCGAAGGCCGACAGAGCGTCCGCGCCGGATAGTCCGTGCATGGCGTCACGGATTTCACGGTCGAGTTCGGTCATGGCCAGCACCGCGATGCCGCGCTGCAGGTCGGCCAGGTTCGCGACATGTTTATAGAGGGAAGGCGTTCGGACACCGAGCCTTTCGGCCAGCAATCCCATGGTCAGATTGCCGTAGCCGACGTCGTCGGCGAGCTCGGCGCCCGCCCGAACGACGTCGGTTGTGCTGAGTCCGGCTCTAGGCACGGGCATGCTCCTCGAGGAACGACAAGGCGAGTTCGGCGACCCGGTCGGGGCAATCCGCGTGCGGGTAGTGCCCGGCGCCCTCGGCCAGCTCGGCCCGGCCCAGTCCTGCGGGCATCAGCGCCACGATGGCATCGCCTTCGGCCTGAGGGTCGGCGAAGTCGGGGTCCTCGGTGCCCATGATGATCAGTGCGGGGCTGCTGATATTTGCCAGCTGCGCTTCGGCGTCGGCCGGTGTGGACTTGCCGGTCTTCAGGAACTCCGCGAACCGGCCGGGTTCGCGCAGCTTCACCGACAGCTCGGCCATGTAGTGGTCGTAGTCGGCGGGCTTGACCGGATAGGCGACATTCAGGTATCCCATCCACTGGCCGAGGCTCTTGAAGATCATTGCCGCCATCAGGTGCGTCATGCCCTTGCGGTAGCGCGAGACGGTGAATACGGCGCCCGCGGCGAACTTCTGGGTCTTGGTGAACGGGTTGAGTTCGATGATCCCGCTGACGAGGTCGGGGGCTTGGGCCGCGGCGATGGTTGCGGCGCCGCCGGAGAGGGAGTGGCCGATGATGACGGCGGGACCGCCGAGATGACGGATCACGGCGAGCAGATCGCCCGCGACGTCGGTGCGAGAGATCGCGTCACCGCCATCATGAGACCTCCAGTTCATGCTGGATTCCCCATGTCCGCGCAGATCGACTGCCGCCACCCCGTACCCCGCAGCGACCAGTTTCGGGGCCAGGAACCGGTACGCCTGCCGACGGTCACCGATACCGTGCGACAGCACGACCAGTGGACCTTGCCCCGCCCACGTCGTAGGTGATCTGTCCACCGTCGATAGTCAAGTACTCGGTCATGTCGAACTCCCGAAGAGTGATAGCTAATGATGATAGCCACAAAGCTAACATGATTAGCTACAGGAGTCCATGGATCGCAGGGAGCCGATTCCGGCGAGGATGACGCGTAGGCCGTGGTCGAACTCTTCGTCCGGGTCGGCGGCAAAGAACTCGGTGACCATGCCAGCGGTCAGTGGATAGCGTTGGGAGTCGACGGCTGCGCCGATATGGTCCGCCTCGTACGGGTTCCCCTCGGCATACTCCACGCCGGAGTGAGCCTGTTCCTCGATGACGAAGCCGACGGTGTAGTACAGCAGGATCGGGAAGACGCGCCTCGCCTCACACATGGCGAAGCCGGCGTCTTCGAGAGTGCGCAAGGTCAGTTCCACGGTGCGCCACATGACTTCATCGCTGACGTAGGTGCCGGCCAGCACCTTCGCACCGTCGCGGTAGCGCAGCATCGATTGCCGCAGGCGGCTGGCGAGATCGACCAGCCAATCCTGCCAGCTCTGTCCTCGCCGTGGCGCCTCGATGCCGTCGACGGCGGAGACGAAGACGGTTCTGGCCATGGCGTCGAGCAGTTCTCGTTTGTTCTTTACGTGCCAGTAGAGCGCGGGTGCTTGAACATCGAGCGCCGCAGCAACTTTGCGCATAGTCAGCCCATCCAGGCCGACACCGTCGAGTAGTCCCAGCGCGGCCTCGGCGATGGACTTGGCATCGAGTTTCATCTTCGCCTCCGATCTTCGAATCCACTTGACAGCTTAACAACGTTCTATTTAGCTTAACCACATTCAATTTAACATTGTTAAGGAGATGGTCGTGGAGACAACTGATGTGGTGATCGCCGGCGGCGGACCGGTCGGGCTGATGCTCGCCTGCGAACTGCGGTTGGCCGGGGTCGAAGTGACGCTGGTGGATGGGCTGCCGGCGCGCACCGGCGAATCGCGGGCGGGTGGCATCCACGCCCGGACCATGGAGATCTTCGACCAGCGTGGCCTGCTGGAGCGGCTACTGCCACAAGGACGGCCGATCCAGGCCGGTCACTTCGGTGGGCTGCCCCTGGACTTCACCGACTTCCCCACCCGCCACCCCTACATGCTCGCCGTCCTACAATCGGCGATCGAACGTGAACTCGACCAGCGCGCAGCAGAACTCGGCGCTTCCGTGCACTGGGCCTCGCCGGTTGCCGGCTTCGACTCCGACACGGCGGGCATCGAGGTCGGACTCGGCGGACCCAACCCGCGCAGCATCCGCGCCGCCTACCTCGTCGGCTGCGACGGCGGCCGCAGCGCGGTCCGTAAGCTCGCCGGCATCGAGTTCACGGGCACCGACGCGACCATGACCGGAATGATTGCCGATGTCGAACTGTCCGATCCGCCTGCCGAAGCCGTCTTCGGACAGCGTCGCGGTGCGGGCGATTTCTCGGCAGTCCAATTCCAGCCCGATTGGTACCGACTCGTGGTCCAGCGGCACGACCGCGTCCTCGAACGCGGCATCGAGCTGAGCTTCGAGGATTTTCGCAGCAACTTCACCGAAATCGCGGGCACCGACTTCGGGATGCACAGCCCACGCTGGGTCACCCACTACAGCGACGCGGCCCGCCTAGCCGACCGCTACCGGGCCGGTCGTGTCCTCCTCGCCGGCGACGCCGCCCACATCCACTACCCCGCCGGCGGCCAGGGCCTGAACATGGGTGTGCAGGACGCGGTGAACCTCGGCTGGAAACTCGCCGCCACGCTGCGCGGCAACGCACCCGCCGACATCCTCGACACCTATGAGACCGAACGGCGTCCGATCGCCGCCCGCGTGCTGCACAACACTCGTGCGCAGACCGCCCTGTCCCGCTCGGGCGCCCACACCGGCGCCCTGCGGGACATCATGAGCGATCTCATCGACCTCGACGAAGTCCGCCAACGCCTCGGCCTCATGATCACCGCGCTCGACATCCGCTACGACATCAAGGGCGATCACCCACTCACCGGCCGCCGCATCCCCGACGCCGACCTCACCACCGCGACCGGCGACACCCGCGCCCACGAACTGCTCCGCGCTGCGCGACCGATCCTGTTGCTGCTCAACGGAACCGAAACTTCCTCGGTCAGCGGATGGGACGACCGCGTCGACGTCGTCCGCGCCACTGCCCGCACCGAGTACTGGGTGATTCCGCGCGTGGGCGAAATACCCACTCCCACAGCCGTACTCATTCGCCCGGACGGTTACGTCGCCTACGCGACCACCACACCTGGGGACGAGGGACTGACCGATGCCCTGACAGCGTGGATCGGCACGGCATCCTGACCGCAACAAGCGTCGGTTTCGCACCGGAGGGACAGCCACCGCCACCACGTACGTCGACGCAACAATCCGGCCGCTTCGGCATGGAGCTTTCATCCAAAACCCACACCGGGCCCGACAGTCCCACGCCCAACACTGCTGCCCGATCACTAAGCTGCGTTCTCGTGACATCCTTCGCCGCAGGTCGAACGATCGTTATTCGGGACATGATCTACGGGAGATCGTTCACCGAGTGGCCGCAACGGGTGATCGAGGATCGTGGTGACGAACTCCGCGTGCTCCTCACTCCGGGGACAAAGGGACTCGGCCCGGCATTATGGATAAAGTCGATGCGCGAGGACGATCCCGGGGCACGCCGCGAACTGCTGCAGGCCTATGCGCGCCGGGAGTGGGAGATGGCGCCCTGGACCTGGCAGCGAAACACCCGGCTGGCCATCATGTACACCGACCGCTACTTCGCCATCGCGCCGATGTGGAACGAGCGCAGAGAATTCCGCTGCTGGTACGTCAACTTCCAACTTCCCTTCACCCGAACCGCCGATGGCGTCGACACCAGCGACCTGCACCTCGACCTCATCGTCGACCCGGACCTGACCTATCACTGGAAAGATGAGGACGAGTACGCCCTCGCCATCCGCCTCGGACTGGTACCGATCGAATGGCAGCATGCCGTCGATGCGGCTCGCGGTCAGGCGGTGGCGATGGTCGAGCGCCGCGATGGCCCGTTCAGCGAGGACTGGCGCTCGATGCCGTGGTAATGCAAGAGGATTCGCCATGGGATCGCAGGGTGACCAGAACCGACACCGGTGCCAGAACGAGCTCGATGTCGCCAAAAGTCGCGACGTCGGGCGTTGTGTCTGCGCCGGATGGTAGACACCCGCTGATGCGCCGAACTTCGAACGCGACCGTCCCGGAACGGACCCACCGATGGGTTGCCGATCGTGTCGTAGGGTGAACTCTCGCGCTGGATACCGTGGCGCAGACAGCCAGTCGCCGACGTGAACACGGGAGCCGAGCCATGGACGATCGATCCAGCGTCGTCGCAGTGCCGGAGTCGGTGCGCACGGAATTGCGCCGTGGCGTGCGCAGCGTGCTGGTGGATGCCACGGCGCTGCGCCTGGTGCGTGATCGATTCGACGACGATCAGGCGGGCTCGCTGCGCCGGTATCTCGAGGCCTCGCAATCGGCGAATACTCTGCGCGCCTACCGCACCGACTGGGTCGCCTGGGCAGCGTGGTGTACGACCGAGGGCAGGCAGGCACTGCCCGCCGATGCCCTCGACGTCGCCGTCTACCTGGCCGCAGCCGCCGACGCGCGCCGCGCCACCGGAGGATGGGCATTCAGCCCGGCGACGTTGGAACGCAAGTCGGCCGCCATCGCCGCGGTGCATGCCGCGAACGGGCTGCCATCACCGACGCGTTCGGACGTTGTGCGCCTCACGCTGCGTGGTGTCCGCCGTACCCGCCGCACTCAGCCCGCACGCAAACGTCCCGTTCTCCTGCACACCCTTGACCAACTCCTGGCTGGACTTCCCGAACCGGGCTGGCCCACCGAACCTGCTCGCCGCCGGGATGCGCTCGCGCTGCTCGTCGGTTTCGCCGGAGCTTTGCGCCGCAGCGAGCTTGCCGGCCTGCGCATCGGCGACGTCTCGGTGACCCTCGATCACAGCACTGGCGAGCCGATCCTGCTGATCCGGCTGCCCGCCACCAAAACCGACCCTACCGGCGCCGCCGAACAACGCGTAGCACTCCCGCGCGGCCGCCGCCCCGCCACCTGCCCGGTCTGTACCTTGGCCGACTGGCTACGTCTACGCGAAGTTCATTGCGCCGCAGGCACTCTAGGGGTACGCACCTGGCTGACTGACCTGACCGCCACCGACCCCGTCATCCACCGCTGCCATGGCTACACCGGCACCGTTGCCAACGGGGACCTCCCCCTCTTCCCCACCATCACCCGGCACGGCGCCATTTCCGACCGCCCGATGTCCGGCCGCGCCGTCGCCGAACTGGTCAAGCGGTATGCCGCCCGAGCCGGATTCGACCCCGACCTCTTCTCCGGTCATTCACTGCGCGCGGGCTTCGCGACGCAGGCCGCACTCGGCGGTGCCAGCGACCGGGAGATCATGCGCCAGGGCCGCTGGTCCAATCCCCGCACCGTCCACGGCTACATTCGTACCGCGAACCCCCTAGAGGACAACGCGGTGACCAAACTCGGGCTGTGAGCTCGCCTTTCGCGCATTGTTGCTTTGATGGCGAACCGGCATGGCGCAGCGTCGGGAGCCGATTCACGAAGGCGGAGAACACGTAGCCCATCTCTACGCGGGCCAGTTGTCGGCCGATGCACTGATGGATGCCGCGGCCCACCCGGATGATCGATCGCGTTGGGCGAATCGAAGGTGCCGGTCGTCGAACTCGGCCGGATTCCGGTTGACCGTCACAGCGGGCAAGGAAAAGGGAAAGGAGAGTACTTACTCCGCCTGTGTTGGCGTGCCGCTGGAGACCCGCGCACGAGCGACCGCCGTGGCCGGCACGATCCGCACCGATTGGGCCAGGGTGGCGGCGAAGCTGCTGCTCGACACGCTCAGCCGAAAGGAGCCGCCGATGTCCGCGTGAATCACACGGGATCATCGAACCGAGGAAGGGCCCGCAACCGCGCATTTTACGTCGCCACCGCCGCGAACCCGGAGAACATGTGCCGGCGCCGCCAGTTCCACACCCGCGGGCGACACGTGGTCGATTTCACCGACGAGGTGCTCGGCCGCCCCGATGGTGGCGAGCGAGGGGACGCGGCCCTGCTCGCGGCGGTCAACGCGCCGCGTGGTGACGGGATGGGCGACATCGTGGCGACGATCCAGGCCGAGCAGGACGAGATCATCCGACTCGATCACTCAGGGGTCCTCGTGATCGAAGGTGGCCCAGGCACCGGGAAGACCGTGGTGGCGCTGCACCGTGTGGCGTACCTGCTCTACACCCAGCGGGAGCGGATGGAACGCCATGGCGTGCTCGTGGTCGGGCCCAACCCGGCGTTCCTGGACCACATCACCCACGTACTGCCGTCGCTGGGCGAGTCGAATGTGGTGTTCACGACCATCGGCGACCTCGCGCCCGGGCTGCGCGTCACCGCCGAGGACACCGCGGAAGCCGCACGGCTCAAGGGTTCGCTGCGGGTCCTGGAGATGCTCGCTGCGGCGGTCGCTGATCGGCAGCGGTTGCCGGAGCATCCGCTGCCGATCGAACTGTCGGACGTCACGGTGCGGATCGACGCCGATGCCGTGGAGTGGGCCAGGGAGGAGGCGCGCGCGAGCAGGCTGCCACACAACGAGGCCCGCGCGGTATTCCGCGAGACGTCACGTGGGTACTCACCGAACGGGCGATAGGCCGGATCGGCCGGGGCTCGCTGACCCGGGCAGACCGCGAAGCATGGGAGCAGCTGCGGGAGGACCTCCTCGAGGAGGTCGCGGACCACGACACCTTCACCGCCGCGCTCGACGAACTCTGGCCGATCCTGACGCCGGAAACTGTGCTGGCACAGCTGTACACCTCCCCTGAACGACTGCGTGCGGCGGGCGGCGCCGCGGCGCTGTGGCGCGCCCACGGAGACGCCTGGACGGTGTCGGACGTGCCGCTGCTCGACGAGCTGGTCGACCTGCTTGGCCGCGACAAGCCCGCCGACCGGACCGCCAAGCGAGAACGCAAGGACGAGGCCGAGTACGCCGCCGGCGTACTCGACATCATGGTCAGCCGCGAGGACCTGATGGACGACGAGGACCATCTGCTCGCCCAGGACATGCTCTACGCCGAGGACCTGGCGGATCGCTTCCTCGAGCGCGACACCCGGGAACTCGCCGAACGCGCTGCCGCGGACCGGGACTGGACCTACCGGCACGTCGTGGTCGACGAAGCCCAAGAACTGTCCGCAATGGACTGGCGGGTGCTGATGCGGCGCTGCCCGGGCCGATCCTTCACAGTGGTCGGCGATCTCGCTCAACGCCGGTCGGTGGCCGGAGCGGCATCGTGGGACACGATGATGGAGCCGTACGTGCCCGGCCGCTGGGTGTACCGGTCGCTGTCGGTGAACTACCGCACTCCGGCGGAGATCATGACCGTCGCGGCCGCGCTGCTCGCCGAGTTCGCACCCGGGGTCCAGCCACCGGCGTCGGTCCGCGCGTGTGGCGTCCGGCCATGGTCCAAGCGGGTCACCGAGGACGAACTGCCGACTGCCATCGAGGAATTCGTACGGGACGAAGCCGGGCGCGAAGGAACCAGCGTCGTGATCGGGCCACCGGGTATGCCTGGCGTGGTGACAGCGTCGGAGACGAAGGGCTTGGAGTTCGACGCCGTCCTCGTCGTGGAACCAGAACGGATCCTCGCCACCGGCCCACGCGGCGCGGCTGAGCTCTACGTCGCACTCACCCGCGCCACCCAACGCCTCGGCGTGCTACACCAGGACCCATTGCCACAGGCCCTGACCGGACTCGCCGAAACCGGGACACCCGTCCAGGCTGGGAATCAGCGGTTGGCGTAGCGATTCGAGTGCGGGATTATGGTGCGCTCGGCCCTGCCCCTGTCCCGGGCGGCAACCGCGGCGGAGCAAGTCAACCATTGAGTTCGCTCGAGGCAGATTTCACTTGTCGCGCTTACTTGTCGGAACGAAGCCCGCGCCAGGATGGGTGTCGAAGCCGACCGTCGCTGGTCCATTCAGTGAACGAGACTTCGCCGACAACTAGGGGCTCGACCCAGATGGCATCAGGAACGTCGGTGTCGGCGGTCGGCGTTGCGCACTCTGCTGCCTGATGACTGGGCGGATTGGCTCGATCGCTGCCCGGTACCTGTACCTGGCACAGCCGTTCGACGCATTGTCGCGCAAGGTAGCGAATCGGATATCCGACCCAGGACGAACGCCGAGCGCTGTAGCCCGTGCAGACTCCGACGGCCATCAACTACCCCCCAGAACGAATGATCTCTTCGATATTGCGCTCAGCCAGCGCGCTGATCGTCAACGATGGGTTCACTGTTCCGGTGCTGCCGGGCACAGCAGCACCGTCCATCACGTACAGGCCGCGATAACCACACACCCGACCGTACCCGTCTGTTGCACGTCCGATCACTGCCCCGCCCAACGGATGTGAGGTGATCGAGGCGTCCCCTGGGGGGGCCATGGGCCGGCAGTGGCAGTCCGCCTTGTCGTTGACCTCCTGCGCTCGGGCGAGGTAGTCCACGGCGCCGTCGTCTGGCCACTGCAGGTCCACCCGCCCGTTGGTCGGGTTGTACACGAACCGGCCGCGGGTGTCGTCGAGCACCATGCCGAGCGATCCGAGAAGGCCGATATCGTAGGGCGGCGCGCCGGGGATGTACCAGTTCTCCAACGACACGGGTGCGCCCGCCTCGTCCAGAATGCGGCTCGCGGACGGCGTGCCCTGGGTGCCCACATCGAGCGAGCTGAGCGTCCGCGCCAAACCCACATCGCCATTGCTGCCCCAGCCTTCGCCGATGTACTCGTTCAGGTTCGGTAGCGCTCCGGTCGCCCGCGCGCGCACCAGTAGCTCGGAGGTGCCGATCGAGCCCGCACCGAGAAACAGCGTGTCGCAAGTCAGTGTCCGGGTTCGGACCACCTCGCCGGTAGGTGCCAGTTTGGACACCGTGACCGTATAACGACCCGACGCTCCCGGCTCCCTGGCGATGGCGTCCACACGGTGGCCGGGGTAGACCCGGGCACAGCCGGTGTCCTCGGCATAGCGAAGGTAGTTCTGATTCAGATCGAACTTCGCGCCGTTGGAATTGCCGAGGTTCGAACAGCCGACCGTCGCCGACGGCCTCGATCGTCCGGCCAGCTCGTCGCGGATAACGTTCCAATTCCACATTCCGTCGATGCGCTGCGGCGTGTAGTCGGCCGCGCGGACTTGATCGTCCCAGGCCCGCGAGTGCGCGAACGCGATCGAGTGATAAAGGTCGTCCGGTATCGGGCTCGGCCGCAACATCTGTCGGACCCTTGGGTAGTAGACGTCATGCATCTCGCGGTAATCGACCACACCACGGAACACGTGCTCGAAGAACCGCTGCTCCGGCTCGATCATCACCCCGGTGAACACCACCGAGCCACCGCCCACGCACGCACCGCGCCACACATCGATGCCTGGGTAACTGGAAACGTCGAGCACCCCGCCGAAGGGATCGACCGACACGGGAATCCTGGTCGCGCCGGTAAAAGTGGTGCGATGCCAGAAGCCGCGACCATCCGGAGCGGTGTCGGCGGCGAAGATGTCACGCCACGGGTCATTCGGCCAGCGCGACCCACGCTCGAGCACCGCGACCTGGGTCCCGGACTGCGCAAGGCGCAGCGCGGTGATCGACGCCCCGAACCCCGATCCGATGACGATCGCAGGCACATGGTCGGCCGGATCCGGCAGCGGCGCGAAGATCTCCGGGACCAGGAGGCGATACATCAACGATCTCGGGCTCAGGCTGTAGTCTTCGGCCCACGCCGGAGGCGTGGCCGTCGCAAGCGTGCTCAACCCCGCAAGACCCACCATCACAGCGGCCAAGCCGGCGCCCTTGACGAGACCGCGCCTGTCCATCGTGCCCGTCACCTGATCGGAATGCCGCTCCATCACATCCCTATCCCTCGTCGTGAGCGTCCGGAGAACTCGGTTACGCGGGGCGGGTCGTCGGGACATAGTGATGACCATCGCCATGTCCATGTCGATGCTTGCTGAACCAGGCAAAGGTCCTTTCGACCACACTACCTGCGCGGCACTACTACGAACCGGCGTCGGTGCGTTTGACCACCGTGACGGCCATGCGCAACGCCTTCCGCCCACGTCACCAAGATCGCCGACGGCGGATAGCCGAAGAATAACTTAGTCGACTGTGCCAGCAGCGGCGCTCTATCATGAGAGGTGTCCAGCGTGGGAGGTGACAATGTTAGCGCGCGCATGGATCCGGTGGTTGCTCCTGCATCGCCTGCCACGGTCCTATCTGCTGTGGTCGGCGCGTCGGGGCGATCCCTTCGCACAGATGGTGATCGGCCCGGATCGCGGGCTCGGCTCGTCGCACTTCATGGAGGAGATCCGGCAGCGGGGCCGGATGCACCACATGTCGGGGTTTTCCGTGACCGCGGACCATGAACTGTGCCGATTGATCTTGCGGGATCGCCGCTTCGGCGTGGTCACGCCCAACAATCAAGCCCTGCCGAAGCCGATCCGCTGGGTGATGACGAAGACGGATCTGGAACTGCCCAACCTCGCGGAACCACCCGCGATGCTGGTGACCGACCCGCCGAAACACACCCAATACCGACGCCTGGTCGGGCAGGCATTCACTCCGAAGGCGATAGCAAAACTGCGTGAGCGAGTTGTCGAAGTTACCGATGACCTGCTCGAACGCCTCGGGTCGACGCCGCGACCGGATCTGATCGGCGACTTCTCCGAGCAGTTGCCCATCGCGATCATCGCCGAGATTCTCGGGTTGCCTGCCCAGATGCATTCCACCCTGCTGAAGTGGGGAGATACCGGTGCGCCGCTGCTCGAACGCGGCCTGACCTGGACCACTTTCCACCGCGCCATCGAAGACCTGGCCGAGGGGCAACGGTACTTCGACCAGCACATCGCCGGGCTCACTGCCGAACCGGGCGACGACGTGCTCAGTATGTTGGTGACCGGTGGCGAGCTCACCCGCCGCGAGCAGATTGCCAACGCCGCCCTGCTACTAGACGCCGGATTCTTGACGACGGTAAACATGCTCGGCAACGGAATCGCCCTCCTGACCAGCCATCCGGACCAGCTGAAACTGCTGACGGCGCAGCCGGAGCTGTGGCCGGGCGCGGTCGAGGAAATCCTGCGCTACGACGGTCCGGTGCGGATAACGGGCCGCGTTGCGAGCTGTGACGTCGACATCGCCGATCAGCACGTCAAATCCCGTTCCTTGATCCTGCTCTTGCTGGCGGGCGCCAACAAGGACCCCGCCGTCTTCCCCGATCCCGAACGATTCGATGTGACCAGAGCCAACGCCGCGGAACATGTCTCGTTCGGCAGCGGGGTGCACAGCTGCCTAGGAGCCAGCCTCGCCCGAATGGAAGGAGCCATCGCGCTGCGAGCCCTCTTCGAGCGGTATCCGGATCTGCGCCTGAACGGCCCGCCGATTCCGCGTGACCTGGTGAACCTGAACAGCTACCGTTCCATGCCCGCCAAACTATCTGCCAACTAGCACACCAGAGTGGTCGGTCTTCGGCCCCTTTCAGAGATAGATGGCGAAGCGTCGTGAAAGGCTGTCTCGACGAGCGGCAGTGGCGACGGCTGCGCGAGCAGGACGCCGTGCCCGAGCGGGCTGGCTGCCGCCGGGCGGCCCTCGCCCTCCTCCCCTACGTCAGCCACGGCCGCCCCTTCACCCCCGCACTCGACATGTACAAGGTCGCGGACAAGGTGTTCCTGATCATCACCGACGACCAAGAAGAAGATATTCATCACGGGGCAGCGCCCAGGCCATGGACGCTGTCGGCGCAGAGATCAACGACCTGTTTTAGCGGGGCGCACCGCAGAGGCGTTCGATCAAGGTTTGCCATCCGTCGGCCAAGCTGCGCCGGATCAATTCGGCGTCGTCCTCCGCCGGGGCGCGGAGGTAGAGCAGGATCGGGCCTTCGAGGGCGGCGGTGAGCTGGATCGCGAGGGTTTCGAGGTCGCGGACGCCGATGTCCGCCCGACCCAGCAGCATGCGGATCTGAGATTGGGCGATGCCCACGCTGACGGGTGTCGGTTGGTTGGTATCGAGGGATGCGCGGGCGATCGCGGCGTGGGTGAACAGGAATTCGATGCGGGCGTGGCCGAAGGCGATCAGGCGCGTGACGGGGCCCGCACCCGGTCCGAGCGGCGGCGGCCCCGACAGCACCGACTGCTGGAATGCCGCCTCGTCCTCATCCAGCAGGGCGTGGAAGATGCCCGCCCGGGTGCGGAAGCGGCGAAACACCGTGCCTTTTCCGAGTCCGGCGCGCTCGGCGAGTCCATCCATGGTCACCTTCTCTGCGCCCGATTCGGCAACCATCTGCCGCGCGACATCCAGCAGATGTCGACGGTTGCGGGCGGCGTCACCACGCTCGGGACGCGGCAGACCCAGCGAGAGTGGGACCGATTCCATAGGGCTCAAGATACCGCCGGGAATATAAGCGGGGTAAAGTCCGGTTACGCTCTCGTGAGCTGTCGCTCGCACCGATCGAAACACACAAGAAATGGAGTCCGTCGTGAACGTCTTCCTCTGGGTCCTGCAGGCACTGCTGGCCGTGGTCATGCTGGCCGCCGGTGCCGCCAAGATCGCGCAGCCGCGGGAAAAGCTGGCCGGCAATATGCCCTGGGTCGAGGACTTCACCAACGCGCAGGTCAAGGCGATCGGCGGCGTCGAAGTGCTGGGCGGGCTCGGGCTGGTGCTACCCGCGCTGACCGGGTCGCCGTGATCCTCACCCCGATCGCCGCGGCCGGCCTCGCGCTCACCATGCTCGCGGGTGCGGTGACCCACGCGCGCCGCGGCGAGGTCCCGCAGATGGCGCCGAGCGTGGTGCTGTTCGTCCTCGCGGCCGTCATCGCGTGGGGACGCTTCGGCCCCCATTCGTTCTGATCCGTCCTAATCGAAAGAAAGGCGGTTCCCCATGCAATTCGGCATCTTCTCGGTCAGTGACGTCACCCGCGACCCGACCACGGACCACACCCCGAGCGAGGCCGAGCGAATCGACGCCATCGTCACCATCGCGCGGCACGCCGACCAGGCGGGGTTGGATGTGTTCGCCGTCGGCGAGCACCACAATCCGCCGTTCTTCGACTCATTTCCGACGACCTTGCTGGCGCATATCGCGGCGGTGACCGCGCGGATCATGCTGTCCACCTCGACAACGCTGATCACCACCAACGATCCGGTGAGGATCGCCGAGGACTACGCCATGCTGCAGCATCTGGCCAAGGGCAGGCTGGATCTGATGCTGGGCCGCGGTAACACCGGGCCGGTCTATCCCTGGTTCGGCAAGGACATTCGCCAGGGCGTGCATCTCGCGTTGGAGAACTACAACCTGCTGCATCGCCTGTGGCGCGAGGACGTGGTGGACTGGGAGGGCGAATTCCGCACGCCGCTACAGGGTTTCACCTCGACCCCGCGACCCCTCGACGATGTGCCGCCGTTCGTGTGGCACGGCTCGATCCGCACCCCGGAGATCGCCGAACAGGCGGCATATTACGGAAACGGCTTCTTCGCCAACAACATTCTCGCGCCCAACGGGCACTTCCTGCAGCTGGTCAACTTCTACCGGAAGCGGTTCGAACACTACGGGCACGGCACCGCCAAGCAGGCCATTGTCGGGCTCGGCGGACACGCGTACATCGCCAAGCGGTCCCAGGACGCCTACACCGAGTTCCGGCCGTACTTCCAAGGGAATCCGATCTACGGCATCAACAGCTCGCTCGAGGACTTCGTCAGCGCGACGCCGCTGAGCGTGGGCAGCCCGCAGGAGGTCATCGACAAGACGCTCGGATTCCACGACCAGTTCGGCGACTACCAGCGGCAGCTGTGGAATGTCGACGGCATGGGCCTGCCGCTGCCGATGGTGCTGAAGCAGATCGACCTGCTCGCCGAGGAAGTCGTGCCCGTCCTGCGCAAGGAACTCGAGGCGCGCCGCGACCCCGACGCGCCGGACGCACCGACCCATCAGAGCCTGGTGCGCGCCAAGTACGGCGATCAGCCGCCGCGCCGGCCCCGGCCCAACTCCAACCGCGGCGACAACCTCACCGGCACCTCGCCCTACCAGGACAGCGAAACCGACTACCGGGCAACATATCCCGCACTGTGAGGACAACATGAGCACTCCCGCACCGGCCACTCCCCGCACCATCGTCATCGTGAGCGCCGGGGTGAGCGAGCCCTCCTCCACCCGGCTTCTGGCCGACCGGCTGGCCCAGAAAACCCTCGAACTGCTCCACACCCGGAGCATCGATGCGACCGTGCGCACGGTGGACCTGCGCACTCTCGTGGCCGATATCGGCCAGGCGACCGTGCTGGGGATTCGCAGCGAGAACCTGCGGGCCGCCATCGAGGGGCTCACCACCGCCGACGCCGTGATCGCCGCTACTCCGGTCTACAAGGCGGGCATCAGCGGCCTGTTCAAATCATTCATCGACGTGCTCGACGACGATCTGCTCATCGCCAAACCCGTCGCGCTCGCCGCCACGGCCGGAATCAACAGGCACTCCCTGGTCCCCGACGAGCAGATGCGGCCGCTGTTCGCCTACCTGCGGGCGCTGGTGACTCCCACCTGCCTGTTCGCCGCGCCGGAGGACTGGGCCGATCGCGCCCTGTCCGAGCGCATCGCCCGCGCCGCGACCGAATTCGCCGCAATCGTGGCCAGCGGCGTCAGCGCGTGATGACGGTTCCGCGATAGGGCGACTCGGGAAACTATCTGCCGTAGGGCTGGAGGGCGAGGCCGGCAGCTCCTGGAAAGTGGAACGGGGCCCGAACTGCTTCGGTGTCCGATCGCCGCCGGATCAGTCTTCGTCGAAAACGAGGGTCGTGACGACGATCCCGTTGCCTACGCCGATCACCATCGTGTCGAACACGTGCCGTGTCACCGGGTTCCAGCCGCCGGTGCCGTCGGTGTTACTCCACCAGCGGCTTCCATGGCCGGGGAGGCGGACCAGCGAACCGAACACCTCAGCTGCCTTTGCCCGGTCATAGCGTCCGCGCGAGCGGTAGGCGAGCGTGGTCGAGGCGATGCCGGTCAGCCGGTGCACAGCGCCGTCCACATCGATCTCGGCGAGGCGGTCAGCGAGTTCCGCAGAGGATTCCGGAACGTTTACGGGCACGTTGGGATACCAGCGCTCGAGAACACCGAGACCTTCGATCAGGTCGAACCCCCGCTGCCCGGGTCGTCCCCTGCCGACCATATGAGCGCCGACAGAGCAGGAGAGGTGATGGGGAGGATGGAACGAGTGACCTTCCTGGCCGACGAACAACGCCGCAACTACAGCACATTTACCGCCGTACCGGAGCTCTCCATCAGCGGCTGATCCAGGTTGCTCGATCCCGCTGAGCAACCCGGATCGAACTGAAGAAATGACACCGAACCGAGACGTAACCGCTGGCCACCACCTGAGCCAACGCAGAAACAACCAGGTCAACCAGCTGGCAGATGCCACAAATTCTGAGACCTGCACGCCGCCATGCAGGATCTCACGGCGCGCTTCGTAATCTCACAGCCGACTTCGAGTTCGACCACGAAGCTGAGACTTCGCAGGATAGAGCAGCCGCTCTATCCCGCTCAGCAGGGTCCAGTCCGAGGATATGAAGCACCTCGTGGGGCAACAGCGCAATAAAAGCGTTGTGCGACAACAAGAAGGCCGCAGGTCGCGGCCTCGGCGGATGAAGTTGGCGTGAGGGCCCTACACGCCGCCGCCGCTGTCGGGTCTCAAAAAGAACTCGTGGCGGAATTTCGGAATGTTCGGCGGTGACGTGGCGGCCCGCCACGGTTCTGAGATTCCGCACCCTCAGCTGGCAGATTCGCATCTCCGGACCCTGCAGCTCGATGATGTCGACCTCGGCAACCGGCGACAGCCAGGGTGTCATCGAGCAGCCCGCGCACCGCGTCGAACACCAAAATCAGCGGCGACCTGCTCCAGCGTCACCCCGTCCTCACGGCTACGAGCGACCCGGACCACGTCATCGCGAAACTCTGCGGATACGGCTTGGGCACAGTGGCATCCTCTCAGGCCGACCACTCGGCCAGCCATCTCAGCTGTCACCTATGCGTGCAGCGGCCCTTTTCTCGCACACGGTTTGGACCTTCGTAGACGAAGTGACGCTGCTCGGCGAACCGCTGATAGCTACTGGTTTCAAGTCACCACGCCAACGGTTGGCCTCCAACCCATCAGGTCAGTCACTGCATAGCGCGACGGGCTGCATTGCGCCTTGGGTTCGGGAGCGCGGTTACGCGAAGGCTTGCGCTTCCTCGGCCGAGTAGTTCTCCCGCAGCGAGAACGCCAGGGGCGAGGGGCCATTCGCGCGCAGCGCTTGCAAGCGGGCCAGCGCATCGTCCAGGGTCGGTGTCTGCCCGGCAGGTATCCACAGCACGAGCATGTCCTCGCGGGGACGCTCGAACCAGTCGCTGCGCCGACGCAGGAATTCCAGATGGCCACTGCGATAGACATAGTTCCAGAACGCTTCTCGCGTCTCCCACACAGATAGGTTGACGATGACATTCTCGCCGAGCGGGCGCATGGAGGTGGCGTCGACCCCGGAATCGTCCACCAGGCGCCATAGGTAGCCCGGTGAGCGCTCGGCGAGAGCATTGATCGGCTCGAGCATGGAGGTGAAGCCGGCCATGCGCGGATCGTCCAGAGAGTGCTTGAGGATGGCCGTGTTCAGTTCGGCGAGGTGATAACCGGTCATGCGGTCACCTCACCATGCCCGCAACTCTATGTCAATCTTCATTGTCTTTAGAGAGTTCTACGGCGACGCAGCAGATTCCGGGACGGGCGTCGATGCGCACGCGCACCTCCTCGGAGTTCCCGAGCAGACCCTCCAGCAAGGCGAGATTCATGCCGCACACCAGGGGCGGATACGCCTCGGCGAGGGCATGGAATGGACAGTTGCGCATGCGGAGGATGCCATTGTCGGCGAAGGGTTCATAACCGCGAGCACGAAGTAGATCGGCCACTTCGGGTAGGTCGTGCACGGGCGTGCCCCGTGCTGCCCGCCCTTGTTCACGGGCCGCCTTCTGCAACTCGACATCCAAGCGCGCCTCCTCAGCGATCTGAGCCAAAAGGCTTGCGGCCGTCCGGTAGTCGCGCGGTGGCAGCGAGACCTGATGGTCGGCCGCAGCCCGACGGTAGAGCTTGGCGGGTCGTCCCGCGCCTGGCCCCGACCGGCCGGACAGCCGCCGGCTCTCGGTCTCGAGCAACCCCGCCTCGACCAGCTTGTCGAGGTGATGCGCAGCCAGCGTGCGCTGAATCCCGGCCGCGGTCGCGGCCTCATTGCGACTCACCGGCTCACCACGAGCCGCGACGTAGTCATACAGCCGCCGTCGAACCGGGTCCTGCAGCACACCTATGGCATCGATGTCTTTCACTTGCCCATTCTAAGAATAATCCATATAAGGGATAGAAGGCCCCGCCCGACGCGGGTCACCCACCCGGAACGCGCAGTCGCGGGTTCCACCGGGTGCAGGGCAATCCGTACTTATCCAGCACAGCGTGACCTACGGCAGGCAGTCACAGAGTCCCCTGTTTCACGCAGCCTGGACCGAAATGATGCCACGATCGGCTACCCAATCATGAGCCGACCGACGTCCGCTCATGCCGCGATCAGGTCGGTTAGCCGGGCCGCATGGGTTTGCCGGGTTGTCTAGCGGATGGTCGGCGTGGGGTGCGCCTATCGGAACCAGATGGAGATGAATCGGGCGGGTGCCTCTTGCTCGTCGCGGCGACCTTCTTGCGATCAAAAGTAGATCCGTCCAATACGCCCTTGAAGTCGACTGACGCGTTGTTGACTGTGCCGAACGTCAGTTCCGCTCGAGCGGCGGCAGGGCCGCGAGTAGCACTACTGCCGCGGCGGGAGCGAGCAGAAGGGGATCATGCGCACGTATGTCTCCTACGAATCGAATGAACCGAACGGGCTCGAACTCACTCACACGCGAGACAACACACCCGCGAACCCAACATCCTGCCAGTACGGGGCACCTCGCCGCACCATCACCGGCACATCAGCGTAAGACTTTCTAAACCGCATCGGTCAAGCCGGCTTCAGATAGGGCGAGTGGCGACAATGCCGCGATCCGCGCGATCCCGACGGCCGCGGCACCGGTCGACGAACGCACTCAACTGCCGATGAGCGCAACCACTCCGGGCGCTTGGTCGGTGCTATGTCGGCTTGACGTTAAAGCAGATGTGTGGTGAGGAATTCGATCTGGTCGGTGAGGATCTTTTCAACTGCCGGTGGGTGGTAGACGGTGAAGTGGTCGGCGTCGTAGCGGTTGAGGGTGGCGCGGGGCGCGGTGGCCGCGACTCGCCCGGCGATCGCAGGGTCGATGAGATTCTCCTGGTCGCAGGCGCAAACCAGCAGTGGGCAGCGCACGCGAGGCGCGGCCGACGCGGCGTTGTAGAAGAGCATGTCCAGACCGGACGCGGCGGTGATCCGGTTGTCGAAGTCGTATCCGGCGGGCATCACCGATCGCCAGCCTTCGAGTGCGCCGGGCTGGTTGACGAAGGCCAGTTCGCCCGGACGGCCGACCAGCGGCACGTAGCGCCTCGGGAGCCGCAGCGCGGCGCGTACCAGATCGGAGACGACGGGGAAGGTGAGCCGCAGCAGATGCCGTAAGCCCGCCCGGGAAACGACGGCGCGTCCGCTGAAGACCGGGCATTGGACGACTGCGGCGCGCAGGTTCCGCTGGCGTGCGGCGGCGGCCAGCACGTGGCTGGCACCGAAGGAGGTGCCCCATAGTGCGATTCGGTCCGCATCGAGTTCGGGTCGGGAGCGAGCGAAGGCCAGTGCGGCGTCGACGTCCTGGGCGTATCGGCGTTGATCGACGAGTTGTCGTGGTTCGCCGCCGGATTCGCCGAGGTGGCGGAAGTCGAAGGCCAGCACGGCCAGTCCCGCGTTCGCGAATGCTTGTTCGTACTGGGCGAGCATCATCGCGTGGGTGGCTCCGCCTCCGTGGACGAGCACCACGACCGGGTGCGGCCCTGCCGATTCCGGCAAGGTCAGCCAGGCCGCGCATTCGTCGCCGCCCGAGGGAAAAGTGGTTCGGATCATCATGACACCTCGATTGGGTACTTTGTACGTGAACGACACAGAGTTAATCACGTACAACGTACTTAAACAAGGAGGGGTATGCCCGCGCCCAGAAAATTCAGCCGGGAGCAGCTGCAAACGGCGGCGTTGAACTTGGTCGACGAGCAGGGATTGACGGGGTTGACCATGCGCAATCTCGCCGCCGAACTCGGCACCGGGGCGATGACGATCTACAACTATGTCAACGGCCGCGAGGGCCTTGAGGAACTCGTGGCCGCTGCGGTGATGAGCCAGGCGCGGTGGGCTGAGACCGGTGACGACTGGGCGGCGCAGGTGGCGGCGATTGCCGAGGGAATGTGGCGGGCGGTGCGCGCCCACCCCCATGCCATCCCGTTGATCTTGACCCGCCGCAGTTCCGACGTCGCCACGCTCGCCCCCGCCGAGGCTCTGTTGCGAGCGCTGTCCAGCAGCGGAAGGTCAAGCCAGAACCTGCTCATAGCCTTCCGTACCGTGTTGGCATACATCACCGCCTTCGCCCAGGCTGAGCTCACAAGCCCACTATCCGCCGCTACACCCACGGTCGTCACCGAACGTATCGCCGCCCTGCCCACCGACCGATTCCCGAAGCTGATCGAAATCGCCGCGGTCGCCGCCAACAGCGACCCGCAAGACGAATTTCGCGCCGGTTTACAACTGATCCTGACCGGCCTTCCAGGCGTGAGGGGAGAACCGGCTATGCGCTCGACGCCGTCTGGAGTCCGTCCGGGATCGTTGCAGTGGCGAAGCCTGGCGGGATCCCAAGGGCTATCTCGTGTCCCACGCTTTGACAATGGTGATCAGCCCACCCTCGTCCGAAACGCGCACTTCAACCCACCATTGCTCACACGCAGCGCACCTTCATGCCCTGCAGCGCACGGATAACGGATGAGGTCCGCTGCAGCTCAGGACATCCGCAAATGGCTCCCCTACGGACCATGGCGCCGGGACGCGGCAGCGTGCTGTCCGACATGCGGTCAGGGTACGACGCCATGGTCGAGCGGACGGGTGACGCGGCCGCGTTCATACGCGCCGCATCACCGAAACGACCTTGCCCAACACGACGGCTTCGGCGCCGTCGATCACCTCGTAGGCGGCGTTGCGCGGCTCCAGGGTCACATGCCCGTTGCGCCGGCGGTACACCTTCACCGTCGCCTCGCCGTCGATCATCGCCGCCACGATCTCCCCCGAATGCGCCTCGTGCTGCTGGCGGATCACCACGATGTCCCCGTCGCAGATCGCCGCGTCGATCATCGAGTCGCCGCGCACGCGCAGTCCGAACACTGTGCCGCGCCCGACCAGTTCACGCGGCAGCGTCATGGTGTCGTCGGCATGCTCCTCGGCCAGGATCGGCGTGCCCGCCGCGATGTCGCCGATCACCGGGACCGGGACCGAATCCTGGGCCGTCTCCCGCATCACCGAGTCCTGCAGGAACATCCGAACATCGATCGAACGCGAAACCGTCCGGCTGCGACGCAGAAACCCGCGCTCCTCCAAGCTCTTCAGATGCTTCGACACCGATGACGAGGACCGCAGCCCCACCGCGGCGCCGAGCTCGCGGGAATTCGGCGGATACCCATACCTGACCACCCAATCCCGAATCGTGGCGAGAATCCGCTGTTGACGCGGCGGCAGCGTCGAGGTGTCGAGGTGCTCGAACGCATCGAGCTGGTCGTATCCGGTCACCCGGGAATGGTAGAGGTGCCGACGTACAAGCGGCCTCAACGGGGCACACGGCTCGTCGCGGCGAGCGGCGTCAGAGCGCCCGCCAGCCAGGCGTGCACGAAAAGGTCCGGCACGAGTCAAGGCGTTTCACGGCCGCACCGAGACCGCGCACTTCGCCATCGACCCACGCTGGCCGTCCACGTATCGCCCGCCGCTGCGAGGCGACCTGAAGGCGCTGCCCGGGCCGAACTGCGTCACTGTCTGAGTAGCGGGTCACCAGCTGACACCGAACCCCACCGAACGCGCGGCACCCGCCCCGACGCATCGCGACCTCAGCATCGCCAGTGTTCGGATCCGGCAATTTACGGGTCGCGATCGAACTGCGCACCATGCTCCCGATGCCCAGATGTGACGGGGTGCGAAGTTCGAGCCGATCTCCGACACTCGACCGCTCTGCTGCTACTCGGTCGCAGGCGGGTGGCTGACCGCCAAGTCGGGCACCGCACCCGCATACCGTTCGATCTCCACCAGTGTGAGCTGCCCTGTGCAGCCTTGACTGAGGGTGGAGGTGGGCCGGTCGGCGGTCAGCGCGTTCGGGTTGCCGTGACGGCAGAACGTCGGATCGTCCGGATCGGGGTCGTACCACGCGCCGGTGGACAACTGTGCGATACCCACCCGCACCGAGCCATCGACCACGAGCCCGGCCAGACAGCTGCCACGACCATTGAAGATCCGAACGATCTCGCCCTCGTGCAGGCCGCGGGCCGCGGTGTCCGCCGGATGCAACCGGACCGGTTCTCGCCCAGCGACTTTCGACGACTGGCTGTGCGCGCCGACATCCAACTGGCTGTGCAACTTGGTGCGCGGCTGGTTGGCCACCAATTGCAGCGGGAACCGCGCGGCCGCCGGACCACCGAGCCATTCCTCAGGCTCCAACCACACCGGGTGCCCAGGGCAGTCGGCGTAGCCGAAGCCGTCGATAGTCTCGGAAAAAATCTCGATCTTCCCGCTCGGCGTCGTGAGCGGAAACCGGTCCGGGTCGGCGCGGAACTGCCCACCCAGCACCTGATCCGGATCGGGCACCGGAAGCTCGAGGCTCTCGCTGGCCCAGAATGCGTCGAAGTCCGGCAGGACGTGGCCCGCGGCGGACTGGACCAGCCGCCACTCCTCGTACAGATACCGCAACCAGTCGCCCGCGGAACGCCCCTCGGTGAATTCCCCACCGCAGCCCAATCTTTCGGCCATCTCGGCGAACATCCAGTAGTCGTCGCGCGCGCCGCCGTGCGGTCGGGTAAGTGCCCGCATCGGGAAGAACACTCGGTCGCCCTCCCCGACGCCGTAGTCGTCGCGCTCGATCGACATGGTCGACGGCAATACGATGTCGGCGTGCCGCGCGGTGGCCGTCCAGAACGCATCGTGCACCACCACGGTGTCCGGGCGGGCGAACGCCGCACGCAGCCTGGCCAGATTCTGGTGGTGATGGAACGGATTTCCGCCGGCCCAGTACACCAGCCGGATATTGGGGTAGACCAGATCAAGGCCGTTGTACTGGTAGGACAGGCCGGGATTCAGCAGCATGTCGGCGATTCGCGCGACCGGGATGAAGGTCTCGAGACCATTGCGCCCCTGCGGGAATCGCGGCACCGGAATACGCGCCGGCTCACCCAGACTCGCAGCAGACCCGTAGCCGTGCCCGAAACCACCACCCGGAAGACCGATCTGGCCCAGCATCGCCGCAAGCACCACACCCAGCCACAGTGGTTGCTCGCCGTACTGTGCGCGCTGCAGCGACCAGCTCACCGTCACCAACGTCCGCGCGGCGGCCATCTCGCGCGCCAACATTCGAATACGGTCGGCGGGCACGCCGGTGATCGCAGCGGCCCACTGCGGATCCTTCACGATTCCATCCGCCGCACCACGCAGGTAATCAGCGAACCGGCCGTATCCGACGGTGTATCTATGCAGAAACTCGTGGTCCGCCAATCCCTCCGCGTCAAGGACCTGCGCCAGCGCCAGCATCAGCGCCGCGTCGCTGCCCGGAAGCGGAGCGATCCACTCGGCCTCGCCTTCCTGCGGGGTGTCGTCGCGCAGCGGACTGATCGACACGAAGCGGCAGCCCCGCGCCCGCGCCGCGGCGATCCAGGTCCGCGCGTTGTGCCGGGACACCCCGCCCGGCGACACGGCCGCGTTCTTCGGCGACAAGCCGCCGAACGCGACGACGAGTTCGGAGTGCTCAGCCAGCACGGTTTTGGCCGTCGCACGCTGCATCACCCAGCCGATGTCGCCGATCACGTGCGGCAGCAACACCGTAGCGGCACCCAAACTGTAGCTGTTCGCATGCCGGACATAGCCGCCGAGACAATTGAGGAACCGGTGCAGCTGGCTCTGCGCGTGATGAAACCGCCCCGCGCTTGCCCAGCCGTACGATCCGCCGTACACCGCCTCCGCCCCGTGCTCGCCGTAAACCCGGCCGAGCTCACCAGCCAGCAGATCCAACGCCCTCTCCCACGCCACTGGGACGAATCGGTCCGAACCTCGCGGCGCCGCGCCCGGCCCGTTCTCGAGCCATCCCCGGCGCACATACGGTTGGTCGATTCGCGTCGGATGATGTTGGGCCGAAGCGATATTCTCGATCAGCGGCATCGGCTCCGGGTCCCCGCGCCACGGCCGCACCGATGTCAGCCGCTCTCCATCGCTACTCGCCTCGAATGCGCCCCAGTGCGTCAGATGCGTGGTCACCGGTCAACCGTAGCCGCCCCACTGACAGCGGGCCGTTTCATTCCGCAGTGCTGTGAGGGAGGCGGCGCAGCTCGAAGATTCGGAACAAGCGACCGCCGGAGAGTTCATACTCCATCTCGTAGCCGGGCCAGAACTCGACGGCCAGATCCCAGGCGCGCTTGCGATCGACACCGGTGATCTCGCGGACCGCGACCCGGGACTGCTCGCCCTTGTGCCGGACCGTTGCGGTTCCAGCGGCGCGCAGATTCACCGACCACACCGGGTGATCGGGACTTCCCCAGTTGGAACCGAGGATCAAGAAGTCCTCTCCGAGCGGGACGTACAGCAGCGAAGTTGTGCGTGGAATACCGGTCTTGCGTCCCGCGACGGTGACCTCGATCGAGGGCAGGCCGGCCACATCGAGCACACCTATCCGGCCACCGGTCGCACGCCGAATCAGCCGCTCCAATGGCAGCACCACCGGCGCGCAGCGCATCACCCAGCGCTGCTGGGCAAGGCGCCGGGCCAACCGGGGCAACGGATTCGGAACCATACTCGAATCCTGACACGCCCGCGCCCCGAGAGGAATCGACAAGCCGGGAGCGAGGGCCAACTCACATTGGGCCGCGGCGGACAACGCTTAGCCGCGGGGACGGCAATGCGCACGGCCGGAGCTCATGACTCAGACGACGGCGATCGCCGCACACATCTCAAAGGCGCGACGGCCTGCAGCGCGACGCGGGCGTTGACTACACGGTCCCATTTCTCCTGGAGTGCACGGGCGTTCGGCGGCGTCGTTCCCGCCGGCGCCGGCGCGGTCGCGTTGACTGGCTTGGCAACCCGCACGTAAACGGCGAGCCAGACCACCAAGGCCCCCACCTCGCATACAACGGCCCCGCCTGAGGCTTCAAATTTTTCCACGCGCTGGTCGTCGGGCAACGGATGCTTCCAGCCGCCGATAGTGCTTGCTCCGGAATCGACGCCTCCTCTTCGATGCGAGTAGGGAGGGTGACGTACGATTTGCACTGACCGGATTGGCGGAGCTGTCGTGGATACATGTTTAAATGCTAATATCTACGTAACCTCATGTTTATAACGGCGATCGTTCCCTCCCTGGGATCCCGCCCGTCACCCGGCGCAGCAGCACCCCGCGGACGGCCAGCTTGCACAGCTTCTTTGCCCGAATTCCCCCTCTCCTTCGCCGACACCCACCTTTCCGCGCCCTCCCCTGCCCCGCTTCGACAAAAACGGACAATCGACCAGTTACCCTGTTCCCCGTGGTACCCACCTCGAGTCGGTGCGCGTCGGCGTACCGGCGATCCACAAGGGCCCGTCATGCCTCTCGGAACAGGACTTGGATGCGATCACGCCGTCGCCATGTCGTGGCCGCGCTCACGGCTGCCGCTGCGGCACTCGTCATGGTTGGCACCGCGCCTGCCGCCGCCCGGCCCGTACCTCCGGCCCAGGTCACGCCGATGGGCGCGGATTTCCTCTGGGGCGTGGCCGCATCCGGCTACCAGTCGGAAGGGCACGCGCCTGACAGCAACTGGTCCCGCTATGTCGCGTCCGGGACGACGGAGGACCCGTACGTCGATTCGGTCGAATTCTTCACAAAGACTGATGCCGATGTTGCGCTCGCAGCCAGCCTCGGGGTACAGGTCTACCGGATCAGCATCGAGTGGGCCAGGATCCAACCCAGCGCTGGCGTCTGGGACGAGGCTGGTCTCAGATTTTATGACCACGTGATCAATTCGATCACCGCGGCGGGCATGCGACCGATGCTGACCATCGACCACTGGGTCTACCCCGGCTGGGAAGTCGACCGCGGCGGCTGGGGCAGCCCGAACATCCTCGAGGATTGGCTGGCAAACGCACGCACCGTCGTCGACCGCTTCGCCCACAGCCACCCACTCTGGGTGACCTTCAACGAGCCCGCCTTCTACACCGTCAACGAACTGCGGCACGGCGGCATCTCCCCCACCGCCGCGCCCGCCATGCTCGACCGGATCGCCCAAGCACACAACAGCATCTACGACTACATCCACAGCATGCAGCCCGGCGCCCAGGTCACCAGCAACGTCGCCTACATCCCCGGCGGTGAAGATCTCGTGAATGGACCGCTGGTCAGCAAGATCAGCGCGAAATTGGACTACATCGGTATCGACTACTACTACGGGCTCTCCCCGGAAACCCTCCTCGCCGGCCCCCCGGACTTCCAGAAGCTCTGGACACAGGCCCTGCATCCCGAAGGCATCTACTATGCACTGCAACACTACTCACGCATCTTCCCGGGCAAACCGCTCTACATAGTCGAAAACGGCATGCCAACAGAGAACGGCGCACCCCGCGCGGACGGCTACACCCGCGCCGACAACCTCCGCGACACCGTCTACTGGCTCCAACGCGCCAGGGCCGACGGCATCAACCTCATCGGCTACAACTACTGGAGCCTTACCGACAACTACGAATGGGGCTCCTACACACCACGATTCGGCCTCTACACCGTCGACGTACTCACCGACCCCACCCTCACCCGCAAACCCACCGACGCCGTCCTCGCCTACACCACCATCACCCACAACGGCGGGGTCCCCGCCGGCTACCGCCCCACCCGCACTCCCAAATCTTGCTCCTTCGTCGACGCCGCTGCGAGTTGCACCGACCCCGTCACAGTGCCCGAGTAGACAAACCGAACATTCACCAATTTCTGGACACCGCTGCCACTCGACCAACATAGGACTGTTATGGATGCGGCCGGGCCCAGCTGATCGCCACGTCGACGGCGTCACTCCGGTGCAGGCCAGCTCCTTGTCCAGGTTGATGACCCAGTTGCGCAGGGCTGCTGCGGCCGCGTTGACATCGGCACGGGGTCCACGGAGCCGCCGCCGGTGGTGAACTGCAGCGTACCGACGCCGGCTTCCTGCATGGCGCGGTAGAGGGCGGCGGCCGGCGGTGCTTCGGGCAGCGGGGGGATCGGTGCGCCGGGCGCGGTGTAGGAGCGGATCATGTGGGCGACGAGGCGGCGCCAGGTGTCGGGGGCGGCGTCGCCGATGGCGGTGACGACTCCGGCATTGGCGATGAGCAGGATGACGACGTCCTGGTGGGTGAAGTCGTCACGCAGGTGCCCCGTGCTCTTGGCGCGGGTGATGAGTTCGAGCAGCCGGTCGTACGCCTCGACGCGGTGGGCCTCCAGGGTCTTGGCGGTGGGGAAGGTCATGGTCAGGACGTCGGCGAAGCCGCGGTCGGCGGCCTGCATGGCACAGACGGAGTTGAGGTAGCGGGTGAAACCGTGCCAGGGATCCGGGTCGTCCAGGGCGGCGGTTACGGCAGCGACGTAGGCGTCCATGCGCTCAGCGAAGACCGCGGCGACCAGGTCATCCTTGGTGGGGAAGCGGCGGGAGAGGGTGGCTTGGCCGACGCCGGCCTCTCGGGCGATGGAGGCCATGGACACGCCGAGTCCGGCACGGGCGTAGAGGCTGCGGGCGGCGGCCAGGATGCGACAGCGGTTGCGTTCGGCGTCGGCGCGCAGTCCCGCTCCGGGCTGCTGGTCCGGGGTGTCGCTGGGAACTGCGGAAGAAGTCATGCCCTCACCCTATCCAAGTGGAATAGGTTCCCCAGTTCTGCTGTTACGCTGTGCGGCAGTTAAAACGGGAAGGCCGTTTCACTTACAGAAGGGGTGCTGTCAATGCGCGCTGTCACGCTGGAATCCGTCCCCTCGACCCCGGCCGTGGTCAAGATTGCCAGCACCCCGGGCAAGATCGCCGTCTCCTGTGCCTGACCCAAGCCCCACAAAGAGGTGGCCAGTCCCGAGCAGATCGCCCCCTGAACTGGGACCTGCACGAACACCGAGTCCGCTCCGAGGCCGTCTTCAACGCCTGACCGGCCGGCCCACCCCGCCCCCGGATGAGGGCTTCCGATCCCTCCCTACCCCGCCCCTCTTCACCAAGGAATCCGTACGTGAACGTCTTCTTGTGGATCGCGCAAACCGTGCTGGCTGCCATGTTCGCCATGGCAGGCGTGATGAAGTCCACCCAGCCCAAGGACAAGCTGGTCGGCCAGTTGCCCTGGACGGCCGACTTCTCCCAGGCCACCGTCCGCTTCATCGGCATCGTGGAGTTCGCCGCCGCGCTCGGGCTGATCCTGCCCGCAGCCACCGGCATAGTCCCCGTACTGACCCCGCTGGCCGCGACCGGCCTGGTCGTGGTGATGGTGCTGGCCGCGATCACCCACGCCCGCCGCAAGGAACCCGGCGCGATCGCCTTCAACGCCGTCCTGCTGATCCTGTCCGCCCTGGTGGCCTTGGGCCGCTTCGGGCCCTACAGCTTCTGACCCCCACCGCAAGGAGCACTCCCAGATGCGTGTCACCGTCTTCGGCGCTACCGGCGGCATCGGCCGCCTCGTCGTCCAGCAACTCCTGAACAACGGCCACCAGGTCACCGCCCTGGTCCGCACCCCTGACAAGCTCGCCCTCACCGACTCCCACCTCACAGCCGTCACCGGGCAACTGTCCGACCGTGTTGCCGTCGAGCAGACCGTCAGCGGCGCGGACGCGGTCATCAGCGCGCTCGGTCCCTCCCTGAAACGGTCCGCGACCGGCACCCCGGTGACCGACGGAACCCGCACCATCGTGCAGGCCATGGAGGCGCAGAAGGTGGCCCGCTTCATCGGCCTGGCCACGCCCTCACTGGCCGACCCGCAGGACAAGCCGCACTGGAAGCACAAAGTGCTGCCCATCATGGCCGGGCTGATGTTCCCCAACGCGCTGGCCGAACTGAAGGGCATGACCGAGACCGTCACCGGCTCCGGCCTGGACTACACCATCGCCCGCATCACCAACCCGACGAACAAGCCCGCCAACGGCCGTGTCCGCTCCGGCTTTCTCGGCCACGACAAGGTCGGCTCCGCCATGAGCCGCGCCGACATCGCCGCCTTCCTCGTCTCCCAGCTCACAGACACCCGCTACCGGCGAGCAATGCCCGCCATCAGCAACTGAGCCAGGACCCGCCATGACCTTCGAACTCGGCGTCTACTCCTTGGGCAACGTTCCGCGCCTGCCCGTCGGCCGCCACAGACCCGGGCACAGGTTACCCACGATGCGCTGGAGGCCATAAAGCTCGCCGACGAGGCGGTACTGGACTACCTCGGGGGCGTGATGGGGCAGGTGCGCAGGCTTCCTCGGCGGGCCGGTGGCACGTCGACGACCGGGCCGCTGAGCTCTAGGCCACGGCCGTAAGGCGCTCGGCTCGTTGATCTTCCGTAGGCACGCGTCATCCGCTTCGAACCGCGCGCGGCGCGGCAAAGTAGTGCGTTTGCTGACGACGTTGATCTTCGAGACACTGCTACGGCCGGTTCGAACCGCGCCGGCTGCGACAGCACAGGGCGTGCTAGCCGTACGAACGGCTTACGAAACCGTCAGGGCGGACCAGCACCGTCCCGTACGGCCAGCCATCCACGAGGTGCACCGGAATGTCGGCCTCCACGTCGGGATCGGCCGTGAGTACGCACCACTGCGATCCGACGAGATCTAGCGTGGACACCCCGCCTGCCACCCACATGTGCGGCAGGCGGGATCCCGGCGACCCGTCGAGGCCGAGGGCGACGTCCTCGGTGGAGGGGAGCTCCGCGCCGCCGTACCGGTAGCCCATGTGCACCACCGGCGCGTTGATCGCCCCTGCTGCCTTGCGCGCCTCTGCCATGTCCTTTCCCCAGTGCAGGGACGGATCGTTGAACCGCAGGAGCGCCTGCTCCATCGTCATGAGGGCCACCGGATGGCGTTCCGCGTGATAAGTCTCCAGCAGCTCGGGTCCGGCCTCACCGCGCAGCACGTGCGCGAGCTTCCACGCCAGATTGTGCGCATCGGCGACGCCGGCGTTCAACCCGAACGCGCCCAGTGGGGGGATCGCGTGCGCCGCGTCGCCCACCAGGAAGACCCGCCCGGCGGAGAGCCGATCGGCCACCTGGCCGCGCCCCCGGAACCTCAGCACACTGCGGATCTCCACCTCGATCGACGGGTCGCCGAGCGCGGTGCGGATGAGGTCGGGAGTCGGCTCCGTGTCGACACGGGTGAGGAACACCCACTCGCGTTCGCCATCGACGGTCACCAGCAGACCGGTCGCGTCCGGATGCTCGATATTGCACATGGCGAACGGCTTGCGCGGACGCAGATCAGCACCGAACAGAACACTCGTCGTCTCCTTACCGATCACACCGGGTCCGGTGAGGCCGATGCCGAGGACCTGCCGAACCCGGCTGCGCACCCCGTCGGCCGCCACGAGATAGCGCGCCCGCACGACACGCCCGTCGGACAGGGTCGCCGTGACGCCGCCGGAGTCCTGCTCGAACGAGTCGAGCGCCACGCCGAACTCCACGTCGCCGGCCTTGGTGATCAGCACGCGGTCGAGCCGGTTCTGTGCGCAGGTGCCGCGGATTCGGGCCGGTGTGTAGGTGAGCTCGGCCGCGGTTTTCGTCTTCCACTCCTCGCTTTCGGTGAAGTCGGCCTCTGCGAGCGTCCGCCCTCTGATCTTCCCCGCCCGCAAGTCGACCGCGGCCTCGTTGACCGCCTGATCCAGGCCGACCTCGCGCAGGATCTCCACCGACCGCGACCCGATGCCGGTGGCCCTGGGGTGGGGCGACAGCCCCGGCTTCTCCTCGACGACGAGGGGCTTGACGCCGTGGTGGCGCAGCAGCACCGCGAGCATCAGCCCGACGGATCCGCCGCCGACGATCAAAACATCTCTGGATACAGTGTGCCCGCACATGGGCACACTGTATCCACTTCTGTAGACTCTGTCCATGTCGCTTATCTGGGAGCGTGAGCCGTACCGGTCGAAAAAACAGGCCCTGAGCGTGGAGCGCATCGTGGATGCGTCCGTCGCCATCGCCGATGCCGAGGGGCTAGACGCGCTGTCGATGCGCCGCGTCGCCGCCGAGCTGTCGACCGGCACGACCTCGCTCTACCGCTACGTGGACAGCCGCGACGACCTGCTCGACCTCATGGCCGATGCGGTACAGGACAACCACGTGCCGCTGACGGGAGACTGGCGCGCCGACCTCGAGGCGTACGCCCACCACGAGCGCGAGCTGTGGCTGCGGCACACCTGGCTCGCCCCGCTGCTGGCCACCCGGCCATCGCTCGGCCCCAACTGGCTGCGCGGCCTGGAACACGCCCTCACCGCAGCCGCCCCGCTGACCTCCGACATCGCCGACGCGGCCTCGGCCGTCGGGCTGATCAGGGACTACGTGCGCGGCGCGGTCATGCGTGACCTCGCCGAGAAAGAGACCCAGCGGCGCACCGGTCAGACCGAGGACCAGTGGCGCGCCGCCGTCGCCCCCTACCTGCGCAAGGTCATCGAGAGCGGCGCATATCCCCGGGTTTCGCGCATGACCAAATCCGCCGACCTGAGCCCGGCCGAACAGTTCTCGTACGGGTTGCGCCGCATCCTCACCGGGATCGCGGACTCTCAGCAGACGGCAAAGTGATCACGAATGCACCGAGGCCGATCCCGCCCGAACGGGGGACCATCTACGCGACACACTGTATTCGGCTACTTAACAGGGCTTGATCCCGGCCAGGATCGAGTTACAGGTGCTCAGTGGGAGGCTCCCTAATCGGCTGCCATTACAGTTCACTTTGCTTGCCGACGCCAGCAGCCGATCCCGCCGGGACTTCATCCGCCGCAGAGGCACGGCCTTGCCGGTCAGCCTGTGCGCGGCCAAAGCAATCAACCGCCGCGACGACATCGCCGCGATATCCACCGCCGCTGGGATCACCGCGTTTACATCCGCACCCGGGCCAAGGCGTTGCGTATCCCTCGGCCGCACCAACCGATGAGCCGCACGCACCGCTGACCTCGGCGATCCTCACCCAGCCGGCCCCGGCCGGGGGCGAGCGACCTCAGGCGCCGAGCAGCGTTCAGTTCCCCTTGCGGAGGTGACCGGCCACCATTGTCGTGGGGTAGCTGGCGCCACCATCGATTCGGGACTGCAATGCGATGCGTAGCTTCGACACCCAGATAGTTGTCGGCGTAGCTATTCTCACGGATGAGATGAGGGCTGGCGCGAATGGCCCGATCGCGAAGGGCTGCTCGTTCGTTGATGCCTGGCCGGCTGCGTCGGCCCGGTCACCGTGCCTCGGTGACGCGACGCCGTTACCGACCGAACCAGGAGACACCACCGACAGGAGGCAAACGATGGCCGACAACTCCGTCGCGGTCCTGCGCCGCTGGCATGATTCCGGCGGTGTCTGGCGCGTGGTCGGCCACCGATCCGGCGCGGTCACCGTCGCGCTCTACCCGTGTACCGGCGGCGAGGAAGTCGATCGCTTCACCTCCGCCGATCCAGACCTGATCGGCTTCCTCGGCGACCGGCACAGCAGCGAGGACTGATCGCAGCCGCTCACTCTTCGGCTGGGCGGCAAGTAATATGCGCGGTCGCGCCCAACCACAGCCGCTCGATCACTCGCGCAGCCGGTTCCACGGCGGTGACCATGCCGACGCCTTGCCCGGCGTCCACGGGCGCGACGTCGGGATCGTTCGCGGCGATCCCGGCGGCCAGCGCGTTCTTCGCCGACGGGTCCGCGGCGAGCAGGCCCTCCCGCCCGTTCCAGCGCTCGGCGAACCCGTTGCGTAGCACTCGCGCGGGAAACCTTGCAGGCCAAGGCAATTCCATCCCGACGTCGAACGCGCGGGTGACCACCGTATCGTTGCTCCGCGCGGCTAGCAACGCTTGGCGACCCGCCTCCGACAGCAGTGATTCCGAGCAGGCTGCCAGGCAGGTGCCCAGCCACGCGCCGCTCGCTCCCGCAAGCAGCACCGCCGCCAGGTCCGACGACGAGCCGATCCCACCGGCGGCGAGCACGGGAACCGACGCGACATCCAGCACCTCGTCCAGGAGCGGCAGCAGCGGCCTCGTCACCGCACCATGCCCGCCGCCTTCCATACCGCGTGCCACGAGAAGACCTACACCCGCGTCCTGCGCACGCCGCGCGTCCTGCGCGCTATACACCTGGGTCGCTGGGACGATTCCCGCAGCCGTGACCCGGGCAACCCAGTCGAGGTCGACGCCGAAGCTCACCGAAATCAGCGCGGGCTGGGCCGCGATCGCGACGTTCAACAGCTCCGGCTGCGCGGCGACGACCCAGTCCACCAGACCGATGCCGAGCGGCCCGTCTATTCCGCGGACATGCGGCAGTTCTCGTTCCAGCGCCGCGACCGACCCGGCGCTGCCCATCCCGATCATGCCGAGCCCGCCGGCCGCGATCACCGCCGCCGCCAGCCGCCCGCCCGCCACCCCACCCATCGGCGCGTTGACCAGCGGAATGCGCAGACCCATCCGTCGCGACCATGCGGTCGCGACACTCGGCTCGTCCGATGGAGATAGCCGCATTCCGAACTCTGTCACGTGACCCATACCAACACACCGCGACAACGGGGTTCGGATCGGCCGGTGGGTCAGCCGCGATAGCCGAGCATGTCCAGCAATGCGTCGAGCTGGAGTTCGAACAGTTCGTCGCGGTCGGCGAAGGTGTCGGTGCCGTACATGTCGAAGACGTCGGCGCTCACCACCCCGATCAGGCTGACCCAGAACGTCACGCCGCGGGCGACCAGCCAGTCCGGCAGGTCGAGCTGGAACTCGTCTCGGACACGCGCGAAATCACCTGCGAGCGGGGCGGATGGGCGTAGCTCACGATCGGGTGCGGCGAGCAGGTCCGCCTGGTGAGCGCAAGCGAACAGTGTCTGCATCGTGGCGATCACCCGGGTGCCCGGCGCGACGGTCTCAGCCGCCGGAGCGTCGTAGCCGGGCACGGGTGTGCCGAACAGCAATCCGTAGCGGGCGGGTTCGGCCAGCGCCCAGCGCCGGATGGCGCGGCCGACGATGCGCAGGTGTTCGATCGGATCGTCGGCATTGTCGGTCAGGCTGGCGTCGACCTCGTCGCCGAGCGCGTTGTAGCCGTCGATCACGAGCAGCGTGAGCAGCTCATCACGGCTGCGAACGTACCGGTAGACGGCCGAAGAGACCACTCCGAGGTCGCGGGCCACGGCACGCAGCGACAGCGCGGCGGCGCCGTCGGTCGCCAGGTGTTCCCGTCCGATGCGGACGATGTCGTTCATGGTCTGGACCCTGGCGCGGGCGCGAGGTGTCGTCGGCATACCAGACACCTTGCGCGCCTTCGAGAGCAATGTCAACCATTGTGAGCGCCGCTCTTGAACCGCCGAAGGTTGCTCGGATACCGCGGAAAGTAGCACCTTCACAGCAGCAGCCTCGAGCCCGGTCCGTGATCAGCTCGCTGTCGTGGCAAAAGATTCGACGCGGAGCCACATTGCGAAGCGAAACCTACCCGGGAGTAATGTCAGCCGAGTCACTGGCGACACGATCGAGGAGTTTCACATGGACCAGCGGACGACGGATTTCGATGTGCTGATCGTCGGTTCCGGGTTCGGTGGCAGCGTCACCGCGCTCCGGCTGGTGGAGAAGGGCTACAAGGTCGGCGTGCTGGAAGCAGGCCGACGCTTCGCCGACAACGAGCTGCCCAAGACCAGCTGGGAGCTGAAAAAATTCCTCTGGGCACCCGCCCTCGGCTGCTACGGAATCCAGCGGATCCATCCGCTGCGCAACGTCCTCATCCTCGGCGGCGCCGGTGTCGGAGGAGGCTCGCTGAACTATGCCAACACGCTGTACGTACCGCCGGAGCCGTTCTTCCAGGACGCGCAGTGGCGCGACATGACCGACTGGCGCGACGAGCTGACTCCGTACTATGCGCAGGCACAGAAGATGCTCGGCGTGGTGCGCAACCCGCACATGACGCCCGCCGACAAGGTCTTCCAGGCAGTCGCCGACGATATGGGTGTCGGCGACACATTCGTGCAGACACCGGTCGGCGTGTTCTTCGGCGAACCGGGAAAGACCGTAGCGGACCCGTACTTCGGTGGCGTCGGCCCCGAGCGTACCGGCTGCGTCGAATGCGGCGACTGCATGGTGGGCTGCAAGTACGGCGCGAAGAACACCCTCGTGAAGAACTACCTGTATCTCGCCGAACAAGCCGGCGCCGAGGTGATTCCGATGACGACCGTCACCGCACTGCGCCCGCACCCCGACGGCACGTGGGACGTGTCCACCGCCCGCACCGGTGCGTGGGTCCGCAAGCGGCCGCAGACGCTGACCGCGGCACATGTCGTGCTCGCCGCGGGGACACGCGGCACCCAGAAGCTGCTGTTCGCTATGCGCGACAAGGGTGTGCTGCCGGACCTGTCCGATCGGCTCGGCGTGCTCACCCGCACCAACTCGGAGTCGATCGTCGGGGCGGCGACCAAGAAGGTCACCCCGGGCGTCGACTTCACCAAGGGTGTCGCGATCACCTCGTCGATCCATCCCACCTCCGACACCCACATCGAGCCGGTCCGCTACGGCAAGGGCTCCAACGCGATGGGCCTGCTGCAGACGCTGATGGTCGACGGCGGCGGCCGCATCCCGCGCTGGCTACGCTTCCTCGGTCTGGTGCTGCGGCATCCCATGAACCTGCTCAGCTTCCTGAGCACCAAGAACTGGAGCGAGCGGACCATCATTTCGCTGGTCATGCAGCACCTGGACAATTCGATCACGACCTACACCAAGCGTGGGGTGTTCGGCCGCAAGCTCACCAGCAAGCAGGGGCACGGCGAGCCGAATCCCACCTGGATTCCGATGGGCAACGAGGTGACCCGCCGGGTCGCCGAGAAGATCGGCGGCATCGCGGGCGGCAGCTGGGGCGAAATCTTCAATATCCCGCTCACGGCCCACTTCCTCGGCGGCGCGGTGATCGGGGCCGACGCGGAGCATGGCGTGATCGACGGCTACCACCGCGCATTCGGCTATCCGACGCTCAGCGTCGTCGACGGTGCGGCAGTCTCGGCCAACCTCGGTGTGAACCCGTCGCTGACCATAGCCGCCCAGGCCGAGCGGGCGGCGGCGTACTGGCCGAACAAGGGTGAGGTGGATGCCCGGCCACCGGTGGGCACCGGGTATCAGCGCATCGCCCCGATCGCCCCCGCCCAGCCGGTGGTTCCGGCGAGTTCGCCTGCGGCGCTGTCGCTTCCGATCGTCGAGATTCGGGAGACACCCGCCGCCGGATAGGACACTGACGGCCGGCGTTCCTCGGTGCGAAAACCCCACTGGACCGACCCACCCGTGCACTCGGCAGTGGCCATGCGCGGACTACCTCGGGATCCTCAGGTTCGCATCGGCGCGGATCGCCGAGCACGGTATCGCCCAGAGCGTCCGCTGGACGCTCCGATACATGACCGAGAGCTGGCGTCCCAGAAGTCGGTCCCACCCGTCGCGGGTGTCGATCCGGCCGAGCAGCTACCGCACGTCGCGCTGGGGCTCGTCTGCGTCTGCGATCCCGCCCGCTGGCTTTCCATGCCGAGAGATTCCGGAAACCTCCCGCACAGCAACATCAGCTCAACTAGTCTGAACTGGTCTTTTGTCGCTATGACCGCCAGGAGGCGACCTGTGAGCACACTGCGGCGCGCACTGCTCGGTCCCGCGGTGATGGCGGCCGCCGCCGTTCTCACCGTTTCGGGCTGTAGCGGCGACCAGCGATCGGACTCCTCTTCCGGCGACGGCAGGCCGACCAGTTCCGCCGCGATGCCCAATCAGATTGCCGGAGTCCCCATCCCGGACGGACAGATCGGTGATGCGGTGGCCCAACTCGACCAACTCGCCGACGGCTTGTTTGCGTCCTCGGGCATCCCAGGAATGGCAGTCGCCGTCGTCCATGGCGGAAAGATGGTGTACAGCAAGGGGTTCGGCGTCCGCGACGTCGTCACCAAAGAAAAGGTGGACTCGGACACCGTTTTCCAGCTCGCGTCGGTCTCCAAATCCGTCGGCGCGACGGTCGTCGCCCGCCGGATTGCCGCCGGGGGCGTCGCATGGGACACCCCGGTGCGCCAACTTCTGCCGTCCTTCGCGCTCGCCGACCCATATGTCACCGATCACGTCACGATCGGTGACCTGTACTCGCACCGCTCGGGGCTGCCGGATCATGCAGGCGACCTACTGGAAGACTTGGGATACGACCGCCAGCAAGTGCTCGACCGGCTGCGCCTGCTGCCGCTCGACCCCTTCCGAGACTCTTACGAGTACACCAATTTCGGGGTGACCGCGGCCGCGACCGCCGTGGCGGCGGCCGCGGGCACCGACTGGGAGACGCTGTCCCAGCAAACGATCTACGGTCCGCTCGACATGGACTCGACCAGCTCGCGATACACCGACTTCGCGTCCCGCGCGAACCGCGCCGATGGCCATGTCCTCATCGACGGCAGGTATGAGGTGGCGAATCCACAACGCCAACCCGATGCGCAGTCCCCGGCAGGTGGGGTCAGCTCGTCGGTCGCCGATATGGCCAAGTGGATGGCTATGGTGCTCGCGAACGGCTCCGCGAACGGTCATGTGCTCGTGCCGCCGAACGAGCTACTGCCCGCCATCTCGCCGCAGGCGGTGTCGGTGCCACCGGAAGCGTCGGACGCGCGGGCCGGATTCTACGGGTTCGGCTTCAACGTGAGTGACTCCGCCGCGGGCCGGGTCGTGCTCGGCCACTCCGGGGCGTTCAGTCTCGGCGCGGGAACCGCGTTCACGTTGATTCCCTCCGCTGACCTCGGCATCGTGACGTTGACCAACGCGGGGCCGATCGGGGTGCCCGAAACGCTGAACGCCGAGTTCGCCGACCTCGTCCAATTCGGGAAGATCCAGCAGGACTGGCGCGCCCGGTATCGCGAGGCGTTCAAACCACTCGCCGCACCGACCGGCGCACTGGCCGGCAAGCAGCCGCCCGCCGATGCCGCTCCCGCGCAACCCTTGCCGAGCTACGCGAGCACTTACGAGAATGCCTATTACGGCCCAGCGACGGTCACCGTCACCGACAACTCCCTGACCCTCGCCCTCGGCCCGAGGAACACGACCTTTCCACTGAAGCACTGGGACGGCAACACATTCGTCTTCACCCCGACGGGCGAGAACGCCAACCAGGGAACGATTTCCCAGGCGATCTTCGATGGCGGCAGGCTCACGCTGGAGTACTACGACACCGAACACCTCGGCGTTTTCACCCGGCCGTGAGAGGGCGCTTTCAGCCCGCACGTCGATCTGACGACGTCGCTCGAGCATCCCGGACCGGCTCCGCTACGGCACCAGTTCGACAACCGCACCCGCTGTGAGGATGCCGACGATGCGCAGGCATCAGGTACACCCACTCGGTCCGGGAACCGGACCGTTGTACGAGTCGCAGATCGCAGTGGGACACTCGCTGATCGTGTTGTCGCGTGGCTTCCCCCGCCAGACTTCACAATTGCGTACGATGGCTGCGCCGGGGACGTGGCGGCGTCTGCTCGGCAACGGGGAAGTGACCCGCCCGGACAACGCAACAGTACCGGGCGGGTCACACTTTTCACGGCCCGCGCCGCTGCACGGCCTGCCGTCGACTGCGTTCGATCAGCAGGTCGACCAAGGGCGACAACCAACGAGAGCCATAAGCCGCCCAGGATGATCCGATCCCATGGTGTCCGTCGCCGTTGCCGCGGTTGTGAACTGCACGCCGTGATCGGACGGACTCAGACGGTGATGCCCGGCCCATGTCCGACCGGTACGCCGGAAACAATTTCTCTCGGCAGGTCGAGGGCGGGATCGACGGAGATCGTCTTCTGCAGCAGATACTCCTGCACCGCCCCGACGCCGTGCTCGCGCCCGAGTCCGGACTCTTTGTAACCACCAAAAGGAGACCCGAGATCCGCGGCGAATGTATTGACGGAGAAGGTTCCCGTCCGAATTTTCTTTGCGATGTCGAAACCGTGTGTCGAGTCGGCAGTGAAGACGGACCCGGCCAGACCATAGCGGCTTTGATTGGCGATACGGATGGCATCCTCCTCACCCTTGTGCGCGATCAAAACGGCTACCGGCCCGAATATCTCGTTCTGCGCGATGTCCATGTCGTTGGTGACGTCCGTGACCAACGTCGGTTCGATGTACCAGCCTTCCGAGAGATGCGACGGTCGTCGGCCACCGGTGCGTATCGTTGCTCCTTGCTCGACGGCCCCGGCAAGATGAGCTTCGACTCGCTCCAGGTGCGACTTACTGATCACCGGTCCCACCACCGTGTCAGCGTCACGCGGATCGCCCACCTTCAGCGCTTCGAAAGCACGCGTGAATGCCTCGGCGTAGAACTCGTACTGTTCCTCGGGAACAAGAAACCGGGTCTGAGCGACGCAGCTCTGGCCAGAATTGGTGGCAACACTCGCTCCCACGAGAGTGGGAACGACAATCTCGGGATCGGCATCCGCCAGGACTATCGCCGCCGATTTTCCGCCGAGTTCCAAGACCACCGGTCGAATCAGTTCGCCGCACGTTGCGCCGATCTTCTTGCCGACTTCTGTGGATCCGGTGAAGCTCACCATGTCGACGCCGGGATGTCCGACGAGATACTCCGACTCGCCTGCTCGCGCCGCCACGATGTTGATGACTCCAGCGGGGAAATCGATCTCCTGCAACAGATTTCCGAGATTGAAGATCGCCAGCGGGTTCGGTTCCGTCGCTTTCACAACGACCGTGCATCCGGCGATCAGTGCGGGACCGATCTTCTGCGCTACGGCCGGAAGAGCGAAGTTATAGGCAGGAAATATCGCGACAACACCCACCGGCTCCTTGACCACCAGGCTTTTGCCCGCCATCGGAATGATGCCGACCGCATCCCCCGATCCCGCAAACGGGGACAGGTCGCTGACCCGGAGCTCACTGGTCTCCAGCGACTTTGCGACTTCGGCAGCGTAATTCAGACTCATCACCGGCGCGACGGCCTGATAGACCCGCGAGAGCAGATGGCTGCAGCCCAGCTCGTCGGTGACCAGCTCGGCGAGTTCCTCCGCGTGTGCGGCGATCGCCGCGGCAAGGCGGACCAGATGCTCACCGCGCTGCACTGGAGTGAGATGCGGCCACTCGGAGTCGTCGAAACTCTGTCGGGCGGCGGCAACTGCCGCGTCGATATCCGCGTCGGTCGCGGCCGGCACCGAACCGATCGGCTTGCCGCTCGCGGGCGAAATCACCTCGAATCGGTCGTGTGAGGACGTCTTTCGCCACGATCCCCCAATAAAGAATCCAGTGAATTCGCGGTCGATCACCCGAAGCTCCTCTCACAGGCATGGCCATATCGTCGGCGCGCGCGTTGTTCGCTCTCGTGAACTGAGTTGAACTCGGTTCGACTTTACTGTACCTCTGCAGTGATTCACTTCACAAGCAATTTCATTATTGAACTGACTTCAATTTTAGACAATTTGCCGTAGCGCCCGCAGGTCGGTGGCCAGCAACTTCGGCGTCGCCTCGCCCGCGCCACTCCCGGTATCGGCGCCTCGCCGAGTGGGGGATGACCCCCTTGCTAGGACTGAGAAATTGAAGCTGGCGAGATAGACGGTCGACTCCCCCAAGTCCTGAGCGGATACATCGGCATACTGACTGCTGCACATGCATCCGGAGGAGGAAGCCACGAGCTGTTGACGCCGCCGCTTCGAGGCTCCGGGCCTGGTTGGGATAGTCATGCCCGTGCCGTTTCCCGTCCCGAGTGCTCGGTCCGGCTAGATGAAGGTGCCCTTGATGAAGTCTGCGCACCTTTCGGCGATCATCATGGTGGTGGTATTGGTGGGCACGCCGACAATCGTTGGCATGACCGACGCGTCGGCGATATACAGCGCATCGAGACCGTGAACCTTGCAGTCCTGTCCCACGACCGCCCACGGACTGCCCGCGTCGCCCATCGATGCCGTGCCCACGGCGTGCGCGTATGTGTTCTTCGCTTCCAGGACTGCCTGGGTCAGTTGACCAGTGGTGACGGCCGCCGGCCCCGGCCACAGCTCGTCGCCGACGTACTTCGCGAGCGGTCCGGAGTTCATCACCTGCCGCGTGAGTTCGACGCCTTGCACCAAACGGCGGAGATCATCGGGATGATGCAGGAGATTGAGCAGGATCCGCGGGTCTGTGTCGGGATCAGCAGATCTGATCTCGGTATATCCGATCGAGTACGGGCGAACCAGTCCGACGGCGACAAGAACCGAGCCGGACTCCAGGGTGAAGGGAATCACATGTAGGTCGATGTCCGTTGAACTGCCCGGCCCTGCCGCACCCGTCGTCAAGACGACCTCCAATGGTGGCAGGAGCTCGCCGATGGCCTCCGCATCGCCGGAATAGGTCATGTACACCAACGGATGATCGCGGAGATTGCGGCCAACGCCTTCCAGCGGCACTTCGACCGAGATATCCAACTGCTCGAGCACCTCGGCCGGCCCGATTCCGGATCGCATCAGGATCGACGGCGTACCGATAGATCCCGCACACAGCACCACCAGATCCGCATCGAGGCGCTCGCCGTCGGCGAGCAGGACCGCACGCGGTCGTCCGTCCACAATCTCGAGCCGGTCGACATCAGCGCCGCCACGAACCGCAAGATTCTTGCGGTGGCGGGCAGCCGCGAGGTAGGTCACCGCGGCGCTCTGCCTGATTCCGTCCTTCTGGTTCAACGGGACCGGGCCGACACCGAGCTGGCTTTCACCGTTGAGATCGTCGACCACCTGGTAGCCGAGGCTGACGGCCGATTCGACAAAGGCCGCCATGAACGGCCTCAGTCCGTCCCCTTCGCTCCATCGCTTGATCGGGACAGGTCCGTCGACGCCATGCAGCGGACCCCCGACAGGATCGTTCTCGAGTCGCTTCAGATACGGCAAAACCTCGTCCCACGACCACTTGTCCAAGCCAAGGCCTACCCACTGCTCGAAATCGCGCCGGGTCGGGCGCAGCGCGTTCGTGGCGTTGACCGAAGACGATCCACCCATCACCTTGCCGCGTAGCACCGGAAGTACCCCCTGCTCGACAATGGCGAAGGTAGGGGCATTGGCGGAGCCAGGGATGTGGTCGTCCGATACGTAGCCCCAGTCGTGTGACGTGAACCCGAAGGTGAAGGCGTCCTTCACGTGCTCATGGAGATCATCGACCGTCGGATAGTCGGGCCCCGCCTCGACGAGCACGACCTCGTTGTCTCGATCCTCGGACAGCCGCGCGGCCACGACACAACCACCGGAGCCACCCCCGACGACCACTATGCGTCTTTTCATTGCGTGTCTCCTCGAGGGGCGTCTGTCGGTGGTGTGGTCATTCGGAGGCGCATGCAGGGCTGAATTCGCGCGCCATCACCCAGCGGTCGAGACCATCGATTGCCCGCTGTTTTCCGCCCGCGGCCGGATCGACGAGTCACTGCGCGCTCAGGGTGATGGCCCCCTCGGGGCAGGTACCTTCCGCGTCGGCGGCCGCCTCCACCTGGTTGTCGGGCACCTCGATCGTCTGATCCCGTATCGTGACGTAGCCCTCCTCGTCGCAGGCGAGCAGGTCCGGAGCCATCGAATAACAGCGGCCGTGCCCAGTGCAGCTCGTGCCGTCGACCGTGATTCTCACGACTTCACCTCCCAGGCCAGCGGAAGCCGAGTCAGGGTCATCATCGCACCGCCGCCGCGCTCGGTCAGCTCGTCGTTGCCCGCGATGTGGAAGTCCGGGATCACCCGCAACCACTCCTCGACCGCGAGCTGCAGCTCGCGGCGCGCGAGATGGGCGCCCAGGCAGCGGTGGGGTCCGTTGGCGAAGCCCATGTGTTGGTTGCGCTGGCGATCGATGAGGAACTCACCGGCCCGGTCGTAGACCCGCGGATCTCGGTTCGCTCCGGAGACGAGCGCGTAGACCATATCGCCCTGCTTCAGCTGAACGCCGTGAAACTCGATGTCGCGCGTCACCTTTCGGCCGTCGCCGAAGACGATGGTGTACAAGCGCAACACCTCCTCCACCGCGGACGGGATCAGCTCTGGCTCTTCGATCAGCTGCCGGCGATGCTCGGGGTGCGTCGCGAGGTGCCGGAACAGGTAGCCGAGCGTGCCGCGTGTCGTGTCGAGCCCGGCCAGCACGAGCACCGTGAGCATGTCGAGCATCTCGGCGTCGGCGAGCGGACGATCATCGAAGGTCGAGTGCAGCAGGTGCGTGGCGAGATCGCCCTCACGAGGCACCAGATCGGTGCGTCGCTCGGCCAAGGCGGCGACCCAGTACTCGCGGATACCGTCGAGCGCTTTGCCCATCGGCTCCAGACCGGCGGGGTCTCCGCTGAAGCCGCCGAAGAAGTCCTCGACCCACGGCACGAAGAGGTCCGCGTCGGAGGGATCGATGCCGATCACGCTGAGGAACGCCTCGGTGGGAAAGCGCAGGGCGAACTCGCCGACGAAGTTGGACTCGCCCGAGGGGGCAACATCCTCGACGAGTCGGCGGCAAAGGCCGCGCATTGTCGCCTCCGCATCGTCGATCGCGTGCGGCGAGAACCACGTGTTCACGATCCGGCGGTACTTGATGTGATCAGGTGCGTCGATCTGCGTGGGAACGAAGCGATAGATCGGGTCCGGCTGCCAGGGCGTGATCGACTCACTCGAGAACAGCTGCGGCGATTTGTAGATGTCGCGCACCGCGTCGTGGCGGGTGAACACCCAGTAACCCTGTGCGAAGGTGTTGAAGAAGACCGGGCTCGTCTCGCGCAGTTCATCCGCCAGCGCCCAATGGCAGCCCGCCGCCTGCGCAGGAGCGAAGTCGCGATGCATCACCGGGCATCCGCTCAGGTCTCGCTCGGACGTCTCCGAATTGCTTGTGGTCTGCGTCATGGCGTCGTCTCCTCGGTCGGATCGATGTCAGCATACTGAACTGATTTCAGTTTTACTAGCAAACCGAAAGGTCGATCTCGGTTTGTCAGTTCGACGTGCGACTCGGATCGGACATAGTCGGATCAGCCGGCCTGAACCGCCGACCCACACGAGCTGTCCCATGCGGCAGAATGCCCGCGTTCGCGCGGCAACTGCGGTTTGGTCTGGGCAAGCGCGGGCACGCAACCGCTCCCACCCCATCCGCTCACCCCGGAGCAGACCCGTCGATGTCCTGATTCGGGATCCAACCGCGTCGGCGAATACTGCACGAAACACCGGAAGATGGCGTGCGACAACCGGACTCCGACGGCGAGCGCTTCCATTGCCGAGGCTGAACCCTTCTTGTGCCGACAGAAAAGGCACACGCCGCCGTGGCAATCAGAGCAGGCAATCCGGTGTGCTCCACCGGACCGAAGATTTCCGGCTGAATGCCGAGTGCAGTTGCCCGGCTGTCGCATCCGTCTCGCCGAAACCGACCTCGAGCGACGCGGCGCTGGCCGGCGCCCTTCCCGCGCGGGCGTCGTTCAGGTGCTGACGTAGGCCGCGAGGTGCTCGCCGGTGAGGGTGGAGCGGGCAGCGACGAGGTCGGCGGGGGTGCCCTCGAAGACGATCCGGCCGCCGTCGTGGCCAGCGCCCGGTCCGAGGTCGATGATCCAATCGGCGTGCGCCATGACCGCCTGGTGATGCTCGATGACGATGACCGACTTGCCGGAGTCGACGAGCCGGTCGAGCAGACCGAGCAGCTGCTCGACGTCGGCGAGGTGCAGGCCGGTGGTCGGCTCGTCGAGGACGTAGACGCCGCCCTTCTCGGCCATGTGGGTGGCCAGCTTGAGCCGCTGCCGCTCGCCGCCGGACAGCGTAGTGAGCGGCTGGCCGAGGCTGAGGTAGCCGAGCCCGACATCGGCGAGCCGGTCGAGAATGGCGTGCGCGGCCGGAATGCGCGCCTCGCCGGCGCCGAAGAACTCCTCGGCCTCGGCCACCGACATCGCGAGCACCTCGCTGATATCGCGGCCGCCGAGGTGGTAGTCCAGCACCGATGCTTGGAATCGCTTCCCCTCGCACTCCTCGCAGACGGTGGCGACGCCGGCCATCATCGCCAGGTCGGTGTAGACGACGCCGGCGCCGTTGCAGCTGGGGCATGCGCCCTCGGAGTTGGCGCTGAACAGCGCAGGCTTCACGCCGTTGGCCTTCGCGAACGCCTTGCGGATCGGGTCGAGCAGCCCGGTGTAGGTGGCTGGGTTGCTGCGCCGCGAGCCGCGGATGGGTGCCTGATCGACCGACACCACACCCTCCGAGGCGGGGATGGAGCCGTGGATCAGCGAGCTCTTGCCGGAGCCGGCGACGCCGGTGACAACGCAGAGCACCCCGAGCGGGATGTCGACGTCGACGTTCTGGAGGTTGTGCGTGGTCGCGCCGCGAACTTCCAATGTGCCGGTGGACTTTCGCCTCTTGTCCTTGAGCGAGGCCCGGTCGTCGAAATGGCGGCCGGTGACGGTGCCGCTGGCCCGCAACCCTTCGAGGGTCCCCTCGAAGCAGACGGTGCCGCCCGCCGTACCGGCGCCGGGGCCGAGGTCGACGACGTGGTCGGCGATCGCGATCGCCTCCGGCTTGTGCTCGACGACGAGCACCGTGTTGCCCTTGTCGCGCAGCCGCAGCAGCAGCTCGTTCATCCGCTGGATGTCATGGGGGTGCAGTCCGATGGTGGGCTCATCGAAGACGTAGGTGACGTCGGTGAGCGAGGAGCCGAGGTGGCGGATCATCTTGACGCGCTGAGCCTCGCCGCCCGACAGCGTGCCCGACGACCGGTCGAGCGAGAGGTAACCCAGTCCGATCTCCACGAACGAGTCGAGGGTGTGCCGCAGCGCGGCGAGCAGTGGTGCCACCGACGGCTCGTCAAGGCCGCTGACCCATTCGGCCAGGTCGCTGATCTGCATCGCGCAGGCTTCGGCGATGTTCATCCCCTTGATCTTCGACGAGCGGGCAGCCTCGCTGAGCCGGGTACCACCACACTCGGGGCAAGTGGTGAACGTGACCGCCCGGTCCACGAACGCCCGGATATGCGGCTGCATCGCCTCCTTGTCCTTGGCGAGCATCGACTTCTGAACCCGCGGGATCAGCCCCTCATAGGTCATGTTGATGCCCGCGATCTTCATCCTGGTCGGCTCGCGGTAGAGGAAGTCGTCCAGCTCCTTCTTCGTGTATTCGCGGATCGGCTTGTTCGGGTCGATGAAGCCCGACTCCTTGTAGAGCCGCATGTTCCAGCCGCCCGCGTTGTAGCCGGGAACGGTGATCGCGCCCTCGGCAAGCGACTTGGAGTCGTCGAAGAGCTGGGCGAGGTCGATATCGGACACCGCGCCCCGGCCCTCGCAGGACGGACACATGCCGCCGGTAATGCTGAAGCTGCGACGCTCCTTCACTGTCCGCCCGGCACGCTCCAAAGTGACCGCGCCCGCTCCACTGACCGAGGCGACGTTGAAGGAGAACGCCTGAGGTGAGCCGATGTGCGGCTGCCCGAGTCGGCTGAAGAGGATGCGCAGCATCGCGTTGGCGTCGGTGGCGGTGCCGACCGTGGAGCGGGGGTCGGCACCCATCCGCTGCTGGTCGACGATGATCGCGGTCGTCAGCCCGTCGAGTACATCGACTTCGGGCCGGGCCAGCGTCGGCATGAAGCCCTGCACAAAGGCGCTGTAGGTCTCGTTGATCAGCCGCTGCGACTCCGCGGCGATCGTGCCGAACACCAGGGAACTCTTACCCGAGCCGGAGACGCCGGTGAACACTGTCAGCCGGCGCTTCGGGATTTCGATGCTGACGTCCTGGAGATTGTTCACGCGTGCGCCGTGTACACGGATCAGATCGTGACTGTCGGCAATATGCAGCGCGGACGACTGCGTGCCCTTCCTCGTGGCCGTGCTCATCGTGTCTCCATCTGTTACGCGGGGCCGCCTTCGCGGTCGCCGTCGGCATCGCCTGGCTTGATCTAACCAGCTCCGAGCAGTACGTCTGGTTCGCCTTCGCGTCGGCCCGCGGAGCCGCTGGGCCACGGCCGCGGCGTGCCCGCCGAGTCATCGGACCCACCCGCGGCCGCCGCGCCCCAGCTTCCCGGCCGGACATCTCGCTCACCTCGCGCCAGGCCTGGATGCGGCGGGGAGATGGGGAACCATCAGCAGCGCCGCGCAGTCCCCAGTCCCAAGGACAGCTATTACCAGGTACGGACGGCTCAGCGCAGCTCCTGGATGCGGACCAGGTTGCCCGCCGGATCGCGGACGGCGCAGTCGCGAACCCCGTACGGCTGCTCGGTCGGCTCCTGGACGACGTCGGCATCGCCGGCCTGCAGCCGCTCGAAGGTGCCGTCGAGGTCCTTGGTGGCCAGGAGGATGCTGGCGTAAGTGCCCTTGGCCATCATCTCGACGATGGTGCGGCGCTCGTCGTCGGTGATGCCGGGGTCGACGGCCGGCGGGTGCAGGACGATGGACGTGCCGGGCTGGTCGGTGGGGCCGACCGTGAGCCAGCGCATCCCGTGGTATCCGACGTCGTTGCGAACCTCGAAGCCGAGGGTGTCGCGGTAGAAGGCCAAGGCTGCGTCCGGGTCGTCGTGCGGGAGGAAGCTCGAATGAATGGTGATGTCCATAGCGATCAGGCTAGGTGCGGCTCGGTCACCGGCGCTTCTCGATTCCTGATCGGTCTGGTTACCTGTTTCGTGATGCAGGACGGCATCTCCACCGTCGCGAGCGCCGCCTGGCGCCGGTAGGTGCTGGGTGGCATACCGACCAGCTCGGTGAAGCGAGTGCTGAAGGTGCCCAGCGACGCACAGCCGACCGCGAAGCAGACCTCGGTGACGCTGAGGTCGCCGCGACGCAGCAACGCCATCGCGCGCTCGATGCGCCGCGTCATCAGGTAGCCGTACGGCGACTCTCCGTAGGCGCGCCGGAACTGGCGGCTGAGGTGCCCTGCCGACATGTGCGCGTCGCGGGCCAGCGCCTCGACGTCCAGCGGCTGCGCGTACTCCCGGTCGATCCGGTCGCGGACGCGGCGCAACCGCGCGAGGTCGCGCAGGTGCTGCGCAGCGGCGGGTTTGCTGGTCACAGGTGAGATCGTACGTCCACCGGAATCGCCCCAGCGCCCTTCACGCGGCCATCGTAGCGCGACCCGATCCCGAAATGTTCGAGTGGCACATTGTTGGCAATTCAGCTTCGGCGCGCGTCGTGCCAGCTCAGAATGAAACTTGGCACGACTACAACGCAGTAGTTAACTTGCGGTAACTACCCGGGGTAGCTACGGCGCGGTCAGGATGAAGGTCTCGTCATGCAACAGTCTTCCGCTCCACCGATCGACACCGGTATCGGTTTGCTCGAGGGGGCGTTCCCGCTGTCGTCAGCGCAGCGCGGAATCTGGTTTGCTCAGCACATCGCGGGCGATATCCCGATCTCCATCGCCCAGTACGTCGACCTGGCCGGTCGGATCGACCTCGACCGGCTGGCACCGGCGGCACGCCAGGCAGGACGCGAGTTCGGCACTGGCTATCTGCGACTGGTCGACATTGATGGCCATCCATTCCAGTGCGTCGACCCCACTCTGGACGACAGTGCGCGGATCGTGGATTTCCGGGGTGAACCCGACCCCGTGGCCGCCGCGCACGCCTGGATGCGCGACGAATACTCGGCACCCCTCGATCTGATGAGTGATCGGCTGGTCTGCGTCGTCATGCTGCGTATCGCCGACGACCACTGGTTCTTGTACTGGCGGATTCATCACATCGTGCTGGACGGCATGGGCGTGTCGACCATGGCACAGCGTACCGGCGAGCTCTACACCGCGGCGATCGAGGGAAGGCAGCCTCCCGCCGCACAAGCCGAGAACCTCAGGAAGATCGTCGACGCCGATCTAGCGTACCGCAGCTCCGACCGCTTCGCGGCCGACCGGGAGTACTGGCTCCGGCACCTCGACGGGATGGCCGACCCGGTGAGCCTCGCGGGCCGCAACGCCAACGTCGACGCGCACCCGAGCCGCGTCGAGGGCACGCTGGCGCAGGACGCGGCGGAGTTGCTGGAGACGGTCGCGAAGACGGCCTCCTCCGGTGTGGCCCCCACGTTGGTCGCCGCGTTCGGCGCCTATCTCGCCGCGACGACCGGTGCACCAGAGGTGGTATTGAGCCTGCCGGTTTCTGCGCGCACGACGGCGATCATGCGGCGCTCCGGCGGCATGATCGCCAACGTCGTCCCGCTGCGACTCACGCTGGACCCGACCACGACCGTCGCCGAGGTGATCAGTGCCGCGCAACGTGAGCTGACCGGCGCGCTGCGGCGGCAGCGGTACCGTCAGGAGGACATCTTCCGCGACCTCGGCTGGCCGATGGATGAGGTCGCGTCGTTCGGTCCGTCGGTGAACCTGATGATGGTCGACACCAGAGTCCAGCTCGGCGCGGTCACGGGACAAGCGCATGTCTTGACCGCAGGGCTGATCGACGACCTGTATGTCAATCTGTATCCCGGTGTGGGCGGTGAGAGCACACGCATCGATTTCCAGGGCAACGCGAACCTGTACAGCGACACCGAATTGGCCGCGCACCACAGCCGGTTCCTTCGGTTCCTGCACCGGTTCCTCACTGCCGGACCGGACGCGGCGCTGTCGACGGTGCCTGTCGTGTCCGACGACGAGCTGGCCGAGCTGACACCGGCACGTGGACCGGCGGGCGTCCCGCCCCGGACGCTGCCCGAAATCCTTACCGCCGGTGCGAAGCTCGACCCTGAGGCGATCGCTGTTCGCAGCGGCGCGACCAGCCTGACCTACCGCCGGGCCGACGAATACACCAACCGACTCGCGCGCGTCCTGATCGCCTCCGGTGCCAGGCCGGAACACAGTGTGGCGATATCGATTCCGCGCTCGATCGAGTCCGAGCTCGCGATGCTCGCGGTGGCCAAAACGGGCGCCGCCTTCCTGCCGATCGATCCGACCTATCCCGCCGACCGGATCGAGCACATGGTCGGCGACAGCGGGGTGGTCGGCGGGGTGACTGTGGCGGCCGCGCGAAAGTCGCTGCCGGACCAGGTGAACTGGCTGATCCTCGATGAGGAGGCAACCGGCCGGAGCATCGCCGAGCAGGACGCGGCACCGGTCGACGACACCACGCGGCGTGCCGCGGTGCACCTGGATCAGGTCGCGTACATCATCTACACCTCGGGATCGACCGGATTACCCAAAGGCGTGCTGGTCTCGCATCGGGGATTGGCAAATCTGGTCGCGAGTTCCGGTCGCCGGTTCGGCATCGGTGCCGGTTCCGTGATGGCACACGCAGTTTCGCCGAGTTTCGACATCTCGATCGAGGAGACACTGGTCACCTTCGCCGCCGGTGCGACGCTTGCTGTCGTCCCGCCGTCGGCGTACGCGGGCGAGGAGATGGCGGAAGTCCTCCGCGCGCACCACGTCACCCATCTCAATGTCACGCCGGCAGTCGTGGAATCTCTCGACCCGGCGACACTACCCGACCTGCGCACCGTCATTGTCGGTGGCGACGCCTGCCCAACCGACCTGGTAACCAAGTGGTCCGACCGTGTTCTTCTCAACGGATACGGGCCCACCGAAACCACTGTCACGGTGACGTTGAGCGACGCGTTGACACCAGCCGCGCCGGTCACCATCGGTGGCCTCGTTCGCGGCGTCTCCGCGGTCGTGCTCGATCCATGGTTGCGTCCAGTGGCTCTGGGCGTAATCGGTGAGCTGTATCTCGCCGGTGCCGGCGTGGCGCGCGGCTACCATCAGCGCAACAGCCTCACCGCAGGCCGATTCGTCGCGAATCCGTACGCGTACGGCGAGCGAATGTACCGCACCGGAGACTTGGCGCGCTGGACCAAGAGTTCCGGCAGGTTGGAGCTGGACTATCATGGCCGCATTGACTTCCAGGTGAAGGTGCGCGGCTTCCGTATCGAGCTCGGCGAGATCGACGCCGCCCTGCAACGACACCCGGACATCGACTTCGCGATCACCGTCGGCGCCCAGACCGACTCCGGGGCCACCGCGCTCGCATCCTACGTTCTTCCCAAGCCGGGTGCCGTGGTGCATCCGGAAGCACTGAAAGCGGCTGCGGGTGAATCGCTTCCGTCCTACATGGTGCCGGCCGCGGTCGTGTTGCTGGATAGCATCCCACTGACACCGCTGGGCAAGGTGGATCGTAAGGCGCTGCCCGAACCTGATTTCGGTGCCCACGCGTACATGAGCCGAGCGCCCTCGACTCCGCGCGAGGAGGTGCTGGCCGCGTTATTCGCCGAGGTTCTCGGGCTGGACTCGGTGGGCGTCGACGAGAGCTTCTTCGCACTCGGCGGCGACAGCATCGTGTCCATCCAACTGGTCTCGAGGGCGAAGAGCGCCGGGATCGGCTTCAGCGCACGGGATGTGTTCGAGCGCAAGACCGTTGCCGCGCTGGCCGCGGCGGCCGGGGAAGTGCGTGCCGAGTTGGTACACGAGCTGCCCGGCGGCGGCGTCGGTGTCGTCGAGCTCACGCCGATCGTGCATGCGATGCTGAAGCAGGGAAGTACCTGGCGCCGGTGCAGCCAGGCCGTCTTGATCGGTCTCCCGGCGGGCGTCGACCGCGCCCGGCTCGTCGCGGCCGTGCAAGCACTACTCGACCACCACGACCTGCTGCGCTGCTCTTTGCGGAACGCCGAACACGGCTGGGAATGGGTTGTCGCCGAGCCTGGTTCGGTCGAAGCAGACACTCTGGTGGATGTCGTGACAACAAGTCCCGACGTGGACCAGACCTGCGAACACGAATTGCAGCGTGCCGCCGACCTGATCGACCCCGAAAACGGAATCGTCGCGCGCTTCGTGCTGATCGAACGAGCGGACGCCGATCCCCTGTGCTGGCTGGTGCTGCACCACCTCGTGACCGACGGCGTCTCGTGGCGCAACCTGCTGCCGGATCTGGCGACCGCGGCCATGGGCGGCGCCCTCGCTCCAGTCGGCACCTCGTTCCGACGTTGGGCGCACGGACAGCTCGAGCACGCGGCCGGACGCAGTGGCGAACTGCCCGTCTGGCAACACATCCTGACCACGCCCGATCCGCCGATCGGCACGGGCACCCTGAATCCGGCCGTCGACGTCGTCGCCACCATGGCGACCTGGCAGACCACCGTCGCGTCGGACGTCGCGAACACAGTACTCACCACAGCGCCGGACCGGTTCCACTGCAGCGCCGACGATGTGCTGCTAGCCGGGCTTGCGATGGCGGTGAGCCGCTGGCGCGACCGAAGGTCAGCGCTGTTCACGCTGGAGGGCCACGGGCGCGCGGAGGCCATCCTGCCCGGCGCCGATGTCGCGCGCACGGTGGGCTGGTTCACCAGCGTGTATCCGGTGGCCGTCGATCTGACGGACATCGACCTCGGCGACGCGTTCGCCGGCGGCCCCGCGGCGGGCGCCGCGATCAAATCCACAAAGGAACAGCTGCGCGCGGTGCCGGACAAGGGCATCGGCTTCGGCTTGCTGCGCTATCTGAACGCCGAGACCGCCGATGCGCTGGTGGACGCGCCGACCCCGCAGCTCAGCTTCAACTATCTGGGCCGATCGGCAACCGGCGGCGCAACCGGAGCCTGGCTGCCACGACGCTTCGCGGCAACACAGGATGACCGAGCGCCGTTGGCCGCGGTCGTCGACATCAACGCCGTGTTGACCGACACCGGCTTGGAAGTGACCTGGGCCTACGCTTCCCGGCTGCTCGATGCGGCCGACGTCGGAGAACTCGCCGAACTCTGGGCGGACGCGCTGCGCGCTCTGGGCGACCACGCCAGGACCGTGGGCGCGGGCGGGCACACGCCGTCCGACTTCGACCTCGTGCCGGTGACCCAGCGACAGATCGACGCGTGGGAGCGCGCCTACCCGAATCTTGCCGATGTATGGCCGCTCTCACCCCTGCAGTACGGCCTGTTCTTCCACGCGCTGTACGACCCCGACACCGCCGACGGCTACACGGTGCAGTCGCTGCTCACCCTGGCGGGCACCGTCGACGCCACGCGATTCCGCACCGCCGCGCAGGCAGTGGTGGCACGGCACGACAACCTACGGGTCGCCTTCGCGGAAACCGGCGACGGGCCCCGCCAACTCGTCCTGACCGACGCCGACATCCGCTGGCAGGAGATCGACCTCACCGGAATAGCCGATGCCGGGGAGCGGCAGCGGGAGCTCGACCGGGTGATCACCCTGGACGCGAGGACCCGATTCGATCTGACCTGTCCTCCGCTGGTGCGTTGCACGCTCGTGCGTACCGCCACCGACCGGTACCGGTTCGTGCTGACCAATCATCACCTTGTGCTGGACGGCTGGTCGACGCCGCTGCTGGTGCGCGAGTTACTGACGCTGTATGTCACCTCGGGCGACGCCTCCACGCTGCCGTCCGCGCACTCCTACCGCAGGTTTCTGTCCTGGCTGCGCGAGCAAGACTATGCCGCGTCGACCGCCGAATGGGCGCAATACCTGGCCGGCATCGACACCCCGACACGGGCAGTCCCGACACGGGCCGGGATGGGCTCGATCGAGAGCGCGATGGTGTCGGCCGACCTGTCCCAGGACACGGCCGACCGATTGGAAACGGTCGCGCGCGATTCAGGCACCACAGCCAATACGATTGTGCAGGCAGGCTGGGCGATGCTGCTGGCAATGCTCACCGGCCGAACCGATGTGGTGTTCGGCGCAACGGTGTCCGGTAGGCCACCGGCACTGGCCGGTGTCGAAGAAATGGTCGGGCTGTTCATCAATACGCTGCCGGTGCGCGTGCGGCTCGATCCCACCGAGAAGGTGGTCGACCTTCTGGCCCGCCTGCAGAGCGAGCAGGCGCGGCTGATGGACCACCAACATGTCGGGCTCACCGCCATCCATCAGGCCGTGGGACTCGCCGAATTGTTCGACACGCTCACCGTTTTCGAATCCTACCCGATCGACCGGGAAGCGTTGTCGAAGCCGCTCGACATCGCGGGGATGAGGGTGATCGACGTCGAAGGCGCCGACGCAACACCATATCCGCTGAACCTGATGGTTATTCCACTCCGCGGCAGCGATGGGCACAACACGCTGCGGATCACCCTGAAGTTCCTGGCCGACCAGCTGGACCACGCGGCAGCCGGGCCCATGCTCGATCGCTTCGTTTGGTTGCTGACACAGCTCGTCGGCAACCCACGCGCCCTGGTCTCCCAGCTGCAGTACTGCGACGGCGAGGAACGCGCTGCCCTGCTGCCCGTTCGCGGACCGGAGCCCGTGTCACCCCAGACCCTGCCTGAGATTTTCTGCGCCGGAGCGCAGATCGACCGCGACGCCATCGCGGTGAGCGCGGGCGAACTGACGGTCTCCTACGGCGAAATCGACGCCTGGTCCAACCGCCTCGCCCGAGTCCTGCTACGCCGAGGTGTCCGACGGGAGGTGTCCGTCGTGCTCGCCCTCACTCGGTCGCTGGAATCAGTGGTGGCGGTATGGGCGCTGGCCAAGACGGGCGCGGCCTTCGCACCACTGGATCCCCACTATCCGGTCGAGCGGATCGAGCACATGCTCACCGACTCGAAGGCGCCGATCGGCGTGACTGTCACGGTGATCGGCGAGACCTTGCCGGACACCATCGACTGGCTGCTGCTCGATGACCTCGAGACGATTCGACGCGTCAGGACGGCCTCCGATGCGCCCATCACCGACGAGGAGCGCGGCGGCCCCATCCATATCGATCAGACGGCATACCTGATCTATACCTCGGGCTCCGCCGGCAAGCCGAAAGCTGTGCTGCTCAGCCATCGTGGCGTGGCGAATCTGGTCGCGGCCCAACAGCAGTCACTCGGGCTGGATCCGACGGCCTGCACGCTGCATGTGGCCTCACCGAGCTTCGACGCGTCGGTCTCCGAGCTGCTGGCCGCGCATGGGGCCGGCGGCAGGCTCGTGGTCTCGCCGCCGGATGTCTACGGTGGCCCCGACCTGGATCGGCTGCTGCGCACCGAACGAGTCACCCACGCGGTGGTCACGCCATCGGCGCTGGCGACGATGGACCCCACCGGCCTCGACCACCTGCGGGTGCTCGCTGTGGCAGGCGAGGCCGCGACGCCGGAATTGATCGAGCGGTGGTCGACCGGGCGGCGAATGGTGAACCTGTACGGTCCGACGGAGTTCAGCATCTGGGCGACCGGGCCCGCGGAACTCGTCGCGGGCGAACCGATCACCATCGGCGGGCCGATCCGCGGTGCCGCCGGTATGGTGCTCGATACCTGGTTGCGCCCGGTGCCCGTCGGCGTCGCGGGTGAACTGTATCTGGCCGGTCCCGCGCTCGCACGCGGCTACTTCAACCGATTCGAGATGACCGCGGGTCGATTCGTCGCCGACCCCTACGGCGAGCCGGGCGAGCGGATGTATCGCACCGGCGACATGGTGCGCTGGGTCCCCGGGCACGGCGGCGCGTACGAGCTGGAGTACCTGGACCGCAGCGACTTCCAGGTCAAGATCCGCGGCCTACGGATCGAACTCGGCGAGATCGATACCGTGCTGTCGCGCGACGAACAGGTCGAATATGCGGTGACGATCGGCCGCGCCGGACCGGCAGGGGCAACTGTGCCGGTGTCATACGTACTGCCTGCCCAGGGCGTCGAGCTCGACATCGCACATTTGCGCGCCGTCGCGGCCGATACCCTGCCCGCGTATATGGTTCCGTCCGCCTTCGTCGTGCTGGATGCGATCCCCCTCAACGCGGTCGGCAAGCTCGATCGGGCAGCGCTGCCGACACCGGAATTCACGGCCGAGCAGACCGAGTACCGAGCACCCTCGACACCGACTGAGGAAATTCTCGCCGCCATCTACGCGGATCTACTCGGTCTCGATAAGGTCGGTGCCGACGATTCCTTCTTCGCCCTCGGCGGCGACAGCATCATCACCATCCAGCTCGTTTCCAGGGCAAGGCAGCAGGGCATCGACTGCACCCCGCTGCAGGTGTTCGAGCACCACACCGTCGCCGCACTAGCCGCGGCCGCCGACACCGCAGCCCTCGCGGTCGACCCCGTACCCGGCGCATTCGGGCTCGACGGAGTGTTGCCGATCCGGCCCGGCGGCACCGAACCGGCGCTTTTCTGCATCCACCCGTCGTCCGGGTTGTCATGGAGTTACCTGGGATTCGCGGACACACTGGCACCAGGTAGACCAATCTATGGACTGCAGGCACCGGACCTGGGGGGCCACCAAGCACCGGCACGCTCGATCGAGGAGTTCGCCGATCGGTACATCCGCGAGATCCGCGCCGTGCAGCCCACCGGGCCGTACCACCTGCTCGGGTGGTCGTTCGGCGGACTCATCGCGCACGCGATGGCGGCGAAGCTGAAGGACGCCGGCGATCCCGTCGGCGTCCTCACGCTGCTGGACACCGATACCGCTGACATCGACGGTAACAGCATCGAGTGGCTCAGCGCGGGCGCCTTCGTCAATACTTTCGGCCCGATCTTCGGTATCCACGATGTGCCTGCTGAGGCGTCCGCACAGGAGGCCGCCGATCTTCTTCGTGCACGGCTGGGCGGTGTTTCGCTCTTCGACTCAGGCACCGTCGAGCGGATGGCCCGGTCGTACAACGCAGGGGTGCGGGCCAGAACGGGATACCAGCGTCCCGTATTCGACGGCGACATCGTGTATTTCAGCGCTACCGTCGACACCTCGGACATCTTCGGTCCGGCCGGCTGGCGGCGCTATGTTACCGGCGAAATCATCAACCACGACATCGACGTCACCCACGACGAACTGACCGCCCCACACGTGCTGCCGATCATCGCGCGCATACTGGACGAACATTTGGCAGGTCGAGGACGAGTTTCGAACAAGGAGTCGTAGACGCCACGAGGCGGGACTGGACGGTATCGTGCATGGTGTGGCGGACCGGGGGATCGAATTCAAGCCGGATGCGGATGACCCTAAGCGGGTAAAGCTGACCAGGGGCTTACCGCAAGGGGTTTCACGGGCAGAGATCACCTTTCGTGTAGAAGGCGGCGGCCTCAGAAGCACGCAGGTGGTACGACGTTCCGAAGCGGAGTTCGCGCATCTTCGGACTGCCGTCGACAACGTGTACGAAGGCCCGTGGGGCGAAGCGAAAGGACTGTCGCTGACGGAAGGGGTGCCAGTAAGAATCGTGGCACCTGGTACATGAAGCTGTCGTAAAAGCGGCCCGGTGCTGGTCGGTGTCGGATAGCTTGCCGCGCGTGATGAGGGAGCTGGACCAGGACGAGCTGATCGACAGATGGACGTTGCTCGGTAAGGAACCGGAATTGGTTACCACCAAGTTGAGGTGCTGCGAAGCTCGGATTCGGGCTGATGCTGCGGTTCTATACCGAGCGGGGCCGGTTTCCGCGAGGGCGGTCTGAAATCCCTGATGCCGCAGTCGATTACATCGCGCGCCAGGTAGATGTGGAACGAACCGAGATCGCGTTCTACGACTTCACCGGCCGTACAAGTAAAGCACACCGAGCGCAGATCCGGGAATCGCTGGGGTTTCGGGAATGCAGTGTCGGCGACGCCGACGAGATCGTCGGGTGGCTGGTCGAGCACGTCACCCAGCGCGAGCGCAGCGGCGAACGAGTGCGGGAACACCTGCTTGCACGCCTGCGCGAGGTGAAGGTGAAGCCGCCCACGGCCGGCCGGATAGAGAGGATGGTCCGTTCGGCGCTGCACCGCGGTGAGGAGATACTGTTCGCGCAGGTCAGCACCAAACTGCCGGAGCCAGTCAGAACACGACTGCTGGCACTGATCGCGCCGCTCGGCAGCGGCGGGGAAACATCGGACGGTGACGCTGAGGACGGGCGAGCGGTCTTGGCGGCGATCCGGTCGGATCCGGGCAACGTCAGCCTGAACACGATACTCACCGAAATCGGCAAGCTGGAGGCGGTACGTGCGGTCGGAGTACCGGGTGATGTGTTCGCCGACGTCGGGCCGAAGATCCTGACCGGCTGGCGTGGGCGCGCGGCGGTGGAATCACCGAGCCTCTGCGCGATCATCCACTCGAAACGCAGCTGACCCTGCTGGCAGCATTGCTGTGTTGTCGGAGGCGGGAGATCACCGACACCTTGGTCGAGTTGCTCAATTCCACGGTGCACCGGATCAACGCCCGCGCGGAGGTGCGGGTTACCAACGAGCTGATCAAGGAGTTCAAGCGGGTCACCGGCAAGGAGAACCTGCTGTTCAAGGCGGCCGAGGCGACGGGCGACACGGGCGACAAACTGGTGCGCGACACGGTGTTCCCGGTCGCGCCGCAGGGTGTGTTGCGGGATCTGGTGGCCGAGTTCAAATCATCGGGGCCGACGTATCAGCGCACGGTGAAGGCCACACTGCGCTCGTCCTACACCAACCACTACCGGGCCGGGCTGATCAAGCTGCTGTCGGTGCTAGATTTCCGCAGCAACAACAGCACGCACCGGCCGGTACTCGACGCTCTCGAACTGATCAGCAGGTACGCGGGCACGAGCTTGCGCTACTACCCGGCCGGCGACGAGGTGCCGGTGCATCGGGGCGTGAGCGGGGACTGGGCGGAGCTGGTGCATCAGGTGGACAAGCACGGAACCCAGCGGGTGGTGCGGATGGTGTACGAGCCGCCACGTTCCAGGCTCTGCGGGATCAGTTGCGGTGCAAGGAAATCTGGGTTGTCGGTGCCGAGAAGTGGCGCAACCCCGCCGAGGATCTGCCGACCGATTCTCATCTACTACGGGAAAACGTCCGAGATCGTGTCCAACCGGCGCGATGAGCAGGAGATGAGCGTGTTGTGCCTGTGCATCTGCCAGGCCGCCCTCGTCTATGTCAACGTCCTGATGATCCAGGACATCCTCGCCGACCCGGAATGGGACGGCGGACTCACCGCCGAGGACGAACGCGGCCTGACCCCGCTGTTCTGGTCGCATGTACTGCCCTACGGTGAGGTCAAGCTCAACATGAACTCCCGGCTCGCGCTCGGTGGATAGGTAACCAGGTGCCGCGACTTCATGGAGGGCACCCGGTGGTAGCCGGGTCGTTGACGTCCGGCGTGGCGAGATGGCCGGTGATGGCCGCCGATGTGGCGAGCACCGTGCAGAACAGGCGCACGGCTGCTATTGGTGGGCTCTGGACTGCCCAAAAACAACGAAGTTCGGGTTTGGTCCTTTTCGGTATGACCGCCGATCGATTGATGTCGAGTTGGTGCCCTGATACGGTACGGAACGTGTCGTTTCGTAATGAGCGCTCCGCGGATCCGGCCACTGGGGTGCGTACCGGACGGCCTCGGGATCGAGTGCGCGAGGTCGAGATTCTCGCGTGCGTGTTGGAACTGCTTGGCGAGATCGGTTATGACGCGTTGACGTTCGAGGCGGTCGCGCGTCGTGCTCGGGCGTCGAAGGCGACGCTGTACAGGCGCTGGGAGACCAAGCGTCACATGGTGGTCGCCGCCGTCAAGGCCGGCCCCGCGTCCGGCAACTCGGCTGACGCGGTGGATACCGGCTCCCTGCGGGGAGACTTGATCGCTTTGTGCGAACGGCTCGACACCACCATGCGCTCAGCCGACGCGACAATGAGCCTGATGCTGCTCCAAGCGGGCCTGGAAGACCCCGACTTGTGCCGCCATATCGAAGAAGCGACCGGACCGACCGGGGCCAAACTGCCCGCATCGGTGATGTCTGCGGCCATCGGCCGCGGAGAGCTACCAGTGGGCGCGCAACCGTTCCCCTACGAGGAAATCACCGGGTCCGTGCTGCTTCTACGCAGGCTGAACGGGCTTCCTGCAGGACCTGAGTACCTGGCACATCTGGTCGACACCATCCTGATTCCCGCTCTGCGAGCAAGCGTGAGACCCGAACCGCCGCTGCGGGCCATCTTCTCCTGACGACACATTTCTCTACCCAACCAACGAAAGGTGCACGCCCATGACGGGCACGACGATCGACGGCTTCGACTACCGACAGCTCCCCGGGGAAGGCGGTGTCCATCTGAATGTCGCCGCCGGCGGTGACGGCCAACCCATCGTCTTGTTGCACGGCTTCCCGCAAACTCACCTCATGTGGCGGCACGTCGCCCGTGAACTCGCCGAGCGGTACACGGTTATCGTGCCCGACCTGCGTGGCTACGGCGCGAGCGACAAACCCGAAGAAACGACCCCGGACACCTACTCGAAGCGGACCATGGCGCACGACATCGTCAATATCGCGCGCGAAATCGGATACGAACAGTTCAGCCTGATCGGCCATGACCGCGGCGCTCTGGTCGGGGTCCGGGCCGCGCTCGACCACCCGGAGAAGATCACCCACTTGGGGATCCTGGATGTCCTGCCAACCATGGATACCTGGGACGTGCTCCACGGCGTCGAGGCAGCGGTCGCCTGGCACCTGTATCTGATGGCGCAACCAAAAGGCTTGCCCGAGAGGATGATCGAAGCAGTCGCCGAAGACTTCTTCAGCTCGTTCCTCGACGCCTGGGACCCCAGCGGAACCACATTCCCACCACACATACGCCAGCACTACATCGACAGTTCCACGCGCGCTGTACCGTCCATCGTTGCCGACTACCGCGCCACAGCCGGCATGGACCTCGAGATGGACCGAGCCGACCGAAAAGCAGGCACCCAGTTGGCCATGCCCGTGGGAGTGATCTCCCAGGACTGGGGGACGCGCCTCGGATTCGACGCATCCGCCCTCTGGCAGCAATGGGCCCCGACCGCCACTTACCAGCCGATCGATGCCGGCCACTTCATGGCAGAGGAAAAGCCCGTGGACGTCACCGCCTTCATCCAGGAATTGGTACAACGCACGCCCGCATAAGTTGCCAACCTCGAAGAACCTTCAATCGACGACCCGAGCCTCGGCAGGGTCACCCCATCCGTAACTCAGCGCCTGCGTTGGACCTGCATCTGGGCTTGGGATGATCTCGGCCCGTTGATCTTCCGGCGCGCGTTGGTTGTGAACCTCGCTGGCGCGGAAGCCTGACTTTGACGTCACTTGCTCTTCTGGGCCGCATCGTGCTCGCCGCGGTCGAGGTGGCGGTAGATGGTTTTGCGTGACATCCCGAAGGTTTCGGCAATCTGGGTGAGGGTGTATTTGCGTTTGCCGGAGGTGTCGCGCTCGTCGTACATCTCCCGCGCCTCGAGTACCTGCAGCTCTGTCAGCGCCGGTGGTCGGCCTCCAGATCGTCCGCGGGCCCGGGCCGATTCCAGGCCCTCGAGGGTGCCCTCGCTGATCAGGTCCGCAGTCATCTCGTCCATGGCGGCGATGACGTGGAACAAGAACCGACCGGCCGGGGTGATGGTGTCGATGCCCTGTTTGAGCACGATCAAATCGATTCCACGCTCATCGAGCTGGGCGGCGAGCTCGGTCATATGCCGCACCGACCGGAACGGGCGCGACAACCGCGTGACCACCAGCTCGTCGCCGCGACGCAGATGCTCGAAACACTTGTCCTACTCCGGACGGCGCGCCAGCTTGCCAGACGCATTGTCCACCCAGATCCGTTCGCACCCCGCAGCGTGAGCGCATCGATCTGGGAGTCGTCTTTCTGCCCACGTGTGGACACCCGCGCATACTCGAACCGGCCCATGCCCCGAACTGTCCCATAAAGGGCCGACATGTCCAGTTCTGTCCTGTAGATATCGCACACGGGTTATGCCTCATTTTGGGCGCATCGCGAGCTGAGGGTTCCCGATTGCGGCACGGTCGGCTTGCGGTGGGACAAATACGATCGTTTCCGCCCACTCTGGCTGCGGTCGACACATCACCGTTCGCATCCGAAGTACGGGGCCGACCGGGGCGGCGACGCTTCATGTACCAGGTGACACGATTCTTACCGGCACCCCCGGAAGCCGGACGCTACATAGCTCACGCCCAAGAACGAATAATGCTGAGAGAAAACGAGATTCGTCATAGGCGCGAGTCCGTTGACCTGACTTGCCCATGGTGTGAACGGCAACGGACCTACATCGGCGTTCTCGGTTTCATCACCGGACATACCGGCCTGATGTCCGACCATCCGAGTGAGTGGGGCCAGCAGGTTGTCGAACAACACGCCTACCGATGCGATCAGTGCGGCTCCATGATGTTCTTCGCCGACGGTTTCCTGGCCCATCCCTTGCCTGGCCGGACGACCATCGACGAGCGCACTCCCGATTGACTCGGCGGCGTTACCTTTCGTGTCGTCGACCTGGGCAACTCATTCCCGCTGATGGGGGCCTCGCGGTACGCACATCGGCCTCGGTCCACGCGCACCGACCGGATGCCCAGTCGGTAGGCGTGCTCGAGTTCTTTGATGGTGCCGATGCCGGCAACCATCTGGACGACGGTCGTTGTCGGTAGGAGCGGGCGCAGACAGCACCCGCTTGGCAACCATCGCGCTACCCGCGAGCTGATCGCGGCGAGTTCGGCACACATGCACAACCGATCACCACCTCCCATTGTTGAGAATTCGAGGCCGATGGGCGCACCGCATCACTTGCTACTTTCCGCGCGGGAGTCGGCCTCGGCGACTCATCGGGCCCACGGACCAGGTGGTACTCACAAGCACATGTCAATAGCGATCGTCAATGGAATACGGTTGAGCTACCATATGGCCGGCGAAGGGCCGTTGGTTCTGCTGATCATGGGAAGCGGCAGTCCGGGCCGAGCGTGGCGGACCTACCAGGTGCCCGCCCTCGTACAGGCCGGATTCCGTGTCGCGACGCTCGACAACCGTGGGATCGCCCCGTCCGAGGAGAGTGCCGACGGCATCACCATCGACGATCTAGTGGCCGATTCGGCTGCATTGATTGAGTATTTGGGCACACCTGCGCATGTCGTGGGCACCTCGCTCGGTGCACTCGTGGCGCAGGAACTGGCCCTCGAGCGTCCCGAACTGATAGATCACGCGGTGATGATGGCGACGGCGGGTCGCCCACATCCGATGCTGCTCGCGCTCAATGCCGGCGAGCGCGCACTCTATGACGAGAATGTCCGACTGCCACCCCGATACGGTGCAGCCATCAAGGCAACACTCCATCTGTCACCCCACACCCTCGAAGACCCCGCAGCGGCCCAACACTGGCTCGACATGTTCGAGTTCTCGGCCTCGGCGACGGCAGCGCCCGGCGTGCGGGCGCAGCTCGGCATCGACTACTCGCGCAATCGACTCCCCGACTACACGCGGATCACTACGCCCAGCTTGATTATCGGATTCTCCGACGATCTGCTCGCGCCGCCGAAGTACTGCCGGGAAGTTGCCGCAGCGATACCCGACGCCCGCTATGCCGAAATCGACCGGTGCGGCCATCTCGGCTACCTCGAGCGGCCCGAGGAAGTCAATCGCGTGGTGATCGACTTCCTATCCGGCCGGATACGCCAGGATCATGATCGCCTGTAACCCCTAAGCTATTCCCATTTCTGGTGGTGATGTAATGCGCCAGGCTAGTCGCTCGCTTACAGTCACGACCGTGCAAACACCTGATGAGGTGCCGCTCCAACCACCGAATCGGACCTGGTTGCAACGGCTGGACGAACGAGCTTTCGGTGTGGCGCACGAGGTTGCGCTGACAAGTAGCCAGTTAACGGTGACATACCAAGATCTAGATCACTGGATCGGTCGAATCTGCCGGGAATTGACCAAAGTCGGTGTCGCCAAATCGGATTCGGTTGCCGTAGTGGTCCCACACAGACGCGATCCCCACACGACCGCAGCGATGTTGGCGATCTGGCGACTCGGCGCGGTATACGTACCACTCGCCGCGGATCAGCCCCAGGAACGAAAGCGATCGATGCTCGCGGTGTGCGCGGTTCGGGTAGCGCTGCTCGTGCCAGGACATCCACCGCCGGTGCTGCCGGAAGAGCTCGTCACGGTGCCGATCCCGCCACCCGAATCCGCCGACACCACAGCACAGGTTCTCCCGATGTACCCCGCCATCGACCCGGACGACCTCGCCTATGTGATCTTCACCTCCGGCTCCTCGGGCGCACCGAAAGGTGTCGCCGTGCCGCACCGAGGCATCTCAGCCATGGCGGACGCCACCGCGGCGGCACTCGAACTCGGGCCCGGCGCACGCATGCTGCAATTCGCACCGGCTTCCTTCGATGCCTCGATCGCGGAAATCACCTCGACGCTCGGCGCAGGAGCAACGGCGGTATTCGCCGCGCACGATCAGCTGATCGACGGGGTTGGCATCGCCGAAGTCATTGTCGCGGAACGCATCAGCCACGCGATCATGGTGCCATCCGTGCTCGCGGCGATACCGGAGCACCGGATGCCACCTGGACTGCGACTCATCATCGCGGGCGAGTCGGCGAGCTCGGCCGTGGTCGAGGAGTGGACCGTACGGCACCATCTCATCAATTCCTATGGCCCGACCGAAACCACCGTGTGCGCCACAATCAGCGATCCGCTGGTCGGTTCGCGGCTGCCCATCCCGATCGGCCGCGCCATCGAGGGCACCACTCTGCGGATCGTCAGCGACGACGGCGCCGGCTCAGAGCCCGGTGCCGCAGGCGAGCTGTGGATCGGGGGGCTCGGGGTGGCGCGCGGATACGTGGGATCGCCACTGGAGACAGCCGCCGCGTTCGTCGACGACCCGGTGACCGGTCAAAGGTTCTATCGCTCTGGCGATCTCGTCCGGCAGCTGTCCGATGGGCAGCTCGAATTTCTCGGGCGGATGGACCGGCGCATCAAGTTGCGTGGTCGTCGCATCGAGCCGGGCGAGATCGAAACCATCGCGCTGCGCTGCCCCGGTGTCCGCCAGTCGGCGGTGGTAGCAACCGACACCCAACTGGTCTGCTGTGTCGTGGTCGACGGTGCGACCAGTGCGAGCGAGATCCGCGGTTTCCTTGCCGAACACCTGCCCGGCCATCTGCTGCCCGATCGCGTCGAGACCCTGATCCGAATGCCGCGTACGCCACACGGAAAGATCGATTACACTGCGGTGGCAGAATCGGTCCGACGGCCCGGCTCGAGTCGCACCGCGCCGGAGACGATGACACCGGTGGAGCGGAGGCTGTGCGAACTGTTCGCGGAAACCCTGAGCCTGCCCGAGTTTCACCCCGCAGAAAGCTTCTTCGATCTCGGCGGCGAATCCATGGAAGCCGCAAAGCTCGCCCGACGGATCCGCACCGTCCTCGGTGTGGAGATGACGATGCGCATGTTGCTCGACGCCCCATCGCCCGCGCAATTGGCCCCGCTGCTGCCGATTTCGGAATCGGGTTGGTGACCAGAGGATGACCACGCTGTTCCGGTCGACGAGCCAGGATGACATGCAGGTGTGGGATCTCACCGAACCGACAACACACTTGCGAGCGGATATAGCGGAATTCTGGCGCAACCGACGCCGTCGGCAGCCTGTCTTCTGGCACGACAGTGCGCCCGACCACCCCGGATTCTGGGTTGTCTGCGGCTACGACCCCGCGGTGACCATTTACCGCGACAGCAAACGGTTCACCTCGCAACGAGGCAACGTCTTGCTCACCTTGCTGGCAGGCCGGGACAATGCGGCGGGCAAAATGCTCGCAGTGACGGACCCGCCCCGGCACACCCGGTTGCGTCGGCTGATGACAGCGGCGCTGACACGAACCGCGGTGCGCGCGCTGGCACCCCGCATTCAGGAACACACCAGGCGATTGCTGACGGAGTGGTCGGGTTCGGGCAGTTTCGATTTCGCGGAAGAGATCGCCTCCCGTATCCCGATCTGGACCATCTGCGATCTGCTCGGCATTCCGGACAGCGAACACGACGTGCTGGTCTCGTTGACCAAGCAGGCCCTCAGCTCCGCAGACGCCGCGCAGTCGGCTGTCGCGGCTTCGGCAGCGCGCCAGGAGATATTGCTCTGCCTGCTCGACCAGGTGGAAGCCCAGCGGCGACACCCGGCGAACGGCCTGATCACCGCACTGATCGGCGAGGAATTCGAGGATGCGCCGCTGTCGGACGACCAGATCGTCACCAACTGCTACAGCATCATTCTCGGTGGCGACGAGACGAGCCGGCTTACGATGATCAACGCGGTATACGCGTTCGCCGAAGATCCGCGACTGTGGGATCGATTCAAGGAAGCCGAGGACATGGGCGCCGCGGTCGAAGAGGTCATCAGATGCTTCGCCCCCACAATGCATTTCGGAAGGGTTGCGAACACCGACGTGGAGATACACGGCGCGCGGATCACGGCGGGAGAAATCGTCACGATGTGGAACGTCTCCGCGAACCGGGACGAGACCCGATTCTCCGATCCTGATGCGGTGTTGTTCGATCGAAAGCCCAATCCCCATCTGGCATTCGGGTACGGCGCCCACTTTTGCGTCGGCGCACACCTGGCCCGCTTGGAGATTGCCATCGTGCTGGACGAGATGCGGCGCTCAGCCCGAACCGTCGTCTCCAAGGGCACACCACAACCGTTGCATTCGAACTTTCTGCACGGGTATGCCACCTTGCCGATCGAGTTCGGATAGCCAGGGCGTGGATTCGCCGATTCGCCGGCAACGCCTCCTCCACGCCGGCACAGCCGTACCGCTCGGCCAACTCCCGTGGCCATGCCCCTACGGGGTCAGGTCAGTGGCTGAGTGCTCCGGCCATGGTGCGGTTGTTTCGGCGGCGGTTTCTTCAACACATTCGCGTACCCAGAGGAGGAATTTCCGCACGTCGGCGGTGGGTAGCGGGAGTGCTGCCGTGCGAGGACGCTGGAAGCTGCGTAATCCGGTTTCGATGAGAGGTTGGAAATCGTTCTCGGCCATGGCGATCATCTGTGCGGCTTTGCGCTTGGCCAGCCATCGGCCCGTGCGGCAGAACGCTACCGAGCGGCAGCCGTTGAGCACCTGGTTGTCGGTCAGGTGGCCTTCCCCATTGGTGTGCTCACGAACCGAAGCCAGAATCGCGGCAAACACGTCGCGGCGTGTAGGTGGTGCAATAACCTGCCGCACTGGGCTCCCATATAGGAGACGGCCGGTCTGATGGGCGATGGAGCGATCGATGACGTACCAGAAGGCCGGTGATTCCGTCGAATCGAAGCTGGCGCGGTTCGACAGCAGCGGGCCGGTGTTGAGATCCAGGAGATATCCGGCCTCATCGGACGGACGAACGACGAAGTCCGAGTCGTAAACCACCAGCTCCAGCCCGGCCGCGGGGCAGGGCAGAGCGGGATGGGCGAGTGATTCGGCCAGTGTGCGCACAGCTTGGCCGGGAAGCGCCGGGTCGACTACTACCGTCACATCGACGTCGCTGCGCCTGTGCCGATAGTCCTCGAGTGCGATGGACCCGACCGCGAAGACGCTGACGAGATGAGGCCCGCAGACGGCGCGGATGCGCTGAACGAGGTCTGCCAGGTATGGACGCAACTCGGCGGGCAGGGATTGTGGGTCCACGAGGGTGCCGGTCATGGGGTCAGTATTCAGGATCTGGCACAAATTTGGTGATCGCGGATCCCGGGTTATTCACTCGCTCAACAGGATTCGCTTTCGGAGGAGGTCGGTCTTCGCT
>NZ_JBFAAB010000006.1:0-287126 GCF_040639505.1 Nocardia sp. NPDC023852
ACCCGTCGAACCCGCAGAATCCACCCCACCCACACCCACCCCACCACCCGGCATCACCCTCCCCTTCGGCATCGTCATCCCCCTACCCACACCCCCAAATGTGACCTAAACCCACAGCTGATCACGAAGCAGTAACAAAACAATCTCGAATGCGGTAACCTTCCTTCGTCCATCGCGAAGGGCTCACGACGAGCCATTGGAGGGTCACCGCACCGTGGGACGTCATCGAAAACAGCCGCCTGCCACTGCCAGACGGAGCTCCGTTATCGCATTGACCGGATTGGTTCCCGCTGGACTCGTGGCCGTCACGGCCGCGTCCGATGTGGGCAGCGTGACCGCGTCCGCGTCCGTGGTTCAGGCACCGGGAGCCGATCAGGACGTGCAGGGCGCCAGACCCCGGACCATCGCGGAACCCGTCGCGACGGGTGAATTCGTCGCTCACGCAATGGCGAAGCCCGCGCCCACCGTGGCGCCGGTGGTGAAAACCGTTGCGCTGCCGAACGGAAGGCAACTCGCCGCGTTGCCGGCCGGGCCGGTCGGTGTACCCGGCGTGGCTGTCGCGGCCTATCAGAACGCCGAACGTGTTCTGGCCGCGGAGAACCCGGTGTGTGGGATGCCGTGGTCGCTGCTGGCGGGCATCGGCCGGGTCGAGTCGACGCACGCGTTCGGCGGCAAGGCCGACTCCGACGGCAATCCGCTGACCCCGGTCTACGGCCCGGTGCTGGACGGATCGCTGGCCGGCAACCACGTCGTCCGCGACTCCGACGACGGTGCGCTGGACGGCCTGGCCGGATACGACCGCGCGATCGGCCCGATGCAGTTCCTGCCGCAAACCTGGAAGCGCTACGCCGCCGACGGCAACGGCGACGGCATCGCCGATCCGCAGAATCTTTTCGACGCCGCCCTGACCGCGGGAAAATACCTGTGTGAAGGCGGATTGAACATGCGCGACCTGGCCCAACAGTCGCGCGCGATCCTGCGGTACAACCACTCCATGGCCTACGTCGCGAACGTCATGGCCTGGGAAACCTCCTACGGCACCGGGGTCGCACCCCGGCCCGGAGACCTGCCCAGAATTTGACACGCCTAAAATTCCTGCCATGCCATTGGTTACGGAATCGGATGTGCGGGGCGCACTCGCGAAGGTCGACGACCCGGAAATCCGCAGGCCGATCACCGAGCTGGGCATGGTGAAAAGCGTCGCGATCGGCGCCGACAGCAATGTCCACGTGGAGATCTACCTGACGACGGCGGGCTGCCCGCTGCGCACCGAGATCACGCAGCGAGTCACCAGGGCCATCGCCGACGTGCCAGGTGCCGGCGCGGTGACCGTCGAACTCGACGTGATGAGCGACGAGCAGCGCACCGATCTGCGCAAGCAATTGCGCGGCGACTCGGCCGACCCGGTTATCCCGTTCGCCCAGCCCGGCTCGCTGACCCGCGTCTACGCGGTCGCGTCGGGCAAGGGCGGCGTCGGAAAATCCAGTGTCACGGTGAACCTCGCCGCCGCCATGGCCGCGCGCGGCCTCTCGGTGGGCGTGCTGGACGCCGATATCTACGGGCACTCGATCCCGCGCATGCTCGGCACCGACGCCAGGCCGACCCAGGTCGAGCGGATGATCATGCCGCCGGTCGCGCACGACGTGAAGCTGATTTCGATCGCGCAGTTCACCAAGGGCAACACCCCTGTGGTGTGGCGCGGGCCGATGTTGCACCGAGCGTTGCAACAATTCCTCGCCGACGTGTTCTGGGGTGACCTGGACATCCTGCTGCTCGACCTGCCGCCAGGCACCGGCGACGTCGCCATCTCCATCGCGCAGCTGATCCCGAACGCGGAGATCCTGGTCGTCACCACTCCGCAGCCAGCCGCCGCGGAGGTGGCCGAGCGCGCGGGAGCAATCGCTCTGCAAACCCGTCAGCGGATCGCGGGCGTGGTGGAGAACATGTCCTGGCTGGACCTGCCGGACGGGACCCGGATGGACCTGTACGGCTCCGGCGGTGGCCAAGCCGTCGCCGACCGGCTGACCCGCGCCGTCGGCGCGAACGTGCCGCTGCTCGGTCAGATCCCGATCGAACAGGCACTGCGTGAGTCGGGCGACGAGGGCACCCCGATCGTGCTGCGCGATCCCGACAACCCGGCCGCGAAGGCGCTGCAGGATGTCGCCGACAAACTCGCCGTCCGCCGCCGCGGCCTCGCGGGCATGTCGCTCGGCATCGATACAACCCGTGCTTGATTCGCGGCACCTGCGGCACTGTGTGTTCGCGGCGTCATACAGCTAGCTGGCAGCCATCCATCCGTCCACGGCTACCGAACAACCACTCAGCTACCTTCCCACCGACCGCATCGGCCGCACCCCCGAGCAAAGCGACACCGAGCAGTTTGCGAGGGATAACGGCCTGCGCAGCACGCAGAAACAGGCCGAACCACCGCGCACACGCCTGATGCAACACATCGGCCCACTCCCGCTTCCGAGCGAAGCGAGACCTTCCATTGCCCGTTCGCGGCCCGGCTCGCGTCCGAGCGGCCGTCGCGGCCGCGACGAAGTCGCCAGCGGCGGTCGCTCGGACACGAGCCAACAGGGGGCCGCGAACACCCAGCGCCGCAGGCGCTGGAAAAATTCCAGCATGCTCACGATACTGCTGTACGTGCTGATCGTCGGCTTGGTCGCCGCGGTGCTGTTCCTGCTTGCCAGTGCGGTCTTCGGGCGGTCCGAGGAGTTGGGGCCGTTGCCGGAGGGAACGACGGCCACGCTGCTGCCCGCTGAGGGAATCACCGGAGCGGACGTACGCGCGCTGCGCTTTCAGCAGGTGGTGCGGGGGTACAAGGCCGCAGAGGTGGACTGGGCGCTGGCCAGGCTGGCCGCCAGGATCGACGAACTTCAGCGCCAAATGGCCGAGGCGCAGGCCATCAGATGGCAGACACCGGTCGCGCCGGAGTCGAAATGAGCGCACCCGCCGACGACGGCCGAATTCGGTGCGCGTGGCCGCTGGAGTCCGAACTGTACCGGGATTACCACGATTACGAGTGGGGCATGCCGCTGCACGGCGACGACGCCCTGTTCGAGCGGCTGTGTCTGGAGGCGTTTCAGTCGGGGCTGTCCTGGATTACCATCCTGCGGAAACGGCCCGCGTTCCGCGCGGCGTTCGCCGGGTTCTCGATCGAGCGCGTCGCGGAGTTCGGTGACGCCGACGTCGCCAGGCTGCTGGCCGACGCGGGCATCGTTCGCAATCGGCTCAAGATCGAGGCCGCCATCGCGAACGCCAGGGTCGCCCGCACGCTCGACATCGGACTGGACGAACTGCTCTGGTCATTCGCACCGCCGCCGCGACCGCGGCCGCGCACCGGCGCGGACGTGCCCACCAGCACCACCGAATCCTTGGCTCTGGCAAAAGAATTGAAACGGCGCGGGTTCCGATTCGTCGGACCTACCACCGCTTACGCGCTGATGCAGGCGACTGGAATGGTCGACGATCACCTGGCCGATTGCTGGGTGGGCAGTGACCTGCCGGACCCGGGCCGACCGGTCACTTTTTGAACTCAGGTATCCGTCCACATCCGCGATAGGGAAGAATGGGACGGGTGTAGCTCGCCAAATGCCGGCGAGCTCACTAGTTGGTGACAACTGGAGTTCCAAGAAAGTGCGCAGCAGACCGCGCAGATCTGGAGGGAGCAGAGGATGGCGGCCATGAAGCCCCGCACCGGGGACGGTCCCCTCGAGGCAACCAAGGAAGGGCGTGGAATTGTCATGCGGGTTCCACTCGAGGGTGGCGGGCGGCTGGTCGTCGAACTCACGCCGGACGAGGCAGCGGCGCTGGGTGACGAACTGAAGAGCGTCACCAGCTGAGTGTCACCAGCTGAACACCCGGCCCTCGCCGCGGTGGCCGGTCTGCTGGCCTGTCCCGAATGCGTGCGTTCGCCGCGGTCGCACGAGGATGCCTCGGCGCTCATGCTCGAATCGCGCGATCGGGCGCTGCGCTGCGGGCGAGGGCACAGCTTCGACGTCGCACGGCAGGGCTATGTCAGCCTCCAGACCGGCGCGTCGAGCAAAATGACCGGTGACACCGCGGCCATGCTGGACGCGCGCGCCGCTTTCCAGAGCGGGGGGCACTTCGCGCCGATCGTCGATGTGGTGGCTCGCGCCGTCACGGCGACCCGACGACCCGACGGTGCGGTGCTGGAAGTCGGCGCGGGCACGGGCTACTACCTCGCCCATGTGCTCGACGCCGCCCCTCCGGCTGTCGGCATCGCCCTGGACGTGGCCAAGCCCGCCGTCCGGCGGTGCGCCCGCGCCCACCCGCGCGCCGCGGCTGTGCTGGCAGACGCATGGCGCGGGTTGCCGATCCGCGACGGCGTGCTCGACGGCGTCCTCTCCGTCTTCGCGCCACGCAATCCCGGCGAGGTAGCCCGGGTGCTCGGCGACCACGGCCGTTTCGTCGTCGCCACACCCACCGAACGCCACCTGGGCGAGTTGATCGGGCCGCTGGACATGGTGCGGGTGGACCCGGACAAGGATCGCAGGCTCGAGGCCGCGCTGTCGGGTCACTTCGAGGCGGTCGAGAGCGCACTTGTCGAGTATCCGATGAAACTCGGCCGGAGCGAGGTCGCGAACGTGGTGGGCATGGGACCGTCCGCGCATCACGCGGCCGGCGCGGACGCGCGCCTGGCGAATCTGCCGGATACCGTCGAGGTGACCGCGTCGGTTGCCGTGGGCACCTACCGCCCGGTGTCGTGACCGCGCCGCTCCCGGCGCGGAGTCACATCCTTCGGATCTTGTCGTAGACCTCGATGGTGCGCGCCGCAACCTGCCCCCAGTCGAACTCGGAGACCGCCCGCGCGCGGCCCGCCGCGCCGAACTCGGCGGCCAGCCCGGGATCGCAGGCGACCTCGTTGACGGCGGCGGCCAGGTCGCGCTCATAGTCCTCGGCGGCGCCCGCGTCGTAATGCACCAGCCGTCCGTTGCGGCCGTCCTCGACCACCTCGGGAATGCCGCCGACGTCGGAGGCGACCACCGCGGTCGCGCAAGCCATCGCCTCCAGGTTCACGATGCCGAGCGGCTCGTAAACCGACGGGCACACGAACACGGCCGCGGCCGCTAGGATTTGGCGGATCTGCTCGGTCGGCAGCATCTCGCGAACCCAGTACACGTTGCCACGCCGCCGCCGCAACTCGTCCACCGCGGCGGCGACCTCCTGCGCCAACTCCGGCGTGTCAGGGGCGCCCGCGCACAGCACGAGCTGGATGTCGCGGTTGAAGTCCCTGGCGGCGGCCAGCAGATGGCTGACGCCCTTCTGCCGCGTGATGCGGCCGACGAACGCCACGATGGGCTGGTCGGTGCGCACGCCGAGCGTATCGAGTACCGACGATGTGCCCGCTGCCCCCTGCTCCGGATGCCAGATGCTCCCGTCGATGCCGTTGTGCACAACGTGTACCCGATCCGGGTCGACGGCCGGGTAGGCGTCGAGCACGTCACGGCGCATGCCCTCGCTCACCGCGATGAGGGCGTCGGCGTGTTCGACGGCGGTACGTTCCGACCAGGACGAGAGCCGGTAGCCCCCGCCGAGCTGCTCGGCCTTCCATGGCCTGCGCGGTTCCAGCGAATGCGCGGTCAAGACGTGCGGGATCCCGTAGAGCGTCGCGGCCAGGTGCCCCGCCAGGCCGGTGTACCAGGTGTGCGAGTGCACCACGTCGAACTCGCCCGCGGCATCGGCCATCCGCAGCTGCGCGGACATCATCCGCAACGCGGTGTTGGCGGCGTGCAGCGCCGGATCCGGTTGGTGTACTACGGCGTCAGTGCGTGCGACGCCCATGCAGTGCACGGTCACTTCGCACAGCTCGCGCAAACGCGCGGTCAACTGCGTTACGTGTACCCCGGCTCCGCCGTACACCTCGGGCGGATACTCGCGGGTCAGCATTGCGACCCGAAGCCGGTCCCGCTCGCCGGAATCCACCGCCGAGTGCCCACCGTAAGTGCCGAAACTCACCGGTTCAAAGTAGACGTTCGGTTCGGCTGAGGCCACTCCCGGGCGCTTTACCCGGTAGTTTGGCAGGTGTGAGGAGCCAGCCGCACGTACTCGGGATCGTGCTCGCCGGTGGCGAGGGCAAGCGACTCTTTCCACTCACGGCGGACCGCGCCAAACCAGCGGTCCCGTTCGGCGGCGCCTATCGCCTCATCGACTTCGTGCTCAGCAATCTGGTCAACGCGGGTTTTCTGCGGCTGTGCGTGCTCACCCAGTACAAGTCGCACTCGCTGGACCGGCACATCTCGCAAACCTGGCGGCTGTCCGGCTTCGCGGGCGAGTACATCACCCCGGTTCCTGCGCAGCAGCGGCTCGGGCCACGCTGGTACACCGGTAGCGCGGATGCGATCATGCAGTCGCTGAACCTGATCTACGACGAGGACCCGGACTACATCGTGGTGTTCGGCGCCGATCACGTCTATCGGATGGATCCGGAGCAGATGGTGCGCCATCACATCGACTCCGGGGCGGGCGTGACCGTGGCGGGCATCCGGGTGCCACGCAGCGAGGCGAGCGCGTTCGGCTGCATCGATACCGACGACTCGGGCCGGATCACCCAGTTCCTGGAGAAGCCTGCGCACCCGCCGGGCACCCCCGACGACCCGAACGTCACATTCGCGTCTATGGGCAATTACGTCTTCACCACCAAGGTGCTTGTGGATTCGATCAAGGCGGACGCGGACAACTCCGACTCCGACCACGACATGGGCGGCGACATCATCCCGTCGCTGGTTGCCGCGGGCCAGGCGGGCGTCTACGACTTCGCCCACAACGACGTGCCCGGCGCCACCGAACGCGACCGCGGCTACTGGCGCGATGTAGGAACGATCGACGCGTTCTACGACGCGCACATGGATCTGGTCTCGGTGCACCCGGTGTTCAACCTCTACAACCGGCACTGGCCGCTCCGTGGCGCGGTCGAGAACTGGCCGCCGGCCAAATTCGCCCAGGGCGGGTTGGCGCAGGAGTGCATCGTCGCCGCGGGCAGCATCCTGTCCGCGGCCACCGTACGCAATTCGGTGCTCAGTTTCAATGTCATGGTCGACGACGGCGCCACCGTGGAAGGCTGCGTGCTCATGCCCGGTGTCCGCATCGGGCGCGGCGCGGTGGTGCGGCACGCCATTCTGGACAAGAACGTGGTGGTCAGTGAGGGCGAGATCATCGGGGTGGACCTGGAACGCGACCGCAGCCGGTTCGCCGTGAGCAACGGCGGCGTGGTCACGGTGGGCAAGGGCGTGTGGGTCTAGGACTGGTCCGCCGGCCCGCCTCTCTGGGTCTTCAGGCCGTACCAGTCAGAGGTGACGCGGGATTTGCGTTCAGGCCATACGCGGGTGCCGCTCGAGTTCTGGGTGTGCCCGACGAGTCACCCATATCCTTGCGAAATCAATGGTTGCGTGGCGAGCGTGATCAGGGCTCGCCCGGGTCTGGGGCGGGGGCTCCGGTGCAGAACGGTGCGCATGGGCCCGGCGTGCGCGGCACGGTCGTCTTCGAGGTGCCGAAATCGGCTGTGCTGACCAGATATACCGCCAGCACCGCCAACAGAAGCACTCCGGCGAGGGCTACCATCGTCCGACCCCAGTGGATCGGGCGGGGGCGGCGCTCGTCGTCGTCCCAGAGGAACATCACCACACTGCACCTTCTTCCGGATGCCTCGCTCGGAGGATCAACCCGCTAGTACCTCGTTCGCGCATGCTTCCTGAAGAATGCGCCGGACAGCCGGCGCGTGTCGGGGTATTCGATGGGTTGGCCGATCACGGCCTGATGAAAAGTGCAGAAGCGACGGGATCGGCCCTTCGAGCCTGCGTGTACACCCGATCTCGGAGGCGGGCGTTCGAAGGCGGCTTACGGTCCCGGCGGCGCGACAGTCTGCGTGCAGAATGGCTCGCATGGCCCCTGTGTCGGAGTAACTTTCGGAGGTCCGCTGTCGAAATCGGCATTGCTGACCACGAGCAGCACCAGAACAGCACCCAGGATTACGAACAGGAAGGCGATTACGGTCGGCCGCAGCCAACTCGATCGTCGCTCCACGACGACATCACCCATGTAAACAACCTCGACGGCATCGAGTTCACGCATTTTGACAACCTCGCTGACTTGTTTCCCAGCGGGTACCCGCGATTCGGCTATGAAATCAGCTCGTATCGAACATGGCGTGAATCGCTAACCACGTGAGGCGCAGAGCAATCCGTCCCCGACCGGGATCAGCACGCTGGTGAGTTCGGGGTGCTCTGCGATGGCGCGGGTGGCCGCGCGCACGGCCTGTGTTGCCGGATCGCGTTGCGCCGTGTCAGGAACCCGTCCGCCGAGCAGCGCATTGTGCAGCACGATGGCCCCGCCGTCACGCAGCAGCCGCACCGCTTGGGCGACATACTCCGGATGCTCCAGCGGCGCCGCGTCGATGAAGACCAGATCGTAGGCGCCGTCGGCCAGGCGCGGCAGCACATCGAGCGCGCGTCCGTTGATCAGCCGGGTCCGTGCGGGCGGGATCTCGGCGGCGCGGAACGCCTCCCTGGCCGCGCGCTGGTGCTCCGGCTCGGAATCGATGGTGGTCAGCGTTCCGTCCTCGCGCATACCGTCGAGCAGCCACAGCCCGCTGATGCCCGCGCCGGTGCCCACCTCCACTACGGCACGTGCCCCGAGCAACTGTGCGTAGATACTCAGCAGCGCCCCCACCGAAGGCGGCACGGGTGCCACGCCGAGTTCGGTGGCCCGTTCGCGCGCACTGACGAGGATCTCGTCTTCCACGACGGATTGCTCCACGTAGGCGAGATTTCGCTCCAGATTCGATGCCACGGGTATGAGGCTAACGCCGGGCGGCTGGTCTCGGCGTTCCGTACAACACGCGCCGCCCGCCATTCTCGCGGCCAATTTTCTCAGGTGTCCCTCAGGATCTCCATACCCCGGCCATATCAGGACAGGAGAGAGTATGGGCAACGCAAGACCACCGACCGTGTCTAACACGGGACGCGGGAACAACGACATACAGGTCGTCGGTTGTATCCGTACGCGACGGTCCATAGATCCGGGCCACCGCGAGTTCCGACGTTTGCGGTCCCTAGTAGGAGGTAGCTCCATCCACATGGTCGATGCGGCGCACCAGTACGCCACCCTGCCCGAGCAGATCCTGCCGATCGAAGCCGAGGCCTCCGAGGATTCCACCGAGTCCGTCGAGTCCGTCGAGCTGAGCGGTACTGCTGCCTTCGATGCCACCGGTGACCGGTCGGCCATGCCGTCCTGGGACGAGCTGGTCCGCGAGCATGCCGATCGGGTCTACCGCCTAGCCTACCGACTCTCCGGCGACGCCCAGGACGCCGACGACCTCACCCAGGAGACGTTCATCCGGGTGTTTCGCTCGCTGTCGAACTACCAGCCGGGCACCTTCGAGGGCTGGCTGCACCGCATCACCACCAACCTGTTCCTGGACATGGTTCGCAGACGCAACCGGATCAGGATGGAAGCGCTGCCCGAGGACTACGACCGCGTGCCCGCTGAGGGCCCGGGCCCCGAGCAGGCGTACCACGATGCCCGGCTGGATCCCGACCTGCAATCCGCGCTGGATTCGCTGGCACCCGAGTTCCGCGCCGCCGTCGTGCTGTGTGACATCGAAGGGCTGTCCTACGAGGAGATCGGCGCTACGCTCGGCGTGAAACTGGGCACCGTGCGCAGTCGGATTCACCGTGGGCGCCAGGCACTGCGCGACTACCTTGCGCATAATGGAAGTGAGCAGCGGTTCGCCGCTGAAGCGAACAACATCGGGTGATCCGTCGGAAGCCGGCATTGCCCAACAAATCGGATGATGTCGGTTGAAAGGGTGAGCACCGAATGAGTGGCGACTCCAGTACGGCCGGTCGTCGTCCGCCTCGTTTCAGCCCCACCGAGCATCTGGCGAGCGAGGCGATCGCGGCCTATGTGGATGGCGAGTTGCGGATGAACGCCTATCTGCGTGCCGCCCAGCATCTGTCTCTGTGCCCCGAATGTGCGGCGGAAGTCGACGCACAGCAACAGGCGCGCATCGCGTTGCGCCATGCGGGCCATGTCGCGATACCCACCGGGCTGCACGACAGTCTGACCAGGATTCCCCTCGCCGAACTGCCGGGTGGCGCGAGCAACGGGCGGACCCCCGCCTCGGGTTCCGACGGGACCCCGCGCAACGAGGCGGTTTTCGGCTTTCTGACCGATTCGTTCACCGCGACCCGGTGGACAACATGGTGGCGGAAGTAGAGTTTCCCGAGTGACCACCGAATCTACGAATTCCGGATCGGCCGACACCTCGGATTCGGCGGCCAACCGCGGGAATCTCCGTCCATCGGACGCGCCCGTGCTCGGTCCGCGCCCGGTCTACCGGCCCCATGTCGACACGCACACCGCACGCGCCTTCCGCAGGCCGTCGGGCCTGTCCGGTTCGTTCGCCGATCCTCTGCCGATCCGCACCGCGGGTGCGGCACCGCAGGTGGGCCCGGAACTGCACAACCGCCCCCCGGACGCGGTGCTCGCGGAGGCGTTCGGCCGCCCCGAAGGTTCCAGCGAGCTGCTGCAGCGCGATCCCGACGCCGCCGACAGCACAGCCCCAGTCGCGGGGCCGGCTGATCCGTGGCGTGATCCCGATGCCGCCGTGCGCCTCGGCGCGCCCGCGGTGCCGACGCCCACACCACAGCCGCTGCCCCAGGCCGAGAAGCTCACCGCACGCCAGGTGCTGTTCGGGTCCCGGGTCGCACCCAAGGCGCTGGCTCTGCTCGCGCTCGTCGCGCTCGTGATCGGCCTGCTCGGCGGTCTGGTCGGCAGGCTGACCGCGGAGACGGCTTCCACGCTCACCTCGCGCAAGGTCGCCTTGGAGCAGAGCAGCGATGTCGACCGTCCGCACGGACTGATCGCGCAGGTCGCGAACGCTGTATTGCCCTCGGTCGTTTCGATCCGGGTCACCGTCGGCGACAATGGCGCCACCGGGTCCGGTGTGGTGATCGACGGCGGAGGCTACGTCGTCACGAACAACCACGTCATCTCGATGGCCGCGCAGGACAAGAGCAATCGCGCCACGATCCAGGTCCAGTTCTCCGACGGCACCCGGGTGCCCGCTCAGACCGTCGGCCGCGACCCGAAGACCGACCTCGCGGTGCTGAAGGTCGATGTGAAGAATCTCACTGTCGCCAAGCTGGGTAAGTCCGGCGACGTCCAGGTCGGCGACGATGTCTTGGCTATCGGCTCGCCCCTAGGACTGAGCAAGACGGTCACCTCCGGCATCGTCAGCGCGCTGCACCGCCCGGTGAAGTTGCAGGGCGAGGGCAGCGACACGAACGCCGTGATCGACGCCGTGCAGACGGACGCGTCGATCAACCCGGGTAACTCCGGTGGCGCACTGGTGGACATGGAGGGCCGAGTCATCGGTATCAACTCCGCCATTCGCAGCGAGACCGGTGGATCGGTCGGTCTCGGCTTCGCCATCCCGGTAGACATGATGACCCAAGTTGCCCAGACTCTGATCCGCGATGGTGTGATTCATCATCCGAGACTGGGCATCAGCCCGCGCACCAAACAGGTGGCGAATGAGACGACGAGCGGCGCGGAAGTGGCCGATGTAGCACCCGGCAGCCCTGCGGCCAAGGCAGGGATCGTCGAGGGCGACGTCATTGTGAAGATCGGCGATCGCGAGGTGACCGGCCCGGAGGAGCTGGTCGTCGCGGTGCAGTCGCGCAAGATCGGAGAGACGGTGAACGTGGTCTTGATCCGTGATGGGCGACAGGTGGACGTGCCGGTCACGCTGGAATCCGACTGACCCGCTGGTCGGACTCCCGGGTAGCCTGATTACGTGTTCAGCAACATCGGCTGGAGCGAAATGGTCATTCTGCTCGTCGCCGCCCTAGTGATTCTCGGACCGGAGCGCCTGCCCGGTGCGGTGCGGTGGACCACTCGCAGCCTGCGCCAGGTGCGCGACTATGCCAGTGGTGCGACCTCACAGCTGAAGCAGGAGCTCGGTCCCGAGTTCGAGGATCTACGCAAGCCGCTGGCCGACCTGAACGAACTGCGCGGTATGACTCCGCGCGGGATGGTGACCAAACACCTTCTCAACGGCGACGATTCGCTGTTCAAGGATTGGGAAGGCACGCTGCTCGACAAAAAGGACCTGTACAGCACGAACAGCGGAATGCCCAACTATCCGATGCCTGAGGTCGATAAGCCGTTGGAGCGCAACGAACGTCCGCCGATCGACACGGACGCCACCTGATCTGTCAAGAAGTCTAGACACCATGACCAGTTCAGCTGTCTAGACTTCGCACATGTCGGCCGATGACGTGGCGCGCGTGTTCGCGATCGAGGACAGGGTCGAGCGACTGAAGGCGGCCACCGACGGGGTGGCGGCGGCCCAGCAGACCATCAACGAACTGACCAGGATTCGCCGTGCCGTGATCAGGGAGCTCCATGCCGATGGCTGGACGTTCGCCAGAATCGGTGCGGCGGCGGGGCTTTCCCGCGCCCGGATCCATCAGGTGAGTACGCAGGGACCATCGCCGGAGGGGCTGTTCTTCGGGCACGGTTCGCTCACCGTTCTGGTCCCGGAGGTGCGGGCCGGGCGGGTAGTCGGTGCGCCGGACCCGGCTGCGCCGCACCGTCTTGCCGAACTACTCCGCGAACTCGGCTTCACCGTCACGATCGAACACTTCCTACCCGGCCGCCTGATCGACCTGAAGCGCAACGGGTTGATCGTGTTGGGTGGCCCGGAACTCTCCCCCAGCCTGCGCCAGCTGATCACCGCCGATCCGCGGCTGCGGCGCGCGGTGGCCAGGGCAGGCGACACTCGCCGGGGCATCGAAGACCGGGCGGCACGCCGGGTGTACCGGCCCGGCGGGCCGGAACCGCACGACATCGCCTATCTGGCCAGGCTGCCCAGACCCGATGGGCGTGGCAGCGTATTGATGATCGACGGCATGCATCCGCCCGGATCGCTCGGCGCCATACGGCTGCTCGCCACCCGTCTGGCAACCCTGCACGAGCGTGCGAGCACACACCTGTTCTCTGTGCTGGTCACCTGCCGGTTCGACCGGGCCACCGGCGAGCCGTTGGAGGCCGATTTGCTCACGCCGGTGTATCGCCATGACGCCGAAACCCGGTTTCCCGCAAAAGGTGTGCGCCGCTGACCCACGGCGAACCGCGATCACTCGAGCCAGAGGGCATCACGGGCCCGTAACGACGAGTTGCGTGGGGTCTCGGCGCGATTCGGCGGTAACGTGCCGAATGCCGAAGAGCGGCTGAGAACTTCAGGGCCACGGCGATCATCGTCGGTCGGCCCTGATTGGATCGTCCCCCGAGGCCCACCCGGAGCCCAGGGTTCCACTGCCGGTCCGAGGGATAGATAGCCCGGCCACGGCCAACTAATGGCATCCACCTGCGCAAACCTTATTTCGAAGAGCTTGTGACACGCAGGGCCCCAAGGGGATGCGACACGTGATAACGCCCTCGGGTAGGGTGCCTCCTGCGCCGATGCTTAAATTGCCGAAAGATAACTATTTCGATGGGCGGGCTCTGATGCGTGTTCGAGGTTCAATATCTGAGAGTTCGGTGTCCACACTTTCCCCGCTGCGGCGCGACCAGCTCGATCCCGGGGCCGCGCTGCGTACCGCCGACCCGGCGCTGATCACCCACCGGGTCACCTACAGCGACCGGCTGAAGGTCTTCCTCGGCCCCGGCGAGACGGTCGACAGCTTCCTGCGCCCGCTGCGCAGGCTCGACGGCTACCACCGCTACTCGGTGAATATGACTCGGCTCGCCGCGGCCATGCGGCCCGCCGACATCAGCCCAGTGATCAGCTCCGCGCCTGGGCGGAACTATCTGCAGTGCACCGGCTCGGCCGGGGCGCTTGCCATCGAATTGCGCAGCACCGTCGGCGCCGCGCCGCGCCAGTTCGCCGTCGGTCTGCCCGGCGACCGGATCGGCGCACCGAGCATCGACGTCCCAGTGCCGGCCGGTGTACCCGCTCCGCTGATCTATCCGGACGAGTTGTTCACCGCCGAGCAGGCGGCCGAGATCTTCACAGCGTACTTCGAGACCGGTGACGTCCTGCCGTACCTTCAGCTCCGCGAGACGACCGCGTGATGCCCTCTTCGAGGGGGAAACGGTGAACTCGCTCGTGCTCGTCGGTATCGCCGGGCTGGCGACCGGGCTGCTCACCCTGGTCGTCGCCGTGCTGCTGCGGCCGACGGCCTCGCACCGGCAGCTGACCGTCGCCGAGCTGCAGGGCCGCCTCGCGAAGGAGGCGGCCGTAGCGCCGCCCGCGAACGCCGCCGACGACGAGCCGCAGGTCGGGCCCGCGGTGGCCGAGCCGCTTCCCGAGCAGCGCCGTCGCGCCGAATAGCCTCCGGGCAGGCGGCTGCTTCGCTCGACCCGGCGCAGGCCGCAGGCGAACTTCCCGGCGCGGCCGCATTAGGGTGGAGATGTCGGCGGAAATCCGCCGTTCGTCTCCGGCCTGATGCACGGCGGCCGGACCCGCTCGGGAGAGGACCGGTTCCTGTGCGCGCGATACTCGGGCAATTGATCACCCTGCTGCCGCGTGGTCCGGTCGCGCTGGCGCGCGTGGTGGACACAACCGGGCCCGGCCCTCGCGAGCCGGGAGCTGCGATGATCGTCACCGAATCCGGCGAGGTTCACGGCTCGTTGTCGGGCGGTTGCGTCGAGGCCGCGGTCGTAGCGTCGGCGCGCGAGGTATTGGCGACCGGCCACGCGGTGACCGACAGGTTCGGCTACTCCGATGGCGACGGTTTCGCCGTCGGATTGACCTGTGGCGGCGAGATCGAGGTTTTCGTCGAGCGGATCCGCCCCGATCGGCTTCCGCTCCTTTCCTCCCTGAGGCAGCGGATCGGCGATGGTTCCCCGGTCGGGGTCGCCACCACGATGGACGCCCGGCCGGAATGGAAGCTGCTGCTGCCCGGCGGTACCGATCCGTGGCACGGCGTGGACCGCGACGCGCGGGCGCTGCTGGTCGCTGGCCGCAGCGGCGTCGTGGGCGCCGACGAGTGCGAAGCAGACAGCTCGCCGCGCCCCCGAACTTTCGTACAGGTCTTCGCGGCACCGGCCCGGATGATCCTGGCGGGCGCCAACGACTTCGTTCGCGCACTGAGCCGCACCGGCCGCCAGCTCGGCTACCGGGTGACCGTGGTCGACGCGCGCGAAACCTTCGCCACCGCGGCCCGATTCCCCTCCGCCAACGAGGTGGTCGTGGACTGGCCGCACCGCTATCTGCGCGCGGAGAACGAGGCGGGACGGCTCGACCGCCGCACCGTGGTCTGTGTTCTCACCCACGACGCCAAGTTCGACGTGCCGACCGTGGTCGCAGCACTGAAGTGCGCGGAGCTCGGCTTCGTCGGCGCTCTCGGGTCCCGCCGCACCCATACCGAGCGCGTCGAACGCCTCCGGGCCGCCGGTGTAGCCGACGAGCAGCTGGCCCGGCTGAAAAGCCCAGTGGGGCTGGACCTCAACGCGCGGACACCGGACGAGACCGCGATCTCCATCGCTGCCCAGATCCTGGCGGAGCGCGGCGGCGCCTCCGCCCGCCCACTGGACGACACGGAGGGCCCCATCCACCGCTGAGCCCGAGCCTGCCCAGCGACTCGCCGCTCATCGGCACCGAAAGGCGCACCAGCCGAAGTAGATTCGACACGCACCGCGGCTACCCGACCCGTGCCGGTGGGCAGCGCACCTCACCGCTACGCGGCCGCCCGACACCTCCGCGCGGCTCGTGCCCCGAAACACTCGAGGTTCAGGCGGCCGCCCGCGCGGGCCGCAGCGTGTTCATCGGCGGACGGTCGGTCAGCGACACCTCGATACTGTGTGCGGTGAATTCATCGCCGATGAGCGGGAACTGGGTGAGCGCCGCGCCGGAGTCCTGCACGCCGCTGCGACCTAGCGCGGTGCCCAGGATTTGGCGGCTCATCACACCCAGGTCGGACAGGGGCCGGTTGCGATGCGTGCGGACGCCCAGGTTGACCTGTCCGATCGCGGACATGCCGAGCCGGTCATAGGTGTCGAGCAGCAGCCCGATCTCCACGCCGTAGCCAGGGGCGAACGGCACCGAGGTGAGCAGATCGCGGGTGCCCGCGTATTCACCGCCCAGCGGCTGCAGCACCTGCGACAACTCGGGCCGCAGCGCCGCGAGCAGCGGACGCGCGACCAGCTCGGTGACGCGGCCGCCGCCGTGCGCGTCCACCGCGCCGCCGTGCCGCAGCGGTCTGCGGTAGTAAGCCTTGGCCAGCTGCACGTCGTCGACCGTGAGCAGCGGGCCGAGCAGTTTCGGCACGAAAGCCGGATCCGGATCGATGAGATCGGAGTCGACAAAGGCAACCAGGTCGCCGCTGGTCACAGCCAGCGAGCGCCACAGCACCTCGCCCTTGCCCCCCACCGGCTCCAGCTCGGGTACCGCCTGCTCGCGACTGATCACCTCGGCCCCCGCTGCGCGGGCGCGCTGCGCCGTCGCGTCCGTCGAGCCGGAGTCGAGCACGATCAGTTCGTCGACCAGCGTGCCGAGCAGCGGCCGGATGCTCGCCACCACCTCGGCCACGGTGCGTTCTTCGTTCAGTGCGGGCAGCACCACCGACACAGTGCGGCCCGCTTTGGCGGCGACGAGCCCGTCCACCGTCCAGTCCGGGCTGTCCCAGGTATTGGTCGTCGCCCAGGCGGGCTCACGGTGTTGGATTTTCATACCAGACCTCGCAAGGTTCGTGCGGGGGGCCGGATGCCCTGGATCGCGGCGATCATGTCCACGACCCGCCGGGTCGCGGCGACTTCGTGCACTCGGAAGACTCGGGCGCCGGCGGCCGCCGACCATGCTGTTGCTGCCAATGTGCCCTCCAGCCGTTCGGAAAGATCGACACCTAAAGTCTCCCCGATGAAATCCTTGTTGCTCAGCGCCATCAAGACTGGCCATCCGGTATTTACAAGAACGTCGACTCCGCGCAACAACTCGAGCCCGTGATAGGTGTTTTTGCCGAAATCATGCGTCGGATCGATCAGTATCGAGTCCTCGCGCACCCCCGCCGCGTGCGCGTTCTCGGCGGCACGCACCACGGTATCGGCGACTTCGCCCACGGCGTCCGCGTAGCGAACCCGGTGCGGCCTGGTCCGCGGCACCGCACCGCCGGTGTGGCTACACACCACCCCGGCGCCGTGCTCGGCGGCGACGAGCACCAAGTCCGGGTCGGCGCCCGCCCACGTGTCGTTGATCAGGTCTGCGCCCGCACCGACAGCGGCCAGCGCCACGTCCGCGCGCCAGGTGTCGACGCTGATCAGTAGCTGCGGGTACTTCGCACGAATGGCCGCAACGAATGGGACCACCCGCGCGGCCTCCTCGGTCGCGTCGACCATGGCACCAGGCCCTGCCTTCACGCCACCGATGTCGACCAGGTCGGCGCCCTCGTCCACCGCGCGCGCCACGGCGTCCAAGGCCGCCGCGTCGGTGAAGGTCGCACCCTGGTCGTAAAAGGAGTCCGGCGTGCGATTCACGATAGCCATCACCAGGGCACGATCCGTCGCCACCGGCCTGCCGCACAGGGTGGGAAGCGGCGCCGCGGTGGAGCTGAACATGTCCACGACTGTAGCTAGTCCGCCTCTCCGGGGCTTCAGGCCGTACTGGTCGGTGGCACGGGACTCGCTCCCCCGCCTCTCCGCGACTCAGACCGTACTAGCCGAACTCACCGTCGCGGGCGTCGGTGCTCACGTCGTCGGCTCACCGGATCAGGCGGGACGCGGCGCCTCCAGTGCCTCGAACGCGGACGGGAGATCGGTCACCACGGTGATCCGGGACAAGGCTGTTCGGGGCACGAACTTCCGGTCGTATAGCTCGTCCAGCCAGGAAAACAACCCTGCGAAGAATCCATTGGGATCCAGCACGACAACGGGCTTCTCATGCTGCCCCAGATAGCCACCGGTCCAGGTCTCGAAGAACTCCTCGAGGGTGCCGATGCCGCCCGGCAGCGTCAGGAACGCGTCGGCGCGATCCTCCATGACCTGTTTGCGCTGGCGCATGGTGTCGGTGACCACCAGCTCGTCGGCGTCGACGTCGGCGACCTCCCGGTGCACCAGGTGTTTCGGGATCACACCGACGGTGTTCGCGCCGCCGGCGCGAGCCGCCGTCGCCACCGCTCCCATCATCGAGACGTGACCACCACCGGAAACCAATTGCCAACCGCGCCGGGCAATTTCGGTACCGACCCGGGCGGCCAGCGTGAGGTAATCGGGGTGCATGGTGCTCGCCGAGCAGTACACGCAGACGGCGAAGGGCTGTTCGCTCATGCCTGCGCCTCGCTGGCGCTCGGCTCCGGCCTGCGCGATGCGCGCTGTGCCATGATTCGCTCGCTCACCACTGGTCCTCCGTGCCGATCGCGTCCTCGGCGGCGCCGGCCTCCGCGTTGGCCTGGATGATCCCGACCACGTCTTCGACGCTGTCGGTGACGTGCAGCAGGCTGAGCTCACCCGGGGAGATCTTGCCGGAACCGCCGAGCGAATCGCGCAGCCAGTCGACCAGTCCGGACCAGTACCTGCTGCCGAACAGGATGATCGGGAAACGGGTGATCTTGCGGGTCTGCACCAGCGTGAGCGCCTCGAACAACTCGTCGAGGGTCCCGAAACCACCGGGCAGGCAGACGAACGCTTGGGAATACTTCACGAACATCGTCTTGCGGACGAAGAAGTAGCGGAAGTTGATGCCCAGATCGACCCACTCATTGAGGCCCTGCTCGAACGGCAGCTCGATGCCGAGGCCGATCGAGTAGCCACCGGCCTCGCAGGCGCCGCGGTTGGCCGCCTCCATCGCTCCGGGCCCGCCGCCGGTGATCACCGCGAAGCCCGCCCGAGCCAGCGCCGCGCCGATCGCCCGGCCCGCCTGGTACTCGGGATGGTCGACGGAGGTGCGCGCGGAACCGAAAACGGTCACCGCGCGCGGCACCTCGGCCAGCGCGCCGAAACCCTCGACGAACTCGGCTTGAATGCGCAGCACGCGCCACGGGTCGGTGTGTACCCAGTCGGTATCGCCGCGCTGGTCCAGCAGATTCCGGTCGGCGGTACCGAGACCGTCCTTGCGTTCGCGGCGGAACATTATCGGTCCGCGGAACTTCGCTGTCGACTTCGGCTTGTTGGCGACCTCACGGTCGGCGGCGTCGGTGGACATGCGTTCCACGCTACCGTCCGGCGGCGCGCATGCCGGAGTCGACGCGAGAAGTAGTCCGCCATTCAGGTCCGGCGCATCGGTGCGAACCTCGATCAGCCGACTCGGTATGCATATCAGCGTGAGACGCCGGAGCAGCTCGAGGACGCACCGCGGGCGGTGACGCGGGCGTGCCTGTCGTGGGATTCGACTGCCCGGTGAGTGAGGGGCATCGGGCCAGCGGTGACGACGGTGTCGATTTCGCGGCCTAGCCGTGTCTCATAAGTAGGGTGAGCGCGGCGGGCGCGCTGCCGCGGCGGGCGCATGTTCAGCGGGTCGGGATGAGCAGGTGACAGTTGTAGCCGGAAACCAGTGCGCCCCAGGGAGCGCTCGAGAGTTGAGCGAAGATGGAGGACGGTGGGTCCGGCTGCGTGATGAGCGTCGTTCCGACCGGAACATTGATCAGCGGGCGGTCTCCCGCGGGCGCGGGATCGGGCCCGGCCAGCACGGTGGAGTGACCGCTGGCCAGGTCGTAGGCGATGATCCAGTTCCGATCCGCGGTACCGACGGTGACGAGTAGTGCGTTGCCACTGGTCCAGGCCGGGCCGGACGGCGTCATTGTCCCGGAGATCCGCAGCGGCGCCGGCAGCGGCGCCATCCACAGCTCGTGCCCGTCAGGCGCGGTCAGATGGGCGGTGTTGCCGGTGACCGTCAACAGATAGCCGTGCGCCAGCGGATACTCGTCCCTTGCGTCGGATCCGATGTTGTCGCCGAGTTTCTGGGTGCCGAGCGGTCGGCCAGTGCGTGCATCCAGGATGTCGAAGTTGCGGGTTTTGGAGCTGGACCTGAAATCGCTTCGCAGGACCGTAGCGACGGGGTCGGTGGGATCGTCGGGGACGTTCGGGAGAGTCAGCTGTTCGTTGGGAGCCGACATGCGGGTCCACAGCACCTGTCCCGATTCGGGGTCCAACGCACCGACGATCCTCGGCTCATCGACATCGGCGTGATTCGATGTCGCGCAGCTGAACTGCACAGCGCCGGCCCGGACAGTCCACACGAGCTTTCCAAAAATGACCCGGCCGGGTGCGCAACCGAGGTCCTTGGCTTGGACCGTCCACATCGGCGCCCCGATGCGAGGGTCGTTGCGCGTCAATCGATCCGGACTGGGCTGGTTCGGGTCGGGATATTCCGACCAGCCCTGCTGCCGGTCCGGCACCTTTCCGATGTCGCGGCTCCACAGTTCCCGCCCGGTGTCGGCGGCATAGGCGTGTACCCGGCTTTCAGCGCAGGAGTCGTTGCCGCAGTACGGGTTCGTCCACCGGACCACAAGGACGCGGCCCGTGTCGACGGTACTCACCGCGGGCTGCAGCGCTGGACGGCGGACATACCAGCGAGTCGCTCCGGTACGCGGATCGATGCCGGTCAACTGGCCGACGTGCGTGGTGTACAGACCATAGGCGGTCACGCCGATGCTGTCGGGACCGCCGACGTGGTGGGCGAGGGTGATCCGGGTGAGATCCAGGACCGGGGCCGCCGATATGGGCGCGGGCAGCGCGTCCGCGGTGACCGTGGAGTCGACCACTCCGGCGGGTTTCACGCTGACGACGGTGACCACCGCGCACACCAGTGCCGCCGCCACCGCGAACGCTCCCGTGCCGACCGCACGAGCAACGCCGGACCGCTCGTCGTCCTTCACGTCTGCGCGAATGGCCTCCGACAGCGTGATGACGGTCGTCAGCGCCGCGACGCCGAGCAGCACTCCGGCGACCAGCCACAGCATCAGCAATCCGTATCTGGGCGACGAGGGCAACTCGTTCAACGGGATATAACCGCTGCTGTCCAGCACGCCCCACACGGCCAGCAACACCGTGATCGCCGCCGCCCACACGACGACATCGACGATCACCGCGGCCGCGAGATTCTGCCAGCGCCGCCGGGGCGTGCTTTCCACCGCACGCCACAGCCGCCAACCACCGATCGCCGCCGCGATCGCGATGATCAGGAATATCGTCGCGGTGCTGCGAAACCGGGGGCCGTCCCACACGTGCCGGGTGTCCACGACTCCCTGGATCGTGGTGGGGACATCCGTGACCTCGACCTTGGCGACGAGCCACCCCCAGGCTGCGAGCAACAACAGGCCGTCGCGTGCTCGCGCTGCTAACCATAGAGTCCTGGACTGCATCTCACTCCCCGTTGATTCTGCGTCCTGCCGTCATGCCAAGACCCCACCGCTCAGCAGCCGGGACTGTCGAGACACCCGGCTGCATCAGATTGCCCCCACCATTCACCAATTCCGTTCGACGGTCCACTCGAAATTTCCGCGATGCGCGATCGGCCGAGCCAACGGCCAGCCGGCGTTCGGCGCGTACCTGCGCGCCCCCAACGGCATCAGCCACGGAACAGGCCTCTACGTTCTCACCCTCGCCGGCGACCGAATCCGCGCCATGACCCGATTCGACAACGCAGTGTGGCCCTGGTTCGGGCTTCCGCGCTCACTCCCGACGCGGTAGACACCTGGACGGCAGGTCCGAGCAGGCGCAGCGTCCTGGCCCCAACGGCTTTCGTCCGATCGGTTCCGCAGCAGCTCATGGTGACGAGGGTGGCTCATCTTCAGCGGCAGGGCGGTGGGAGGTCGTCACCGAGGGGACAACCGGATACCTCAGCGGCGGGTACCGTTGCCGTTCCCGACGGTGAAGTCCGCCGCATGCCGCCGGGCGAACTCGGCGAAGGTCGTCGGCTCGACACCGAATTCTCGGTGCGCACCGAGATCGACCCGGGAATCCGGGGAAGCGAGCCGACCGCGGTAGATCTCGTCGAGTAGGTCGAGCACCTCGGGCGGCAGGCCTTCGGCTGCATGCAGGGCGCGCTTGCGCTCCGGCGTCACCGATTCGTAGCGGAACGTGCGGCCGGTGGCCTCGCTGATCCGGTCGGTGATTTCGGTCATGGTGAGCGCTTCCGGTCCGGTCAGGTCGTAGGCCTTGCCCTCGATGCCCTCGGCCTGCATCATCGCCACCGCGACCTGCGCGATGTCCGTGATGTCGACCGGGGACAATCGGCTCTCGCTGATCGGCATGACCAGCGCCTGCCGGTGCGGGTCCACGCCGGTGAGCGTGCCGGGAAGGTAGAACTGCATGAACTGGCTGGGCCGCAGGTGTGTCCAGGCCACACCGGAGTTCTCGAGGTACTTCTCGATCTCGAGGTGCCAGCGGGTGCCGCGGAAGGCGTTGGGGTCGAAGGTAGTTCCGGATTCCTTGCCACCGAACTTGACGATATGGCCGACGCCGGCCGACTGGGCGGCGTCGATGAAGCGACATTGGGTCTGCACCATATTGTCGCGGGGTGAGGAGATCATCAGTACACGATCGACATCGTCGAACGCGTCGGTGAGGGATTCCGGTACGAGCATGTCACCGTGCACTACCTCGACCGTCGGCAGGTCGCGGATCCATGCCGCTTTGCCCGGATCACGGACGAGTACTCGAACCGGGATCTGTTGGCGGACGAACTCGCGCAGCACGATTGAGCCAGCGTGTCCGGTGGCACCTGTTAGAAGTCGCATTGTCGTTCTACTTTCCTAGTCGACCGAGTCTTTGCCAGGTGTGAGATGGGGCAGTCCGAAGCGGGGGAACAGCGTCGGATCGTGGATCATGTCGATCCGGGCCACCCCTGCCGGGGCGATGGTCAGCAGTTGCAGCGCGTGGGCGCGGTGGACGCCGCCATGTCCGCGCACGTAAAGGCCATAAGCCGCTTGGCCGTTCGCAGTGATCGGCACCAGCCGCAGCGCGCCGGGCTGGGTGAGCCGGGTACGCAGGAACCGCGCGATGTCGTCGCGTCCGCGGAACCAGGTCGGCACCGGCGGCATTTCCAGCACCGCGTCCTCGGCCAGAATCTGCACCAGCTCATTGATATCGGCGTTTTCGAAGGCGGTGGCATAGCGCTCGAGCAGCGCGCGGCGCAGCGGGTCCGCCGGTTCGGTGAGGTTGTAGCCGAGGGGTGCGGTCTTGGCCAGCTGGGCGCGGGCGCGCTGCAACGCGCTGTTGACGGCGGCGGTCGTGGTATCCAGGAGGTCGGCGACCTCGTCGGCGCGAAACATCAGTACATCGCGCAGGACCAGCACCGCCCGCTGCCGCCCGGGTAGGTGCTGGAGTGCGGCGACGAAGGCCAACCGGATGGTGTGGCGAGCCTCGACGAGGGTCGCCGGATCCAGTTCGGCATCGGAAACCGGTTCGATCCAGAGGGTTTCGGCGCGCCGCGGCTCCAACGGGCCGGTCGGGTCAGTGGTCGGACCACCCAGCCCGGAGGGCAGCGCCCGCCGTGTCCGGCGTTGCATCGCGTGCAAACAGGCTCGGGTGGCGATCCGGTACAGCCATGTGCGTAGCGCTGCACGGCCCTGGAACCCGTCGTAGCCGCGCCAAGCCCGCAGATATGTCTCCTGGACCGCGTCCTCGGCGTCGTGTGGTGAGCCGAGCATGCGGTAGCAGTACCCGAACAGTTCGCCCCGGTACTGGTTGGCGGCGATCCCGAAAAGCTCCTGCGCCTGCGTCACGGAGTGACCTGACGGGAGTCGAACACCACGGTATCCGAGGCGACCCGGCCGCTCCGCAGGACGACGTGGTCCACGGTGCGCAGCGTCCCGAACGGGCCGGTGTGCATGTCGTAGTAGACCAGCGCGCGCTCCTCGTCGCCGAAGGCGTCGATGATGTCGACCCCGGTAACGACGTCGGCGAACTCGGTGAGCGCGGCCAAAACCGCCGCGGCGCCCGTGAGCCGGGTGCGCGGGCTCTCGAACACGACATCCTCGTGCAGCAGGCCCGCCACCGCGGACATGTCCCGCTTGCCGAACGCCTCGACGAACGCGACCGCGACCGCGACGCCCACCGCGACCGGACGGTAGGAACCGATCACTGCGGCCTCGCAGACCTCCGGCTCGCCCAGCACCCGCGCTCCGATATCGCGCTGGAACTGCGCGAATGAGCTGAGGCCCGGCAAAACCTCCGCGTCGGTGGTGGTCGCGGTGTGCACGAACTCCGCCCCGTCGTCGAGCTGGAAGGCGGTGTACTCCAGTCCGGGGGGCCGCTCTCGATGCAGTTGCGCGAACACCGCCTCGACCAGCCGCTGATTCTCCGCAATCGCCTCGTCCCGTGTCCGGTACTGCACCACTACTGTTCTGCTCACGTCGAACTCCTCCAGGTCGATACCATTCACCGATATAGATCCGGGAGAGCGCCCAAACTCATCGGTCCTGGGCCGCCGCCGGCGTTCCGGTGGTTGCTGGCTTGGAGGGTGATCGGTATCGCCTTCATGACTTCGCCCAGGTCACGCAAGGTTCGCAACCTCACACGGAAGCCGTGTGTGTCGATCTCGATCACAGACCCGTACGCGACCGCAAGTGATGGCCCATATCCGTGGCTACGCCGAATTGCCCGGTCGGCGACGGGGCATGGACGATTATTGATCGAACCTCGCGCGAGTACACAGGTGAACCCCCACTCCTGTGCGCACGGATCGGGTAGTCTTCCTCGCCCATATGGAGATTCATGATTCGACTGAGGGAAAACTAGAGCCTACGCTCACTCGACAAGACAGCGTTGCGACGACCACTTGAACTCGATCAACAAATATCGGTCATAACTGGGTGATCTCCGCAAGCTCGGCGGTTGATTCTGACAGCAGACCACATGCCCTCCTCGGGCGGTCTCGATACGCTGATGCCGGAAAATGCTCGCGCGAGAGCAGTGACCGGTCGGCCACGCTTACCTGCCTAAGCCTTCCTTAAGCCTTCCTTAAGTCCGATCGGCGAGGGTGATCGTGGAACCAGCGTCTACTTATGGATTTCACCGAACTCGGATTACGAGACCGAAAGTCGCTTCCTATCGCGACAGTGATTTCGATTTCGAAAGGGCCTTGATGCACGCAACCCGTCCTGCCCTCCTAGGGCTTTCCGCACTCGTGGTGACTACTACTGCCGGTCTGGCGGAGGCTCCCACTGCCGCGGCGCAAGCGGCGCTGTCCCCACATCTTCGTCCGGATGGCCGACGGACGCGGCGTAGCGCTCGATCACGCCGCGATGATTTTCGCGGCCATGCTTCGTCTACCTCGATATGATCACGAAGGCGCGCAGATTTGTCTTGATCCCGGGTGCCGGCGGGGCCGGGTGGTACTGGAGCCGCGTGGCGGCCGGTTTGACCGGCGCCGGCCACTGCGCAATCCCTGTCGATTTACCTGGTGACGACGAGGGCTCGGGGCTCGCGGAATACCGCGATGTCGTGCTCGAGCACGCGGTAGACGGCGACGTGATCGTGGCCCACTCGCTCGGTGCGTTCACTGCGGGCCCCGTGTGCGAACAGATCACCCCGTCTGCGCTGGTATTCGTCAACGCGATGATTCCCATGCCCGGTGAAACGGCGGGACAGTGGTGGGACAACGTCGGATCACTCGACGCCCGTCACGCCGCAGCCGACGCCAACGGCTATAGCCGCGAATTCGACTTGGAGACATACTTTCTCCACGACGTCGGACGGGAGATCGCGCTCGAAGGAGAGCAGTATCAACGCCCCGAGTCCGATCGGGTCTTCGGCGAGCCGTGTCCTTTCGACGCGTGGCCGCAGGCGCCGATTCATGTCCTGGCCGGTGCCGATGACCGCTTCTTTCCGGTCGCCCTGCAGCAACGCGTCGCACGGGAGCGGCTCGGACTCGAAGCCGGCGTCGTCCCCGGTGGTCACCTCGTTGCCTTGTCGAACCCGACCAGGATCATCGACTATTTACTTGAATATTGAACCGTCGGGCGCTCGACAGTCGTTGAGTTCCTGAGCCTGTCGAACTACTGGAGAATAGATGACACAGCTTGCTCCCGAGGTGGAGTCGACCGCGGATGCGGGCGGGTTCATCGGTCGTGACAGGGAGCTGGACACAGTCTTCACGCTGCTGCCCGGCCAGGCACGGCTGATCACGTTGGTCGGCGCGGGCGGGATCGGAAAGACCCGACTCGCCGCGGAGGTGGCGCGGCGTTATCACCGGGCCCGCCGAGTTCCGGTGCGGTGGGCCCGGCTCGCGCGGCTGGCGAGGGGCTGTGACCGGTCTGCGATCGAGGAGACGATCGCCCACGCGGTGGTCGACTTCAACTGCCCGGAACGGTCCTCCTGGTATGCGATTGTGGACGCCCTCACCCGTAGCGATTCGACGGGCCGGGTGTGGCCGACGGTGCTGGTGCTGGACAACTGCGAACATGTACTGGATGCCGTTGCCGAGGTGATCACCGACCTGCTCGACGCGGCGCCGGGGTTGACGGTTCTGGCCACCAGCCGCGAAGCCATCGGATGGGCCGATGAGTACCTGGTGAATGTTCCGCCGCTGCAACACCGCGAAGCGGCGGCGCTGTTTCTCGAACGCGCCGAGGCTGCCGGGCGACGCCTCACCGATGCCGGTGATATCGCTACGGCACAGAGCATTTGCCGCCATCTGCACAACAACCCGTTGTTCATCAAGCTGGCGGCCGCCCGGCTGCTGCGCCGCCCTATCGCAGTACTCCTGCAGGAGTTGAATGGCACAGACGACGACCAGCGGTTGCGGTGGTCGCACGGCACCAGGATGGGTGATGGGCCCCGCCACCGTGGCATCGGCGACGCCATTACCTGGTCATACGATCTGTGTCCGGACGACGAACGGCTGCTGTTCGAGCGAATGTCGGTCTTCGCACCGGGATGTCCGGTCACTTCCGACGACGATGCCAACCACGCCACCCGCGACGTCGGAATCGATCTCGAAGCGATCCAGGCCGTCTGTGCCGATCCGGGCCGGCTGGCGCCGCACCGTATCCAGGACATCCTCGATCGGCTTGCCAACCGTTCGTTGGTGTCCGTACATTTCACGCGGACGACCGCGCGCTATTCTTTGCTCGAGTCCCTCCAAGTGTTCGCGCGGCAGCAACACGAAGAGCGCACCAGACATACCCCGGACGAGTCGACACTGGTCGCCGAGCGGCACCTGAGTTACTACCGCGACAAAGTCGTCGACACCGCGACCCACTGGTTCGGTCCGCGGGAGCAGGAACTCATGAGTTGGATCCGCGCATCGTGGGAAAACGTACTCACCGCACTTCGGACCAGTGTGGAAGACCCGGCACGCTCTGGATTGGGCCTGCAGATCTGCGTCGGCTTGCTGGCACTGCCCGTCCCGTTCATCAGTTCATTCCGGGACGTCCGGCTATGGACCGAACGCATGCTGGCCGCCACCGATGCGGTGATGGACCGCCCCACCGAATCGCGCCTTACCGCGATGGCGTTGCTGGTGGTGGTCCTGTTGCGCCAAGGTGCCCAGGACGACGCCGAAAGGATGCTCGAGAACTGCGTCGCCGCCAGCTCGGTCGAACCCGATAACAAGCGACACTGGCGCGACACCATGGAGACCGACATCGGATTGCCCGCCGCGGTCGAACTGGCATGGGGCCTGGAGCTGTGGCTGGTCGGATACGATGTCCGGGCGGTCACCGTGCTTACCCGCGCCGCCGCGAAGGCCGGTCACAACGGTGACCGCGGCTTATCCGCGTACTGCGAGATGTCCGCTGCGGGCGCGGCGGCAATGCTCGGTGCGAACTCCGCCGACCACCTGACCGAATCCTTCCTGGATCACGCCACCACGGCCGGGTCACCATGGGCCACGGCGTGGGCCGGACTCACCCGGGCGGTAATCCACATGAGACGCGGGGATGACTCCCCAGCGCTGGACCTGGTTCGAGACTCGTTGGCCTACTACGTCTCCACAGATGAATGGGGCAGCATGTGGGCGGTGCAGCTGCGCATAGTGGCGTTGGCCGCGACCGTCACCGACGACGCCGACCGTCACACACTGGCCGGAGTGGCCACCGAGATCGCCTACCTCGCAGGCGGATTGGGCACGCTGCGGGCACGATACGGGAGCAACATCCAAACACCACCGGAATTCACCGAACGGACCGCCGAGGCGATCGCCCGTGCTCGCGATCTGCTCGGTGCCGACGCATTCACGAGCGCGCAGGAGCGCGGCGCCCAGTTGCGTCCCGAGCTGGACGAAGTGCAGCAGCTGGCGCTCGGCAGGCTGCGAATCCCCCGCCCCGAGCCACCTACCGCAAAGCCCGTCGAATCCCGAAGACGCTCGCCCTGGAGCGAACTGACCCAGGCCGAACAGGACGTCGCGATACTCGCCGCCGCGGGATGGACGAACGCGGCAATCGCTGAGCGTCGCGGAACATCGCTGCGCACCGTCGAAGCACAACTTGCCGCCATCCTGCATAAACTCGCGCTCGGATCCCGACGCGAAATCGCGGAGCTGGTTCCCGAAAGTCGAACTGCCGCAGTGCGGAATGAAGCTGCCCGATGGGCAAGCCGACGCGAGGCCCCGAAGTCATAGACCAGCGGTTGTCTCCCCGAAAGCGATCCGCCTGGGTGGGATATTCGGGGACACACTCGACAGCTACGAACCGTTCGTGGTCGGCGCTGCTATCCGGGTTGCCGCGGCGGCTGACTCGTCGGGGCCCGGGTCTTTCATGCTCATCCGCAGCGTGAAGTACCCGTCATTGATTACGGCCTCGGATCGGCGAACAACTCGATCATGGCTGCGTAGCTGTTGTCGGCGTACCCCTTGGCGATGACCCGCTCCGCCAAGTCATGGGCAAAAGCGGGTAGCTCGGTGTTGATTCCCTGCGCTCGACTCTCATGCAGTAGATGCTCCATCGACGCGAAATGGGTCGACAACTTGGCGTCGTTCGCCGGGTACGCACCGTCACCGGCATCGATCTGAGCCGCGTAGTCGGCGGCGAAGGTCTTGACAGCATCGACCCATCCGGTAGCCCACGGCAGAAAAGCCATGGTATCGATGTTGGCGGATTTCAGCAGCGCAGCGCCGTGGATGAAGCTGTTCAATGTTCCCCACATAACCCCGAGCAGGGCAACGTCATACAGCACCGCAAGGCCGGGATCCGCGCCCACATATGTGGTGTGGCCGCCCAGCAGTCTCAGTGACGGCTCATGGGTTATGAAGGCTGTCTCCGATCCGCTGTAGAACAGCACCGCGTCCGCGCGCCCGATGCCCGCGGGCACGGTCATGATTGCCCCGTCGAGGTATTCGGCGCTCCGCTCCTCGGCCCATACCGCGGTCGCACGCGCCTGTTCCGAGGATCCGGAGGTCAGATTCGCGATCACTCGGCCCGACAAGATGCCGCTGAGCGGATCGAGGATAGTGTGCACCACCTCGTAGGTTGTCAGGCAGATGACAACCAGATCACTGGCGGTCACCGCCTCGGCAGCCGTGGCAGCGAGGACCGCCCCCTGACCGACAAGCTCATCGGCCTTGTCCGGTGATCGGTTCCATACCGTCGTCGGGTGTCCCGCCTTCAAGAACGCGGCAGCCAATGCCCTCCCCATCAGCCCCAAACCGATGACCGTAACCGGCATTCGATCGTTGCCTGTCATACGCCACTCCATTCCTAGGTATCCGGACCCGACTTGATTGTCACTCTCGCTCGTCGACCGGCTCGGCGGTTGACGAACCGGATCACGCTCGCACACTCGTTCTATGACGAACAAGTACGTACTTCGAAGTGTGTGGTTACCCCGAGGTAAGCGAGGGCGGGACCGCTTGCCGGTAGGACGCCGGCGGCGCAAGGATGAAGGTAAATTCTGTTCTAGGACGCGGTTTCCAAAAGTGAAAAGATCCCGTTGTGAAGAAGTTATTTGGAGCCCTTGCATATTTGACAGCGGCGACGGGCATCGCGCTCGGTGCGGCCACCGGCACCGCAGCCGCGGATTGGAAGGCGTATTTCGACGACGACCAATACGGCGGATCGGTGGCAAGCGGGGCGGCCTGCGAGCGCGAGGCAGCCGGCTGGCGTAGCAGCGATCTGGGGGCTAGCTGCATCCGCGTCGAGGTCCGCGACAGATGGGATCTAGTCACCTGGTCGATCGGCGGCTGATCCAGGGTCGAGCGGGGGCGGGATCCCATGATGCAGGCCATCGATAGTGGTGGCTCCTCGCCGCACATCACTGCTGCTGCGTGCAGAGGGGTACCGTGTGAGTGATTCTGCGCGCAATAGCTTCGAGCGCCTGCTGTGGGCGAAACCGCCCGAAGCACCCGAGTCCCGATTCGGTACCGTATGCGTCCTCGGCGGCAGTATCGCCGGCCTCCTTGCCGCGCGTGTGCTTTCCGACTATGCGCGGCGGGTGGTCGTGATCGAGCGGGACGATGTCGGTGCGTACGACCGGATTCGCTCCGGTGTCCCGCAAGACCAGCAGGTGCATGTGCTGCTACCCGCCGGATTAGTGCGGATCGAGCGCCTGCTACCCGGCTTTGCCGCTGAGGCATATGCGCTGGGCGCGGTGCCCGCCGAGCCGGAGAGGGCCCGCCTGCACTTCGACGATCGCCCAGCCCTGCAGACCCGGCACGAACCGCTGATGCTGGCGACCCGGCCGTTTCTGGAATCCCGGATACGTACACGGGTGCTGGCGCTGCCCAACGTCGTGGTCGAGCGGGGGCGGGCGGTCGGGCTGGACTGCCGAGACGGCGCGGTCTCCGGCGTACGGTACCTGGTCGACGGAGCCGAAAACCTGCTCACCACCGACTTCGTGGTCGACGCCATGGGGCGTAGCAGCAAGCTTTCCGACTGGCTCGAGCAGGCCGGGTTCGACCGTCCACGGCTGCAACGGTTGCACAGTGGAATCAACTACGCCACAGCATTGTTCGAACGCGAGCGCGACGACGAGCTCTCCTGGGCCACCACGCTGGTGCAGCACTCAGCGGAACGCGGGCCGCGGGGTATCGCGCTGTCGGTGACGAGCGCGGTCGAGAGCGGGCGCTGGATTGTGATGCTGATGGCGCACCACCCGGTCAAACCGCCGCGGACCGTCGAAGAGTTCCGCGAGTTGTGCGCTCACATGCCGCCCCCCTTCCCGGAGGCGGTCGGCGGGACGCTCGTGCGCGAAATCGTCACCTACCACCAGGGGGACAGCCGCCGAAGGGATTTCACCGGACCGCTGAACCTGCCGGCCCGCCTGGTGAGCGTGGGTGATGCCGTGGCCTCGTTCAACCCGGCGTTCGGGCAAGGTATGTCGTCGGCGGCGTTGCACAGTTCTTGTTTATCCGAGTACCTTCGCGCAGAGCCGGACCTGAACTCGCCAGCGCGAGAGTTCTTCGAACTGCAACAGGTCGTGGTGGACGCGGCCTGGCAGGTGTCGGCCGGAAGCGACGCGGCGCGGCTCGATGCGCTCAACGGTGCCGAGGTACCCGAGGAAGTGCGGCGCCGGCGGTGGGCGCTCGAGCAAATCATGGCCGCCAGCGTGACCGATCAGCAGGTCGCGCAGGTGTTTCGGGACGTGACGTTCATGCTCGAACACCCTGACAGGCTGGCCGACCCGGCGCTGCTCGAACGGGCCGTCACCGCCAACGGCGGAAACACTCGCCCGTAACCACGGTCCTCGATTCACGGCATCGGCCGAGCGCCACCCCATCCGCTCGGAGGTTAGCCGACGGGCGCGACTGTGTTCGCCGTATCGCGTTCTTGTTCTGGTTGTACTCGTCATTCTCGAACGTCGACGAGGATGATCTTGCGGAGGCGCGGAACCTACGGGCTAACGTGTTGGTGGAGGCCACGCCTGCAACGCGATCTCCACGATCCTGCGGAGTTGATCGGGCGACGTGCCAGCGACTGCCTGGACGGCGATGCCATCGGAGATGGTCATGAGGAATCGGGCCAAGTCGCCGGGGTCGCTGTCGTGGGGTAGGTCGCCGTCGGCGTGTGCCTGATCGAGTCGCAGGCGCAGGGCAGCCTCGGCGGCGAGCCGTCGGGCGATCGCCTGTGCGCGGCTCGGTTCGGCGTCCGGACCACAGACTTGCACACTTCGCACGGACAGGCAGCCGGGTGCACTGCCGCTGGTGGTCAGTTCGATCGCGCCGTACAGCAGAGCTGCCGCGACTTCCCGGGCGGATGAGAGCCGTAGCGCTTCGGCAGCGTAGCTGCCTGGGCCGGCGATATACCGGTCCAGCACAGTGCCGAACAGTTCCGCCTTGTTGCCGAAGGTGGCATACATGCTCGGCCGGTTGATTCCCATCGCTGCTGTCAGTTCCGACAGTGCGGCGCCTTCGTATCCGTGTCGCCAGAACACATCCAGCGCGCGATCCAGTGCGGCATCGATGTCGAAGGCCCGTGGCCGACCTCCCGGCATGGTTGACCTCCCAGTTTTTTTACCTATCGGTACTTTACTCCTTGACCTGGTCGGCGCGAGCCCGATAGTTTCTTACCGAATGGTACATATCTAGGAGGCTCGCTATGCCCGGTCTTGTTCCGGATCCGATCCGCGTCGGTATCGTCGGCGCGAATCCCGCAGGGAGTTGGGCCGCCGCGACCCATCTACCCGCTCTCGCCCAATTGCGGGAATTCATGATCACAGCGGTGGCGACCACTCGGGCCGAGTCGGCCGCAGCGGCGGCCGCCGCCACCGGAGCTCGACTGGCCTTCACCAACAGCGACGAACTCGTCGCACACACCGAGGTGGATCTCGTCGTCGCCGCAGTCAAATCATCCGGACAGGCGGAAATTGTTCGCGCAGCCCTCGCCGCCGGCAAGCACGTCGTATGTGAATGGCCTCTGGGTGCAGGCACCGCCGAAGCAGCAGAGCTGACAGCCGCGGCGCAGACGGCCGGCGTCGTCAACACCGTCGTGCTACAGGGTTACTACTCGCCGTCGGTCAACTACGTCAAAGACTTGCTCGCGGCAGGCCGAATCGGCCGAATCGCCTCCATCACGATCATCGCAGCCGGGGATCCCTTCGGCGGCAGCAGCATTCCGCAAAACCTCGCATGGACCACCGACCCGACCAAGGGTAGCGGCCTGCTCACCATCATGGCCGGCCACGTGCTGGCAACAGTGGAACACCTTGCCGGAGGGCTGGTCGAGGTATCCGCGGAACTCACCAACCTGCACGAGACCATCACCGTGCTCGAAACCGGGCAGCGCATCGCCAACTCGCAGGCTGGTCAGCTGGCTCTGGCGGGTCGACTGGCCGACGGCGGGCTGGTCGCACTAACCCTCCACGGCGGCCACGACGATCAGCCCGATGGGTTCTACCTCCACATCCGAGGTTCGGAAGGCACGATCACAGTGACACCGGTACAGACGGGGATGTACCTGCACTGGGCCGACTGGAATATCCGCTTACGGACCGTGGATGGACATATCAGCAGGCTCGCGGTGCCCGACGTATACCGCACAGCACCGGCAACCCTACCGCCGGGGCCTACCGCGCACGTGGCCGGTATCTACCGCGAGACCGCCAGCGCCATCACCGAAGGCCGGGCGGCACAGCCGGACTTCGCCATCGGGCTGCGCCAGCATCACCTGCTCGACGCCATCGAATACGCTTCCGCGACCGGGAGCCGCCGAGCAATCACCCTTGAATAAACCTGCTCGGACAGGAAAGGTCGGCTGGATGCGCAGGTAGGAATGCGAGCCACCAATCGAAGACCGAATCAGCGAAACAGGCGCCCACTCGGATTGGCCTCCAGCCGCCCGGCTCGCCAGGCCTCGACCTTACCCGACCGGCGAAAGAACCCGGCCACCCCGCACCGTTCAACCTCGACGCCGAAGGCCCTACCTATTCCACACCGATGCGCAGACTCGATGACTGAGCCAGCCTGAGAGAGTGGACATGATGAGCGGGGGTTGCCCCGATGAGCAGCCGCACCGGGAACCCTCGGCGCTGCAGTGGCGACGGGGGTGAAACACAGTCCGACCAGTGCAGCCGAGGGGCTTGTACAGGCTCCGGAAAATCGCCCGCAAGGCACCGGAAGGGACTGCTGCCCGTACCGTTGGGAGTGTGGGGCTATGACGGCTTCCCGCCATCACCCACCGGGGCCATGCGCACCGTATAGCCCGAGCGCGGCCGAACCCGAGTCGAGAACTCGACGCCACAACACTCCAATTCCACTGGCGTACCGTTACGTGCTTGAATTCGCATTCTACAAAGAATTCTGGAGTGTTGTGTACCACTTCCCCGCGTTTGGTGAAAATAGTCCTATACCCCCCGCGAAGAGCCATGGCTAAATGGTCACAGCTCACTGCCGTTCTTGCGACTCGATAAGAATCTTTCGGCGATCATCTGCCGCTTCCCGTCAATCCAGGATCGGCGAGTGGGGCTCTGAATCATAGTACTCGGTACGAGAACTGACTCAAAGGAGTATTTCGTGTTGGCAACCGATCCTGATAACGTTGCCGAAAAGTGTGTTGCACCCCATCGAGCACCGCGACTATTCCGTGGCCGGCCAGAAGAGTTCCGATCACCTCAAATTACCGCGTCTCCACATCGAAAAATAGCGCCGATGATGGCGAGAGACTACGCGGTCCACCAGGGGCATCCAGACAAAGGTGTAGGTATTGTTTTCGCCGCCACCACCGCGGTGCTGATCGTTGTGAACCTGAAGGGAACGGCTTGTTACCCTGCCGAATTCGTTATCAGGCCGAGGGATTCGCCGGTAACACTCGACAGCTCCTTCGCCGCATCGTATCTCGAACTGTGGCTGGACCCTCTTGCGGCTTACAGGTTGCGCGGCACTCGCGATATCAAGCTGAACGAACCTATCACCGACCTCGGTGATGCCCTGGGGCCAGGTGGCCGTGAGCTGGTGGGTCGAATCCGTGACGAGCCGACGTGGAGTGGCCGATTCGCCCTCCTCGACAACTTTCTGCTCAACAGTTTCCAATCACTTCCACACGTACTCCCAGAAATTCGCCGAGCATGGATGCTGCTGACGAGCTCCGGGGGGACGGCACCGATTTCCTGGATTGCGGACGAGGTGGGATGGAGTCATAAACACCTCATAACGAAGTTCACCCGGCAAATCGGCCTGACTCCGAAAACAGCAGCACGGATCATTCGTTTCGACCGCGCCCGCGATCTTCTCGTCAAGCAATCCAGGATTCCACTGCACGAGATCGCGGCCGAGTGTGGTTACGCGGACCAATCGCATCTCAACCGCGACTTTCGGAAGTTCAGCGGTGTAACACCTACCGGATACATTCAGCGCTGCCGAAATAGACGGGCCATGCCGCTGGCCGGGGTCCCGGTAGTAACCGCGCGAAAAACAACGGATATGGCCTAATGCCTTGCTGGTAGGCAGTTTCCACGTTCGGGGAGCGGGTCGGACTGGTTGGTGCTTGGCTTGCCGATGTTGTTGATCGGCGCTGGAAGTGAGAGTTCCTGGCGACGCGGGTGTTCACAGACGAAGAACTCGAACGTCTGCGGGGACTCCCGGAGATCAGCCGCGAGGAGTTGTTCCGGTGCTTCACGCTGAGCCCGGCCGATGCCGCGTTCATCCATCCTGGGCGCGGCCGCGGTCCGGCCGATCGGCTGGGTATCGCGATCGCGTTGTGCACGCTGCCGTGGCTGGGGTTCGTGCCTGATCGCGTGGTGACCGCCCCGCCGGTGGCGGTGGCACGGCTGGCCGAGCAGCTGAAGATCGACAGCACCGAGATCGGTTCCTACGGCCGCCGCGCCCAGACCCGCACCGAGCACCTGCGGCTGGTCGCGCGATACCCGGGCTGGCGCTCCGCGGGACGATGGAGTTTTCAAGGAACTCGACGAATTCCTGCTCGCGCGGGCGATGGAGCACGATTCCCCGACCCTGCTGTTCCGGTTGGCACGCGAGTACCTGATCTCGGCGCGGGTGATCCGGCCCAGCCCCGACACCCTGGTCCGGCGCGTCGCGCACTCCAGAGAACAGGCCCAGCGCGAGACCTACGCCCGCTTGGCCCACGAGTTCACCCCGCCATTCACCCCGCCCCGCTGCGGGGAGCTGGACGCGCTGCTGGTGACCGATGCCTCGCTGGGGATCTCGCGGTTGCGGTGGCTGTCGACCGGGCCGGTGGAGGCCTCGGCGGCCGCGGTGCGCGCCGAGGTCGACAAACTGGCGTTTCTGCGCGGCCTGGGGTGCTGATCGCCTGGATATGTCGGTGCTGCCCGCTGAGCGGCGCCGGTTGCTGGCGGGCATGGGCCGCCGGCTGACCCCGCAAGCCCTCGAACGCCGCGACCCGCAGCGCCGGCCGGTATCCGATCCTGCTCACCGTGCTCGCCCAGTCCGGCACCGACGTGCTCGACGAGGTCGTGGCGTTGTTCGATCAGGCGATCTCGGCGAAATTCGGTGCCGCCGAACGCAAGATGCAGCAGGGAAACGACCCTTACCGGGGTGCGACGACTCCGGAAATTGTGTGCGGTAAGGCTTACCGCCAGATCTGACGGACTTGGACCCCACTGGCCGAATCAAGGGTGGTCGAGACAACCGGTTCGGGCCGGGACCGGACACCTTCAAAATGAGACGGCGAAGTGGGGTGGTGGGGAGGTGGTCCGGGCGCCTTATCCGTCGACCAGGTCGCTCCAGCTGCGTTTCCTGAATGTGGTTTCCGATCCGAACGGGTCCCAGCCATCGCCGTAGTGGACAGCCACCATGTAGGCCCTGCGCTCGACCTTGTCCTGCATTCGAACGCTTCCGGTGGTGTGCTGGTCGGAGATCCAGGCGTCACCGCGGTGGGCGATGTCCATCCGCAACGCGAATCGGATCTGGTCGTCGTAGACGTTGCAGCGTTCGACGACGCGCATAGGGTCGCCGCTGCCCCGGCTGATGTAGAAGTTCTGCCCTAAGCGCTGCGCCGGATTCCGCCATTCGTCTCTTCGTCTCCCGCAGAACAGGATCGAGCCCTTGATGTCGCCTGCGGTGAGGTTTTGATCCCACTTGTCGCTACCCGGATCGAACATGAACTCCAGCACATCGGCTCTGGCGACCTCATCCTTGGGGCTGAAATCCAAGTGGCTCTCTACGCCCATGGGATAGAACCAACTGTTGCCCTGGGGGTTCCAGTACAGCAGAAACCGCTGTCCACCTTTGAGCGGGCGCTTGACGTTGCGATGGCGGAATTGGAGGTATCCGTTGGAAGCGGCGCCTGATTCGGAGGTCTCGGCCGCCGCGGAGAGGTCGGGAGTCACCGGCTCGGGAGCCCTGCCGGTTTCGTCGAGAGGCGCGTACTGGTCGGGCATGTGATCTCCTTCGTCTCGAACGGTTGATCACCGCGGGCCGTAGCGCTGCCGCTGGCCGGTCGGTGTGCGGACTGCTTCCGAGGCCGGGCGACCTCGGGGTCTGTCCTTTGTGTTCGGCGTTGGACATCGAGCGAATGGAGTTGTGACAGTCGTTATCGTCGCATTTCGCGCCAGACATGGGTTCAAATCCCGGCAAAAGAGGCAACGACCTCGGCTCAGCACCGGATCGATGCATCAGCGTCGAATGGGTTCAGCAGCAGCTGGAAGAGTTCATCCAGCACAAAGCGCCGGTGAACCAAACGTGTTTCACGACCGACTTCCGGGCATCCCGTGCGTAGGCCCCATATCCGCCCAGAATTCGGCCGATGCTGCGGCGACCCCAACAAGCCGCCACTGCCGTCGAAATCAACGGACAAGCGCGGTTCGTATTCATGGACGCTGCGGTAGTGCCGAGCGAACCAGGACCAGTGTGGGTCCCGCTGGTCAGACCTTGTAGCCCAATTGCCGCAGAGCCGCCAGAAGGCCACCATCCCGGTCGTTGGCATGGCCCCAGCAGAGGCCGACGAGTTTCCACATGGTGCCCTTGCGGACCATGTCCATCAGGGCCGCTTGGACCTCCGGGTGGCCTTTCACTGCGGGGTTGTTGGGAAACGGACCGTCGTAGCCACCCTCTGCCCCCTCCGGCGCCGGCGGTGAGAACAGGGACGACAGAATGTTCGTGAGGATCGCTTTCGCTTCATTCTGTGCTGCACGCTCGACTTCGGTGATCTCGCTGCTCTGCTGAGTCATTCGCATCTCCTATCGGTGTGCTGCTGATTCCTTCCGGAGAGGCAGCTGCCCCACAGTTCTTCCGCTCACAGCGCAATGCACGGTGGCGCATTGGTTTCGGCGCCCGAGGCCTGACGCGGTCCAGTCCTCAGTGCCATCGCGGTGTCCAGCCCGCCTCGAAGCTCTCGGATCAGGCGAAGGAACTCACGTTGTTCTGGTTCGGCCGCAGGGTCAGCGCGGCCTGGTAGTAATTGGTGAACATAAAGCTGTCAGGATCCCACTGGATCTGCTGATGGGAGCCGCTCTCTATCCACAACAGGGCTGCCCATGAGCCGTCATCGAAGGAGTCGCTGGTAGCACCAGGAGCCAACGTGATGAGGTGCTTCGGATAGCCCTGCGGCCCGTCGCCGATGTAGATCGAGGCGTGGGAATCGGTGTCGTTGTGCAGCGTGTACGAGCCCAAGCTCCGCTCAACAGGCTCTTTGGCCTCGGACATAGACACGGTCATTTGCTTGACCGGCATTTCCATTCTGGTCATGTGCCCTCCAACAGTCGATGCGTTGACCGCGCAGGTAGTCGGGTCCACGCGAGCCCGATCGGATCGCCGAAGCTCACGCTGCCTGGTATCCGAGCCGACCGGTCAGATCACCGAGAACAGTGACCAGCGCGGCGGCTCCAAAACTCTTCTCGTTCGCACAGTGAGCGTATGAGCAGCTGACCCAGACCCAACTCACCCGATACGGGTGAATTCTGCGAAGTCTCGCTTCCGGAGTGCGACGCATGGTGACGTCAGATCGGCGCACCGATCGAACAGACACTGACTGATACCCGACGGCTCCACCGGCATTCGCAACACGAAGCGTGAGGGCATCGCGGCGGCGAAGGCCCGCGGCGCCTACACCGGCCGCAAACCAGCGCTCACCGCCGAGCAGGCCGCCCAGTTGCGTGTCCAGGCGGCCGGCGGGGAGTCGAAAGCGGCGCTGGCCAAGGAGTTCGGCGTCAGCCGCGAAACCGTCTACGCGTACTTGCGGCTCGACGCTGCCACGTCCTGGCCAGCGAATTGTCGCCGGTCAGGGTGCGCACCAACTGCCGCAGATCATCGAGATTGCGGGCCAGGCGATCCATGGAATGCACGATCACGGTGTCGCCGTCGCGGACGAACCCGACCAGCTCCTCCAGCTGCGGGCGAGCGGTGTCCTTGCCGGAGGCCTTGTCGATGAAGGTGCGACGTGAGTCGTCGTTCAGCACCGTGTGCGTATCAGGTGACAGATGCTCAGCGATGGCTGGGCCCGCCGGTCAGTCGATGCCTTCGATGATGCGGAAGTCGCGCTCGACGCCGTCGGGGAGGGCCACCAGCGCCTTCTGGTATGCCTCGCTCTCGTATGCCGCGACGGCCTGTTCAAAGCTGTCGAACTCGATCAGAACGACGCGTTGCGTGATTCCGGCCTCGTGGGCGACGACTCGACCGCCACGGGACGGGAGGAGGGACAGGGTGCGCCCGCCCCCAGCCTGGACAGCCGGACCGGCCAGCTTGTCGTAGGCAGTCAGCCTCTCAGGGTCGGAAATGGCGGGGTAGACACTGACCCAGTAGCCCTTAGCCATGGAAACCTCCTGTGTTCGGCCGGACACGTCCGACTTCGAATCGACACTCAGATCGATCGATCCCGGCGACCGGTACTGCGGTCGGTTGAATCGTCATATGCGCAGGTTAGGGCTTGATGTGCGGTCGAGGGAAAGACCGGTACGCGATAGGCTCAGAACGGATCGTTATCAATCGGCGGGGAGGGCATGTGGCGCCGGATACGGTGAGCCTGCGGTACTTTCTGGTGCTGGCGCAGGAGTTGAACTTCACCCGCGCGGCTGCACGGATCGGTATCGCACAGCCCGCACTCAGTGCCCGGATGCGCCGATTGGAGGCGGAACTCGGTACGGCCCTGCTGGTCCGTGACACGCGTAGCGTCGTATTGACCACGGCCGGTGTGGCTTTGGCGGAGTCCGCGCCGCCCGCGCTGGCGGCGCTGGACCGGGCATGGGACACCGCCCGGAGCGCGGGGGCCGGTGAACTGGGCACGCTGCGCATCGGATACAGCCTCAGCGCGGGGGCCGGGACGGCACCGGCCCTGGTGGACAGGCTCATTCGCGGCAACAGCGGACTCGAGGTCGGCGCGGTCCCGATGGCGACACCGGAGATCTCCCCCGCGGTCGCCGACGGCCGCATCGATGCCGGGATCACCCGCGGTGAACAGCCGGGCCGTGGCGTGCGCCGGTTCCTGCTGCGGCGTGAGCGCATCGGGGTCCAGCTGGCGCAGCACCATCCGCTGGCCGAACACCCGGAGATCGAGATCGCCGACGCGGCCGCGTATCCGCTGCGACTCCCGGGCCGCGCGGCCAACCCCGTGATCCACGATCAGCTGTCCGCACTGTTCCGCGACACCCGACCAAACCCCCGATTCCACACGCCCGCAGTCTCTTTCGACATGTCTCAGCGCGACCTACACGACGGGGTCACCCTCGCCCCGGCCGGAGAAACCGCGGCCACGGCACAACCGGCCGGTCTCACCTGGCGACCGCTGCGGGGCGCGCCCAGCCTGACGTTCCACCTGGTCCTCCCACGCGATCAGTCGCCACTACACCGCCGCATCCGTGCCGTCGCCAAAACCCTGGCGCACGAGCTGCACTGGCTGCCGGACTGACGCGCAAGAGGTCAAGCGAGACGGACGCCTGCGGTGGCGAGGCCGAGACCTTACGCCCAGCGGACTTCGCGGTGATGACGACGACGGCGGTCTTGCTGAATGTCCGACACGACCTCGCTATACCGGCACCTCCAGCGGGTCCGGCAGGAACATCCCCAAATAGCGGACCGTCACGAGCTGGACGGCGAACCCCAGTCGATTGCTGTCGCGGCGGCGCTCGGCAACCAGCTCCCGGCCCTGCTCGTCGAGATGGAAAAACCGTTCCAGCTCGGCCCGCGTCAGCACCCCGTACTGGCCGTACCCCGGCACGACACCCTCATCACGCACAGCCGCTCATGAAACCACCAGCGCCACAACGACGCTCAGTAACCACACCAAATCAGCCGAACCGGGCAGGCTTAGCGCGACTTTTCGCGCCACTGGGCCCCCCATGCCGGAACCAAACTTGATCTGGCCTGCGAACACGGCCTGCGTCCGTTGTCACTGCTGCTCCCCGCCGGTCAAGCCGGCGACAGCCCCCAGTTCGCCGCGGTCCTCGTCGGCATCCGGGTCCCTCGCCTGGGACGTGGACGGGCACGCCTGCGTCCGGACCGGGTGTTGGCGGACAAAGCGTATTCATCGGCCGCCAACCGCGCCTACCTGCGCGAGTGTGGCATTCCCGCCACGATTCCGGTCCCGGCAGATCAAGCAGGACACCGCCGCAATCGCGGCCGCCGGGGCGGACGACCACCGGCGTTCGATCGTGAGATCTACCGGCACCGCAACACCATCGAACGCGGCATCAACCGGCTCAAACAACACCGCGCCGTCGCCACCCGCTACGAGAAACTCGCCACCCGCTACCTCGCCATCATCCAGATCGCCGCCACCGACCAATGGCTATGAACCTCGACACCTACTTCGAGACACCGCCTAGCTGACGCCGCCGCGTACACGGCAACCGTTGCGCTCGTACCTCGGGGTCGAGGAACATCCACGAGAAAAGTCACGCTACGGCCGAGAAGATCGCCGTGGACAGGCCTGGCTCAGCGCGGGCGTGCCACGTTCTGGGGGAACTGCCCCTCTACGTTGCCGGCTGGGTTGTAGAGACCGACGACGGCAGTCCAGCCGCCCTCCGAGGCGTACCCGATACCGAGTCGGGTGCTGGCCTTCCACACCAACTGCGTGAAATGACCCGTCGACATGCCGAACCCGGGGTTGTTGAAGTCGTAGTCCTTGATCTCGTCGTACCACAGCTTCGTGCCAATCTTGACAAAGGAGACAGCGTCCCAGCTGCCCTCTCCTCCGACGAGGTTCTCCCCGGCCCCGTTCTTGTAGGGGCAGCTGTGATCGATCACGCGGTTTTGGGCGTAGTACTGCGCGCATTTCTGGGCCTGGTTGTTCAGGTTCTGGGTCAAGGTCATGGCCGGGGAACCGTGCTTGGCCCGGTAGTTGTTGTGCAGGGTGAGCCCGGTCTGCGCGTAATCGCTCTGTCCGGCGGCAGGGCCCCCGCCGGTGACGAGCGCGGCGAGCATCACCGCGGCAATAACCGAAACCAATCGACCGACACGCACGACGACCTCCCAAGACAGAGCAGGACACAACAGAAACGAACCACACGGACCTCGGAACCCCCTCAGGCCGTAGCGTTTCGGGATCAGGTGAGCATACTCGGGCTCGCTGCCCTGCTCCTCAAATCCCCCGGCATGCGCGCGTCCGCTGATGGAGGTAGCCACTTCCCGGGGCTCGAGGAACATCGGCGCAAAGAAGTACCGGCCTTCGTTGTTTTTTCCGCGAAAACTACCGGGCCCCCTGGCCGCCGAGATCCGCCAACTGCCCCCAGGGCAATAGCCACGACAACGGGACCTCAGGCCCTTGTCCAGTTGTTTCCTGAGGTATGCGAAGAAGCTCGTTACCGCAGCGCGATCGGATCCGGGTTCGATTGCATCGCTCTTCGAACCCACACGTCGGGCGACACGCCCGACCCGGCCCGGTCGCGTGTCAGACGCCGCCTTCGTCCTTGATGACGCGGACTACTTCGGCGATCTTGGTATTGATCATGGCGGTCAGGCGTTTTCGGTCCGCGGCCACCGCGGCCAATGGATTCTGCACGGCTATCACGTAGCGACCGTCGCCTTCCACATCCCGCCACTGGAGCACATGCCGTGTGACACCGCGGGGTCCGAATCGCGATCGGCCCTGAATGATCTCGATCGCTCCGATGACGGACAACGAAGACTCGAGAAACCGTTGCGACCGCTGTCCGACCGAATTCTCGAAGGTAGCCTGCTCCACCCTGGATCTACCGTATGAGTAATCCATGTCGTCGGCCGAACGTTCGGGGACCAACGTGATGTCGGCGAGTTTGCCCGGCTCTCTCTCGGGAAGCTCGGCAACGACCGCGTCGGCGAGACCTACCGCACTGCATTCGGTGATCGTGAATCCGGCACTGTGCCGGATGGTTTCGCCAGGACGTTGCTTCACGACATACCCGATGTCGCCGCTTCTGGTCGCGAGGATACGAATACTGCCTGCCGGGTCGTCGAGGTCTTTGCCGTTGCGGCCCTGCACAGCCAGGCGGACGTCCGGGCGGGCAATAGCAGCGAGCGCGTCCCCGAGCGAGCCGTCCACCGTCGAGCGCAACCGATCCCAGATCTGCGCCTTTTCCCGGGCAAGGTCATCGTGCAGCCGAATGCGGCTGGTGAACATGAGCGGATGCGGAAGAAGATCCTCCTCGAGTCTCTCCCAGAGAACGACGAACTCGAGATCGGTGAAGCTCCAGGTACGGCTCATTGGTCCAGAACAGGTTTGACGGCCATCGGCTCGCCGATCGCTTCCTCCAGATGCTCTGCCGAGTCGAGGAAGTCGGGGCGCTTGTGTTCCTTGCCCTGGTCTTTGTTGCCCGCACCCTGCGGCGCCCCTGCCGAACCCGGTGTGCCCGGCGCCCCGGCCATCGGAGCCATACCCGTACGTCCGATCGGCGTGCCGGCAGCCGTTCCGGGAAGGCCCGCCCGCGGAAACAGCTTCGACTGCGCCGCATCCCTCGCCAAGGCCGCTTCCTTGGCAAGCGCCGCTGCGGGACCGCCCGGCCCTCCCCCCTTCAGACCGGCTAGCCGACTCGCTTTGGCCGCATCCGCGGCCGCATTGGGCGCATTCATGCTGCCCACAGGTGGTATGGCCGGGTGACCTGCCGCCTGAGCAGCCTGAGCGGCGGTTTGGGCACCCGACATAGCCTGCTGGGCAATATTCGACAATTGGCCGAGATCCGAACCCGATGGCGAGGTCGGCAGCTGGGCCGACGGTTCGCCGATGCCGGAGACCGGTGCGGGACCGCCACCGGCAGTTGGCAGCGCACCAGTAAGACCGGAAGTGTCCACACTGGCGGCGGTGAGTCCAGGGCCTCCGACGCCGCCGGGGTAACCACTGCTGAGCCCAGGGCCTCCGACCCCGCCGGGATAACCGCTGCTGACGCCGGATGCGTCAGCGCTTCCCCCCGGCTCGGCGTCGCCTGCGCTGTCGGTGACCGGATCGGGCACTGGCAACACAGGGATGTTTACTGCCGATTCGGAAAAACCGACCCGATAGGAAACCTCGTAGCGATTCCGGAATCGAGGAAGAGGATCGTCTCCCCAAGCGGCTGGTTCGAGCCCGACCCCGGAGAGATCGACCGCCACGGCGCCGCTGTCCGGGATTGTCGCGGACGTCGGCATGGTCCATTTCGCTGTGTACAGCCAAGCCGAAGCGTAATGGAGATTATTGCCGATCGTTGTCATATTGTCGACCAGGGGCTTTGTCGTCGCATCATAGTCCGAAACGGCCTTGCGGGCAGCATCTCCACCGAGTCCCGACCACGAGTTCTGGGTTGCGACGATCTTTTCCCTCAGGCCCGAGAACACATCCTTCAGTTGTTCAGCCAGGTAGAGCCACCCGCTGGCGGCATCGGCGACCGGCTGGGGTCTGATGCTTTGGCCGAGGTGGTACAGAGCCGTGTAGCTGAGCGACTCGCCGGCCTCGGGGGATGGGATACCGCTGTCGCGGACGCCGACGCTGGCGGGGATCAGAGACTTTGTATTGTGCTCCCTGAGCCCCTTCGCAAAGAGCCTTTCCGGCTTGCCCGAAAGCTTTGCCGGGGCGATGTCGGCGAAGCTGTTCCGGGACTCCTCTTCAGCATTAGCGTATTGTTTTTCGGCCAGGGCGAATGTCGTTGCCATTTCGGTCACGATGGACAAATGTGACCCCAGTACATTGCTCAGATGTGTTGCCCTGCGATAAAACGTTCCTGCCATACTGATGCCGGAAGGCAGGTTGCCGAATTCTAGCAGGGTATCCAGCGGCTGACCGTCGGACGGCGGAGCCGAAATGTAGCCCTGGATCGCTTTCAGGCCGGAAAGCGCGGTTTCGCACGCGTGGACACACACCCGGGCATGGTTCTCGTCGAATTCGAGCTCGCCGGACGACGCCTGTCCCACCAGTGTCGACCAGCGCTTCCGCAGATCGTCGAGTTCACCCATCGGTCCTACTCCTGACTATCTTTTCTCTCTCGGTGTTCATTCCTTGCCGGGTCTGCGATTGCCCGGCTCCCCGTCGGCAAGTGTCACGATATGTGTGGTCACGTTCAGCCCGGATTCCAACACGCCGCCAAGGATCTACAGGTGCTGCGTCTCCTCGCGATCGAGACGGTCGCCCTCGATCCTGAGTGGAGCCGTAGGATCTGGGGTATTCGCACAGATGATCGGCCAGCTGCTCTCGGAGCGATTCAGTAGCCGGTCGCCACCGGCCAGCCCGCGGGCATCGTTCACGACGACGTCGGTCGCCACGTTGGCTTTGCTCACGACCAGCCGCGAATCCGCAGGTACGGCGTACTCGGCGGTGACGTGCACGCGAATGATGACCACGAGGATCGGATAGCCGTCGCGTGGGATGAAACGCCGCGCGTCGCAGGCGGGTCGGCGTTCGGGCGATCCGGCGCGGGGACGCAGTTGACTTCGAGAACACGCAGACGGATCAGGCAAGAATTCGACGCGCAAATCGACACCTACCTACCGCAATTCACCGGCAGCACCGATGACCGAATCCCCTGCGATGCCGTACGCCTCACCGAGGATCGCGTTGACATGGTGATACCACCGCTGCGCCAGCAGATACCCACCAGTCGGCGACGATGAAAGTCACTCTCCGACGCGAGATCCACCGAAACTCGGCGACGCACCGCGACTCCTACAGACTCGCGCCGCACACAGCGACGACGCCAGGGAGTCATATCGACCATCGCCTCAGTTCCTTGTCACAGCGCAATCCACGAAAAGGGTTGGGCCTCACCTACGCAGATAGGGACCACGACAAGTATGGGTGCATAGGTAAGGCTCGAACATCCGTAGCCAATAGGTAGTGGCTACTCCCGTGAGAACCAACCACTGGAACCCCATGACAAGCCCGGCCGCAGCGACCAACCGGGCACACCTGTCCACAACCGCCTCACCTTGTGTGGCGACACCCCGGCGCCAGTACACCAGCCGCGCTCGTCGGCAACGACACCTAGTCCATCACCGGCCGGAACCGACACCACAAACGGCATCCCGGCGCTGCAAACACCGGCATCACTCGATATCGCCGACACCATCACCACCACTGGACGTCATGAATCGCCAAGGCGGAATCCACCCGCCAACACCACTACCGCAACTCTCGTGCCTTGCGTTTCCATTCCTCTATCAGGGTACGGTTGTGGATCTCGAATTCTCGGCGGTCGGAATCCGGCCACGTGTCCATGTCCATGTCCAGTTCGCGTGAAGTCACAAACGCCATGAACTCGTCGGCCATGGCCTTGCTGCGTGCGCGGATGAATTCTTCCTCCTCAGGAGTCACGTTCACAGGACCCGCACTCCATACCATGCTGTACCTTTCATCAACGTCTTGCCGAGTTCACGGTCGTCACCGGTCATGCTTGCGAGTTCGTTCGGCGACGGATATTCGATCACTCGCCCGCCGAATCTACGAAGTATGTCATCGAGTTGCGCCTGGTCATCGGGCGAACAATTATCATACATCCTTCGGATCTTATCCGTGATCGAGGAAATGGACCAAGCAAGGAGTTCTGGACTCGTATCGAAGTCGTATCCTGCACGTGCCCAAGCGTATCCCCCGTCGTCCGTCGCAAACACTTTGATCCGATCCACGCCGGACCTACGATAGTAGCCCTCCATCGCGGAGTTGAATGCGGTGGCGAACCCCTGCCCGATGGCATCCTCGTCGAGGTCCATCACACGATTATCGACAACGATTCGACCCCGGTCTTCGTAAATTTTTCGTTCGAGAATGCCGACCATCCCCTTGTCCGGGTCGCGAATCGAGGCATGATATGTAAATCCCACGGCATCCTCCAGATAGTTTGCCCGAGCGATGTGTACATCGTACCGACCATATCTTCGATTCAGCCCAGACAGCGTACCCAGAAGTTTTTTGCCATCGGCAGCCGACCCATGGATGAATTCACCGATCGGCGGCATAGACGACAGGTCCGGGATCCGGAGATTCCTGCCTGAAACGTGCGCGTCGGCTGAGCGGTCCGAGCCAGTGCTGTCATCGGCGGTTCGGCCTGAGTTCCACTGGGGTCCCTTTTCGATCCGTTTCACCAAGCCGCTAGTAGGGGTCTCGGCATTCAGTTCTCGTCTTTGGCTGAGGGATTCCAGCACGCCCTGGTCTGCGACAGCGAGATCGGTCAGGATCAGGTGATGGTCGGTACGGGTGGGTACGACAAGGCCGTATACCGTGAGGAATTCTCGCGTAAAGTACACCCCGTCGGGTGAGCCGTCCCAACCGGGCACAGATTGCGTACCAGGTGGCAAGGCGGGCAGCAGGCCCATAGCCTCGAAGTGCTTCTTGTACACCACGTCAGGGCGCGGGGTATTGATATCACCGCCGATCACTGCAGGCCCTTCGATCATCAGTCGCAGTATCTGCGCGATCTCCGCGGCGTGCTGAATGCCTCCGCCTGCCTCGTAACTATGCCCGAGAACACCTAGCGGTATCGGAAACATATTGACGAATGTAATACCAGCGATCTTGGCACCCTGCACATACCGCGGAAGCGCTTTTACCGGCTCGCCGAACAATGTGAGCGGGAGGTCAGGATCCGGAATCCTTCGCGTCCATGTTTGCTCGAACGGCAATTTGCTCATGATCGCCATGGACAAGTCTTTGTCATCCGACATATGCGATATGGATATTACGGTCTCGTGTATGTAAGGGTAGCCGAGCGCCTTCGCCAGATCTCGGAGGTCAGACTTGGCCAGACCTGGTTGCCCCTCATAGAAAACGCGACCTACTTGCCCTTCCTGAAGAAGGAGGACATCGGGCATCGGGTCCACACTTTCGAGCACCCTGACGAAGTAACCGATGTCCCGCGGATTGTAAGCCCACATGCCATGGGAATAGACGGTCTGCAGTCCGGCGATATTCCAGGTACCGGTACGTAGGGGCCGCCGGAGGTCGGTAGCACTGCTCGAACCGAAACCACGGGCTGCTGCCAGCTCGGGCAAGTCACCGCCTGAGAGGCTCGACTCGACACCAGAGGCCGATGCGCCGACCCTGCTTTGGCCGCCAGTTGTGCCGTCGCCGACTGCCGGAACTGGTTGCGGCCCATTTCCTTTCAGAGATACATCCGGTCGGCCACCGCCATCTTGCGCCTGAATCCGAGCCGCCTGCTCGCTGAACGGCGCCTTCGGACTCATCGAACCCGAAGGCGCAGCTTCGCCCTCCGAGGATTCTCCGATGAAGAAGTCGGCGGGAGTGCCCGAATCGAGCGGAACCGGCCCGTCGTCCTCGACGACCCGTCCGGTGTTGTCCAAGGACAACTCCCGCACAGCAACACCAGACAATTCCGGCGGCGGAACATAATTCGGCTTCAATACCCCCTTACCGGGATCCCGCAACTCAATCCGCTCGATCCCGTCCGCGGACAACCGACGTATCAACCATTTACCATGCCCCATCCAACCGTGCTCACCCGACGCCGTCACCGTCGGATCGAACACCATCACCCCGATATTCGCGCCCGACCCCGGACCCCGGGCATCCAACAACCGCCCCCGAGCCCGCAACCGATCCACGACCTCATGGATATCGGCGCGCTCCCGCGACCGGCCGCCCATCACACCCTCGATGGCACTCACCAACACACCATTCGGGCCGTGCGTGCCCAGCATGCTCGCGATATCACTGCGGCCGTATACCGTCCGGACATCCTCGACCAGCAACGACCCACACTGATGCTGCTCATGCGGCTGCGACCCCGGCTGCCGGTACAGTGCCAACTCACCGTCAGGCACCGACCCGCGGTGCTCGAGGATCGGATAACCGGCACGCATCCTCGCCCAGCTGGCATACGTCTCCGCATGCGACGACACCTCGCCCGTCATCGAAAACCCGTACAGCACCCGCTCCGGTCGCGTCAGCGGCAACGACGAATCGCGTCGGCCGACCTGCGCCCCCTCGGGCAGGGCCTCGAGGGGCAGCAACCGGCGACCGAGCGGAAGCCCGAGAAGACCAAATTTCTTGAACCCGTAGGAAGGAAGTTGGCTTTGCCATTTTCTGAACGTGATCTCGGGCGGAATCACACCCTGCGCACGATAATATTTGTACGCCGCCGTCAGCGCTGCCTGCGTGCCTCGGCTGAGTGCCCAGCCACCGTCATCGTCCACCACGTGGACCCATTCATGCCCGACCACGCGGTCGATCTCAGCAAAATCGAGAACATTGACATGATTCCTGGCGAAAGCCATCGAAAGGTTATGATCCGGGATGTCCGAAGTCGTTGTTCCGAAACTCGAAACGGCGGCAATGACTTCGCGTCCGCCTGGGACCTGGTCTTGAATGTAGATGCGTGTGAGGTTGTACCGTCCGCCATATTCGGCGATTCGGTCGCGAAGAGCGCGGTCGATGGCGGCCACGGTTGTCACCGAAACCTCCTCGTGCTCCCACCCTCTGAACCTGATGTGGTGGTCGAGGAATAGATCGCGAACGATACGAGCCTTCTCCTCCTGCGGATCGGCCAACTGCTTCGCGCCGGAAAGCTCGCGCGTACCGATATCCTTCCCGTCGGCTTCTCCGGTTCCGGACAACGATTCCGACGGTCGAGGTTCGTGGAAATCTGCCCACACCTCGCCCGCTTCGATACCCCATTTCTGAACTACCGATCTGCCTGCGGCCGACTCGAGCAGGTCGACGACATCTGTTCCCACCTCGCTGCGACTGTACAGTGGGGCAAACCATGTCGTCTTCTTCTTGTAGGGGTGCCGAAACGGGGATTCTTGGCCTACCTGCACAGATACGTTCAGCTTTTCGGAGCCGTCCGCCATCGTGGCCGTCAATATCCCAAGCCGCACGAGCAAACCATTGTCGACAAAATTGTGCTCGGCTGCCGTAACGGCATACCTGTCGAGATAATTCAACCCGTCGAGCATCGCTGTGCGTACGAACTCGGTGGTCGTTTCGATCTGCGCCGGGTCATGCCATCCCCGCCCACGCAAGGCTCCGGCCAGCTCGGAAGCGACGTCTGTCACCCACCGTGCCTGTCCCGGAAAGAAATCCACAGTGATATCCAGATCCTGCCCTGACTTCTCCAACTGCTTTCGGAGCACTTCTAATGGCGACCGCGCGACAACGGTCACGCTGCCGTCGCCGACCGTCGGAACCGGTTCCGGCCTGACGGCACGCGGCAGGGTCGTGTGGACACGACCACTGTCACCAGGGTAAATGGATTTCGGGTTCCCAGTAGCCGGACGATTATCTGCCTGGCTTGCTCGGGGGTCAATGACTGCTGCGGCAGGGGCTTTTCCGGGGATTGAGCTCTGCGCTTGCGCGGACGAAGCCGCCGAAGGCCTCACCGATCCGATATCGGAGAGGTCGTGCTTCATCTCGATCAGTTGTGGGGCGCCTTCCACCCAGTGGAGTTGTGACTCTCCGGTGGGTCGGAACCCTGTCCGCAGATATAGGTTTATGGCGTGCTCGTTGTTCTCGCGTACCCAGAGATTGACGGCGCGGTAGTCACGGTCATGGGCCCACTCCAAGGCAGTATGTATCAGTAGATCTCCAGTGCCTGTGCCACGAGCCACTGGATCGACCCTCACCGCTTTCAGCTCCGGTACCTGCTGGTCCTCTCCAAAGGCCAGACGAACTCGCCCAATTGACTTGCCGTTGTGGAACGCGACGAAAGTCTCCCTGTTGTTGAATTCGTTTCGGTAGTCCTGCTCGGTCTTGCTTTCCACTCCTGCGAGGGTGGCGGTGAAGTCGTACGGAAGCGGATCCTGTTCGATGCTTCTCTTCGAAAAGACCCTGTTCACATGCCATTCGTCTGGGACCAACCGACGCACTTCATCGGCCCGTATTTTGAGGAAGACCGGGTCGGCCTCACCCCCTGTGTGAGCTTTCGCCTGCTCGTCGAACGGCACCTTCTTCGCCACCGCGAGACCGTCGGTTCCCCCGAGACCCGGCGTACGGACAGACATGCCGAGATCTTCGGCGGGTGCAGAGGCCGGTGGTTCGTCCTCCGGCGGCTGCGGCAACCCGTCGATGGGCGACGCCGGCCGTCGATCGGCCCATTTCGGTCGGCCCGCTCGTCCCCCAAGACAGGCCTCCGGCAGTGTGATCGGCTGCGGCGAATCCACCGGGATACCGTTCACGGTGTGAATTCCCCACATTCCGGTCAAATCGGAGGTGGATGGTGCCTGCTGCTGCAGCCAATCCGCGAACGGAATGGGATTGCCTCCCAACGCACCATCCGCAACCGCCGCCGACCCGTCCTCGCCAGCCTCGATGACGAAGGCATGACTTCCCACAGCCTTGCCCCCCTTCCCCGGCAACAGACCTTTCAACCGCTCCCAGGGACGACGACGGTACTCGACAACCACCAGAACATGTTTCTTCTCCGCTCGGTCTCCCGGATCAGGCCGGGCGACAACCCAATCCGCGATCTCCTCGAAGCGTTCGACCCGGCGCATCGGCCCACCGGCCCATTGCTCCGCGTCCCACCACCACACCTCACCGGCCAGGGCAGTCCCGGTCGGCGGCACGTTCATCACAGCACTGCCGGTGGCCTCGGCGATGTGGTTGACCGACCAGACAACGCAATTGAGGCGAGGCTCTTCAGATGATCGATAGTCGGCAACCCCATCATCGGGCTCCATCGACCGAGCACCGATCTGCGCCGCCGGCCGCAACCCATCATGCGGCCCAAACGAAGCAGGCGGAGCCACCGGACCACCACGTTTCTGCCCAGCAGGCGGCAGTTCGCCCATGGTGATCCGCGCCAACTGTTGTGGGTCGCCGTCGATCTTGTCTGCCCCCAGTTTTGTCGGATCGACACCGGTGGGCTTGGGCGATGCCTCTGCAGGCACGCCTTGCTTGGATGCGACCGACAGGTGCAGGCCAGCCAAACCGTCCCGATCGGTTGCCGGGCCTACTGTCGTTCCCATGAACGTCACCGCTGTCACGCCCGGTAGGCCGCCGTGTTCGGCCGCGTAACCCACCGCAGGCCCTGCCAAGCCATACGCAACCAGGTGAATCGTCCCCTCCCGCAGGACCTGCCAGCCAACCAACTCGCCCAACAGACCTCGCCCGAACAATCTGGCGGCCTCGGCGCCACGCAGCTTCCTGCCCTCGTGCTGCGGTGGAACCTCCGCACCGATTCGCAGCACCACCGCCCCCGACTCCTGCCCGCGCTGCATCTCCGCGTACCCGTCAATCGCGCGTGGTACAAGTGTCCGGCGGGCATACTCGAGCAGATCGGGACACGATTTCCCCTGCAGGACATGCACCTCACAATGGGCAGCGTCGAAGTCTCCGATGACTATCGTCAGCTCGGTCACCCGCGGCTCGGCTTCGTGACTCACTCGATAAGACAACACACTGACCTGCGTACCGAGCGGACAACGCGCCTCTGCCTCCTGAACAAGACCTTTCGCGTCTTCGAACCCTCGCCCCGGCGCATCCCCCCATCGACTCACATCCTGATGTAGTTGCCACCGATTGATCGCATTTCGCACTGACGTCGGAATGCCCGGCAGATTGCCCAATATGCGGGCGTAATCGAACACCAACCCGCTTGCGGCGGCGCTCGTTTTGCTGCTCTTCAGCTCCTGATACAACCGCTCGACAGCCTCCGCCTGAGCGCGGGCAGCTAAAATTAAAGCTTCGTCAGAACCCCAGACGACCGCCGAAACACTCACCAGGTGCTCATGGCCCAACTTCATCAACTCGAGCTGGGCCGCCGCGCCCTGCGTCGGCGTCCGCTCCAACACGCGGCCGTCGGAGTCGACCTCCCCATTCACCAGATCAAGGGCGCGCGTACGCCATTTGACAGCCACGTCATCCAGGGGACTGTCGTTGTGGGATAAGACGGCAACCGACGCCGAAACATCGGTCCGCTCGCGGATGACCACATGGGCGACCGGTGAATCGTCCATATCGGGTTCGTTGTAGTGGAATACCGATATGCCGACTTCCCGTTGTCCCGCTGGTCCGGATATATCGATTTCCAGTCGCCCGGTCTCGATTCCGCCCACGGAGGCTTTACCCGCCTGCAGAACCTGGGCGACACCAGCCTGCATCTCAGCGGCCGAGATTTCCGACAAGTGGCCGGCCAGCCCCTCGATCACAAGGTTCAGGTCCTGGACTCGAGTGGGTCCGCCGCACAACACCACAAGCAACTGCGCACCCTCGTCGGACCCCGCGTTGTCGCCATGTGGGATACGCAGTCTCACCGTTCCCGCAAGCCGATGCCCGCCTCGCTCCCGTAGCGCTACGACCGCAGCATGGAAATCGGTCGATCCTTCGGCCGCCGCGTGCGACACCATGAACATCACACGGCTAGCATCCGGAACGCTCGACCCGTACGACAGCAGAAGCGTCGCCGCGTGCGCTGACAACGCATTCGCGAACTGCGGATTATCCTCCGCCAAAGCGAGCAGGGTCGTCATATGCTCGCCCTTCGGCACGGCGACCACCAGCACGCCGCCCGCACCGCCCGCCGGATCCGGGAAATATCCGACGCCGTTGTTCCACTGCTGCCCGTCGCCCCTGCTGTCGAGCTCCGCCGCGACGACGCGGCTCGTGAGCACCGCGTCTCGCGCGCTCCGGGCATCCGACATAGCGGTTGCCACCTGTTCATGCTGCTCGACGAGATCGAAGAACTCCCGAATGTCGGACTCCCGCTGAAGAATTTCGGCTCGGACCGAGGCATCAGCGTCCGACATGGAGACCGATTCCAACTCCATCGGGTCTATACCGAGTTCGCCGGCCACAGCTTCCCGACGGACCGTCACCGGCTCCCACAGCTCCACGAATGCCTGTCGGCGGGCTTCGGGATCAGCACCCAAGCCCAGCCGGCCCGGATTCGACACACCGAGCCGGTCGGCGAGGGCATCGCGCTTCTGTCGCCACACCCGCAGCTGTTCGGCGGCATTGTCCACAAGCCGCACCACGTCCTCGTACTCACGAAGCCCTTCCGGCGACAACACCACCCGCGGAAGGGAACGATGGACCGAGCCCTCGGCGGACTCCCGCTCGATGACATGCGCCGCATTCCCCACCTCCTCGCCACCGGCCTCCGCGACGTGCGAGGTCTGCGATTCGGGCACGATATGCGGGCCCGGCTCCACGTGGTGGTGGGTCGGCCGAACAGCGTGGACGAACGGCCCACCGTGCGCGTCGATGACGACATGGCGGTAGTGGAATCGGGCGTTGCGGCGTGTCAGCTCTTCGCGAATCTCGGGCGCCACCGTTTCCAGTACTCGATCCAGACCCGACACCGGCCCCACCACGAACACCTGCGGCGGTTCGCCATCGGCCTCCACTACCGCCACACCAGGGGCCAGTTGTCGTCCCCCCTGCGCCTCGATTACGTCCCGCTGGATCAACTCATGCGCGATCGCCGTTGCCGCCTCGGCGCGCACGGTGCGTTCGGCGGCGTACGCGTAATCGAATAATATGAAGCACCCCAGAATGTCATTGCCGAGATTTTCGACGTGGAAGGCTTCGGCTTCCGCCCTCTCTTTCTGGTTGGACAGCGGCGGCTGATCCCGGAATGTGTGGGCCCGGGCCTGGTACTCGGCGATCAGGCGAGCAACAGCCGTCTTCAGCTCACGCAGGCTCAGGTTGTCCGGATCCTCCACTCCGAGCAGGCGAGCCCGCTCGACAATATGGTCGAACACCCGCCTGCGCTTGGTCGCGGCTTCGGTGATCCGCCGGCCCCACTTATGCAACTCGGCGTTGGCCGCCTGGGTCGGTTCATATACCCGCGGATCACCTACCGACACCCAGTCAGGGCGCCCGCGTTGGCGTTCCGCTGAATTCCCTCCTAGCTCTTCGACCATCTGATCGTGCACAGGAAGAACCTGCCCCAGCTGTGCACCCAAGCGCACGCACTCGTCGGCGTACTGGAGTAGGAAGTGCAGATTTCGGTAGCGCACCGCATCGTGTCGCTTCTGGTAGATCTCAGAAGCCCGGTCCCAATCCTTTCTCGTTCCGCCCGTCGGTCGCCGCCATTCGGTATCCCACTCATCCTTGGCTCGCTGCACCGATCCAACAGTGGGTCTACCCGTGGGGGAGGTACCGGCCAGTTGCTCTGTCAGCGCTGCGAACTCACGACGTAACGACTCGAGCCTCGAATTCAACTCCGCCGGCTTCACGACGCACAGTTCGGCCCATCTGTCCCGCAGGTTCCGGACCCGAGTCAGCTCGTCGAGCCAACGAACCGTCGCATCCACGTCCTCGACAGGCTCGATGGCGTTCGACTGTCGCTGTGGCTGCCTTATTTCGTTCTCTGTAGCACCGGAATCGACCCGCTCCAACGACGATATGGCCATCGACTCACGAACACGTGGGTCGAGGGTCGCAGCCACATCTTTATAGTCCTCGAAAGCACTGACCAACTTCTCGACGTCACTCCGCGAATACCGCGAGTCGGCTCGCACAGCCTCGATCTGCTGCACCATTCGCCACGCGTTGGTAGGCCGTGCATCGATACCGAACTCCGCAGCGACCAGCCGCAACCGGCATCCTTGCTGGTGGTAGCGGGCCTTGGCGTGAGCCAGTTCGAGTCGACTGATCTGCGAGTCGAGATCATTATCCGTGTCGATCCCCTCGACCGATGCCGCACGCTGCCGTTCGAGACCGGCCAACTCGAGTCGAGCTTGCTCCGCACGAAGCCGACCGATCTCCATCCCCATCCGCTCGAGCTCGAAAGGAAGCTCGAGCATCCGGCCGATCTCGAGGTAAGCCGTTACCGCATTGACCAGTTTCCCGATATCACTGGATCCCGCAGTCGCACCCAGCAGCCGCCATTCGGCCAATGGATCCCCACCCGCCACGACCTCACCGCCCGGCTGCAGGTTCTGCTCCGTCACCCCGAACAGTTTGGCCAAGTCTGGGTAATGGTAGTGAGCACGACTAGTACGCCCATAGTCGAGCTGCAATTTCGAGACCAAGACCTCGAAATTGACCCCGCGTACGATCGTGCGCTTATCGAAATCGACAAGCCCACCTGTTCTCAGCCTTTGCGTGAAATCCTGCCAACCCGCATGGCCCAGAGTCCGCAATCCGTTTTGCAGACTATCGATCACCCGAGACAGCTGCTGCCGTGGCGGCCACCCCTTCCGGAACAGCCGAGTGAGCTCTACGGTCTTGATTTCGAACTCGCGCTGCAAAGCATTCAATTCCGCCGACCCCAGGGACAAGGACTGCGGATCCCAACCCCACATCTCGGCCAATCGATCGAGTTCGCCTTTCGACTCGGCACGCGCCTTCTCCAGGGTCCTGGCCTGCTGATCCAGCTCGCCGATCGGATCGAAAGAACCCTCTGTCGCGGAATTCACCGCGTCGACACCGTCGTCGGGACTGCTGGCACCGGATGGGTGCCCCGACAAAAACAACCCGCCACGTCGGACAAGTGCGTGGTACGGGTCTTCCCCTGGTGGCTTCCCGCGATCGGCATGACCATTCGCCGACATGTTGACGTTCACGCTCGGCAGCGGGGGCCCATCGCGGCCATCAGCGGCCACCGCATCCGCGACATCATGGCCGCTGTCCCCCGACTGGTCGAGCTCGAGTGCTGCTGGTTGGCTCGTGAACACGATCCAATCGGCCGCGTCCCCCACCGGCTCCGCCGAAAATACACCGGTCTTTTCCAACAGGAGCAGCTGCGTGGGCAAACCCGTGACGACAACTCGGATACGCTTTCGAGCACCCAATTCCGCAAGTCGATCCACAAGCATGCCCACTGCTTCTCCCTCCCCTGTCCAGCGGACCGGGCTGTAGAGGTAGAAGACTGTGCAGTCAGGAAGAGCGCCATCGAGCGCGTCCGTGTTCACGATGTCCACGTGCAACAAGCCCAGCTTGCTTGCGCGCGCAGCGGCATCGCGCGCGTATTCGGGTTCGATCTCGATCCCGACCACCCGTTGGGCCAAGGTAGCCAGCGCGAAGAACAGGCAGGCCCTACCGCGGGCCGCGCCGATGTCGCACACGGAATCGTCGGCAGTCAAGTTCAGTACCCTGCAGACCGTGATCAGGGCGGCGAGCTTCGACGGCTGCGGCCCGCTAATCTCCGGCCGCCCTTCGATCACCCTAGACAGATCGGCATACGGCTCGGCTTTACGCGCCCCCAGCGGAGTGTCGTGATCCTCGAATTCCGGCAGTTCCACGACGCGATCGAAAAAGTAATCCGCCCATTTTCCGTAGCCGAGTTCCGTCAATTCCACGAGCTCGCGGAGCCAGGCTGCCCGCGCAGCAGGGTCCGCATTTGAGCCGAACACTTGGTTCCGTATGTGGCGGAAGACCGGGTCGTCCTCATCGTCACGCCGCGCCACAGTCCCGGCAACAGGCGCCTGCGCCTTCGATTGTGCCGCCACCACCGTCGGCGATTCATCGAAGGCAGCGAACAATTCGCCGGGCGCGTGCTGGGCGGCCAGTCCGGGTTGGTGCACCGCCAGGCCGGATCGGCTACCGGTGTCACCGGAATCGGCGAGCTGTGTCCACTGGTCGAGCGTGGTGAGAATAGGTGTCCCTGGAGGGCCGAGGGGCGGGCCGGAAGGGAAACGCGTCAAATTCCCCTGGCCGGAAAGCCACGCATACACGCCGGGCTTGGTATCCATCCCACCTAAATGGCCGACTTCTTCGCCTGGAACCATATAAAGTCGCCCTTGTCCAGGCGAAAACTGCCCGGCGATCCTCTCGGCATACGCCGGCGGCGTAAACCCGTCCCCGCTGGCAGTCCAGACGATAACTTCACACTTTATGTCACTGAATTCAAACCCCCAGTCCCCATTCTTTCTGTTCATGTCCCCATCCCAGCCCGCAGTACCCTCCCTCAGACCTTCAGCGTAACTTCGACAGAGGTCCTCCGAATATTTTTCGACAATCTCCCTGTCTACCTCGCCGAGTTGATCACGAGGAATACCGATAATCGTCATCGGATCGGTAGGATTTTTGTAGAAGTCTTCGCGTCGTTTCGCTCTCACCTCGTCGAGCCGCTTACCCTTGTCGGCTTGCTGAGTAGTGCCCACGTCGTACTTGTCCCCCATCAGGGCAGCAGGCGCGTTAGGGACGAGAAGCGCGACCCGCGTGACCCGATCGGGCAATCCGGCAGCCGCTGCCGCCGCATACGCGGACCCGCCCGATCGACCGACGACGGCGAACCTATCGATACCAAGGTGGTCGGCGATCGCTCGGATGTGCGTTGCGCCCGAGGCGACATCGAGACCCTCCTGCGGGTCCGAGCCGCCATAACCCGGCCTGTCATACGTGATCAGACGCACCTTCAGTCGATCGAGCAGCTCGGCTGGAGCAGTGTCTACGCGACTGCCGGGCGATCCGTGAAGTTGGAATATCGGCGCCCCGTCTTCCGGACCTTCGACGCGACACTGCAACCTGCACCCGTTCGGGAGGGTGACAACGAAATCTCCAGGATGCTTAACAGCGACGCCTGTCTCGGGTCCGGACCGCACGGTATCCGCATCGTCGTGCTCCGTCGGCCGATCCTTGCTGGACGCGCCGACAGAGAAGTCGTGGTCGCTGGTCCGCACGATGCCGTCGGCGTCGGCGACTTCCACCCGCTCACCGTTGGAGTCGAGGAACGTGCCGAACACTTGGCGACCGGCAGACTCCCGCGCAGGCACGAAATTGGGTTGGAGCACACCCTTGCCCGGGTCGCGCTGCTCGATCCGCACGGTTCCTGCCGCGTCCACCCGACGAACCAGCCAATACGCGTGGCCGAGATCTCCGTGTTCCCGGCCCTGTCCGGTGTACGTCGGATCGAACACCAGAAGCCCCACCTCCCGGCCGCTGCCCGGATTCTCCGCGTCGAGCCGTGCACCCCATCCCCGCAGCCGGGCCACGGCCTCGCCGATATCCGTGAAAACCTGTTTCGGCCCACCCATCTTCTTCTCGATACTGCTGACCAGCACTCCCTCGGGCCCGGTGGTGAACCCGTCGAGATCGTCCCTGCCCGTCACAGCGCCGATGTCCCGCGTCGTCAACAAACCGCACAGGTTGTGCTCATGCGGCCACGGCACATCCGGGCGCTCGTACCTCCCGTCGCCCTCGGCGGCGGGCGCCGGGCCACGCACTTTCGCGAACAGCCGCCGCAGCCAACCTCGGCTCTCGTCGGCAACCGACACCCCCAACCGGTCGACCCGGTGCGCCTCCGCCCAAGCCGCCATGGTGTTCGCGAACTCTTCCGCGTCGAGTCGATGCGACAACGCGTGCACCACCCGCGCCGGATCGGTCAACGGCAGCGACACGTCCACCGCCCCGGCCACGCTCCCCTCCGCCAACACCTCCATGTCCTTCCACCCCTTCGCCGGGTCACCGCCGACGAAGACATAGCGTGGAAGCCGCTTCACCCAAGCGTCGAATCCGGTGTACCGCGGTATCAACCCGCGGCTGCAATAAACGTCGAAGGCCTTTTTCAACCCCTCTCGCATGCTGTCGTCGAACACAATACGGCGATATTGATCCACTACATGGACGAATTCATGGCGTAGGACAGCGGCGATCAGATCCCCCGGCGATCGGCTCAACAAGCCAGCCGCCTGCGACTTCCGCAATGCCTTCGCCGACCTTTTTTGGTCGACCACCACCCTTCGATCGATCGCGATGGCTGAGTAGTAATTATCGTCCTTCCCGCCATAACGGGACCCGCAAAAATACATTTCTGCCGTACGCCACCCACCGTCGCGTCTCAGTGAATTCTTATCGACGAAGCGCACTTCTCGAAGATTGTGCCTGCCACCGTATTCCGCGATCAGGTCGCGCAATGTGCGATCGGCGGAGGCCAGGGCGTCCACGCGGACATCCGAGTACTCCCATCCGAGCAACCGGACATGGTGATCGTCGTACAGTTTCTCAACCACCTGTTTCTTGACCTCGAAAACCCTGGCCAGGCGGTCCGATGGCTCGGCATCCTCACCGCCGTCGACGGGACGCCGCACCGATTCGTCCACGACGCGCGGCTCTTCGAAATGCGCCCAGACTTCCCCGTGCGGCTCCACCCCCGACCGCGTGGCAGCCCTCAGCGAACGGTAGACCTCCGCACCCACCGCGTTGGCACTGTGGTGTGGAACAAGCACTTCCAGATCTTTGGCGACTGATTCATCGAGCGGCCCCCGTGGGCGGTATTGATCGCATTCGACGGACACGTGCAGCGATCGGACATCGGCATCCGCCGATAATCGCACCGTCAACAGCAGCCGTGGCGATGACACCATTTCGCGGACGGTGACCTTTACCGAATCCATTCCGGGGCGAGAACCTAAGTATCTAAAGTCGAACGCCTTCATACCTTCGAACTGCTTCAACTCCTCCGGTGCGGGGAAGTCCGCCACGAATCGCAGCGCGTCGAGTCCGGCGTTACGCACCACCTCCATCGCCGCGGCGATCCGATCCTCGTCACGCCAGCCCGACTCCCGCAGCTTGTCCCCCAACGCCAACGCGGCCACCTCCACCGCCCGCCCATCACCCCAACCGAACGCCACGGTCGCTGCCGGCCGCTCTGCCGACAAGCCTTGAATTCGTTGCACGAGAGGGGATTCGCTCGGATCCATGGTGGCAATACGGCTTTCCACCACGGCGTCGTGTGCGGCGATATCCCGCTCCACCGAACGAACAGATTCCGATGCGTCGGAATAGTTTCTCAGCGCCGAGGACAACTCCCGATAGGCGCTATCCGGAATCCGCCCCTTCCACATCTCCATCTCGGCCTCAGCCCGGGCCCCCGACTCCAGCGCCACCAGATCAGCGCCCGCCGCAGCGGCGACATCCCGCAGTACATGCAGCGCTTCCCCCCATAGCAACACCGCGCGGGCATGCTTCTCCAACAGCGCGTGTCGCCACGGCGTCGCGTACATCGACACGTCACCGAATTCCTCGAGCCGACCGACCATGGCGGCAACCTCGCGGTAACGATCCGAGTTCAAGATCTCCAGGTCGGCGTCCGCCTTGCCAGCTGTCTTCGCCAATTCCGCCGCTGCCTCAGCCCGTTCGGCGATCAGATCCTCGTAGGCCTGCCGATAGACGTCGCTGACGGAGCGAGTTGTCGCGTCGTCCCGTACCGAACCCGAACCGGGACCTGTGGTGGACAGGCTCGACGCCACACTCGACGACGTTCCTCCCTGCGGTGCCGCTACATCCCCCGGCACGGTCTGTGCATCCGGTGCCGCTACCGGTTCGGCGCCCCGGGTAGTGCCTGCGGCTGAGCCCTGCGAAACCGGGGCGGGATCATGTGGTGATGCACCAGGATGTGAGGAAGACGACGTGGACTCAGTGTCGGAAACGAGCCGATCCGATCGACGCGGGGAGCGTGGTTGGTCGCGGGCGGAATCAGGCCGAATCCGTCCCACCTCGGTATCCCATCGGGTGACCGCATCTGCCAGCCCGGCATCGAGATCGTCGTTGAGCCGACGTTGCCAAGTCTGGTGTTCGACGATTCGGTCGACAATGCCCAGCAGCTGCCGAAGCTCCTGAAATTGTGTCGCCAAACGTGCTTTTTCGCTATCCCACAACCGAGCCGACATCTCGTCGAGATCGTGGATGGGCCGGTCGGTTTCCGGAATGTCCGGTGCCAATCGGACCAGATCTTCGGGACTCAATGGCCGGGGGTCGACACCCAGATACGGCTTGCCGGCCAACCTGTCCCCCACCTGCTCGAACAGCTCGCGCAGCCGCGCCATCGCGTTCCACCCGGGAAGCGTCGGCGCCTGCTGACCCCACAGGTTGTATTCGGCCCAATTGATTACCTGGCCCCGGACCTGCCCCGGATGCAGATCCGGGAATTCGGCATCCAGGATGTCCATAGCCAACTGGTCGAGCTCGCGGACGGCCGCGAACAGCCGCCGGATTTCCTGGTCGATCTTGGCATTCCGTTGCGCTTCTGGAATATTCGCCTCGAACTCTCGGCGCAGATGGGCGTCTTTTAATGCGTCCCGCAGCGCACCGATCCGTTGGAGCTGCTTCTCGAGGCGGTCGTATTCCAAGACCTTCGTCATCTGCTCGTGCAGCGCCTCGAAATCCTCTTGTGCCTCGCGCAGTTCCGGCGACATGTCGTAGCGATCGGCCAGGTCTGCCAGCACCTGCTGCGCCAGTAGATCGTCGGCCAAGTATGTGGCCGGGATGTTTACTTCGGGCATGCCGGCCAGCCGCGCCCGCGCATCGTTGAGCCTGTTCATCCACTCGACCCAGGTCGGCGACCCGGGCCGCACCAACTCCGATACCTGCACGTCGTGCGGCTCGAATTTCTGCACGAGTTGGCCGAATAGTTTCTCAATGTGAGCGGCGTTCTCGTTATACAGCTTGTTCAACACGGCACCGATGGCAGGGACGCCAGCGGTGCCCCTTTTCGGACCTTCGGCAGGGTCTGGTACGCGGCGGTCACCCGGTGATCGGCCGACCCTGACATCCAGATAGTTACCGACGGCCGCTTCGCCCCCCGGCAATTCCAGAGGAACACCCCACTGGTCGAAGGCCATCGCCCAGATGCCCTTCGGCGTCGCCTGATCTGGCGGATCGGGATCACCGATCATCTGAGGCGTGCCGGGATCCTGCACCTCGATCCGGCCGTTGTTCCCGCGGTCGTCGCACTGGTACTCCCACCGGCAGACGTGGGCACTCGCCCCGAGCCCGTCGGTCCGGTCGGTCTCTTCCACCACGATGACCGAGACACCGTTACGCTGCCTCGGGTCATCGAATGCCGCCACCAACTCGAGAAGGGCCGCCTCGACCCCGGTGTGTAGGCGCGGCGTCGGGTCCGACTCGGTCGGGAACTGCCGCACCGGCGGCTCGCCCACGTGGTACACCAAGTCGCGGAGAAGCATCCCGCTCGGGTGCGTACCGAACGGGGGAACAATGAGGTCCAGCCGCCCGGTCCGGCGCTTATGTACGTTCAGCACCCACAGCCAACACCCGTTGACGGGAAGGTTGTCGGGCTGGGCATAGGGCGCTCCACCGTCGTCGGTACCGAACCCACGGTCGGCGGTGGGTACAGGCGTGGTCGCCAGTAACCATTCGTCGGTGGGACCGTGTGGCGGCGGATCCGACGACGGAGAATGGCCGATGACGAGTCCGGCGGCAGCCTCCGGGGTCACTATTTTGACCGCTGGCCATTCCACCCTCGCCATGATTCGCTCCCCCAGCCTCCCATCGTCGCCTTTCAGTCGCACGATCTCGTTCGGCGACAGGTGACCAACGGCCGGTCCTTCGAGCCTGGAGTAGAGAGCGATCAACAATCGCCGATCGTGATGGGAGAGCCGGCCGAGTTTCCGAAGCGATACGTGAACGCCGGCGTAGTTATAGTCCTCTGGATCCGCCAACCCCGCGGCATAGATGTCGGCGATCGCCTCCCTCACCATCGAGACCGAAGTGGCGTAACCATCGGGATGCCAGTCCAACCCGAGGCGCGCCGCCGTGGGGCTCTGTTCGAGGCTCACCATGACCGTTATCCACGCGACTCTGGAACGACGAAACCAATCAACCATCGCTGCGGAGAACGCGGTAAAGAAGCCGTTTTTACGGGCGGATTCCTCGAGCCACACTTCGGGATTATGGACGATTATCCGATGGGGTGCGTCGGACTCGATCGCGAATCGGGCCTTGAAGTACCCGATTGGATAATTGCCGTCGTGAATGAGGGCCTGGTATTTGATCGAAACCGGCAAATAGCTTTCGACATCGATGGTTTCCAGCCAGTACTCGCGGTCGGCCGTCCGGTGGTACAACCCTTGCAGGCCGGCCATCCGCTCCGCGAGGACACGGTTCATTTCCGACACCAGGCTGTAGTCGGCACTGGACGTTCGGCCGGGAAATTTCCCCGCAGCCACCAAATCATTGCTCGCATCGCCGCTGACGCCGAGCAATTCATACAGCGGCGGTACCGATGACAGGTCGCGAGGATTCGGCTGTGATCTCTCGGCCGGGTAAACAGGGACCTGGCCTGCACCTTGTTCGTCGACAATGGAAGCGGTAAGCAACCGGTGAGCACCGGACCTTACAAGCTGTCGGAACTGCTTCTCCATTTCAGATTTCGGCTCCGACCGATACGCGGTGACCGCTGTCACCACACTCTCATCCAGGATCATGAACCGTACGGTGACCTCGTCCAGGGGCAATCCGTCCGCGGTCGAACCGCCGGCCAACGGGCGTGCCCGGAACGTGCCGTGAGCCTTTCCCTCGGACCATCCGAACTTGTCCAATAGCTGATCCGGTGTGACCAGCACATCCCTGAAGTCCATCTGGCGCCGGACCAGAGGGCGCAAGGCATCGAGAGCGCTGCGCTTCACCGACAGCAGCACCCGATCCCACCGGACCCCGCTATCGAGTCCCAGCCTGTCGAGCCAGGCTCGTTCATCGGGGAGCGCGATTTCGTTCAGTGTCGTGCCGGGCAATCCCTCGTGGATATCGGCGTCGCCGCCGATCGACCGAACGAAACGCGCATAAGTCACCGCGACCACGCTGTAATACGGCGTACGCACAATGGTGCCGACAATGCCCGGCGGCCACACCAGCTCGCCTGCGCTGCCGCGCGAAAGTGATGTGTCTTGAACACCCAAAGCCTCGAGTGCAGTACGCGCCAAAGCAGCCTCGATAACGGCCTGGCGGACTGGCTCTGATACCCGACCGTCTAGGAGCTGCCGTTCCTCCGGCAGCAGCACATACCCATCGTCGGAGCCGACCGCGGACACTTCGTCGGGCCACATCCACAGCAGAGGGAACGATCGTAGAAATGTGTGCCGCGAAACCACGGAACCGCCGTGAGCGCTGGACCATAAGGCTCGTCGTAGCTCTTCCCTCGCCTTACTTTCCAGCGACGACAAAGCCCCCGCGGACAACCCGAAATGCTGGGCTACCGAGTCGAACGTGTCCCCCGCGACCACCGTCAGTTGCAGAATCTCACGCAATCGCTCCGGCAACAGCTCAAACGCCTCGGCGACCAATCGCTCGTTCGCACCTTGCACCACCGAATCATCCGGCGACACAACACCGTCCAATGTGCGTTGGTCATCGGTGACGACCAGCCACTGCTCCTCCCGACGCAGATTCTCGGCAGCGCGCCGTATCGCCGCACGCAAGGACGCCCGGAAACTGCGCATCGGTGGATGATCGCCGCTGTCGCGCAATCTACCGAGCAGTTCGGCGAAACCCTCGGCCACCACATCATCCACGGCGAACTCGTCGTGAACGATCGCGCTGGCCAATTCCCGGGCGGATTCGACATGCCGGTCGTACAACTCCGCAAAGGCGGCTGTATTACCCGCTACCACCGCCGCAACGCATCTCCGATCGACAGAGTCGTCCGGTCGGGAGGAGCGGGTGACGTTGAAGTGTGGTCCCGCGCCGTCGAGATCGAGGAAATCGGCGCCTGCGAACGAGATCGGGTGGCCCTGGGGATTGGAAAGCTGAGCCCAGACCGGACCCTCGACATCATCTTCTTGCGGGTCCGGGTCTTCTCGTTCCCACCGTGGCGTGCCATCCTGCGAGACGTGCAAGACCAATTCGTAGCAGTGACCCTCGTCGGATCCGGCTGGGGGCGGCACGGCAATCGTCACCGATAGCCCCTCGAAGTCCGCTGGAACCTTCCCATCCGGCGACGTCAGCTGCCGTTCCAACGCGGACAGTCGGTCCAGGAGGTCGCCGAGATTGGCGAAGTATTGCAACCTCCCCCCGTTGTTCAGCTTCCCGCCGATCTCTTTCTGGAGAACATCGACCGGCATACCGTCCGGGCCGATCTCGTCGGGTATCACGATGTCACCGCGGCCGGTGCGCTCCTGGAATCTCTGCAACAGCAACCGCCCGCACTGCCCCAGCGCATGGCCTCCGGTATCCGAGGCAGCGGCGAAAACCACGTCCGCGGCAACCGGGAAAATACCGTGCCCGCGGTGCCATGCCACCACCGCGAATTCCTGGTTTACCCGCGAACCGGAGATCGTCAATTCGAACCGGTTCCCCGGTTCGTGCCAATGCCTACGGCCGGCGTCAACCGCACCGGCCACCCGGGATCGCACTTTCTCGGCCGATACCCGCGGCAGATGGTCGGTGAGACCACTCATCAGCGCACCGATGGCTCGCCCACCACGGCGCCCTCTGCTCATCCACAGCGATACCTGCAGCCATTCTTCGAAATCGGCTGTTCCGTCGCCGGCGTGCGGGACCTGCAGCCGCAACTCTCCCACGCTCTGCTCGCCCCGCTTGGGGAAGCCGAGTAACGCCTTGACCTCGATACGGATCTCGTTACCACCCGCAACCGGGAATGTACGCAGATAAAGAGCCACCTCACGGGCACGTGGCCGGGACAACCCGTAGGAAGCCAGCAGCGATGCCAGCGTGCCTGTCGCAGGCAGCAGCCGTGGTGAGCTGTCGGATCCACGCTCACGCAGCGCATCATTCACCCGCTCTACGAGGGCATCCGGAGATTCACCCGGCCCGACGACGAGCCGCTCATACCAGGGATCGACCGGGTAAAGAGGCGGCACCTCGGTCGGGTGACTCACCGGTCTCGCGGCCCCCAAGGTGACATCGGCCAAATCACCGGGCGCCCCATAAATCGACAGCGCACCGAAACTCGTGTCATACGGATCAGGCCCAGCCGTGACTGCCGCCGTCTTGGACGGTTCCGAAAACCAGTCGGCTCGAGCGAAACGCACAAGCACGCCGCCCCAGGCGCTCGCGTCGGTGATCGGCCCCGCGCCCCTCGTCCCCATGTAGGTCACCGCCGAAACCAGCTGGCCGAGGTCCGCGGCCGTATGTCCCGTCGCCGAGCCGGCCGCGCCGTGCAGAACCAGATGGACACGCCGCCCACCGAAAGCTTGCCGCCGGACTTCGTCCAACAACCCACGCGCGAACAACTCATTGCGCTGCGCATCGGTGAGCTTCGTATCCACCGATGGCCCAACCACATCGCTGAAACGCGCGACTATCGCCACCGGCGTGTCCGCAGCCCGCCCCGACAGCGCCGCGAAACCAGCGAACAAGAACGGCAGTATCTCCCGACCCGCAGACAATGCGGGCCGACAACCTGGAAAGACATGCAGCTCAACGACACTGGCATCCGGATCACCCACATACAGCTGCGCCTCGACCACATGAGGCCTGGATGTGTCATCCACCCGATACACCTGCAAGTAAGCCTGGGTTCGATACTCGACCGCCCGCGCCGTCGCATTATTCGCCAGAAACTCCAGCTCCGCGAACCCACCCCATCGAGCCCACCGCTTCCAGTCGCCGGCCAGCCGCTCACGATTGACGACATCACCTTCCGCCAGCTCCGTTGCGGCTGGACTGATTCCGTCATCATGCGTAGCCACGGACTGGCTGATCCTGTCGACCGGCCCTCGATCAGATGATGACTCATCGTACGGCGTGGTGCCATCCGAAACTGGTGGGTCGGCGGTGACGTCACGTAGCAGCGCGGGCGTCTCGCCGCTGTCGAGATTGTCGATACCGAGCTGCTTCAATTCCCGCCCCACGCGGGCGTCGCTGAAATCGGTGGACCGGATACCAGCAAAGCCCCGAACCGCGTCGGCCAGACCGTTGTCCAACTCGACGTCCAGCCGCCGAGACTCCTCGACCTTCCCGGCATCCACGGCTATCCGGCGAAGCTCCACATAATCTTGCACCAGCCTCGCTTTAAGCGAGCGCCACAACGGGCCCGATATCGTGTCGATACGGAACGGCTTGATCTTCCCTTGTTCATCCCCCAGGCCCGGCCGACCCGACGGCTGGCCCTGACGTTTCGCGAGTTCCCTCAGCTCCTCATCACCGATCGTCGCCGGATCATCGCCAGGCGTCGCCGGATCGAGCCCGAGCACGGATTCCACGCCATCCCGCGCAATAGCCAGTTCGCGCTCCAGCCGTTCCTGTTCCTCCCAACCCGGACGCAATCGCCACAGCCGGAAGCCATGCTTCTCGCACAGCTGACCGAGCATTTCGCGATCCCGTTCCGACAGGCGATTCCGCTTACCGGCCACCTGGTCGAGTCGATGGGCCTGCGCGGCCAGTCGGTGGAAACGACTGGCCAGACTAACGCCGGGAACGCCTTGGGCGCTGGCCTGATCCAGCCATGTGCGGTTGTCTCGCAATGCCGCATCCAGCTCATCGATACGGCGCGCACGCACGTTGTGGCGGTCGACGTCGTTCACCGCGTTCATCACGCGAAACCGTGCCACAAAATCCTTGTAAGTCGCGATCGTCTCGGCCGGCAGTTCTCCTCGCTCGAAACGGTCGAATTCTTCCACTATCCAGAGCATTTGCTCGTAAATGGTCAAACCTTCGACAGGTACGTCGATCATCTGGGCCAACTCACGACGCTCCGCGTCGAGCTGCCGCGCCCATTCGACTCGAGTCGGCGAGTCTCCTTGCAGCAATTCCGCGAGATCATCGTCGGACATCGAGAGATGGCCGAGCGACTGGGTAATTCCGGGAATTTGGGGAAGCGGCCTCCGGGAAATACCGTCGGCCGCACGCCGCGCCGTATCCAACTCGCTACCCAATTCAACCCCGCGACGCTCCACGAATTCCCGGACCACCCTCTGCAGGTCCTCTTCGAAGTTGTTCTGGGCTACGCGCAGCTGGTCCGCCAGCCCTCGAGTCGAGTCGAGCGGTGTCTGCGCCTCGGTGAGCTCCGACCGGGCCATGCGGATGGTTTTCGCCTGCTGCTCGAGCTCCTGGACTTTCTCCCGGAGCCTCTCGAGCAGGCCTCGGCGGTATTCGAAGTCCTCGATGGCGACGACCACCGCGTCGAGCTCCCGCAACTCGGCCTCGAGCACCTCAGCGATGCGCCGTGCCGGGTTCACTGGCAGATCCTCGACACGCTCGGCACCCCTCAGGCTGAGCAGCGACGCGAGATCGTCCCGGACCATGTCGCGCAGCCGAGGCATGTCGTTCAGCTCTTCCGATCCAGGTCGAACGACCAGCTCGTCCAAATTTCGGCACTCGGCTATACGTACGGTGAGGTTCGCCTCGGCCCCCTGCCGCTGCACATGCGCCTCGCCCAGCGCCGCCGCCAAGACATCGATCCGGCCGACACGCTCCCGCAACCGAGCCGATGACACCCCGCCGACCTCGAGCGCCAGGTCGAGATCGGACCCCGACGCCCCCTCGATCACACCACCACGCTCGAGCTCGGCCGCCGTATCCGCACGCACCCACCGCAGGTGTTCACCCAATCCGACACCGGACCCCGCACCCTCCTTGTCGTCGCGCCCGGGGCCCGCCGGCAGTTCGTCATTCGGATCTTCGCTTCCGTCGAACCGGACTCCGACCCGGACATCGGCGAAATCCCGGGCATGCTCCGGAAGTTCCGAAACAACCCGATCCTGCGGGCCTTCCGCGACCCGCACCCCTAACACCGCAACCACAGGCGCGGACGGCGACCACTCCTCGAACGGGACATCGTCCCCGAACTCGTGCACCATCACCACGCCGTCGACCAATTTCACATTGACCGCATGACCCCACTGTGGCGGACGCCCGTCCACACCCCCGTACACCAGCACCGCAACCATCGGCTTCCCGGAAGCCGCCACCCGATCGCGCACCTGTTCCAACTCGGTGATCGCCGGATCCCAACCCGCCCCGACCACTGCCGGAACATCCCTCAACAACACCCCACCCAGATCCGCCTCGACCAACCCCTCGGGCGGCTCCTGCCCCAGCGCCGCCCACATATCCCGCCGCGCCTCCGGCACGCAGATCTTCGGCCCCTCGGCCACCAGGTGCTCGATACCGCCTTGCGGGCGCCGGTAGTCGACCGTCGCATCAACGGACGCGGCCTGCGCGTGCTGGGTGGCCAGTCCGGTGCGCAACGCCGCGTCGAGCCACTCGACTTTCACGGCGGCCGTGGCATGGTCGACCGCGGCGTCGACCACGCTGTCCAGCGCCAGCACCGCCCTGGCCTTGGCGTCCAGATCGCCATCCCGCTTGCCGGTCGCGGAATCAGTCAGGGGGCTGACCCCGTCGGGTTGGGTCACCATCTGCTCGATCAAGGCAATAGACAGCGGCTCATGCTCGTCGGTCTCCGGCACCGGAACACCCATTTCCCGAGCCAGTTTCGTGTGCAGCTCACGGGCGAGTTCGCGCTGGAGTGCGATACGTTTCGCGCGCAGCACCTCGGGCAGTTCGACGGTTGAGGTGTTCCAGAACTCTTTGGCGGCCGACTCCAGCAGCGCGCCCCGGGCGCGGTCGCGGCGGCTCGCCGCTTCGTGGCGGCGGCGGGCCAGGTCCGCGAGGTCGTTCGCCCGCTGGTCCAGCACAGCGGCCTGTTCACTGCGACGCCGATGGTTGTCGGCCAATTCGAGCAACGCGCGCAGCGAGCGCCGCCGCCGGCCGACCGCAGATGCCGACTCAGCGCGTAGCGGGGACGAATCCTGCAGCGCCCCTGCCAATTCGGATTCGTCTTGCGGGTACCGGCTCACATGTTCGGCCCGACGCGACTCGAATCCTTGTGCGGCTACCGCGGTCCGGGAATGCGCCTGGCGCAGCGCCGCCTGCAGCGCGGAGATGTCCCGCATCCTGGCCTGGGCGTCCAGCAGTCGCGTCGCGTCCGCGATCACCTCGTTGAGCTGTGGCAGGCTTTCCACCTTGGACGCTGCCCGGTCCCTACCCTGATCCCGAAGCCGCCACGCCTGCGCGCGGATCATCGCCGGCGTCACCGGCTCATGCGGCTGACGCGGCAGCTGTTGTTCCACGTACTCCCGATCGCGGTGCAGCCGCTCCAGCGCATCACCGTCCAGAGCCGCCGGGTCGAGGTCGAACTCCCTGCCGGTACCGCGCAGCCTCGTAGCCAACCGGTTCCGTTCAGCCACGGCGACATCGGCGAGCCTGGCCAGAGCATCGCTCACCACGACTCGGGAGACCGGGTTCGCCGCAGCGGGGCCGAGCGCGGCCTTCATTTGCCGATCGAATTCGCTGGTGAGCACCTGCAGTCGCGCGTCGCGCTGCTCGACCGCCTCGACCAGGGCCAATACCTGCCTGCACTCTTCGAACGACACGGCCAGCTCGTATCTTTCCTGCTCCCGCAGCAGGTTTTCCGACCGTATGCCGGTCGGCCACGGCTTCGGGGTCACCGCCTCCAGCTCGGTGAGCAACATGCCCGCCGGATCCGCGCTCAGCAACGTCCGCAGCCGCTCCCGAGTCTCGTCGTAGCGCGCCCGCACCTGTTCCAACGTCCGCGGCCCCACCCGCATGCTCGGGCGGAGGCAGTAGACGTCGGTGATGTCCCGGTCACGCACCAACTCCATCGCCGGCATCGCGTCTTCGGTCTCCTGGACTCGGCGCGCCAACTCCCCGAGGTTCGCGATCTGTCTGGCCAACGCCCGCACCGGTGCGGCCGAGTCCAGTCCCTGCTCGTAGCGCGAATACCCGCCGTAGAGCGCGTCTTCCAACGCGTCGATGCGCCGGGCGCGGGTGGTATACCGGTCGATGTCCTCGACCTTCCGCATGACCTCGTAGAGCGACAGGAACCGGTCCGCGGCACGCTGCAACTCCGCAGTGCCGTCGTCGCGCCGCCGCAGATCGGCGTACTCCTCCTGCACCCGCCGCTCGATGGTCAAATCCTGCTCCGGGATGCCCAGCCGCCCGGCCAGCTCCCGCCGGGAGTAGCCGAGTTCTCGCTCGACGCCGCGCCGGGTCTCCGATCCGGGCTCGAGCAACTGCGTCACGCTGCTACCGGGGCGCGCGAACTGGGCGCGCAGTTCCCGGTGTAACTCAGCAAGCCGCTGGTCGTCGCGGCGGCGCAGCCCTGCCACCCCCTCCAACAGCTCAGGCGACACCGACGGCGTGGCCGCGGACTTCCCACGCAACAATCGACCCAGGCGGTCTCGGATTCCGGGCGTGGACTCCCCGTCGCGCCCTAGTCCCGTCGGCCGATCCTTCCCGGACGCGCCGACAGAGAAGTCGTGGTCGCTGGTCCGCACGACGCCGTCGGCGTCGGCGACTTCCACCCGCTCGCCGTTGTTGTCGATGTCGATGAACGTGCCGAACACCAAGCGACCGGCCGACTCCCGCGCAGGCACGAAATTGGGTTGGAGCACGCCCTTGCCCGGGTCGCGCTGCTCGATCCGCACAGTTCCGTCCGCGTCCACCCGACGGACCAGCCAATACGCGTGGCCGAGATCCCCGTGTTCCCCGCCCTGTCCGGTGTACGTCGGATCGAACACCAGAAGCCCCACCTCCCGGCTGCTGCCCGGATTCTCCACCTCCCGGCCACTGACCGGATTCTCCGCGTCGAGCCGTGCGCCCCATCCCCGCAGCCGGGCCACAGCCTCACCGATATCCGTGAAAACCTGCTTGGGCCCACCCATCTTCTTCTCGATACTGCTGACCAGCACTCCCTCGGGCCCGGTGGCGAACCCGTCGAGATCGTCCCTGCCCGTCACAACGCCGATATCTCGCATCGTCAACAAACCGCACAGGTTGTGCTCATGCGGCCACGGCACATCCGGGCGCCGATATGTCCCGTCACCCTCGCCGGCGAGCGCCGGGCCGCGCACATTCGCGAACAGCCGCCGCAGCGAACCCCGGCTCTCACCGGCAGCCGACACCCCCAGCCGATCGACCCGGTGCGCCTCCTCCCACGCCGCCATGGTGTTCGCGAACTCTTCCACGTCGAGTCGATGCGACAACGCGTGCACCACCCGCGCCGGATCAGTCAACGGCAGCGACACGTCCACCGCCCCGGCCTTGCTCCCCTCCGCCAGCACCTCCGGGTCCTTCCACCCCTTCGCCGGGTCACCGTCGACGAAGACATAGCGTGGAAGCCGCTTCACCCAAGCGTCGAATCCGGTGTACCACGGTATCAACCCGCGGCTGCGATAAACGCCGAAGGCCTTTTTCAACCCCTCTCGCATGCTGTCGTCGAACACGATACGGCGGTATTGATCCACTACATGGACGAATTCGTGGCGTAGGACATCGGAGATCAAATCCCCCGGCGATCGACCCCACCAGTAGCTCTCCTGCGCATTCTGTAATGCCCCCGCCGACCATTCCCGGTCGACCACCGCTCTTCGATCGATCGCGATGACCGCGTAGTAATTCTCGTCCTTCCCGCCATAACGGGACCCGCAGGAATACGCGTATCCCGTGGATTTCGTGGATCCCTTCTCATCGCCGCCTCTCGACACGAAGCGCACTTCTCGAAGATTGTGCCTGCCACCGTATTCCGCGATCAGGTCGCGCAATGTGCGATCGGCGGAGGCCAGGGCGTCCACGCGGACGTCCCCTTCGTCCCATCCGAGGAACCGGACATGGTGATCGTCGTACAGTTTCTCGACCATCCGTTTCTTGGCCTCGAAATCCCGTGTCAGATGGTCCGGTGACGCCACCTCCTGGCCGCCGTCGACGGGACGCCGCACCGATTCGTCCACGACGCGCGGCTCTTCGAAATGCGCCCAGACTTCCCCGTGCGGCTCCACCCCCGACCGCGCGGCACCCTGCAGCGACCGGTAGACCTCCGCACCCACCGCGTTGGCACTGTGCTGCGGAACCAACATTTCCAGATCTTCGACGAGTGATTCATCGAGCGGCCCCATTGGGCGGTATTGATCGCATTCGACGGACACGTGCAGCGATCGGACATCGGCATCCGCCGACAATCGCACCGTCAATAGCACCCGTGGCGATGACACCATGCGCAGGACGGTGACTTCTTCCGGATGCAATCCGAGGCGAGCACTCCAGAGTGCTCTGTCGAACGCCTCCGTGCCTTCGAACTGGACCAACTCCTCCGGTGCGGGGAAGTCCGCCACGAATCGCAGCGTGTCGAGTCCGGCGTTACGCACCACCTCCATCGCCGCGGCGATCCGATCCTCGTCACGCCAGCCCGACTCCCGCAGCTTGTCCCCCAACGCCAACGCGGCCACCTCCACCGCCCGCCCATCACCCCCGTTCAACTCCACGGTCACTGCCGGCCGGTCTGCCGACAAGCTCTGAATTCGTTGCACGAGAGGTGATCCGCTCGGATCCATGGTGGAAACACGGCTTTCCACCACGGCGTCGTGTACGACTATGTTCCGCTCCGCCGAACGAACCGATTCCGACGTGCCGAAATAACTTCTCAGCGCCGAGGACAACTCCCGATAGGCTCGGCCCCGAATCCGCCCCTTCAACCTGGCCAATTCTGACTCGACCCGCGCCGCCGACTGCAACGCCACCAGGTCGGCGCCCGCCGCCTCGGCAGCATCCCGCAGTACTCGCAGCGCTTCCCCCCGGCGCAACACCGCGCGGGCATGCTTCTCCAACAACCCATTGCGCCACGGCGTCGCGTCCTTCGACACGGCACCGAATTCCTCGAGCCGACCGACCATGGCGGCAACCTCGCGGTAACGAATCGTCGCCGGCCGCAGGTCCGTATCGTCTCGGTCCCCGTTGATTACCCCCTGTTCTGGCAAACCCCGCAGTGGAGTTCCCCGCTCCCGTTCGTATACCTCCGACTTCTTCTCCAGATCGGCGTCCCTGTTGCCAGCCGTCTTCGCCAATTCCGCCGCCGCCTCGGCTCGTTCGGCGATCAGATCCTCATAGGTCTTCCGATACACATCGCTGACCGAGCGAGTTGTCGCGTCCCGTGCCTCGCTCGCCGCCCGCCGGTGGCGAGGCGATTCAGCAGCATCGACGCTGGAGGGCTCCCGTCCTTGCCGACCGTCTGCCGGGCGGGCCGAATCGGCGGACTCGGCGGCGGGTTGCTCGGCGGGGGTGACAGCACCCGCCCACCCCGCCGCACCGTCACCCACCGCCGGAATCCGCGCAGCGTCGCCGCCGGGAGTTGAGATTTCGGCCGGACTCTGGGATCGGAATTCCTGCTTCGGGCGGGCGTCGGAGGGCACGGTCTGCACACGCCGGTCGACCGCCTTCGGCATTTCCGGGCCCTGTTCCCGACTCCACGCAACTACATCAGCGCCCTCGCCCCAATCGCCTGTTACCGTGACATCCATCGCACGGTAGCCCAGGCGACCGCGCACTGTCGCAGTCAGCACACCGTCACTACCGAACACCGGCCGCCGTCTCCAACTGGAGACGGCGGTGAACACTCGGCCAGCCTGCGTTTCGTCGTGCCAGCCGTGCATCATCTCGGGAATCAGGCGCCAGCCGAAGACAACCCGCTCCGGACTGCCCTGCTTCAGGTGCATCCGCGCCGTTATCCTCGCGTCCGGTCCAGCCATGATGTCGACCGATGTCAGGGGCAGGCCCTCCCCGTCGAGGACCTGGATACGATGGGCGCCACCGACAACCTCGGTCTGCCCGAGCTGGGCGCCGTCGAGACGCAGCACATCACCGACCATCTCGATGACTGCGGCCCTGGTGGCTTGATCGAGATTCGGCACCTTGATCACGACTTCATGCAGCCGCGCGAGTTCGGCGGCCGGCGCTCGTTTGCGTGCTGTCGGTTTCATCTCGACGGCAGCGGCGGCTCGGCCTGATCCGGGGTGGGTGTGGATCCGCTGGTCGAGTCGCCGGGTTTCCGCGTTCTGATCGGCGAAGGCGTTTACGGCGCGGACGAGGGGCTCGGCATCCAGAAAACGCCTGCACAGCTGAGCCAGCCGGTCGGCGTCCTTCGGTCGACGCGGATCCCCCACCGGTCGTTTTGCATGGCGGAGCAGAGCTTTCGCCCGGTCCACGGTCACCTGCTCCGGGGAGGTATCCAAGACACGTGCCAGCTCGGCCCGAGCCTCGCGCAAGCTTCGCACGAGCGGCGAGTCCGGCAGCAATTCTGCCGGATCGAAAGACCGTTGCCGAGCGAGCCGATCATGCTCGCTGCGTATCAGTTCCAGCTGCCGATAGGCGTCGACTACTTCACGGAGCCGGTCGACGCGCGCATTCCACCTGTTGTAGGTATCGATGCGTTCGACCATCGCGAGCGCTCGCGGATCCGACGAGCGGCGCAATATCTCCAGCTCATCCGACGTCGGTCCCCGTCGCGCCACCTCGGCATCCGACAACCCGTCCAGTCCAGCACGCGCGAGGTCCCGCCGATTCTCGGCAAACTTCAGTTCCTGGAACAATTCCGCCAGTCGAGCCGCCACAGCCGACTCGCTTCGCGGCAGGACTACGGGGGGAATCGGCAGTTTGCCGTGTGCAACGTCCCATGCCTCACCGTAGATCTCGGGATAGGTTGTACCCGAGCGCCGCGGTCCCGTCTGCTCGATGAGCTGCCGGACCTCGGCGAATCCGGCTTCGTAACCGACTCGGTCAAGTTCGGAAACGGGGACTTGCTGCTGCCGTGCCGAGGCGGCAGCACGCTCGAACGCAACTGTAAAGATGCGCTCCTGTCGGCTTTCCGGTACGTCGTGCCCTGCGCCCGCTGCCCGGAGCTGCTTCCAAGCCAGTATTTCGCCGGTGTGCGCCACGGTCTCCTCATCGACCATCCCGGCGACATACTCGTCACGCGACAGCACCATGATCCGGCTCCGTGGGCCTGCTTCGGCATCGCGGACTCGTTCCTGGTCGACGTGGTAGGCACCATGCACCATGGCAACCGCCAGTTCCGCATCGGAGGCCCCGGCGTCGAGAACCAAGGTGTTCTTGGCCGGGAAAAGTCGGTCGTCCATGGTTTCGTCCAGGACGATGGTGGTCCCGTCCAGAACCTTCTTGGCCCACTTACCGATCTCGGTCCGACTGAGCAGTAATTTGGCCTGGTCTATCCGCTGCGCCGATGCCTGTTCGGTCAGATTCAGCCAGGTGACCTCCGGCAAGCGGTGCTCCGGCCGCCTGCGTTCGGGTTTCTCGGCTGCTTCGTACCGGACTCTCCCGCGATAATCGATGTCGACATTCAGGTATACGCGGCGACTCGTCCGCCGCACCACTTCCGCCATCCTGGAGCCACTGGCCTCGAACTCGTCCAGGATCCGCTGGTGTTCGCCGTTCCCGGCGGCGACGACAAGCCGGTCGTCGGCCATCAGGACGAGATGGTCGCTCAGCCATCGGCCGCGCTCCTGTCGCAGGTATACATCCAACACATCAGATGAGGCCAGGTCGTCGAGAGAACGGGTGATGTCGCGGACCTGCGCCGCTGCCTGTGCGCGCGCCGCGATCAGGTCTCGGAGCATCAAGTCGCCATGCGTCCGGCGGCGCGCGTCACTGTCCGATGCCGGTTCGAGCCGCGCCGCAAGTTGGTCCTCGGCTGTGGTCTCGACCTCTTTCATCAGTGCGACATGGTCTCGAGCCGCGGCGGTTCTCGCCAACGCCAGCTGCCGCAGCTGCTCCGCAACGTCCGGCGTGGTGGGCGTGTGCATCTGTATGGCGCCCTGGTTAGTGTGGAACGCCTTCCAGCTGTCTCGATAGTGCTTGGTGTAGTAGCTGGGTTTCCCGTTGGCTTGAGGCTTCGCGAGTTCCTCGTACAATGCCTGGACACCCGCCCGATGACCGATAGCTGTCAGCTCCGTGTCAGAGCGCCGCGGGAGTTCACGCCGGGCGGCCCCGACGGCCCGGTCGTAGGCAGGGGTGTAGATCTTCTCTGCCCAACTCTCCGGGACCGGGTAACCTCGCTGCCGCAACGCCACACTCGGCGCGAATTCCGCGGCGAAAGCTTTGGCTTCTTCCCGGATGCCCGCGCTGACATACTCTTCCCCGGACAACGTGGCAATATCCGGGGTTCTACCTGCGAGGAACTCTTCGGCATGCACATCCTCATGCCTCAAGGTAAGCGCTTGGGTTAGATGGTCATCCGGCGCGACGGAGGAAATCAATTCGTGCGAGGCGAACTGGCCGTCGACACCTGGCCGAAGAGCAGGAACAAAGCGTGTCCGAACCGAAATAACACTTCGCCACGGAGCGGTCTTCTCGCCTCCCTCGACCTCGCGCAGCAGGGCACGCACCTGGTCTTCAGACGTGCCCAGCGACTGGCCGATTTTTTCGACCGGGCCACGATCCGACGGTTCCCTGCCATACAACGGGATCTCCGCCACACCACCACGGCGGCGGACAATCCCCTCCACCGTCTTCGCATACACACCGACCCGCCGCACCCACGCATCCACCTCCTCCCCACGCAGCACACCACCCTCGGCGTTGTCGAACACCACCTCCTCACCCACCCGCAATCCCAACTCGGGATAACTACGGGCAAACTCCTCCGTAACCTCCAACACCGCGAACGCATGCGCACCCACCGCGTCGAATTCCATCGTCCCCGCAACAAGACCCCCCCGGTCTCGCACCTGGGCGACAACCGCAGCCAACCCCTCGACCCCCACCCCGAACGGCTCCTCGCGCCAATCCGCATCCAATCCCCGCGCGAACTCTTTTCGATCCATCCCCTCCACACCGATACGGGCGTCATCAACCGCGGCCGGGTTCATCCGGACGCCCGCATCCCCCAATGCATCCTTGACGATCCACTGCACCAACGGCCCACAGTTCTTCGGACCACCCCGAAGATGCTCCACCACAACAGCATCCGGCCACTCCTGCGCACCGTCACCCACCCCACCGGAACCATCGACAACCGCCCCCGCAACAGCACCAAGGTCGGTTTCCTCCTGTTCGGTTCGATCCGCAGTCACGGTTCGCCGATCGAACAGGGCGAGCAGGTCGGGGAGGGTTCTGGTGAGGGAGTTGTGCACCCTGCCGTTGGCTGCCATGGTGGTCAGCTCGTTGCGGGTGAACCAGCCGGCATCCTCTGTCTCTTCGCCGTCGATGATCGGATCGAATCGCTCGGGCGCAACGGCTACAAGGGCATGGTATTTCCATCCCTTTGGACCGCGGGTGACGTGGGTGCCGATGTGCCGCAATTTGCCCAGGTATTCCTGGTCGACACCAACCTCTTCGATGAATTCGCGGGCGGAACCTTGAGCTGGTGTTTCCTTGGACATCAGTGCGCCGCCAGGTAACTGCCATTTGCCCTGGGAGTACCCGGGCGCTGCCTTAACCATGAAAAACCGCTCGATACCCAGTTCATCTATGTGTCCGACAAGAGTGCCCGCGGCGCCGTGTGTCCCCCACACCCCAAAGAAGTCGTCATCACCGGACTCACCCGGGTCGTCCGAGATCCGAAACGGATATGGGTCCTTGGGCACTTGCCCCTCGAGGGCAAGGCCGTGTTGTCCCTCGAGACCCGGGTTGCGTCGGATTCCGTAATGGCGGAGGTCTGCCTCATCCACAACAGTGAGGCGCTCGACCGCTGCACCTGTAGAGGCATACGAGGCGCCTTGTTGGGGTGCCTCATAAGAATCGAGGCTCTCGAACTGCTGTAAAAGTTTCGTCCAGGCTGGGGCTACGAACTTCTCGTGATAGGTTCCTCGACGGTCTATGCGTTGCTTGATATCCCGTTGAGCCATAACGATTTGCTGATGCAGCTTGTCATAATCTTCAGGTGAAAGCTGACTGAATCCATCCATATCAGACAATAGGAAACCCGGCCCCCCTATATCCGACTGCCCGGGGATATCGATAATATGCTGCTCAATCCACTTCTCATCATATCCGGCCTGGCGAAATGCCTCACGGATCGGCTCTGCGACCGGACGATAGTGTGACTGCCCCGTTACCGGATCAATTTCAACGAATTGTTCCGGCGAGACCTGGGAAAGACTGTAACATGGGATGATGTAGGCGTCATCCAGGGAATAGGCGTATTCTGCCGACCTGTCCAGCGGTCGAAATGTTGCATTGTTGGCACGGTGCTCGTTATCGAATGAGGTGATTTTGACTTCGCTACGCAAAGGTGTTGTCTCGATAATTGCGCCGATCGGCATTGCGATTATGGCGCCGAGAGCGTTTGGAATCTCGGTTCCATGGAAGGTACGACGCGAAATGGCGTAGCCGATGTACCGCTTATAGCCTTCGTGTCCCTGCCACTCGCCTGGCTTAATGAAGTGCACACCGGCAGAATGTTCTCCGGTGAAATTGGTGATCTCTTCGCTGGCGCCCGACTTGAGCTGGCCGGTGCTGGCGATCGAGCGAATATTTGGAGTGAAGTGTAGGTACAGCGCGTCAGCTGGGTCCACATACTCCTCGAAGTCGGCCGGCCTATTGTTCATCGCCTCAATCACCTTCGATTGCAGGTCCGTTGATAGGTCAGTCAAGTTGAGGATGTTGCGCAGCTGTGCGGCAGCAAGCTCGTATGCAACAATTTGTTGCCGCTCGCTCTCACGGTACACAAGTCCTCGCAATGATGGTTCGGCAAACATGTCGACCACATTTTTATCCGTCGCATCAAGAGCACTTTCGACAACACCGGTGAGGTTCAGGGAGACAATCCCCGACTCAAGAGAATCATATATGGCTAATACGTCTTCCTTGGTAGCGAGTCCACGAACTATATCGGAAAGCACCGGATCCAGCGAAAGGTTCCCGCCGTGCCAATTATCGATTAGCTGTTGCCGTACCGTCGAAATACCGACCGCCTGCAGCTCATTCAGGCGGGCGACCATTACCGCTATTGTCCAATTATCGTTATAGTCATAGAATTTTCTCTTCAGATTATCGATGGGCTCGATGATACTGAAACTCAAACTCCGCGCAAACGAGTCAGCGTGATCATGTGTCGACGACCATATCGAGTGTTCTGCGTCGATTTGATCGAGGCGTTCTCGAGCCAACGCTTGCAGTCGGCGTGCGACACGGTTCTTGGCTCCGGGGATCAGTGCGGACGCGCCCCGCTCGCGTAGATACATATTCTGCGCGTCGGCATGGTCTTCATACGGGCGCCCCATATAGGCCAGCGCGGCGGCCAGACCGTCTACGTCGATATCGCTCAGTCTCGATTGAGCGGCGGCCTCTCGCATGGTTCCGACTGCCTGGTCGAGCGCGCCTTTCTCGGTGTCGAGATATTCGGCTATCCGCTGGTTCAGCAGCGTCTCGAACTCATTGCGGAGACCCGCCATTATTGGACTCAGGGCAACTTGGCCGGTTTCATCAACCAATGAAGCGAGTGTCTCGCTCAGGGCATATATTCGATCTCTATGTGTGGCGATAATTTGATCGCGTTCCCGCATGGCGTCGGCAACAGCGCCCGTCTCATGGGTACGGGGTTCATAAAAGGCCGGAGCGGCACCCGTGTCCGGCTGGTGATACGCGGTCACGCCACCGTCGGAAGGCAGCCCGCCACCGGCAGTCTCGGGGTGCGCTGGGCCACCGGGAAGTTGCTCGGCCGCGGTGGCGGCACGCGCCAACGGCTCCGCGGACCGGCCGCTCACCAGCTTTTCGATCCGCTTCACCAGCTCTTTCGGGGTCTTGGCGGTCAGATCCCGGAAGTGTTCCGCCAGCACGTTATTGAGGGTGGCACCGTCACCCACCCGTGTCAGTCGCCACCTACCCTCGTCGTCGCGATGGAGCCAGACCCTCGTGGCCACAGCGTCCAGATTCACCGCATAATCCGCAGCAAATGTCATCTCCGGAGACCAGCCATCGACGGAGTACGGGTAGGACAACGGCGGTATCCGACGGGTCTTCAGCTGGTGCAGAACGTACGCCGCGTGGGTCGGCCCGATCTCGGGATCAGCCTGCACGATGCGGTGGCCCAGCTCAACCAGGCCCGACGGGCGGAGCGGGTTCCGCACCCGGGCTTTTTTGCCCTTCGAAGAGCCGCTCCGCTCCTCGTCGATTACCTTCTCGCCACGGAAGGCTTCGGGGCCCAGCGGTTTCAGCCACTCGCGGAACCCGATGGCTACCCGGCCCGCTTCGCGCAGCGTCAGATAGCGATGGAACAGTTGTGCTTGTATCTCGACGTCGCTCTGCCTGCGGAACCGCCCTTCCGGCTGGTCCGGGGAAAGATGGTTGCGCTCGTCCGGCTGGGGTTCGGAGACACCGCGAGCGGCCCGGCCGGTGTTATCCAGGGATGTCGTCAGCAGCGCGAGATCTGTCAGGAATCCCCGCTCCAACTCCCGGTACATCCTTCGAAGCTCGAGATCGCCGCTATTGTAGAGATGCGCCTGCCGCAGCAACTGGAGGTCCTCCTCGGTCCGCCTGATCGCTGCCACGCGCTCCTGCCGGCTGCCATGCTCGGCAATCGTCTCATTGTTCAGAACACGCCATTCGAGTCCGGACCGCCTCAGTGCCCTTCGCAGTTCTTCGTTCGGCTCCTTGTGCAGAACAATGAAATCGATGTCGTCATGCGTGATGTCACCGTGGAACTGTGCCTCAGGGACGAGACGCCGATCACCGTAGTTCCGGTTGATGCCGGTCATGTCCGGGGTTGCCGCGCCGGCACCATACGACCATTCGAGTGGATCGGTGAGCGGCGACGGAATCGTACAGTACTTGCGGATGAGCGAGTCGCCGATAGTAAAAGTCGTACGCTCCCGAATATGGGGCTTCAAATAGATCTGTTCCAAACCGAATTCGGACAACGCGTCGAAGACCAGGCTGATCCCGGCCGGCCGCACCCCGTCCACGGCGACGAATCCGTAGATCGGTTCGCTCCCGAACCACTCGTTCTCGGCGAGAGCGCGCTCACCACCCGGCGCGCGTCGCGATAAGACCTTTCCCTCGGAGAGAACACCCAGCAACGCATCCTGATCGACTCGTATGGCAACCGGCTTGTCCCTGAGTACCTCTCGTAGTTCGTTTCTCATATGCTCGCGCAGCTGCGCGACATCCATACCGAGCTCGCCCGCCAGCCGCCTGATATTCCCATCGACAACGGCATACTGCTCGACCAGCGTCATGTGTTCCTGGTAGAAGAGCTCCAATTCGAGTGCGGTCGGCCCACGGTCCCCGAACCGGTTTTGCAGCTTGCGGTCGAATTCACGCTGCGCGGCTTCGATGGTGTGCCGGTCGGGTGGTGGAGGGCAGATCCGAGCCCCCGAGACCGAGGTCGTGAGCTGCTCCGCGGCGAGTCCCTGCTCGGAAGCGGCCATGCCTTCGATCAGTTCCGCCCGCTGCGGGTCCGTCAGATGCTGGGCGAGGGCGTGAGTCACCCACTGGGTCGTGCTCACCGTGTTCTCGCCTTGGCCCAGCCACACCGGCGGTGTCCGGGCGGCACGGTCGACGGCCTCGGCGCTGGGCTGACGGGCTGCGAGGTCGGATGCCTCGATGTACAGTTCCAGTAGGTCGCGATTTCCTGTTCGCAACAACTGATCCACGAATTCGGTGTATCGCTCGATATCTCGATAAGCGTCCTCGAATGTGTAGTTCAGTTCGTCGCGTAGCCGCTCACCCACTGTCATCAGCACGGCTGAATTCATGCCGCGTAGAAGCCGATTTTCGAGCAGGTACTTCGGAGGGTATTGGTAACCGATAAACGGATTATGGAATTTGGCGTTGCCACCTATTTCGCCGGGGTTGGATCCGACCAGACGGTCTATCAGCGCCTCGCGTACGGACATGCCCAACTCAGGAATTCGATAATGCGGGTCTACATCGATGAGTCGCAGAGCTTCCAGCACGGAACTTATCCGCACCCTCTTCGCATGCATCATACGCATGAGTATCGCTTTGTAGAACGACCTGTAGGACGTAAGGTCTTCGACTGCAATTCCGAACACAGCCATCAGCGCCCCGGATTCGGAAATTCCTCCGAGATCGATCGCCAACGCATCCTGCGCCAGCGGGTCGTCGGCGAATTGCCCGGCTTGCATCCCCGTCGTCTCGTCGAATGTCTCCGCCACAATGGCATCGCGCAAGCGGTCGGCGCTCGGTGTGGACGCTGCCGGAACGTAATCACCCGACCACTTGTGCCTGCTGTCGTATCCGAGCATTTCCGCATGAGCCCGGACCAACGCGCCGGAATGGTATTCATCGGTGCCTCGACCGCCGCCAATTCTGATATCCCCGTAGGGAACGACGATCATGCCATCGAGCCGATCCTGGTCGCTACCGCCGCGCGCACCGATCTGAACCTGCATTCTCCGCAAGTCCGCGAGGAGGTCGAAACTATTGTGATATGTCGCGACCGCTCCCTCCTCCAGCTCGCCGGAGTAGGTGCAGCAGTAGCCGATATCCGGATGCCCATATAATGTCTGGACCGTATACAACCCGCTCGCGGCCAACCGCACGGCCAAAGCCACCTGGGGGTCTGGATCGTTGCGCAAATGCTTCGGCAGGGTCGAGCCTACGAGCGCGATCTCTCTCTCGATCATGTGCTCCGGCAATGGGGGTTGCTCAGGATCGAGTAGCCGGTCCCGGATCCAGGCGATGATCCGCTCATCCCCCGGCAAGCCCCGATCCTGCAACCAGGCGTACAGATCGGGCAGGCCGGCGATCGCCAGACCGGACGGCGATACCCAGGATCGGCTCAGCAAATCATCGTGTGACGCGAGCCCCCAACCGACACTGACCTCGAAATTGCCATTGCGAAGCACCGGCCTGCCGTCCGACGACGTCGCCTCCGACCAATCAGTCCGCGGAAGAACGCGAAACACGCTCTCCGGAACCGAAAGACGGACCGTTTCGGGCCCTTCCGGGACCCCCTCCCCCAATGCCGCACCAATCGCATCCCAATCGACAACGATCGCATGCTCGGCCACACCTTGACCCAACTGACCGATATTCGCAGCCAAGCGATCGCCCCGGTTTTTCCGCGGTCCCGCCGTGCGACCAGAATTCACCGATCGGCGCGGAGAGGGTGGTGGGTTGTTGCGTGGGTAGCCGGCGGCGAGGGAGGTGTAGCCGTTGATACCGGGGAGGGTCGAGGGTTCCTGCCCGGGCGCCAGGGGGTGTTCGGCTTGGTTGTCGATGCCCCAGCGTGTGTGGAAGACACCGGATGTGGTGGTGTCGTGTTCGCGTGCCCAGGCCAGGACGTTGTCGTAGCCGATGGTCCGAGTTTCCACGCCGTCGGACCGTTCGAAGAGCACCAGAGTGCCTGGCTCGTAACGGAACGGGTTGTTTTTGGCCATCTTGGCCACCACGACCACATGTGTGCCCGTGATGTCTGGGTGTTCCAAACCTTGGAACTCCACGCCCACCAATTCCGTGCCGCCCTCGAGGTTCACCTGGTGGACCATCGCGGTCAACGAGTCCACTCGACGCGAATCCGCGCTCGCCGCCCTCGCGAGGTTCTCCGACCCGACCCCCCCGATCGTGGCCACATCACCTTCCACCAACTCCGGCACGATCCCGGTGTTTCCGGTGATCTCACGGACGATCTGCAACGCGTACAGAACGCAATCCTTCGCACCGTCGCCTACCAGCTGCGACAACTCCGCGCTATTACCATCGCCACCACGCACCACCACATCCGTCATGCCGGCGACGGGCACACGCCCCTCAACAGTTCGACCGCCCTCCCCGCCGGAAACCACACCACCGGCAGGGCCGGAAACCACGCCACCAGCCGAGCCGGGGACGGCATGCAGATCCGGCACCGCTGTAGCACCCTCGCCCCCACGGACCGACGCCCGTCCGCCCGCGGGAGTAGCGAACGCCGTGATATCGAAAGGTTTGTCCGGGTTGTCGAACATTCCGGGGTGTGGGATGGAATAGGGAGCGGTCCCGCCTTCGACATCGCCTTCCGGGCTCGTGCGTGTGTCGCGACGGCTGCTACGGCCCGGACGCTGCCGGAGTCCATCACCCGTCACGGGACCGGAGGCAGGCGCGGGCACCGACTCGACCGGTCGGGCCGGGTCCGACCCCGAATCTGTTTCGCCACTATGTGGATCGGCGGCCGGTTCGCTCCGATCCCCCGGGTCGGCCTCGCCCCGAACCACTGGCTGCGGATCGGGCCCGTCGACTCGGCCTGTATACGCCGGTGAGACATCGTCGCGGCCTCGCGTATCCGCAGTCTCCGGCACCAGCCCTGTCGGGACGATCGGCGCCGGACGCGACGCGGGCGCGGCCACCTCCTCGCTACCATCGACATTCCACACCTGTTGGCCCGCCACAGCCCCCGGCCCGATGTCGCCCGCCGACAAACCCCCGTCGCTCAGCGTGACCGGGCTAGCTGTCTGTGCGGTAACAACATTCACCACCGCACCGGGCCCGCCGGTGGACTGGTCGCCGCCGGGACGGACTGCATCGGCTGCCCCCGCAAACCCGGCACCTGTCCCACCGGCGGCCCGGCTCGTACCGGCCGACGAACCGGACCTACCCGCGTCCGTCGCCGTCGATGCGCCACCGCTGCCGGTTGATGGGGCGGTGCTGCCTGCCGCGGCCGCTCGGTTCTCCTGCGGGATCGACGTGGAATCCCACTGCCTACGCAAGCCTTTCAGCTCGGCCAGATCTACCGGCCTGCCTGCCTTCGCCGCCGCATCCACACTCGTGTACGCCGCGGTCACCCGTGAGGTGAATTCCTGGCGGTAGGCGACCTCCTCCCGCCCCGCACCCGCACCCTGTGCCTTATCGGGATGCGCGTCAAGCATCAACTGGCGGTACAGGACCTTCGCCTCCGCCGGAGTCCCGTAATCCGGTTTCAACGCCGGCGCGGTCGCCTCCACCAGCGGCAAATCCGGATACCCATCCATCGACCCCGGAGCGCGGTTGCCCCCGTGAGCCCCCTCGAGCAGCCCCTCGCCCGCACCCGACAGAAACATCTGCAGATCGAACGACGCATCGATCCGCGACGCACCCATCGCTACCTGCGCCGCGATATCCCCCACCGATCCCCCTACCTCCCCCGCCAGCCCGGACACCACCCCCACCGCCATCTTCCGCACCAACCACGGACCCGACCACCCCGCTACCACCCGACCCATCACCGCCCCAGCCCGGTGCCCCGCCCCGAAACCGACCCCGTACGCGACCGAGGATCTCACCATCGCCGCCACATCCAGCCGGTCACGCTGATCCGACACCCACTGGACGCCCTGAACGCCGCCCTCGAGAATGAGCCCGAACGCCGCGCCCTTCATCACCGAATTACCGAGGAGTTTCCCCAACGCCGGATACGACACCGCGGTCGTGTTCAACAACGGTTTCAACACATTGATCTTCTTCAGCAATGGCTTCAGCACATTCTTCAGCGACGCCCGCGCGGCATCAGCCGCCAAATCCGCGGTCAACTTCACCGACGCGGACCGCACCAGCTCACGGCCAGTGGCCTGGACTGCAGGCACCACCACAGGAATCAACGCTTGGCCACCCGGCGTCGCCATCAACGACGCCACAAGCTGATAGATCGTATATAAAGTCAACGCAGCAAAAATCAACTGCTGGATCTTCGCCGCCTGGAAACTCGACGCACTATCCCGGACCGACTGCCCCATCTGTTCCATCGCGTCCGCCAGCACATCCAGCGAATACTCACCCCTCAACAACGCATCCAACAACTCCCTGACCGCGGCCCCGGCCTCCCCCTCGAGGGCTTCCGGAGCCTCACCCCTGACCTCCCACAGCAGCGGCAGCACCTCCCGCAACATCACCGCGCCATCCAGCCAAGAATTCCCGATTCCGTCCCCCAACTCAGCCTCCCGAGCCTCGGGGAACTCCTCACCGAAATTCAATACCACCGCGATCCCGGCCAACCAACCCGGAACCTCCAAAGTAATCACCACAACCCCCCAACCACGGCCACGTCCCCACCCCGCCGCCACACCATCACCCAGCAGAACAAACCCACCTGAAAGAAACAGAAAACACACTTATCCGACACCCACGGGACACCACCCGCCCGCGACTTTCCCATCGATAACATCCCCACAAGTAAACTCGTCAAGACAATACGACCACCCACCACCACGAAATAAAGCATTAGTGCCCCACACCGGTGAATCCGGCAGGAAACGCAACCACCCGAACCGGCGAACCAGACAAACGGACCCAGCAACAGACCCCCATCGACAGCGACGGCCCCACGAGTCATACCGGCCATCGCCTCAGTTCCTAGTCACAACGCACAACGCAACCCACGAAAACGGTCAGATCTCACCGACCGCAGACAGGGACCACAATCAGTATCGGCGGATAGGTGGAATCCGAGCATCCGTAGCCAATAGGTAGTAGGTAGTAGCCACTCCGGTGCGAACGAACGTCCACAACCGCGTCACCTTGTGTCGGCACCGAGCGCTCGTATCCTGCAGCGTCGCCGAACAACAGCATCGGGTGAGCCGTCTCACCCAGGAACGGTTCTCGTACCAGTTCTGAGCCGGATCGGCGAACCCGGCACCGAAGCTGGCCGCGCTGATCGCGGGATGTGGGCGGGCGCGAACAGCATCGACCTGCTACGGAGCGGCGGATGACTGAACTGTTCAACGGCCGGCGTGGAAGCGCCATCGAGGTAAGTGGTTCTCCGATGCTGAGGTCGCCGAAATCGCCTACACCGTTTCCGCTTCCACCAAAGAACGCAACACCGCACGACTGATCGTCCAGCGGGGAAAGACGCCCGCTACCCGGACGCGCTCTTCCCGGCCTGGCGGTATCACCCCTTCTTCAGCAACACCACCGAGACCACCGCCGACGCCGACATCACCCACCGCCGCCACGCCATCATCGAGACCGTGTTCGCCGATTCTCATCGACGGTCCTGGCCCACATCCTCTCCGGCGCAGACCAGCGCCTACGCCCTACCCCCAACCAGCATCCCGTCACGGCCGAATCCAGCCGCGGCACCACCACCGACGTCGGTCCACGGATCGTGGCTAAGGCGTGCCGCAGGTCCATGTTGTCGAAATACTTCTGGTAGACCGCAGGACGTGGAGGGTTGATATCACCGCCGCCTGCTGGACGCCACGATCTGCCCGCGACTCCTCATCAGTGACACCCCCACTGCCAACTTCATCAGGACGAGTCGGCCACCCGCGACCGCGAAACAGCAGGTCGCTGCTCGACGTCGGTGAACTCGGCGGCGTCCGAAGCCACCTGATCCGGCGAACCGGACAAGTCCGCCACCCGCGACCGCGAAACAGCGGGTCGCTGCTCGACGTCGGTGAATGTCGGATCGTTGGCCTTCCGATCCGGTGAATCGGGCGGCGCGAGCGATGCCTCGGGTGGTTTAGGAATGAGGTCGAAAACATCCGGGGCACCCGGAGCCAGTTCTGAGAGTTTCGGCACCAAGGGGTTGCGCTCCTGCAGCGGCTGCATCAGTTCCGCCGTTTTGCGCCGCATTTCCGCGATAGCGTCCTGCGCGGCGGATGTGACGGCATCCCCGATCTGGTCATAGGTCAGTTTGTGGATGTCGCCGGTGAGCCTGGTTTCGATCACGGCGCCATCGGCGTTGACCGTCACCTTGACACGGTCGTTCGCCGCAGTGCCGACGCCAGTCAGCAGGGCCCGCTGCTGCTGCATTTTCTCGATCGATTTCATGCCGGCCTGAACGGTATCCAGCAGATCCGCCAGCCGGGCCATCGATGCCTCGTTCGTCATCCGATCCCCCGCTCGCCGCTACGACCGGAAAGCTGCCCGATCCAGCGTGGTCTTTGTATCCTGCACTTACGCCTTGCCGCCCATCGAACGCCCGATATCTCCCGCGGAGAAGTCTTCTGTGGCGCGGAAAGCCATTGCCGCGTCACGGACTCCGGTCGAGAGTTCTCCGCCCAGGAATTTGCCATGGGATTCGACCACGTTCTGCATGTCCGACGATCCCTTGATGTAGCCATCCGGACCGAAGGCGAACTGTTGCCCCGCCTTGTCTTTTCCCCACGATCCCCAGTTGGCCTGCTCTGCCTCCCGCACCCGAGAGTGCACGGCCTCGAGGTGTTCGGCGGCCGAGCTCAGCTTGTCCGCCAAGCGGTCCATCGCTTCGCAATCGACCTTGATTCGCTCGTAGGGCATGCCCTACCTCCTCTGGATACACTCGGGCCAGCATCCATCTTGGCAGGAGCCTCCCTGGAGGCACTCCCACCGAGGAGAAGGGTGGCCCACGACGACGCCACAACACCGCCGCCACCCCATCGGCACCCAAAACTAGAAGAGTGTCGACCAGCGCGTCGAGCCGACCAGCAGGGCCAGCAAGCGGCCGAGAATCGTCGGGGGCACCACTCGGACTGGCACTCGGCGGTGGCGTAACAGTCGTGGCCGCAGGTCAGCCGCGCGGCCTTACGCAAAATCCGCCACCGCCGGAAATCAAGGTGGCAGATAAGGATGGCAGCGCATCCACCACACGCTGCGTGACCGGTTGCGCGTGCGGGAAGGACGCAACTCAACCCCTACAGCGGCGACTGTAATCGGGGCCACTCAACGGTCCCGGGTGCCGCACAGATGTCGCCCGTCTGCCGGCTGGCACCACTCTGCGGTCGTAGGGCGAGTGGGGATCGGATAACGAACGAGGCATCGATGGCCCGGCTGGCGAATCCGGCACTCCGAAGTTCCGCCTGAGCGATAGCAGGCAGCCACCGCGCAGCGGCCACCGGGTATCAGCGCGCGGCGCCGGTGAGATAGTTGCGCAGTATCGCGGTGACATCGGTGATCTGGTGGACCGGGACGTGCTCGTCGCGCTTGTGGGCGAGGTTGGGGTCGCCGGGACCGAAGTTGACAGCGGGGATGCCGCGGGCGGCGAAACGGGAGACGTCGGTCCAGCCGAACTTGGCACGCACACCGCCGCCGCCGTGGCGGTGCACCGAGGCGACGAGGTCCTTGGCGGCGGGGGCGGTCAGGCCGGGGAGCGCGCCGGGCGCGAAGTCGAATACCTCGAAGGAGATGTCGAGGCCGGCGAAGACCTCGCGGACGTGATCGACGGCCTGGTCCACCGTGCGGTCCGGGGCGAAGCGGAAGTTGACGTCGATCTCGGCCAGGTCCGGTACCACATTGCCCGCAACGCCACCGGAGACGCGGACGCCGGACAGCCCCTCGCGATAGACACAGCCGTCGATGTCGACCTCACGCGCCCGGTAATCCGCCAGCCGCTGCAGAATCGGGGCGAGCCGGTGAATCGCGTTGTCGCCGAGCCACGCTCGCGCCGAGTGCGCGCGGACGCCGGATGTGCTCAACCGAACCCGCAGCGTTCCTTGGCAACCCGCCTCGATCCAGCCGCCGGACGGTTCGCCGAGCACCGCGAGATCACCGGCCAGCCAGCTGGGGTGGTCGCGTTCGATGTGGCCCAGCCCGTTGAACTCCGCGGCGATCTCCTCGCAGTCATAGAAAATCAACGTCAGATCGTGCATCGGCTCGGCGACGGTCGCGGCCAGGTGCAGGAACACCGCGTTGCCGGATTTCATGTCGACCGAGCCGCACCCGTAGAGCACCCGCTCGCCCGCCGGACCGACGGCGAAGTGACCCGGCACGTTGTCGGCGATGGGAACGGTGTCCAGGTGCCCGGCCAGGATCACCCGGGTCGGCAATCCGCGATTCGTCCGGGCCAGCACCACGTTCCCGTGCCGCAGCACCTCGAACCCGGTCGTCTGCTCCCGCAGTGCCCGCTCGACCCTGTCGGTGATCGCCGCCTCACCCTGGGAGACGCTCGGGATGTCGACGAGCGCGGCGGTCAGCGTGATCGGGTCGGCATGCAGGTCGATGGTCACGCCCCTCACCCTACGGCCGCCCGCGCCCGCACCCGCGCACCCCACCGCATCGAACTAACTTCAGGTCGACGCATCCAGGGTTCGCTCCGTGCATCCGCGCACGGCCCGCCGACCGCACCGCGCCCCGCCCCCGAATAGGTCCGTCCGACCAGGACCAGTCGCCGCCGCCCGGATCACGTGTCGATCGCCGCGCCGCAGATCAGGTCCGGCTCGGCGAACCCGACGCCGAAGCTCGACGCAGATCGCGGGGACAGGCGCGGACAGCATCGACGCTGCTGGCGGCGGTCATCAGTACCGAGCACGCAGCGCCGGTGACCGCTAGGAGGCGGTTGCGTGCCGACAAGACCGGCTCGGTGAAAAGGGGCTCGGCCGCATGGTCGCCCAAGCAATCGCTACCGCGCGGGCGGCCGGGAGCACTGGCGAGATCCTCGTTCGCGGCGAGTCGGCCTATGGCACCCGCGCCGTGATCGTGCGAGCCGCCGCGCCAGGGGTGGGGTTGCACACGCGCTACCTATTGGTTACCGATGTGGGGTGCCTGCTTACACGCCACGCTAGTGGTCGTGCAGGGAAATGAAGCCCCGGGGAAGAACGGTGTACCCGGACGACCTTGCCGTGCCGACGGCGTCACCAGGGTCGATAACGAAGTCGTCACAAGAAATCCGGCGCTGGCAAGCTACCGCAGACAAGTTGACCATTATCCGCAGTGCGCCGATCGCGACGTTGCCGCACGCTACCCGTACGGAGTGACCTCACAGTCCAGCAGTGGTAGCGAAAGCCTCGGAGCCGAACGGCGGAAAGGCGCGGTTGATGACCGATCTGACTGACACCGACGTGACGCGACTGCGGCGGGCGGCGATGGACGCAGCGGCGGCGGGACGGGTTCGGGTGCTGGGCGGTCACTGGCTGCCAAAGGATCAACTCGACTCCGCGTTGTTCTTCGACGACAACGACGGTTTGGGGGATGCAGTGAACCTTCTTCTCCAGGACTGGGCCATCCGGCTCGTCGATCCGAACGACCCCAGCGACTTCACCGAGCGACTCCACAGCGGAAACCTCACGGGAGATGAGAAGAGAACCTTTTACACTGAAGTGCCTAACCGTGCAAAAAGCCGTCTCCACTTATATCGACGGAATCATCAGTGATACCGGCGACGCCGCCATGATATGCGGCGCCCAGATAGCAGACGTGGCGTCCGCGATGGGCATTACCCGCCAAGGGGTGCAGAAGCGCTGGGGCCGACGGGCGAGGGGTTGGATGAAGGCCGCCGTCGTCATCTTTCGTCCCGACAGTAGCTACGAATTCGTCGACGACTCAGGCCGATCCTTCGGCGAGGTCGGTGTCCCCGACCAATACGACAGTGATCGAGGGTGGTGGCTGATCGGCAAGGAAGTGCGCGCTCGAGCCCGGTACGCCGTCGTCGGTGTCAACGGCACCGTGCAGCGCGTCTACGAGATCGACGCCGACAGCTGGATCCGCTCCGAGAACGGAAAATGGCAGTTCCGCGCTGTTGACGACCGCCCGCTTACCGAGGAGGAGATCCCCGCTGCCTACGCCACCGGGTACCTGCCGTTGGTGCCCGGCAACAGCTGCCAAACCCACCCACGCGCCGCCTACCGACCGCACTGGTTCCCATGAGACGCGGCGCGGAGACCTACCGGTTCGGGGCATATAGAGCCGCGAACATACCGCTCGAAGGCGCCGCAAAACAAACACAGTAATCTCTTGTGACGTGAGCATCGAGGGAGCAGCAGCAGTCGGTATCGCCAACGTGACCGCGGACGGGACCGTACTGGACACGTGGTACCCGAACCCGCGGCTGGGCGAGTTCGCCGAGACCGGCACCAAAAGGCTGGACGAGGCGCCCGTCGAGTACGCGGCACTGCTCGGGTTCGACGAGGCGCGCGGGGTCGACGTGGTCGCTGTGCGCACGACGATCGCCGACCTGTCCGCCGCCCCGGTCGACGCGCACGACGTCTACCTGCGCCTGCACCTGCTGTCCCACCGTTTGGTCAAGCCACACGAAGTGAGCCTGGAGGGCCAGTTCGGTTTGCTGAGCAATGTCGTATGGACCAACCACGGGCCCGCCGCGGTGGAGGGGTTCGAGATCACCCGAGCCAAGCTGCGCGCCCGCGGCCCCGTCACGGTGTACAGCATCGACAAGTTCCCCCGCATGGTCGACTACGTGATTCCCTCGGGTGTGCGCATCGGCGACGCCGGCCGGGTTCGCCTCGGTGCGCACCTGGCCTCGGGCACCACGGTCATGCACGAGGGCTTCGTGAACTTCAACGCGGGCACTCTCGGCTCGTCCATGGTCGAGGGCCGCATCTCCGCGGGTGTCGTGGTCGGCGACGGCTCCGACATCGGCGGCGGCGCGTCCATCATGGGCACGCTGTCCGGCGGCGGCAAGACGGTGGTCTCGATCGGCGAGCGCTCGCTGCTCGGCGCCAACTCCGGACTCGGCATCCCACTCGGCGACGACTGCGTCGTGGAGGCCGGCCTCTACCTGACCGCGGGCACCAAGGTCACCACCCCCGACGGCACCTTGGTCAAAGCCGCCGAACTCAGCGGCCGCGCCAACCTGCTGTTCCGCCGCAACTCCACCACCGGCGCGGTCGAGGTCGTTCCCCGCAAGGGCACCGGCATCGAACTCAACGCTGATTTGCACGCCAACGACTGAGTGCTGTTCCGCCTCTCCGGGTATTCAGGCCGTACCAGTTGGGTGGCACGGGATTTTCGTTCAGGTCCTACGTTGGGTGCCGATCGTGTTTCAGGCGTTCCCGGTGAGTTACCCATGTGCTCGCGAGATCAGTTGGTGCGTCGGGATTACCGATGGATCCGCGCGGGACGGTTCTCGAGCACAGATCCGCGTCAACCGCACGCCGGTGCCCTCAGTCGACTACCTCCCTTTCACCTGGTCCGGCGCGGGTGGAGACAGGCTCCATCAATTTGTGCCCACTAGGCGGCGAGGCCGAAGGCGATGATGCGGTGGGGATGGATGCGGATCATTTGGCGGGAGACGCCGGAGATGTAGGGGTCTATGTCGGACAGCGCTTCGGCGCTGCCGCGGATTTCGAGGCAGCGGACGCGCCAGGGTTGGATCGAGGCGCTCAGCCGAGCAGCTTCTTCTGCACCTTGCCCATCGCGTTGCGCGGCAGCGTGTCCACCACCCGAATCTCGCGTGGGCGCTTGTGCACCGAAAGCTGCTCGGCGACATGGTCGATCAGTGCGCGCTCGGTTGCGCCGTCGCGCAGCACGACGAAGGCGGTGATGCGCTGGCCGAGATCGTCGTCGGGCAGCCCTACCACCGCGACCTCAGCGACCGCGGGGTGCCCGAGCAGCACGGTTTCCACCTCGCCCGCCCCAACGCGATAGCCGCCGGACTTGATGAGGTCCACCGATTCCCGGCCGACAATGCGATGGAAGCCGTCCGGGTCGATGGCAGCGACGTCACCGGTTTTGAACCAGCCGTCGTCGGTCCAGCTCTCGGCGGTCACCTCCGGCCGGTTCAAATAGCCGTCGAACAGCATAGGGCCGCGCACTTGGAGGCCGCCGATACTCTGGCCGTCGTGCGGCACCGTGGCGCCGGCCTCATCTCTGAGCCGGGTCCGCACGCCGCGCACCGGCGTGCCGACCCAGCCGGGCCTGCGCTCGCCGCCGGCCCGGGTGGACAGGGTGATCATGGTTTCGCTCATACCGTAGCGCTCGATCGGCGCATGCCCGGTGAGTTCACGCAGCTTTTCGAAGACCGGCACCGGCAGCGGCGCGCTGCCGGAGATCAACAGCCTGGCGTCGGCCAATTGCTTTGCCGCGTCCGGGTCGTCGACCATCCGCGACCACACGGTGGGCACGCCGAAGTAGAGCGAGCCCTTGGCCGCGGCGTACGCGGCCGGGGTCGGTTTGCCGGTGTGCACCAGCGGGCTGCCCACGCGCAGCGGGCCGAGCACGCCGAGGATCAACCCGTGCACGTGGAACAACGGAAGACCATGCACCACAACGTCTTTCGCGGTCCACGCCCAGGCGTCGGCGAGCGCGTCCAGACCCGCCGCCACGGCGCCGCGATTGAGCACGACCCCCTTGGGAAGGCCGGTGGTTCCCGAGGTGTAAAGCACGAAAGCCGATGTGGCGGAATCGGGTTCGGGGTATGTGTGCCAGGACCTGGCATGCCGCCGCACCGGGACCACGGGCAGCGCAGTGTTCTCCGGCGCCTTTCCGAGCCACGCCTGCGCGCCTGAGTCGGCGAGAATGTGCGCCAGCTCGGCGGTGCCCGAGTCCGGCGGCACCGGTACCACCGTCACGCCCGCGATCAGGCAGCCGACCACCGCGAGCACGGTGGTGACGGTCGGCTCGGCCAGCACCGCGACGCGCTCCGCCCTGGCGACACGCTCGGCCACGGAGGTCGCCGCGCCGAGTAGGTCGCTGCGCGACAGTGCCGCACCGTCGATCGTCACGGCATTCGGAAGGTCCGCTCCGCCTGCGACGGCGAGCGGATCAAGGGAACTGAGCAGCAGGGGCGGACCGAACGACATTCGACCACGCTACTGCGCCGACCCCGCGCACTGTCACGGCATCCGGCCGAGCGCCGCACGCGACCTACAGCTGTGACGGTTGACACCCCATTGAGATGGTGAGTAACTTGTTGCATAGACTTCTCAATGAGCGCGGGATCTCATGATGATCAGTCCACTTCACGCGAAGACGCACCCCGAATCGCCGGATCCCTTCGATATCGGGCAGTACATCGACGGCCTCGCCGGTTTCCTCGGTGGCACCGCGAACGTCATCATGCAGCTCAGCGCCCCACCGGTCGGCTACGGCGTAGTGGAGAGCACGGTCGCCAGCGGCAAGGTCATGCTGCACCCGATCAAACGGCTGCGGACCACACTCACCTACCTTTCCGTGGCGATGCTCGGCAGCGACGAGGAGCGCGCGGCCTACCGCGCCGCGGTCGAAGTCTCGCACCGCCCGGTGCACTCCAACGCGTCGAGCCCCGTGCACTACAACGCCTTCGACCCCACCTTGCAGCTGTGGGTCGCCGCCTGCCTCTACTGGGGCGGGAAGGACCTACACGAGCGTCTGCACGGCCCGATGGACGAGGCCACCGCCGATGCCTTCTACCAGCACGGCGCACGACTGGGGACGACCCTCCAGATGCCAGAGGAGATGTGGCCCGCCGACCGGCGCGCGTTCGCCGAGTACTGGGCGAAGAACTTGGCGAAAACGACTATCGACCCGACCGTCCGCGACTACCTCAACGACCTGATCGACCTGCGCATGCTGCCACGCCCCGTGCAACTCGGGTTCAGCCGCCTGCACCGCTTCTTCGTCACCGGCCTGCTTCCACAGCATCTGCGCGACCACATGGGGCTCACCTGGAACGACCGCGACGACCGCACCCTCGACCGCATCCTGCGCACGCTCGGCGCGGTCGAGAGCAGGCTGCCACGCCCGGTCCGCATGTTCCCCTTCAACGCCTACCTGCTGGACATGCGCGTCCGGCGACGACTCGGCCTCCGCCTGGCCTGACGGCTCTACTGCGGCCACCTCGCACGACACCTAGTCAGCAATCTCTCAGCATCCGCGTGTCGTATCGCATTATGATGCCTGCACCAGTGTTATCTCGAAGAACATCAACTGACGCCGCACCAAAAAGAGCCAGGAGAGAACTATGGGCTATCGAATGACGGCGATCACGCTCTTGGCGGTAGGCACTTGCCTCGCATTGGTCGCGCCGGTCGCGAACGCGGAGCCCAGCGAAGCCGCCGCACCGCCCCGCACGGCAATCTCCGTGCGCACCGTCGTCGGAATCGGATGGGGCAGCGCGAACGAACACGAGCAGCGCTCGGCTCTGTCACTGATCAAGCTCTATCTGGCCGACTACGCGTTGCGGCACGGCGACGGCTCGGCGAGCGACCGCGATCTCGCCGAACGGATGATCCGTTATTCCGACGATGGCGCGGCGAGCCTGATGGCGGCCAAGTATCCGGAGGCCGTCGGCACCGTCGCGAACGAATACGGCCTCACCGAGACCCGTCCCGGCGCCGACTGGGGCGCCGGGACGACAAGCGCAGCGGACGTGTCCGATTTTCTCGCGAGCAAACTGCGCACCGATCCAGGGTCGCCGATCTTCGAGTGGATGGCCTCCGCGGGATCGACCGCCCGCGGCACCGGACAGGATTGGGGCACCTCGCAATTGCCTTTGGTGCTCGGGACGAAATGGGGCTGGTCCGATTTCGGTGCGTCCGAGGTCGCTTCGGCGTCCTACGGTCCAGGTTTCGCGGTCACCGCGCACACTCGCGGCACCGCTGCCGAGCAGACCGCTGACGTCCTCGCCGCACTTCCGGCGATCGCCGCTGGCCTGATGTCCTTCCGCTGAGCGGTTCACGCGGCAGTCCGCCCCTCGGGACCGCTACCGCACCCGGAATGACACCACCACATGGTCCCGAGCGAACTGCCGGATGGCCGCGTCGTCACCGAGTGGGATCACCGTCTGCGGCGTCAACGCCAGCGAAAGCGCCGTTCGGGCGATCATTTCCGCCAAGGGCTCCGGATCGTATTCCGGCAGTTTGCCTTCCTGCTGCAGCCGCGTGATGAACTCGGCGAGATAGTCCCGGCCGAGTTCGATGACCGGGGCGCCCTCGGTGGTCAAGTAGGGCAACACGAGTTCCGGCTCGGTCGCCAGTAGCCGGTGGATCAGCTGGTTGCCGCGCAGACCGGTGATGAACGCGGCGAACAGCTCGACGATTTGATCCTCCGCGCCGGCGTCCCGATCGAGCTGCCGTTGCAGCGCGGCATCGACCTCCCCGATGAACTCGCGGGTCTGTCGCAGCCCGACGGCCTTGATCAGATCGGACTTGCTCGCGAAACGCCGGTACAACGTGGCCAGCGACAACCCGCAGCGGCGCGCGACCTCGACCATGCTGGTGCGCTTGATACCGAAATCCAGAAACGCCAGCAACGCCGCGTCCAGCACCCGCGCCTGATTGCGGTCCTCCGGAGCCGCGCCGCGCACCAGCGGCAGCAGTCTCGTCAGCCTCGCCATGCCTCCACCCTATCCGCATCGGCGAAACGATGATATTGCCAGCATCGCATACCATCATCGCGGTTGACACCCCTTCGAAGCAATGAGAGAGTGTCGTATCAATCTTCTCACCGTCCACTCCGCGGCGAGCGGGCGGACACAGAAAGACGAGGTCGACGATGACCGCCCCGCTGCCCGCGTCCGAGAACGAGCCGGACCCGAGCCAGACTCTCACCCCGGAAACCGCTCGAGAGTATGTGGACGGAATCGCCCCTTTCCTCGGCGGCACCGCCAATGTGATCATGCAGCTGAGCTTGCGGCCGGTCGGACGCGGCGTCCTGGAGAGCACCGTCGACAGCGGCAAGATCACCCTGCACCCGATCAAGCGGCTGCGCACTACGCTGACCTACCTCGCGGTCGCGCTGATGGGTTCGGACGAGGAACGTGCCGCCTACCGCGACGCGGTCAACGTGTCGCACCGCCCGGTGCACTCCACTCCGGCGAGCCCGGTGCAATACAACGCCTTCGACCCGAACTTGCAACTATGGGTCGCCGCCTGCCTGTACTGGGGCATCGAAGACCTCTACACCCGAATGCACGGCCCGATGGACCCCGCCACCGCCGACGCCTTCTACCGCTACGGCGCGCGGTTCGGGACAACGCTGCAGATGCGGCCCGAGATGTGGCCCGCGAATCGTGCGGAGTTCCAGCGGTATTGGGACGAGAACCTGGCACAGCGCAGCATCGAGCCCGCGCTCCGGGACTACTTCGACGATCTGATCGATCTGAAGATGGTGCCGCGCCCGGTCCGGTTCGCCTTCGCGAGGCTGCAGCGCTTCTTCGTCACCGGCCTTCTCCCACAACACTTGCGTGACGAGATGGCCATGTCCTGGACCGAACGCGACCAGCACCGATTCGATCGAGTGCTGCGGGCCATCGCTGCGATACACACCTGTTTGCCCAAACAAGCACGGATGTTCCCCCTGAACGCGTATCTTTTCGACCTGAGAAGGCGTCTTCGCCTGGGTAGACCACTGGTGTAGAAAAGTCGGATACGTTGCACCAGAGGGTAGGTGGGCAGGGCATCTGCCCTGCCCACTTTCCGGTGCTGTCACGAATTGTGAGTCACAGCGCGCAGGAAGAATGTGAGATTCGCGGGCCGTTCCGCCAGCCGTCGGGTCAGATAGCCGTACCACTGGCGGCCGTAGGGCACATAGACCCGCACCGCCCAGCCCTCGCGCGCCAGCCGCAGCTGCTCGCCGTTCCGTATCCCGTACAGCATCTGATACTCGAATCGACTTGGGCCACGGCGAGATTCGACAGCCATGCGCTCGGTAGCGGCGATCGATATCGGATCATGCGAGGCCACCATCGGATAGCCTTCCCCACGCATCAGGATATCCAGACAGCGCAGGAAGGATTCCGTCACCTCGCCCGCACGCTGGAACGCCACCTCCCGCGGCTCCCGATAAGCACCCTTGCACAGTCGGATTCGCGATCCTGCGCGCGTGAACCCGCGGCAGTCTGCCTCGGTGCGGTGCAGATAGGACTGGAGCACCGCGCCGAGCCAGGGGAATTCGGCACGCAGTTCGCGCACCGCCGCCAATGTGGCGTCGGTGGTCGAGTGGTCCTCCGCGTCGACGGTCACCCACACCCCTGCCCGCTCGGCCTCGGCAGACAGGACGCGCAGATTTTCGGTCGCGACGGCGGGTCCGTCGGCGGGGAGCGCCTGACCGAGCGCCGACAGCTTCACCGAGACCTCCACGGGTGTAGCCATGATGCCGGGCAGCGCAGGCCGGTCCAGCGCGGCCAGATCCCGGATCAGCGCACGGTATTCGGCGACCGTGGCCTCCGCCTGCGCCCGATCGGTGGTGTTCTCGCCGAGAAAGTCCACGCTGACCATCCGGCCACCGGCCAGCAATGCGGCAGCGACATCGAGAAGCTCGCTCCTCGTCTCACCCGCAACGAAGCGGCGCACGATCTCCGCGGTGACCGGAAACCCGGTGAGCAGCCGTTTCATCCGCGGCGACGACGACGCGGCCAGGATCACGGGCCGCAGCGGATTCACCGCACCACCTCCCCGCCCGCCGACGCGCCGCGCATCATGTCCCCATATGCGGGTAGCGGTAGTCCACCGGCGGAACGAAGGTTTCCTTGATCGTGCGCGGCGCGACCCAGCGCAGCAGGTTCAGCGGCGAGCCTGCCTTGTCGTCGGTGCCGGAGGCGCGCGCACCGCCGAACGGCTGCTGACCCACCACCGCGCCGGTCGGCTTGTCGTTGACGTAGAAATTGCCCGCCGCGAATCGCAGTGCGGCGTCGGCCTGTTCGATCGCGTAGCGGTCCTGCGCGAACACCGCGCCGGTCAGCGCGTACGGCGCCGCCGACTCGACCTCGGCGAGAATCGCGCTATAGGAGCCGGGTTCGGCGTCGTCGTAGACGTACACCGCGAGGATGGGTCCGAAGTACTCGGTGGCGAACGACTCGTCGTGCGGATTGTCCACCACCAGCACGGTCGGCCGGACGAACCAGCCTTCGCTGTCGTCGTAGGTGCCGCCGATCGGGATGGTGATGCCCGCTTCTCTCGCCCGCCGGATCGCCGCCGCACTCTTGTCGAACGCGCGCCGATCGATCAGGGCTCCGCCGAAATTGGACAGATCCGCGACGTCGCCGTAGCTCAGCTGGTCGGTCTGGTGCAGGAAGTCGTCGCCGATCTCACGCCACACCGAACGGGCGATGTAGGCGCGCGAGGCCGCCGAACATTTCTGGCCCTGGTACTCGTAAGCCCCGCGAATCAGGGCGGTGCGCAACGCGTCCGGCTCGGCGGAGGAGTGGGCGACGATGAAGTCCTTGCCGCCGGTCTCCCCGACCAGGCGCGGATAGCCATGGTAGCGGCGGATATTCGCGCCCACCTGCTGCCACAGGTACTGGAATGTCTTCGTGGAACCGGTGAAGTGAATGCCTGCCAGCCGGGGATCAGCCAGCGCCACCTCGGACAGCTGCACACCGTCGCCGGTCACCATGTTGATTACACCCGGAGGCAGGCCGGCTGCCTCCAGCAACCGCATCGTGTAGAAGGCCGACAACGTCTGCGTGGGCGAAGGTTTCCACACCACGGTATTACCCATCAGCGCGGGTGCGGTCGGCAGGTTCCCTGCGATCGCGGTGAAGTTGAACGGCGTGATGGCGTAGACGAACCCCTCGAGCGGCCGATAGTCCATGCGGTTCCACACCCCGGCGCTGGACTGCGGCTGCTGCTCCAGGATTCCGCGCGCGAAAGCGACATTGAACCGCCAGAAGTCGACCAGCTCACAGGGCGCGTCGATCTCGGCCTGCTGGACCGATTTCGACTGGCCGAGCATGGTGGCCGCGGCAACGGTCTCCCGCCACGGCCCGGCGAGCAGGTCGGCCGCGCGCAACAGGACCGCGGCGCGTTCCTCGAAGGGCATCGCCCGCCAACCGGGCGCGGCCGCCATCGCGGCATCGATGGCTCCATGTGCTTCCGAGTGTGTGGTGTCGGTGTAGGTCCCCAGCACGTGCCTGCGGCGATGCGGCGCGACGATGTCGTGCCGTTCGCCGATCCCCGGCCTGTGCTTGCCGCCGATCACCAGCGGCACGTCGACGGGTTCGGCGTACAGCTCGGCAAGTTTGCCAAGCAATAGCTCCCGTTCAGGACTCCTCGGCGCGTAGGAGTGCACCGGCTCGTTGCCGGGCGTGGGGACAACCGTGACAGCGTCCATACACTTCAGGCTAGCTCGCCCGACGCAGCGCGTGCGTGGCGTCAGTGGAGGTTCGCGTACCAGGCCTTTCAGCCTGCGCTGAGCCGTTCGGCAGCCGTGGCGACGCGCTCGTCGGTCGCGGTCAGCGCGATCCGCACGTGCGCACCTGAGCTGGGGCCGTAGAAGTCGCCTGGCGCGGCGAGGATACCGCGGTCGGCCAGCCAATCCAATGTGGTCCGGCACGGTTCGCCGCGGGTCGACCACAGATACAGGCCCGCCTCCGAGTGATCGATGCGGAAACCCGCCTCCACCAGTGCCTTTCGCAGTACGTCACGCCGTGCCCGATACCGCTCACGCTGCCGCGCCTCGTGCGCGTCGTCGCTGAGCGCGGCCGTCATCGCCGCCTGGATCGGGAAAGGCACCATCATGCCCGCGTGTTTGCGCACCTCGAGCAGCTCGGCGACCAGAGCGGGATCCCCCGCCACGAAACCGGCGCGGTAGCTGGCGAGATTGGAGGTCTTGGACAGCGAATGCACCGCGAGCAGGTTGGTGTGGTCACCCTCGGACACCTCGGGGTCCAGGAGCGATACGGCACGGCCCGCCCAGGACAGCCCCAGGTAGCACTCGTCGGACGCCACGATCGCTCCGCGCTCACGGGCGAAGGCCACTACTTTGCGTAAGTGGTCGACGCCGAGCACGCGGCCGGTCGGGTTGGACGGGGAGTTTACGAAGATCAGCGCGGGCGTCTGCGGTCCGAGCCGGGTCAGTCCGTCGGCACGCAACACCTGCGCGCCAGCCAGCAGCGCACCCACCTCATAGGTGGGGTAGGCGACCTCGGGGATGACCACCAGGTCGCCCGCGCCGAAACCGAGCAGGCGGGGCATTCCCGCGATCAGCTCCTTGGTGCCGATCACTGGCAGCACCGCCGCAGGGTCGAGACCGGTGATCCCGTAACGCCGCTTCAGCGCGTCGACCGCGGCCGTGCGGAGTTCGGGTGTGCCGTGCGTGGTCGGATACCCGGGCACCTCGGCGACCGAACTCAATGCCGTCCGAATCACCGGGTCGACCGGGTCGACGGGGGTACCGACGGACAGATCGACGATCCCCCCGGGATGGGCCGCCGCCTTCGCCTTCACCGAAGCGATGGTGTCCCAGGGAAAATCCGGCAGCAGACTGCTGACCCGGCCACGCGGTGACACGTCAGATCTCATTCACTCGCCATCGGAGGCAGTTCCTTGATGAACGGTGGATCGTAATCAACCTTGCCGACCTTCGTCGCGCCACCCGGCGAGCCCAGCTCGTCGAAGAAGTCGACGTTGGCGTTCACGTATCCGCTCCACTGGTCCGGGGTGTCGTCTTCGTAGAAGATCGCCTCCACCGGGCACACCGGCTCACATGCACCACAGTCCACGCACTCGTCGGGATGGATGTACAGCATGCGACCACCCTCGTAGATGCAATCCACGGGGCATTCCTCGATGCATGCCTTGTCCTTCACGTCAACGCACGGTTCAGCGATGATGTACGGCACTGCCGCTCTCCTAGTCTGTCCTCGCCCTGCGGGATAGTCCGCCCGCCGAAACCCTATCCCGGCACCCCACGCTACTACTGGTAAGCCTGCCCTAATAGCGGCAGCCTGTTCCGCCTCTCCGGGTCTTCAGGCGGTACCAGTTGGGTAGCGCGAGATTTGCGTTCAGGTCTTGCGTTGAGCGCCATCCGAGTTCTGGGCGTACCCGGTGAGTTACCCATGTGCTCCCCCGCCTCTCCGGATCTTCAGGCCGTACCAGTGGGATGACACGGGATTTTCGTTCAGGTCCTGCGTTCGGTACCGCCTCAGTTCTGGGCGTACCCGGTGAGTTACCCATGTGCTCACGAAACCATTTGTTGCGCTCGGAATCACGGGCGGCCCGCGTTTATGGGGCCACCCCCAGACGGTGTGCCGGCAATCGTAGTCCAGGGCCGGGTGAACGGCGCGATGACCGGGTGGCCGAGGCACAACGCAATCACCGCGGAGCACGGCCCATCGGAATTATCCCACCGTCAATGGTAGCGCCGACATCTTGTGCTTCGGCACACCGTAGGTGGTGGTCCGCTCGCGGGCCGGACGCCCGATACCCGAGGCGATCTCGACCAGGTCGGCGACGGTCTTGGCCGACCCATGCTGTGAGCCGGCCATCCTGGAGATGGTTTCCTCCATCAACGTACCGCCGAGATCATTGGCACCGCTGTTGAGCATGACCCTGGTGCCGGTGGTGCCGAGTTTGACCCAGCTGGTCTGGATATTGGGGATTCGACCATGCAGCATGATCCGCGAGAGTGCGTGCGCGGCCCGATTGTCCCGGTTCGTCGGCCCCGGCCGCGCGGCGCCCGCCAGGTACAGCGGCGCACTCTGGTGCACGAACGGCAGCAGCACGAACTCGGTGAACCCGCCGGTCTCGTCCTGGATTCCGCGCAGTACCCGCAGGTGGCCGACCCAGTGCTTCGGATTGTCCACGTGGCCGTACATCATCGTGGAGCTGGAACGCAGACCCACCTGGTGGGCGGTGGTGATCACCTCGATCCAGGCTGAGGAGGGCAGTTTGCCCTTCGTGAGTACCCAGCGAACCTCGTCGTCCAGGATCTCCGCGGCAGTACCGGGGATGGTGTCCAGGCCGGCCTCCTTCAGCGCGACCAACCAGTCCCGGATGCTCTGTCCGCCGCGGGAAGCGCCGTTCACGATTTCCATCGGGCTGAACGCGTGCACATGCATCGACGGCACCCGCCGTTTGACCGCCCGCACCAGATCGGCATACCCGGTGACCGGCAGATCCGGGTCGATACCGCCCTGCATGCATACCTCGGTGGCGCCGTCGACGTGCGCCTCCCATGCTCGATCCGCGACATCGTCCACGCTGAGGGTGAATGCGTCCGCATCGCCCTTGCGCTGGGCGAACGCGCAGAACCGGCAGCCGGTGTAGCAGATGTTGGTGAAGTTGATGTTCCGGTTCACCACGTAGGTGACCTCGTCACCCACGGTGTCGCGGCGCAGCTGATCGGCCAGCGCGGCCACCGCGTCGAGTTCACGGCCCTCGGCGGTGGCCAAAGCCAAATACTCGGCGTCGGTCAGTCCCGCCGGATCCCGCTCTGCCGCCCGCAGCGCGGCGAGCACGTCGGCGTCCAGCCGCTGCGGCGGCGCGGCCGCGAGATCACGCACCTGCTCGCGGATCGTGTCCCAGTCACCGAAAGCGCCGACGATGTCCGTGTCCGCTCGGCGGCCTGCACGGGTCTCTTCGTGGTTACGCAGGCTGGCGCCTCCGGGCCCGTCGCTGAGCGCGGAATCGCTGCGGCTTTCGGTGTTGCGTCCCTCGGTGTCGATCGAGGTGTTCAGGTCGACGCGTCCGGCGGACTCCCAGGACTCGTCCGGCTCCTGCCAGGGCAGGCCCACCGGCGTCGCGTCCGGGTTCGCCAGCCCGGTCGTCGGATCGGTCAGCGCCGCGACGTGCGCGCCGATGCGTGGATCGACCCATGGGTTGCCCGCGCGCACATACTTCGGGTGCGCGGAGGTCCGCTCGACCAGCTGATAGCCCGCTGCCTCGGTGATCTCCCGCAGCGTGTCCAGATTCGGCCACGGCCGCTCCGGGTTCACGTGGTCCGGCGTCACGGGCGACACGCCACCCCAGTCATCGATGCCCGCATCGATCAGCGCACGGCACTCGGCGTGCGACACCAGATTCGGCGGCGCCTGCACCGGCACGTCTGGACCCAGCAGGATTCGAGTGACGGCGACGGTGGCCAAGAACTCGTCGATGCCCGCGTCCGGCACATCCCGCATCACGGTGTCGTCCTTGGCGCGGAAGTTCTGGATGATGACTTCCTGGATGTGCCCGAAAGCCTTGTGCTGCTTACGGATCGCCATGATGGACTCGGCCCGCTCCGCCATCGTCTCGCCGATGCCGACGAGGATGCCGGTGGTGTAGGGCACGGAAAGCCGACCCGCATCGGTGATGGCGCGCAGCCGCACCGCGGGATCCTTGTCCGGGCTGCCGTAATGGCAGTTGCCCTTCTCGGTGAACAGCCGGGTGGCGGTGGTCTCCAGCATCATGCCCATCGACTGGGCCACCGGCTTGAGCCGCGAGATCTCCTCCCACGACATCACGCCCGGGTTCAGGTGCGGCAGCAGGCCGGTCTCCTCCAGCACCATGATCGACACGGCGCGCAGGTAGTCCAGCGTCGAGTCGTATCCGCGCTCATCCAGCCATTGCGCGGCTTCCGGCCAGCGATCCTCGGGCCGATCACCGAGCGTGAACAGCGCCTCCTTGCAACCCAGGGCCGCGCCTCGGCGTGCGATATCGAGGACCTCCTCGGGCTCGAGGAACATGCCCTTGCCCTCGGCACGCAGCTTGCCCGGCACCGTGACGAAAGTGCAGTAGTGGCATTTGTCGCGGCAGAGGCGGGTCAGCGGAATGAAGACGTTGCGCGAATAGCTGATCGTCTTCGGACGACCCGCCGACGCCAGCCCGGCATCACGCACCCGCGCGGCGCTGCGGCACAGGTCCAGCAGGTCATCGGCGGTCGCATGCAGCAGCACCGCCGCCTCGTCCACGTTCAATGTGACACCGTCGCGGGCCCGGCGCAGCGCCCGGCGCATGGCCGACGTACTGGGCGGTGCGGACGGGACGCTCGGGTTCGGTAGGTCGGTCACGCCCTCGATCATGCGCTACACATCCGGAACTGTCTCCCTCCAGTGCTTGTGAGTGACGCGAAGCCGACGATCCACTTGGTCGACGGATCCGCTCACAACGGAACCCGAGCGGGACGCGCGGCACCGTTGAGCGTTGACAACTGTGCAGCACCGACGGCTATTCCGAAGACCCGCACCGGGCGGGTCGAAACGCACGGCGCGCCAGCCCTTGCCGTACAGCGGAACAGACATCGGCGACGGCGGGCGCCGATCCCTCGCCGAGAGGCTGTTCCCGCGGACGCACAGCGTCACGCTGACCTGTCGATGTTTGCGGGCGCCCACCGGCGCGTGGTCGTGCAACCATGGCAGTTATGCCGCAGCCGCGCACAATCATGGCCGATCCGGCCTGGCGCCCCAGCCCGAAGGCGAAGCTCCTGTGGACAGTGCAGGCCGCGCTGGCTTGGGCGGTTCCGTTCGCGGCGCAGATCATCTGGGCCTTGGTCGACTCCGGGCATCGGGGTTGGCAACTCGGGATCTTGCTGGTGACCCTTGTGCCGGCCGCGCTGAACGTCGCCGTGGTGCCGTGGTGGCGGTACGCGGTGCACCGCTGGGAGGTCACCGACGATGCGGTGTACACCCGGGTCGGCTGGCTCACCCAGGAGAACCGGGTTGCGCCGATTTCCCGGGTGCAGACCGTCGACACCGAACGCGGCCCGCTGGAACGCCTGCTCGGGCTGGCTACGGTCACCGTGACCACCGCCTCCTCCGCCGGCGCCGTGCAGATCAGCGCCCTCGACCTCCCCGTGGCCGAGGAGACCGTGACGCGCCTGACCCGGATCGCCGCCCAGCACCGCGGAGATGCGACGTGAGTGAGCGTCAGCGAGGCACGGTCGTGACCGAAACCGCGCGGACCGACCAGCCATGGCTGCGGCTGGACAAACGGATGCTGCTGGTCCATCCGATCACCGAGGTGGTGAAGTTCATCCCGGTGCTGATCGGCTCGGTGATCCTCGGCACCAGCAGCGGCAATCACGTGTGGAGCATCATCCCGATAACACTGATCGTGGGATTCGCGCTCACCCGCTGGTTCACCACGACGTATCGGGTCGGACCGACCCACGTCGAGCTGCGGACCGGGTTGGTGCAGCGTAAGAAGCTGTCCGTGCCGAGGTCGCGGATCCGGTCGGTGGACATCGAGGCGGATCTGCTGCACCGGGTGCTTGGGCTGGCCGTGCTGGCGATCGGGACCGGTCAGCAAGCGGATTCGGGGGAGAAGTTCAAGCTCGACGCACTGAACGCCCGGGTGGTGCCGCAGCTGCGCACGGCCTTGCTCGCGCACACCGCGGGGTCGGCGGCGCAGGACGAGGAACGAACCGAACTGCCGGAGAAAGCGGACAGCGGTTTCGCGACAGCAAGGACCCCTGTGCGCGAGATCGGACACTGGAAGCCGGGGTGGGTGCGGTACGCGCCGCTGTCGCTGACCGGATTCGCGATCATCGCGCCGATCGTGGGCGTAGCGTTCCAGTACGGACTCGGCGAAATAGTGTTCCGGTCGGACGCGGTGCAGAACGTGGAGAACGGCAGCGCCCTCGTGCTGGCGATTGCCGGTGCCGCACTGTTGCTCACCGTCGTCATCGTGGTCAGCGCCTCGTCCTGCGCGCACTATCTGGCCACCTATTTCGGGCTCCGCGTCACCGACAACGGAAAGACCATGCAACTACGCCACGGTCTTTTCACGACCCGGCAAATCACGCTCGACCTGGCCCGGCTGCGCGGTGCGACAGTGAAGGAGCCGCTGCTGCTGCGCTTGGCCGCGGCCGCCCAGCTGGAGGCGATCATGACCGGCGAGAACCCGCGTCAGAAGATCTTGCCCCAAGCCCCGCGCGGCGCCATCGAGCGCACCCTGAGCCACCTGCTCGCGCCGAAGGCGCTGCGGGACAACGGAATTTCTACCACATCGAAAGGAGCGGCAAGCGGTACACGGCAGCTCGACTCGCCCGCGTCGTGTCCGGCCACCGACGCGGGGGCACGGTCGGATGCGGCGCCGAACGTCCCGGCAACCGCAGGAACGCGATCAGACAACGCACCCAACGGCCCGACAACCGGCCGAGAAGCGCAATCGGATGCGGTACCGAGCAACCCGGCAACCGGCGCGGAAGCGCTCTCCGAGGCGGCACTGAGCACCCCCGCACAACGCCCTGTCACCATCCGCGACGCACAATCTTCCAGCGCACCCGGTAGCGCGCCGCTGACGTCGCACGGCCCTGCGGCCCGGCGCCGCCGATATACCCGCGCGCTCCTTCCGCTCGTCGTAGTGGCAGTGGTGCTGATCGGCTCTTCACTTGCGGGAATCGACTATTCGCCGTGGTGGTGGCTGGTACCCGGCCTGCCCATTCCGATCGCCATCGCGCTGGCGGAGGACCGCTACCGCGGTCTCGGGCACACCGTGCTGCCCGCCACTGCGACCACCCCCACCTGGTTGATCACCCGCTCCGGATCGCTGGACCGAGAGCGGGACTGTTTGGAGGCGCCCGGTGTGATCGGCTGGACCGTACGGCAGACCTTCTTCCAGCGGCGTGCCGGACTCGCCACGGTGGTCGCGGCGACCGCCGCGGGCAAGAAGCGCTATTCGGTGGTCGATATTCCATTCGACGCGGCGTGGGAACTCATCGAAGCCGTCACGCCGGGACAGCTCGGCGCGCGCTGACCCACCGGGACGGTCCGGCGTGGCCACCCCGGGGTGGAGTTCGGTTGAATTCCAGGAACCCGCTGCTCAGCTCCTACGGAACAAACCGGAGTTCATTCGGAAGTAGATGTACGCCAGGGGCGGCACCAGCCCGCAGAACAGCAGAAGCACGGTGCGCCAATCACTGCCGAGCATGATGTCGCCACCCGGGCCGGTGCTCGCGCAGATCAGGAAGCCGAGCGTCCATGCGAGCAGCGGAAGGAACATGGCCGCGGTGCGAGGGGAAACCGAACGTGCCCCCAGGACGAGCAGGAGGTTAACCCCCCCGGCTAGGACGCCGGAGAGCGGAAAGGCGATCGCTCCGAGATACGTCGGCAGGTACAAGACCTCGAGAAACAGGGTGATCAGGCCGTTCAGGACCAGGAGAACGAGGACCACCGGTGCCAGCGCGTCCAGGATGCGACCCGCACCGGATTCCACGGCGGCGCTATCGCCCGCGTAATCGTCGACCTTCGTTGTCACGGTACCGGCGGATAGCCGAGGAGGGTCAGCAGGTGGCTTTGCATGTCGACGAAGCCGTACAGCACTGTCATGTACAGGTCGTGCTGCGCCGGCCAGTGCGGCTTCATGCTGTCGACGAACGCCACGATCGCGTCCTGGAGCTGCCAGTTGTACATAGGCCCGAGTCTATTCCGGCGTTTCCACGCGCACGATCAGTTCTCTCCGTCCACCGGGATGTTCGCGACGACCGGGAACTCGCCGGTGTAGCCCGTGCGCTGCTCGGCAATTGCCAGCACCCGTTTTCGGGTAGCGAACCAGCCGACGATCAGCGCCGGGATGATCAGCGCGAGGCTCGCGACTGTCCAGGTCCCCACCGGATAGTCCAATCCGGTGAGCACGACGACGAGGAACAAGAACAGCAGGGTGAGCAGGCCGGTGTAGGGCGCGCCGAACATCCGGAACGCGGGCCGCTCGATGCGTCCCTGCGTCGACCAGCGCCAGAGCTGCAGCTGGCACAGCACGATGGTGGCCCAGGACGCGACGATGCCCAGCGAGGCCATGTTGAGCACAATCTCGAAAGCACTGTCCGGGACGACGCCGTTGAGTGCGATGCCGACCAACGCGATCAGACTGGTGAGCAGGATGCCGCCATAGGGAACTCCGTTACGGCCCATCACGCCGGTGAACTTCGGCGCGCTGCCGTTCATCGACATCGAGCGCAGGATGCGTCCGGTCGAGTACAGGCCGGCGTTCAGACTGGAGAACGCGGCGGTCAGGACGACGAGATTCATCACGCTGCCGATACCAGGCACGCCGAGCATGGTGAAGAAGGTGACGAACGGGCTCTCCTTGGCGGTGTACTTCGTGTACGGCAACAGCAGCGCGAGCAGCACCAGCGAGCCGACGTAGAAGACCGCGATCCGGGCGATCACCGAGTTGATGGCACGAGGCATGATCTTGGCCGGATTCTCCGTCTCACCCGCCGCGGTCCCGACCAGTTCGACGGCGGCATAGGCGAACACGACACCGGAGACCACCACAACCAGCGGCATGATGCCGGTCGGTAGCAGGCCGCCGTGGTCGGTGATCACACTGGGGCCGGTCGAGTCGCCCTGCACGGTGAACCGGCCGAGCAGGAAGACCGTGCCGACGATCAGGAACGCGCTGAGCGCGAATACCTTCACCAGCGCGGCCCAGAACTCCATCTCGCCGAACCACTTCACCGAGATCAGGTTGACGCCGAGCACGAGGACCAACGCGATCAGCGCGAGCACCCACTGCGGAACATGGCCGAACCCGGACCAGTAGTGAAAGTACTGCGCGATCGCGGTGGTGTCGGCGATACCGGTCATCGACCAATTCAAGAAGTACATCCAGCCGGCCACGAAGGCGGCCTTCTCGCCGAAGAATTCGCGTGCGTAGGAGACGAACGAACCGGACGAAGGCCGGTGCAGCACCAGCTCACCGAGCGCCCGCAGAATGAGGAAGGCGAATAATCCGCACACTGCGTAGACCAGGAACAGTCCTGGTCCGGCATTGGCGAGCCGTCCACCCGCGCCGAGGAACAAGCCGGTGCCGATGGCGCCGCCGATCGCGATCATCTGTAGCTGCCGCGGCTTGAGACTCTTGTGGTATCCGTGGTCCTCGATGCTGAGGTGAGCCTTATCGCCGACCGCTGTCATGAAGTTGAACCTTCCACATCGATATCGCGAGATCACGGGAACGGTACCCGTCGCGTGGATCCGTCGCGACAGCAACCCGGAGCGTGTGAATCCGCGCAGGTCGACGGTACTTCGGAAAGCGGGGGTTCATTGCGCGAATTGTCCGGACAAGGTGAAACGCGCGCCACTCACTCGGGCGTGATTCGGTCAGTCCAAACCCGCGAACAGATCGTGCTCACGGCCGTCGGGCCCGACCGGACCACGCCGGCCGTGCACGAGGATGAAGTGCTCTTCCGGCAGTACCGGCTGAGCGACATTGTTGGACAGTGCGAACTCGCGCCCGGACGGCGCGACGGTGACCTGGGTGGCGTGCGCCCGCAACGCGGCGCGCTTGGCCGCGAGCGCGTCGGAGACGTCGATCGTCGTGGTCACGGTGTGGCTCGGCACGCTCGCAAGTTCCCCGTCCGCGGGCAGCCGCCAGCCCGGCGGCAGCCCGCCGGGCAACCCGTCGACGGTGCGCTTGGCCAGGGCGGCGGTGTGCACGCGCAGCATGTCGGCGTCGGTGACGGTCCAGTAGAACTTCGGGGTGTTCCAGCCCGCGACCGCAGCGGCGTGCACGGCGGCCGTGGTGATCTCATGGGCCCGTATGTGGTCGGGGTGGCCATAGCCGCCGTTCGGGTCGTAACCGACCACCACACGCGGCCGCACTTCCAGCACCAGCTCCGTGAGGGCCGACACCGCCTCGTCGCCGGACCGCACGAACGCCCTCGGTCTATTCGCCGCGGGGGTGCCCGCCATGCCGGAATCGCGCCAGCGCCCTGCCCCGCCGAGGAACAGTGGAGGCGCCGCGTCCAGGGCGGACAGCGCATGGGTCAGCTCCTGGATCCGATATCCGCCGAGCTGGTCGGCGTGATCGGCGACCAGTTGCGCCCACTCTTCGCCGATCACCTCGCCCTCTTCACCGAGGGTGCAGGTCACCACGGTGACCGGCACACCAAGTCGGCGATAGTGCGCGATCGTGCCTCCGGTGGTGATGGATTCGTCGTCGGGGTGGGCATGCACCAGCAGCAGTCCGCCCGTCGCCGCGGCGGTCACGGAATTCTGCGCCACATGGAGGCGTCGCCGAAGATGCCGACCTGGATGGCGCCGCTGAGCGAGGCGCCGTCCACCCGTGGCCCGGACACCGCGACGGCGTTGTCCTGCACGATCGGCAGCACCGTGGCCATGGCCCACAGCTTGGGCTCGGCATCGGCGAGCACCCGGCCCACCTCGACACCGCGCAGCGCTTCGTCGAACGCGGGCTGCAGGGTCGGATCGCATACACCGGAGAGGTTGCTGGGCGCGCGCGCGGCGGCCTCGGCGATGGCCTGCGCGATTCCGGTGAGTTCCGGCAGCGCGGGCGGTGGACAGCCGTAGCGGGACGCCAGGACGGTCGCCGGATCGGAACCGGCCACCTCCCAGCCGACGATCGCGTCGACCGTGCCGTCGATCAATTCCTTGCCGTACAGCTCGTCGGCGGCGACGCTGCGCACCGTCGCGTCGATTCCGGCGCTACGCAATTGGTCGGCGGCGGTGTTGGCCACGGCGAGCGCGGTGGCGTCCTTGTCGGCCGCGCCGATCCGCACGGCGAGCGGCTTACCGTCCTTGCCGATCGTTCTCGGCTGCGGCGCGGGCGAGGTCGGCGACGTCACCGGCGGCGGCTCCGGCGCGCGACCGAAACCCGCGGCGGCGAGCAAAGCGAAAGCCTCGTCCGCGGACGGCCTCGGCGGAGTGGTCGGGACATAGCCGGGGTCGGACGGTGCGAGCACCTGGGCGCGCGCCGGTTCCACCCAGTTACCGGTCTGCGCACCGACCGCCGCCAGCAACGCTGGGTCCAGCAACGCGAGCACCCCGGACCGGACCCGCGGATCACCGAGTTCGCCTCTGCGCCCGTTGAGCACCAGTTGCAGCACCCGCGACTGCGGCATGATGGCGGTCCGCACCGAGGGAATCGCACCGAGTTGAGCTTGGGTCGCCACGCCGCCGTGGACCAGCGCCATCTGGACATCGCCGGTGCGGAGCGAGCCCGCCAGCTGAGCGGTCGTGCCGCCGCGGCGCAGCAGAATCTGGCCGGGCATGGCCGGGGTACCCCAGAAGCGGTCGTTGCGTTCCAGCAACATCTCGTCCCGTCCTGGGTCGGCCGATCGGATCCCGAACGGTCCTCCGGATACTCGAACGCCGCTCACCTGGCCGTTCATCCCACGGGCGAACCCGCCCGGAGCGTCCTTCAACAGATGCGAGGGCAGCAGATCCGTGAACAGCTCCCGCCAGCCGGGATAGGGCTGCGACATCACGACGGTCACCGTCTTGCCACCAGCCGACGAGTTCACATCCGAGATGAGCCGATAGGCCGCCGGATCGACGACCCCCGGTTCCGAGATCATCTCCTGCCACAGATATCGGAAGTCCTCGGCCGCGATCGGCGCCCCGTCGGACCAGGACGCTTCGTTGCGCAGCCGATAGGTGATCGTGAAAGGTTCCTGCGCGGTGACATCGGCGGAAACCAGCAAAGACGAGTCCGGCACCCACGCCGTCGTCCCCGGCGTGGTCGGGCTCGGGACCGGCCGGAACGGACTCGGCAGCACCAGCGAGGCGATCGCGGAGGTGGCGGCCGACTGGTCGGACCGCAGATGCGGATTGAAGGCCGTTCCAATGGTGTCCAGCGCGACGACCACCGTCGTCTCCGCGGGTTTCACCGGCGTGGTCTTCGGGCTGTCGGTGCTCTCGATGGGCGGCGGCGGGTTCGCCGCGCAGCTGCTGATCAGCATCAGCACTGCCACGGTCGGCAACAACGTGCGCCACGCTGTGCGTTTTCCTGCGCCCACTTTCACGCTCGGGAACTCTACCGCACGTTCGAGTCCGCGCGCAGAATCACGGCATCGCAGCCGATCAACCGCGATACCGATCCCATATATGTCCTGTGGCACAGCGAACGCACCGAAGAGGCCGTTCCCTCCCGGAAACTATTGCACATTTAATACTCGAGCAAACTTTCGGCTCACAGATCCAGTTCCTTATGCGATATCGACGCCCCACCGATCGCAGGGGCAACGGAGCAATGATGGAACGGCGCACGCCCTGACATCGCCGCACGATGGCATTCAGACTCGGACGGAGAACGTCCTGATTTGCCGGCCCGTGCACACTCGCGCAGGTCGAACCCCCTCCGTGATCATCACCGCGGCCGTTGTCGCCATCGAATCCCCTGCATGAGCACAGTATTTCCTGGCCGGAGCATGGCACCACACCACAGGGATCGCACAATACAAACGATGATCCTTCATCCCGAAGACAGCGCACACACTGTCGTCGCTATCAGGAACTCGATTTCCCAACGACGCTCACGGATGAGAACGTCCGACAACTCTTAGTGAAAGCAAATTTTGGCCGCGCACACAGAGCCCGACTACGTCCACTTAAAGCTATCGCGCAGCATATTTCAGAATCATGCCCGCGCTCCGGAGCATCCAGACCCACTCATGAATTGCCTCACCAACCGAACGCGTCCGTATTCGTATGCCATGACCGGACTATCCATCACTGATGTTCCGATCTCTTATACCGGATCGCCCTGTCCAGCACCTTTCGACAACGTACGAGAGGAATTCTCGGACCGCAACGAATTTCGACCCGCGAACCCATACGATCGATTCGAGACCCCCGAGACCAGGCCCCACCAACCTTCGATCCTCGTGATCCCCGCCCGGCCACCATCCGTGATCCGGGCAGAAAAAATCCGGCGCCGCACAGTGACGCCGGATTCCCTTATGCGACAAACAATTACAGCGCCGCGCGATCTCTCGCCTTGCGCCGAGACGTTTCCCGCGCACGCTCGTTCTGACCGAGGATCACCTTGCGCACCCGGATCACCTCCGGGGTGACCTCCACACATTCGTCGGCGGCGCAGAACTCCATCGCGCCCTCCAGATCCAGCTGCAGCGGCTTGGCCAGGGTCTCCATCACGTCGGCAGTGGAGCTTCGCATGTTGGTCAGCTTCTTCTCGCGGGTGACGTTGATGTCGAGATCCTCGGCACGCGGGTTGATCCCGACGACCATGCCCTCGTAGGTGTCCGCGCCCGGCTCGACGAAGAACTGGCCGCGGTCGGACAGCTGGATCATCGCGAACGGGGTCACCGAGCCCGCGCGGTCGGAAACCAGCGAGCCGGTGTGCCTGGCCCGGATCTCACCGGCCCACGGCGCGTAGCCGTGCGAGACCGCGTTGGCGATGCCCGTGCCTCGGGTCTCGGTGAGGAAGTCGGTGCGAAAGCCGATCAGACCGCGCGAGGGGACGATGAACTCCATCCGCACCCAGCCCGCGGCGTGGTTGCTCATCTGCACCATCTTGCCCTTGCGCGCGGCGAGCAGTTGGGTGACGGCGCCGAGGTACTCGTCGGGGCAGTCGATGGTCAGCTCTTCATACGGCTCGTGCACCTTGCCGTCGACCTGCTTGGTGACCACCTGCGGCTTGCCGACAGTCAGCTCGAAGCCCTCGCGGCGCATGGTCTCGACCAGGATGGCCAGCGCCAGCTCACCACGGCCCTGCACCTCCCAGGCATCCGGTCGCCCGATGTCGAGCACGCGCAGCGACACGTTGCCGACCAGTTCCTGGTCCAGCCGCGCCTTCACCATGCGTGCGGTCAGCTTGTGGCCCTGCACCCTGCCGACCAACGGCGAGGTGTTGGTGCCGATGGTGACCGAGATGGCGGGCTCGTCGACCGTGATGCGCGGCAGTGCGACGGGCTCGTCGATGTCCGCGAGAGTGTCACCGATCATGATGTCGGGGATGCCCGCGATGGCGACGATGTCGCCCGCCACGGCGATCTCGCCCGGCTGGCGCTCCACGCCGATGGTCTGCAGCAGCTCGGTGATCTTCACCTGCTTGACGCCGTCTGCGTGCATCCAGGCGACATTCTGGCCTTTGCGCAGCTCGCCGTTGTGAATGCGGACCAGCGCGAGGCGGCCGAGGAACGCAGAGGCGTCCAGGTTGGTGACGTGCGCCTGCAGCGGCGCGGCCGGATCGCCCTTCGGCGCCGGAATGTTCTCCAGCAGCACCTCGAACAGCGCGTCGAGGTTCTCCGCGTCCGGCGCGTTGCCGTTCTCGGGGCGCTCCTTGGACGCCTTGCCCTCGCGGCCGGACGCGTATAGCACCGGCAGGTCGAGCGCGAGCTCGGCGGCCTCGGCGGCGGCGTCGTCCAGATCGGAGGCCAAGTCGAGGAGCAGGTCATGGCTTTCTTCGACGACCTCCTCGATGCGGGCATCGGGACGGTCGGTCTTGTTCACGACCAGGATCACCGGCAACGACGCGGCCAGTGCCTTACGCAAGACGAACCGGGTCTGCGGCAGCGGCCCTTCGGACGCGTCGACGAGGAGCACGACGCCGTCGACCATGGACAGGCCGCGCTCCACCTCACCACCGAAGTCGGCGTGGCCCGGGGTGTCGATCACGTTGATCACGGTGACCGAGCCGTCCGGGTGGTGACGGTGTACCGCCGTGTTCTTGGCGAGAATGGTGATGCCCTTCTCGCGTTCCAGGTCGCCGGAGTCCATCACACGATCGACGGGCTCGGCCCGCTCGGCGAAGGCGCCCGACTGGCGCAACATGGCGTCGACCAGGGTCGTCTTGCCGTGGTCGACGTGGGCCACGATGGCGACGTTGCGAAAATCGCGCGCAGACGACACGCTGAATCCTCCTGCTGTTAGGTGTTGGTGCCGGCCGACCCCTGCAAACAGGTGGAGAATCGAGACTCACCGGGCATTGCGGCCAGCTCCACCCTACCGGCAGCCCGGTTGCCGCAACGTTTCAGGCTTTGTACTTAGGGTAAGCTAACCGCCGTGGGCAAGGTCAAAGCCAAGAAGGTTTCGAGTCTGAAACCGAAGAAGAAGTGCTGTCGCAAGAAGACGCGCTGCTTGAAGTGCCCGGTCGTCATCATGCGTATGAAGAAGTGTGAAGCCGCTGGTATCCGCGGTAAAGACCTGAAGAAGGCACTCAAGCAGGCCCGTGCCGCCTGACCGCATCCCGCCGCCCTTTCCGATGCGGCCGGAAGCGGGTAGTAAGGAGATATGGCGCAGCAGACACTGCTCTCCGACATCGAAATCGCCGACGCGCTCACCGAGCTGACGGGCTGGGCTCGATCGGGAGACAGCCTGACCCGCACCGTCGAGGCGCCCACTTTTCCGGCGGGCATCGAACTGGTGCGGCAGGTCGCCGAGGTCGCCGAGGAGGCGAACCATCACCCGGACATCGATATCCGTTGGCGCAAGGTCACCTTCACGCTGTCCACCCACTCGGCCGGCGGGCTCACCGCCCTGGACATCGCGCTGGCTCGCGAGATAGATCGCCTTGCGGCGCGATCCGGCTGAGCTGTGTTGTTCGGCCGCGCCTACGGCGCGGCGTGTTCGCGGCCTCTGAAGCTCATGTCGGCTGACCGCATTCGGCTATGCCTGTACGCCGCGTGTGGCGCCCTCCGCAGTCACGCGCGCCCGCTCCTCCGGGCCTGACCGCACACGCTGGCGCCCCGACCGAATCACCCACAGATAGAACACCACGACACCGAGCACGTCGACGGCGCCCAGCCAGGCGAGCGCGCCAGGCCGGGAGATCGTCCAGATCGAATCCTGGAAGAACGACAGCACCCACGGCACGCCGACGAGCATGGTCACCAACCAGTACCCAGCCATGATCCGCGCGCCGGGCGCGGTACGCAGCGGCCCGTAGACCAACCACAGCACCATCGGCAGCAGCCACACCCAGTGGTGCGACCACGAGATGGGCGAGACCATCAGCCCGAACAGCTGCACCACGATCAGCGTGCCGAGCCGGTCGTCGGTTCCGAGCGCACGCCACGCCAGAAAAGCCAGGACCGCGACAACCACCACCGCCGCGATCCACCACGGTCCGGATTCGACGTCGGCACCGAGGATCCGGCTCAGTGCGCCGCGCAGTGACTGGTTCCACACCGAACCCACCGGCCCGATCCGGTCGGCGTCCCCGAGTAGCGTGCCGAAGTACTGCCGCGCTTCGTTGGGCGCGATCAAGAAGCTCAGTCCCACTGTCGCACCGAAAACGAGCGCCGACGCGAGGACGGTCGTCCAGCGCCGCCGCGCGACGAAATACAGCCCGGTGATCGCGGGTGTCAGCTTGATCCCGGCGACGATGCCGACCAGACCGCCGGAGACCCACCATCGCGAACTGCGCACCGCGAGCATTCCTCCGAGTGCCAGGAACACGTTGACCTGGCCGTAGTCGATCGTGGTCCGCACCGGTTCCAGCCACATCCCCACCGCGGTCCAGGCGACCGTCGCGGCCTGCCACCGCGGCGCGCGCAACGCCTCCGTGCCCAGCATCAGCTCGAAACTGATGCGCACCACCGCATACAGCGCTGCGGCGATGGCCAGCAGCCACGCCACCGCTACCACGGTGAACGGCAGATAGTGCAGCGGAAAGAACACCAGCGCCGCGAACGGCGGGTAGGTGAACGGCAGCGGGAAGTCCGGGGTCTTCTCCGCATAGGTGAAGTCGTAGAGGTGATCGGTCAGCAGCGCGGCCGACCCACCGACGTAGACGTGCAGGTCGACGAGGTTCATTCCATTCTCGGACAGCAACATCCAGAGCAACCGCGCCAGCACGGAAAGTCCGAGCACCGACACAGCCCATCGAAGGTGACGATTCAAAGCGCTGGCTTTCGGCTAGGGTGCGGTACGTCGGTTCGGCACGCCCGGAGTTCCGGGGGTCCGGCGACAGGGCGGACGGCAGGATTAGATTAACCGCAGCGCACATCGTCCATTCCACCCGCGAGCCATTGATAACATTTGCATCAACTTTCACACCAGCAACACCTCGGCGCGCTACGTTCTGCTAACACTGATCGTCCACAGCACCTTTCCGGCGCCCAGCTGTACACACAGCCGTGATGTCCCTAGAGTGACCCCGAAACGATGGCTTTTAGCAATCGGACCCAGATGTACCCGAGGTAAGGACGGCTAGACCAGTGCTTCGCACCCGAGGATCGCGGATCGCATTGTCCGCACTCGCCATCGCGGCGAGTGCCACGCTCGCCGCGCCGACGACAGCAGTCGCGGCCCCCGCGCCCGCATCCGCGGCGACTACGAACAGCGTTCCGATGGTCCCCGAGGGCGTTCCGGTGGATGTGCTGGCCGCACTCGCCCCCGCCATCGTGGGGTCCATCGCCGGTCCCGCCGATATCGCCGGCCCGCAGTCGGCGATTCTCGACCAGGCGCGCAGGCTGCTCGCCACGCTGAATCTGCCGCCGCAGATCAAGTCGACGCTCGAGCGGATCATCACCTTCCTCGACGGTAGCGGCGGCGGCGGCCCCGAGGTACCACAGGACGGCCCGACGATCGCGCAGTTCCTGTACCCCACCATCGGCAAGGGCTGCATCGGTCCGAGTGCCGACTCGGTCGGCACCGCGCTGGCCGTGCCCGGCCCCGCCACCCTGCCGCCACCGGGACCGGCGGCCGGTCAGACCGGATTCGTGTTCACTGCACTCGGCACCAAGTCGCCGACGCCGGTACAGAACCCGCCCATGACGGTGCAGTGGCTGAACCTGGACACCCGCCAGGGCGGCGCCCTGCCGCTGACCGATGAGGCCAGGATCAACCCGGGCGGCCCGGCTACGCTGTCCGCGATCGCCGACACCGGCTCAGGCCGCGTCGTCGCGGTCATCGGCGGCTCACTGACCACCAAGGCCGACGACGCCGACCCGCGGACCTGCTCATTCCTGCCGACGCTCGGTTTCTTCGTCGTGTAATTTCTGTGTTTTCGGTCGCGCGGGCGCGGCGTGTTCGTGGCCCCCTTCTGGCTCGCGGGGCCGCGAACGGGCAATGGTCGGTCTCGCTGCGCTCGGAAACGGGAGTCGGGCCGAGTGGTTGCGGCTAGCTAGCAGGTGAGCGCTTTGTCGGACGCGCCTGTGGCGCGGCGAACGGGGGAATGCCTGGCCTCGCCTTCTCTCCCGAGAAACAGAGGGTTTGCCGAGGTGGCGGCAACCGCGCGGTGCCCGTATTTTCGGTGGCTTGCAGGCTCCGTGACACTCTCGAAAGGACCTGCCGCGATGTCGCATGAGTCTTCCAGACTGTGGTAGACCGCTAACTATGGCGACCATCGATCGTTCGACACGGCCGGGTCACTCGATCCGGAGCAGGCGTTCGCACCGCTCGATACTGTCGATCCGCTCGGAGGGTTCGATCCTGTCGATCGGCTCGGCCTACTCGATCCTGTCCGTCGGCAGCGTCGGCTCGATCCTGTCGATCGGTTCTGTCGGATCGCTCGGGTCGGCTATCTCGTCGTTTTCGTTCACCAGCCTCGGTTCGGCGTTCTCCGGCCTGTCCCGGTGGTCGCTGTTCTCGTGGCTCGGTGACCACGAGGCGCCGGACAGTCGTCCGATGCTGCGGGTTGTGCCGGACGACGAGCCCGACCTGCGCGTCACACCGGCGAGCCACTGCCAGACCTGACCGATCAACCACCCGGCCCAGCCGCTCAGTCGGCCGGGCCGCTCACCACTGTCCGTACTCGGCGGCGAGCACGTTGTTCAGGTCGATGGCTACCCCGTCGATGGATCGTTCGTCGATTTCGAACTGATGCAGGTGCGCCGCAGGGTGCACGAAACCCGTCGGCGTGCCCCAGTCATGCTGCCAGTACCAAGAACACAGACCCGCCGCGGTGGCAAGCCCGATGGTCGGCGCGTTCGCGTAGACGCCGGTGTTCTCCCGGCCGATCACCGACTGCCAACCCAGGAGGTATGGCGCGATCATGGTGGCGAAGTCGACCGGCGACGGGTTGTCATCGATGGACGCGTAGATCGGCGCGCCGTCCGGGCCGCCCGCCGCACGGTGCAGCTCGAGCCCGCGCGCCGCGTGCCGCTTCCCCGCCTCCAGTCCGCCGCGCCAGTCGGCGGTCGGCCCCTTGCCGAACTGGTAGCAGGAGACGATCTTCAGGCCCGCCGCGTTCAACTGCTCGACCTCCCTGGCGTGCAGCGGCTTGCCCGCCATCCACTCGGCGCCAGGCCTGCGATCGGAGACGTAGCGGATCACACCGAGGTGGCCGGCGTCCTTGATCGCCGCGGCGGAGGGAACCCCGCCCGCGTAATCGATCAGGGTGCCGAGCGAGGTTCTGGTGGCGGAAGCCGGGGTTGCTGCCGCGGTCACGCCGACCGCGGCCGCCGCGGCCGCGAAAGCGAAAAGCTCACGCCGGGACACCGAATTGGAACGCATCGTGGACTCCTTCGCGCAACCCGACATGGATGGCAGCGTGCCCGGCGCACCTTCCCCTATCCAATGCGCGCCGGGAGCCTCGAACGTGGACTCATTTCACCATATTCACATTGGAACCGCTAGACCCACAGGACACACAGTTCACATTCGCCACAGCTGCTAGGCCACACCGTCGATGCGCGCGGCGACGTCGATGGTCCGGCCCGTAGGATCGGCGAGTTCGTTGCTGACCACCCTGGCCACCTGCGCCACGATCTGCTTCTTGATACCCGCGAGCGCACCGAGGGTCGCCGCGCGGATGCCATGCGCCGTGAAATCGATCCGAATGTCGCCGAGGTCCGGCGGCGGCACGTCGATCACGAGCAGCAGCGGGTCGGCGGCCCGTGCGGTCAGCACCAACCGCACCTCGACGTCGGCGCGGTAATGGTTGGCCTTCAGTACGTCGACGGTGATGTCCAGACACACCGGAAGCGTCAGATCGAACGCCACCGGTTTCGCCGATCTGTCCACCAGCCGCGGCACCCGGACGGATCCGCGGACCGTCACCGTCGCGGCGTTGCGCGGCCCGGTCGACAACGGACCGACCTCGATGGGCCGCCCCGCAAGCCGCTCCACCACCTCGAACACGCGGTCCCGCGTCACGACGCGCGAGAAGAACCGGTCGCCGAACTCGTCGTAGCCGATCCAGTCGAATTCGGCCTTGTCCCGATGCTGCGAGCGGGTTCCGTCGACCATGGCTTCGACGTCGAACACCAGGCCGCGACGCGTCTGCGGATCGGCAAGCATGGCGTTCACCCGGGACGCGACCTCGCGCTGCACCACGCCCGCGATCGGGTCGAGCAGCCACTCCCAGGCCGACTCCACCGCCTGCGCGCGCAGCACAAAGCTGATATCGCGCTGGGTGATCGGCGGAATGTCGATGACGATGAGCAGCGGATCGGCGGTGTGGGCGTGCAACGTCAGATCGATCTCGACCCTGGCCTCCAGCCGCAGCTTCTTGCCGCCGAGCAGCACCTTCACCACGAGCGACACCGGAATGGTGACCTCGAACGTCAGATGCGGTCCACTGTGCAGGACGACCGGTGTGCCCACCTTGCCCTCGGCGACGAAACCGGCGAGTCCGGCCGGACCGATCGAGACCGGACCGATCGTCATGCCACGGCCTGTCATACCGGACACCGCGGCCTCGATTCGGGCGGCGGCCACGGCATGCCTCACGAAACGCTCGCCGAACTCGGCATAGTCGATCCAGGCCGGCTCACTACTCGATTCGTCGGTCGGCTGCATCAGTAGTTCCGAAACCCCTCACCTCTCGATGGACAACCGACACGGTACGCGACAGATTTGCGGCTGCCTCGCCTTCGCTCGGCCCGGCGCAGGCTACGGGCGGACTTCGCCGGGCTGCACCCGATATGCGGCTGCCTCGCCTTCGCTCGGCCCGGCGCGGGCTACGGGGGGACTTCGCCCGGCTGTATCCGATATGCGGCTGCCTCGCCTTCGCTCGGCCCGGCGCGGGCTGCGGACCGACACATACGGTTGCGCCTGACATGGCGCCGGATTCGGGACGCCCTGAGGCCGAAATCCCCGTCCTGCCGATGAGGGGGAAGCAGGGCGGGGATCGGCGACGGCGCTGCCGGGCGCCGCCGAACACATCGTAGGACTATGCGCCAGGCGATTTCACGTGCGTACCGGGGGGATCCGCCTTTGCGGAGCAAGGCTTGTCACAGTCGCCCGAACCCCACCACACCGGGCACATCGGCCAGGGTGAATCGGTGGATGCGGACGTCGCCGAATTCGTTGCCGCCTATTGTGGTCACCTCGCCGCCATCAGCACGCAGCACGATGTTCGTGTGCTGGCCGAACGGACTGGATTGCCGGTACAGCAGCACGTCACCGGTGCGCGGGTGGTAGCCGGACCCGATCGGGGCGAACCGGTCTGCGCCTTCGTAGTACTCCTGCAGCGTGTACACGCCCGGGATCCGCCATGAGCCCGAATGGGGATTGACCAGCGGAGTGCCCGCCTCGCGCAGCACCCAGCTGACGAAGTCGGCGCACCACGCCTCGTCGATCCCCTCGGCGTATTTCGTTCCCGCGCCCGGACTGCCGAACTCGCGCTCGGCCACCGCGACGATCCTGGCCTGTTTCGGATCGAGCGCCGCGCGATCGAGGGCCGGGAACTCGGTGCGGCGCTCGCCGACAATGGCCTGGCCGTTCGATCGGTCCTCCCACCAGCGGACTCCTGCGATCCCGGAGGCGACGAGGGCGAACAGCACCAGGCCGAGCACGATCCACCGACGTGTTCGGCGCGGGCCGAGCTGCTCTCGAGACATCGCTTCCTCGAATTCGTCTCACATCGCCGACTTTCGGGTCTTATGAAGTTCGACGATAGAACAGCGTCGATGGTTCCGCGCCAGACCGAATGGTTTCGATCACCGTCTTGCGGGGCAACCACTGCGAGCTGGGATCCCGTCCGGCCGCGCGGAAATCGCGATAGTCTCCGAGGAAACCAGGCGAGGGGAAGGTCCGGCCCTGGACACGCTGTGGACATTCGTGGTGCACCGACGACACCAGCTACTCGTCGACTCCTCTCTGCATGTCTCGGCGGTGGTGCAATCGGTCCTGCTGGCCACGGCCGTGTCGGTGCTGATCGGAATTCTGGTCTACCGCAGCCCGCTCGGTTCCTCGATAGCCACCGCGGTGGCCAGCGCGGTTCTCACCGTTCCGTCGTTCGCGCTACTCGGCCTGCTGATCCCGTTCCTCGGCCTCGGCGTCGCGCCGACCATCACCGCACTCGTGGTCTACGCGTTGCTTCCGATCATGCGCAACACCATCCTCGGACTGGCCTCGGTGGACCCCGCCGTCACCGATGCGGCACGCGGCGTCGGGATGAGTCGGCTCCGCATGCTCACCAGCATCGAGCTGCCGCTCGCCTGGCCCGCGATCCTGGCCGGCATGCGGGTGAGCACGCAGATGATCATGGGCATCCTCGCGATCGCCGCGTACGCCAAGGGCCCCGGTCTCGGCAACCTGATCTTCTCCGGTCTCGCACGGCTCGGCAGCCCGAACGCGATGCCGCAGGCCTTGGTCGGAACGAGCCTCATCGTCTTGCTGGCACTCGTTCTAGACGGGACCTACGTCCTGGTCGGACGGCTCACCACCTCGAGGGGAATCCGTGACTGACACCGAAACCCACACCGGCGCCGCCGTATCGGCTGTGTCCGGCGTCGAGATCGTGCTCGACTCGGTCACCAAACACTATCCTGGCCAACGCGACCCAGCCGTGGACCGAGTCTCGCTGACCATTCCGGCGGGTGAGATCGTGGTCCTGGTCGGGCCTTCCGGCTGCGGCAAGACGACCACCATGCGGATGATCAACCGGCTGATCGAGCCCACCTCGGGCACCATAACGATCGGCGGACGCGACGCATCGTCGATGAATCCCGACCGGCTGCGGCGTGGCATCGGCTATTCGATCCAGCAAGCCGGGCTCTTCCCGCACTTGACCGTGGCGAAGAACGTGGCGACCGTTCCCGGTCTGATCGGCTGGGACCGCAAGCGGATCGGGGCACGGGTCGACGAAATGCTCGAGCTGGTCGGCCTCGACCCGGACACCTATCGCGGACGCTACCCGCGCCAGCTGTCCGGGGGCCAACAGCAGCGTGTCGGGGTAGCACGGGCGCTGGCGGCCGATCCGCCGGTGCTGCTGATGGACGAGCCGTTCGGCGCTGTCGACCCGATCACCCGGGGCCTACTGCAGGACGAGTTGCTGCGCCTCCAAGGCGAACTGGGCAAGACCATCGTGTTCGTGACACACGATTTCACCGAGGCGGTCAAGCTCGGCGATCGAATAGCGGTGCTGGGCAACCAGTCCCGGATTCTGCAGTACGACACGCCTGCCGCGATCCTGGCCGACCCCGCCGGCGAGACGGTCGCCGGTTTCGTCGGCGCGGACGCCTCGCTCAAGCAGCTCACGCTGACCCGCGTCCGAGAGGTCGAACTCGGCCAGTGCGCCACCGCCGCCGAGCAAGACCCTGTCGACGATCTGCGCAGCACGCTCGCCAACCGGGACTGGCCGTGGGCGCTGGTGCTCGACGGCCACCACCGCCCACGGCGCTGGGTGTCATCCCAGCAGCTGGCACACGCGAACTCGTTGCGCGACATCGGATCGCCGATCGGCGCGACGTTGTCGCCGATGTCAACCCTGCAGGATGCTCTCGAAGCGCTGCTCGCCGAACAGACCGCGACCGCGGTGGTGACCGGAACACGCGGCGAGTACGTCGGGCTGATCACGATCGACACCCTCGTCGCACACCTGTCGGCCCTGCGCGCGGAATACGGAGCGGACCGCGTCGCAACGGACGGCACACCATGACGTCCACCGCCGCCACGACGACACCCGCCGCCCAGCGCCGGGCCGAGCGCATCCGGTTGTTCGTCCAACCCGTACTCGTTCTTGTGCTCACCGCGGGCGTGCTGGTGTGGGCGTTCGCCCGCGACCTCACCACTACCCAGCAGGCCAGCCTCAACGGCGCCGATGTCGCGACCGTCACGTGGCAGCACGTGTTGATCACCGCGACCGTGATGCTGATCGTCATCGCGGTGGCGGTCCCACTCGGCACCCTGCTCACGAGGCCGGGATTTCGCCGTTTCGCGCCACTTTTCGTCGGCATCGCCAATATCGGTGCGGCCGCGCCCGCCATCGGCCTGATCGTGCTGTGTTACCTCGCCACCCGTACGACCGGCTTCTGGATCGGTGTCGCGCCGATCGCGTTCTATTCACTGCTTCCGGTGCTGCGCAACACGATCCTGGGCTACCAGCAGGTGGACCGGACCCTGATCGATGCGGGGCGCGGGCAGGGGATGTCGGCGGCCACGGTGCTGCGCCGCATCGAATTCCCACTCGCCGTGCCCTATATCCTGGCCGGATTGCGCACCTCGCTGGTGCTCGCGGTCGGCACCGCGACGCTGTCGTTCCTGGTGAGCGCGGGTGGTCTCGGCATCCTGATCGATACCGGCTACAAGCTGCGCGACAACGTCACCCTGGTGGTCGGGGCGGTGCTTGCGGTATCGCTGGCGCTGCTGGTCGACTGGCTCGGCGCGCTCGCCGAAGAGTTTCTCGGACCGAGGGGGCTTAGATGAGCCGGGCCTGGCGCACCTTCGCGCTCGCGCTCGGTCTGGCACTGGTCGGCGCCTGCGGGTTGCAATCCGGCGGTGCGGTGCCGCTGCGGGTCGGCCCGGGCAGCATTCAGCCGGTGCCCGAACTCGCGGACGTGCGCGTCATCGTCGGTTCCAAGGACTTCACCGAGCAGAACATCCTCGGATATCTCATCGAGTTCGCCCTATCGGCGGCGGGCGCGGACGTGCGTGACCTGACGAATATCCAAGGTTCCAACAGCATGCGGGACGCCCAGCTGCATGGGCAGATCGACGTCGTCTACGACTACACCGGCACCGGCTGGGTCAACTACCTCGGCAACGAGACGCCGATACCCGACGAGATCGGCCAGTTCGAGGCGGTCCGCGCCGCCGACCTCGCCGCGCACGGCATGGTGTGGGCGGGCATGGCGCCGATGAACAATACCTACGCGCTGGCCATGAGCTCCCGGACCGCGCAGGAGACCGGCGTGCGCACGCTGTCGGACTACGTCAGGCTGGTCGACTCCGACCCCGCCGCGGCCACCCTCTGCGTGGGCACCGAATTCAACGTCCGGCAGGACGGTTTCCCCGGCCTGACCCGCGAGTACGCGATCGACCCCGGCAAGGTGCGCAAGCAGATCGTCCAGGACGCTGTGGTGTACCAGGCCACCGCCGACGGCAAGCAGTGCCACTTCGGTTCCGTCGCCGCCACCGACGGCCGGATTCTCGCTTTGAATCTCATTCTGCTGCAAGATGATCGCGGCTTCTTTCCGAAATACAACGCGGCACTGGTGATACGCAAGGCGTTCGCCGACGCGCATCCGGAGGTAGCCACCGTCATGGCGCCGATCTCGCGGCGCCTCACCAACGAAGCCATCACCGAACTCAACCGGCAGGTAGACGTCGACGGACGCGAGCCCGCCGAGGTGGCGCGGGACTGGATGGTCACCCAAGGATTCGTCACCGCGCGCTGAGTCGACGCGTCCTCAGGTACCGCGACCATGCCCGCGGAATCGTCGCCCAGGGGCCCCGCGCCGGGTTCGCGACCCGGCAGTGCACATAGACGCGTAAACCACGACCATGCACACAGTCAGGCGCGGGTTCGCGGCTCAGCAGCGCGGTAAGGCGTGCGAACCGAGACCCAGGGAGCACGGTCCTACCGTGCGAATCGCAACCCGATCAGCACGGTCGAACACCCAGGTCGCAATCCAGACAAAGCAGTCAGCCGCCGCGCGGGTCGCGGCCCAGCGTCACGATCAGGCGAGTGGGTCGCGGCCCAAGTAACGCAGGAGCGCGGCGATGGCTGTGTCGTCGGCCGGGCCTTCGACGATCGGGGCATAGGCGCCCCATTGGCGCAGGGGCTCGACCATTTCGGCTTGCTCACCGCTGCCGGGGGCTGGGTGGACGGTGCGGGCCGCGGTGAGCAAGTGGGCGGCGAGGTCGTCGGTCAGGGGCGAGGGCTGGCGCGTGGCGATCGCGATATCCCAGGCGTGCACGGCGGCATCCAGCGCACACATGACCGCGGCGACCGGCGTGGCGAGCGCGCCGTGCGGCAGCGGAGTCGGCACGGTTTCGGAGTCGTCGGCGACCGTTGCCCAGGCGGCGGAGACCTGTTCGATCGCTTCGCGCACGAGGTCCGACGGAGAGCCGTCGACGTCACCCGACGGCGCGAACGGGTTGTCGGCCGGACCATCGCCTATGCCGAGGCATTCGGCGTACGCGAGCTGATCGCCCGCGGCGTGCTGAACAACCTGCGTCACATCCCATTCCGAGCACGGGGTGGGCAGCTGCCACTGATCGTCTCCGACACCCGCGACGACTGTTTCGAGCGCGCGGTAGGAGGAGGCGAGGACGTCCCGCCAGACGGGCCGCAGTGTGGCGACGGCGGTGGTGGCTGTGGCGTTCATATCAAGGCCTTTCGCGTTGTTTCCTTGGTGCTGACACGAGCCTATGGGCCAATTAGGCTAATTTCGTTCCTAATTTTGGAGGCAAAGTGGCAGCATCCACCACACGTGTCCTTCGTTTGCTCGCGCTGCTCCAGGATCGCGCGCACACCGGACGCGACCTTGCCGCTCGACTCGGCGTCACCGACCGCACACTGCGCTATGACATCCAGCGGCTGCGCGAGCTGGGCTACCCGGTGCACGCGGAGCGCGGCGCGATCGGCGGCTACCGGCTCGGCCGCGGCACGACCATGCCACCCCTGCTGCTGGACGACGACGAAGCGGTGGCCGTCGCGGTAGCGGTCGGGTTGGCCGAGGATGGTTCCACCGGCATCGCGGACATTGCGGACCACGCCACCAGAGCGCTGGCCAAACTGGACAAAATTCTGCCGAAACGCTTGCAGCGCAAGGTGACCGCGCTACGCGACGCCACGGCGATCGGCCCGGCGACCACCGGTTCCCGCGAACCCGACGCCCCGGTGCCCGCCGGGGTGCTCACCGCCCTGGCGGACGCCATCCGCGACGGCGCCACTGTCCGCATCGAGGAGGCCGCCGCGAGCCAGCCCGTATCGGAGGTCGAGCCTTATCGCCTCATCAACTGGCAGCGCCGCTGGTACCTGGTCGCCTACAGCCTCGAAAGCCATTCCTGGCGTGCGATTCCCGTCGCTCGGATTCCCCAGGCCGCGCCGGGCTGCCGCCGCTTCGCCGCACGCTCGCTTCCGAACGACGATCTGGTCGCCTTCGTCATGCGCCACATCGCCACCGCCGGCTGGCGGGTGCAGGCGCGGGTCACCGTGCTGGCTCCGGCCGAGACCGTGATCGCCCGCATCAATCCGGCGGTCGGTGTCGTCGAAGCAGCGGATGCCGACACCTGCGTCCTCTACACCGGCGCGGACGCGCTGGAAACCGTCGCCATCTACCTATCCATGCTGATGATGGACTTCCGCGTGGACAGTCCGCCGGAACTCGTCGCCCACATCCGCACCCTTGCCCACCGGTACACCGACGCGGTCGCCGACGCGCCATAGAGCGGAAGCAGCACCGACGGTAGTGGCGGCCACGCAGGACGTGAGCCCTCAGGGACCAACTAGTGGAACGTGAACAAGGCCGGCGTGGGACGACGCCGGTCGCCGAACCGGACACGGTCGAGGACGCGTCGGCGACAACAGTCACATGTGTATGGCACATACGGCATGTATCGTGCACAATTTGATATTGACGTGAGGCACGCGACATAGTGTCGACATGTCCGATTCCGGTCCCGCCGACAGCACACCGCTCACTCGCCTCGCCTTCGAGCTGTCGCTGCTGGCCAGACACTTCCCCGCCGCCCTGCTGCGCCGCCCCGGCTTCCAGCTGGACCGCTCGGCCAATCTGATCCTGACCCGGCTCGAGCTCGACGCCCCGCTGAGCCTGCGCGAGCTGTCCGAGGCGTTTCAGCTCGACATCTCCACGATCAACCGCCAGGTCGGGGCAATGCTCAAACAAGGACTGGTCGACCGAGTGCCCGACCCCGACGGCGGCATCGCCCGCAAGATCCGCGCCAGCGCCAAGGGTCTGGAACTGCTGGCCGCCGATCGAGTACAGAGCCGCCAGGGCATCGGCTCGGTTGTTGCCGACTGGGCCGACGCGGACATCGATCAATTGAGCAGGCTCATAGCGCGATTCAACCAGTCAGTCGAGCACATCGAGGACAACCCTTGGCCGCGCCCACCGGATCTGCGCTGACATGGGGCTCGTGTAGCGGACTCAGGCGGTCGACCGCACTCGGTAGAGCTCGACCCGCAACCATGACGGCGCCAAGCCGCAGGCCAGAAGGAGAATCGCCACCACCGCGGCGGATGCCACCACCGCGGGTGTATTCGACTCGGTCCCTTCCTCGGTGAACGTCAACCAGGGGTACATGGCCACCCATACCCCCGCGAACATGCCAACAAGTTGTGCGAGCAGAACCGGCAGCGCCGTCCGTGCTCGTATCCCTTGCAGTGTGGCCGCCGGCACGCTACCCGCGAACACCGCGCACACCCGACGCCAGCCTGACCAATTCAGTAGCAGTGCGACGATGTCGAAACCCAAAGAGACAAGCGCGATCACCATGGGCGCAGGCGGAGCGAGTAACGACGGGTCGGGCATCATCGGGTTGTCGGTAGTGGCCAAGCCGACGGCCAGCACCACCCCGACCACCGCCGCACCGAACCAGAACACCAACCAGCGCAGCTTGGACTGCGCGAGGGAGAGGGTGGCTCGACGTTGCTCAGGTGACCACGCCTCGTACCAGCCGGGTGCACCAACGGGAATCGTCATGAGCTCCCTCTCGTCCCAGGAACCGGTGCAGTCAGAATATCGAAAATCATTGCGCCACGGACAAATCAGACCTTTCTCGCCATACTCGGTGCCGCGACCGATGAGGTTGATCCCGCTCCAGCCCTCGAGCGAGTTCACCGATAGGCGCGTGATCTGTTACTGCCTATCCGCGACCGCGTCGATGTCGGCGAGGATCACTCGCAGCCCACGGCTACCAGGCTGCGCACGGCGGCCAGAGCGATGCCCGCCGCACCCATCCACGGACCACCGGACATGGGCGGTCATGCCGACTCCCCGTCCACTCGAACCGTGTCCTCTACCGCCGCACCGCCGAGCAGTTTTCTCCGCAGGAAATGCAGTTGGTGCTCCACGGCCGGTTCGAAGAATTCTTTACCGTCGAAAACATCGAAGTGGTCACACGGATAATGGCGGACTTCGGCGCGCGCCTTGAACGCCGCCTTTGCCGCCGCCCGCGGTGGCGCCGCGCGATCGAAGTCGGCGATCTGGACCAGTACCGGTGCGCCGATACGGTCCACCCACCGGTCGGCGCGGTAACTGCCGAGTTCGACGCCGACGGAAGCATCGACCTCGTTGCGCCAGGACGGACCGGCCAGCGAGAGGTAGCTCTCGTAGTAACCGTCGGCCGTCAGCGCGGCGCGTTCACCCGGCAGACCGACCAGCGGCATCAAGGTCCGAGGTCGGCCAGCACGACCGGCAAGCGCACTGCGCACACTCGCGACCGTCGACCTCGCGACAGCACCCACACCGACCTGCGTCAGCGCGTATCGCCCAGCCGCCAAACCGTTGACGAGCGGGACAACGGCGATGACCGCGCATACATCCACGCGGTCGGTGGCGACCATCATGGCATGCCCGCCGGATTGGGAAATACCCCACAGCACGATGCGATTCGGGTCGACTCCCGGCTGCCGAGCGGCCGCTGAGACGGCGGCACGATAGTCCTCGATCTGTCCGGACATCGACACCTTCTGCCGCGGCTCCCCCGCCGAGGTGCCGAAGCCGCGGTAGTCGAAGGCGAAGACCGCCAGTCCGGCATCGGAGAAGCGCTGCGCGAAGGCTTCGAGCCCGGAATCCTTTGTGCCGCCGAAACCGTGGGCCATGACCACCACCGGCCGGCCCGTGGACCGATCGAAAAGGCTCGGCTGGTCTGAAATGAAACTCCACGCGTCACAGATGACTCCGTTCGAATCGAAGCTCACCTGCCGATAACTCGTGTTCACTTCCGAACCCCCGTCGGCACGTCGAGCGCTTCAGCCACCCGCGCCCACCGCGGTGGACCTTGGGTGCGGGCACGGCGGGCCCCGGCCGGTATCTCACGAACCCGCATGTCGTGTTCATAGAGGAAGTAGTCGACCTGTTGCGTGTGCCGGGGCCGATCCAGCATGTGCCCGGTGTAGCGCTGCTGGTCTGCGACTATGACGCGGTGCATTTCGTCCGGTGACGGCAACCGGTACCGGCCCACGGCGTAGGCCCCGATGAGGCGAGCCTGACATTCCACGAACGGGAACAGCGTCGGCGTCGCCTGAGCGAAGCCGGCGAAGACCAGATCATCGATACCGGGTGCGAACATCCGCTTATACAAGTCGATTCGGTTGTTCGGAGCGCTGACGAAGTCGGGATCGAAGAATGGGAAGCTGATGTTGTATCCGGTGGCGTAGACGATGACGTCGAAGTCGTCGGAGGTCCCGTCTGCGAAGTGCACGGTTTTTCCGTCCAGCCGGGCAATATCGGGCTTGGGGACCACGTCGCCCGAGCCGAGCCGTAGCGGCAGTTCCACCGATTGCGTCGGATGCGCCTCGAAAAACTTGTGGTTGGGCGTAGGGAGCCCGTACATCTCCGGCCGGCCCGCGGCGAGTGGTTGACCCCATTGCCCGATCTTGCGCTGCCAGGAGAACGGAATGTAGGGACTTGTGCGGTAGTACTTGTCGGCCGGGCGACCCGCGATGTACTTCGGCACGATCCAGGCGCCGGACCGGGTCGATAGCGTCAGCTTGGTACCGAGCGCCTTCGACGAGAGTTCGACCGCGATATCGGCGGCGCTGTTACCGAGTCCCACGACGAGGATTCGCTGGTCGGTGAAGTCCAGCGGAGTCCGAGGATCGATGTAGTGGTGCGCGTGGAGCGTCTCGCCGGTGAACTCACCCGGGAAGTCGGGATAGCGCGGATCCCAGTGGTGGCCGTTGGCAACCACCAGCAGGTCGAAGCGCCGGACCTCGCCGCGCTCGGTCTCCAGTTCCCATCCGCCGCCGGAAAGGCGGCGGGCGTGCTCGACACTGTTCTGGAATTCGATGGCCCTCGTGAGATCGAACGCCGCGCAATAGTCGTCGAGGTACTGCTTTATCTGCGAATGGTGCGGGAAGTCCGGATAGTCCTCTGGCATCGGGAAGTCGCGGAAAGACAACTGATGCTTGGAGGTGTCGATGTGCAGCGAACGGTAGGCGCTGCTGCGCCCATTCGGGTTACCGAATGCCCAGTTACCGCCGATCCGGTCGGACGATTCGAAGCACACATACGGCACGCCGTAGTCGTTGAGCATCTTGCCCGCGGTCAAACCGCTGATGCCGGCCCCGATGACCGCTGTCCGCGGTTGATACATCCTCAATCCCTTCACGCCAGGTGTAGACAGATTGCATATTCTGTCTACCAGTAGTCAGATTCTCAGATCTGTCCACTCTTTGCTACGGTTTTCGCGAAACCCGGTGGTTCCGGCGCTCTACCGAAAGCGAGGCGCGTGACCGAGGCACCAACAGCCACAGTGGTGGATCGACTACTCGACGCCGCCCAGAAGCTACTGGCAAACAAGGGAATCCGCGCCACCACCGTCATCGAGGTCGCCGAGGAGGCGGGCGTCTCGCGCGCATGGCTGTACCGGCATTTCCCGGACAAGGTGTCACTGCTGGGTGCGGCGATCGTGCGGCTGACCGACACATTCTGGAACGACGCGAGGGCCGAACTCGACACCATCGGCACGTTCGCCGAGCAAGTCGCCGCAGGGGTCCGCATCGGGCGCGGCGCCTACGACGACCCCGGCGCGCTGCTCATGCGGCTCCGCATCTCCGAACCGGAGGAGTTCGCGGCGTGCGCGGGCGCCGGTGTCTCCGGCCTCGTGCCTGATCTCGCCGCCTTCTGGCGACCCTACGTCGAAACCGCAGCGGCCCGCGGTGAGATCCACCCCGGCCATGACCTCGCCGAGGTCTCCGAGTGGGTGGCTCGGTTCCTGATCAGCGTGGGCACGGTGCCGGGCGAGACGATCGATCCCGACGACAACGCGGCAGTCCTGCGCTATGTGCGGCGTTACGTTCTACCCGCACTGCAGGCAAACCCGGCGCTGCCCGGCAATCCGTCGACCTACTGACCTGAAGCCGAATATAAGTTCGCACCGCCGTCGGACTTCGCCCACGTCGATAACCATGAGTACTGCGAAGGCATTGGCGGTAGAAGCACGCATGATGGCGGTCGGCGCGCCTGGTGACCGCAGTCCTAAGCGTCCGATCAGGCGACTGCGTACGGGTAGGCAGCGGCACGGCCCTGGAACGAGAGGATCCGTGGGTTTTGGACGTGGCCCGCACGGATCTCGATCGCACGCCGGACCGTCGCACTGCCGTCCCAGGCGTCGGGACCGGCCATCACGATCGGCAGGTAATCCAGCAGCGCCTCGGAATTCTCCCAGGTGGCGGAGTTCCACAAGTAGGAGGGGCTGTGGTCGACGCCGTAGTAGTACAGGTCATCGCCGACGGTGAACATCGGGTCCGCGAACGATGTCGGACGAGCCCACTCGAAGCCCATTCCCTCGTCACACGAGACATCGATGAACAGTGTTCCGCGAGGGAACAGGTGTAGATCCTCGTCCAGCACGAACAGCAGCGGCTCCTCGGTGTCCTGCAGAATGCAGTTGACGACCACGTCGTATTGGGCCAACATCTCCGCCAGCGGCCCCGGTTCCGGCGCCTTCAGGGCCAGGGTTCGGCTCGGGTTCCGTGGGTCGCGCTCGAACTGCCGCATCCGCACCGACGCGAACGGCGAGGCAACCGCCGAGACGCTGCGCTGCGTCAGCACCGTCACGTCACTGATCCCGAGCGCCGAGAGCGCGCGGACAGCGCCGCGGGCGGTGGAACCGAAGCTGATAACGGCCGCTCGCAACCGTCGACCGTAGTCCCCGGTGGTCCCCCGCAGCTGCAGGGCGTGCAGGACCGAGCAGTAGCCGGCCAGCTCGTTGTTCTTGTGGAAGACGTGGAGGCTGAAGTTGCCCTCCTTCGTCCAGTGGTTCATCGCCTCCCAGGCGATCAGGGTCAGGCCGCGATCGACTGCCAGCTGGGTCATTCGCGCGTCCTGTACGCAGTGCGGCCACCCCCACACGACCTGCCCGGGGCGCAGGTTCTCGAGGTCCTCAGCCAGCGGCTTCGGCAACAGCAGCACGTCGCACTCGGCGAACAACTCCTCGCGCGTACGGTGCCCGGCAACCAGCGACGCCAGCCGCTCATCGGAGTAACCGAACCGGTCCCCGTAGCCGCGTTCGAGGAAAACACCGCCGCGAAGCCCCGGGTCGATCCGGTTGAAGTGCGCCGGGTGGATCGCCAGCCGATGCTCGTCCTCTTTGCGAGAGGTTGCTACGACGCCGATCGTTAGTTGTTTCACCAAAGGAGTCTACGCGCGGCCGAATGCGCGCGGGCTGTCGCAGACGCTTCGAGTCCTGACTCCAAGCGCAGCAGCCCGCCACCGGGCCGCCGGGGCTGATTCGGCGCGAACGACGCAAGCATCAGTCTCGGAGCGCCAATGGTTCGTCGAGTTCGGACTCCCGCCTAAGTGCGCGAACGAACTCCGCACGGCTGTCTCGTTCATACGCGGCGCACAGCGCTTCCGCGCGCGATCGCCGAGCGGTTGGTGAGCCAGACGGGAGAGACCGCGGAGGGCACAGCAGGCTCGTCATCCGTGATCGGTACCTGATCATCGCCGATGTAGTCCAAGTCGTGCGCGGCGATCCGCGCGCGATCGATTCCTCGCTCAGACGATTTGTGATCGGCGATCGGATGCGCGGTCGCTTGCGCTGATTCCGGCTCGTCGGCCGCGTGTGGCGCCGTCGCGGCAGGGGTGGTGTCTCCGGTTTCGCGGGCGATCGGTGACGTGTCTTCGGCCGCGATCGGTGCGTTCTGGACGGCGCGCGGCGCGCGATCGGTTTCGCGCGCGATCAGTGCGCGGTCGTCGTCCGGGCGCGCGGAGATCGGCTCTCCCATGGCGCGCGCGATCGATTCGGGGTGTGCCTCGGCGGTCTCCGCGCGCGTGACATGTTTGTCTTCCGCCGCTGCGGAAGCAGGGGCGCTCCACTCGTGCTCGACCGAATCGGAGCGCTCCGCCGGCGGCACAGGCGGCGACTGCCCGCTGATCTGTATGTGGGCGAGCGTCTGCCGCAACGCCGCCTCCAGCCTCGCGTCCAGATGAGCCTCACCCGCGTCGGCCTCGGCAGACGCTTCCCGGCCGCCCGGGGCCCCTCCGAAGGTCGGCTCGGCCGCTGGGGTCGGCGTTGTGGCCAGCACCAGCTCGGTGATCATCTGCTCGGACATCGCGGCAGCGGGATCTGCGGTGGACGCCGCGATCTGCGTCCCGGCGGTGGGGTGCTCCGCGGTGGCAGCTGGAGTGCTCCGTTCGCGCTCGACGGTATCGGCACGATGCCACACCGGGAGAGCCCGCGCCGCGGAGACCTCCTCAGCGTCGGCCGGTTGCTCTGTAGCACCAGCGGAGTGCTCCGAAGCGCGGCCAGCGGCCGTGGGCTGCGCGGTGAGGATGCCCGGCAGGATCTGGTTCCCGGCGCCGCCGACCTGGGTGAGCGCCGCGAGCCGGGCCTGCAGGTCTTCATGGTCGGGCACGGCAGCAGTCGCCTGCTCGATCGCACGTCCGTACCGCTCGGCGACGAGCCGGTGGGTGACGAGCGCGACGCCGATCATGATCGGCGCGATCGCGTGGATCCCGATACCGGTCGCGTCGCCTACCTTGATGTAGGGGAAGGTATTCAGCGCGATGCTCGCTGTCAGCAGAACGCCCTCGACGGTGTAGATCTGCCACAGTCTGTCGATCACACCCCACTCGGCGGTATCGCCGGTGGACAGCATCAGCGCGACAAGTACCGCGCTGATCAAGGCTTCCAAGCCGTAGGACAACCACCACATCGGGTTGGCTATGCCGCCGGTCGGCGCGATGTTCTGCTGCACGGTGACCGCGGAGAACAGCATCGAGAACGCCACGACACCGGCGAGCAACCCCAGCACACGCGGCTTGCGCTGGTGCAGACGGGCCACTTTCGCGTGCGGGCTGCTGCTGCGTCGCTGCTCCCCGATCGCCTCCGCGGCGCGCAGCAGGTCCGCGGCTTCGCGTTCGGCCAAGGCGGCCGCCGTGCGGCGTACCCGCTCCGCGGCATCGGCGGCCGCCTGGATACGTGCACGGTGCTCATAACGTTCGTGGTCACGCACGAGCTCGGCCAACTCGCGGGAGGCGGCGAGCTCACGTTCCGACAACGCTTCCAGCAGAGCCGGATCACCCTGGTGCGCCAACCGCTCATGCGCAATCTGCACCCGGTCCGGCAGCGCGCCGGCCACCAAATCGTCCACTGGCGGCGCCGCGGCGGGCGAGAGGGTTGTGAAACGACGGATCATCAGCAAGAACCTTTCCGATGATGGAGTGTTCCAGATTCAGCGAGCCAGAACGACATCCGGCCGTCGATGTCCCTCTGTCGAGCACGACGAGCCACCTCAGCCGCGACGAGGATGCCGCTCAATGAGAACAGCGGCGTCGGGGAAGACCACGCCGCCGCTGATCCGGCGCGATGACATCGGTGTTGCTGCCCGAGTCGAAACGGATGCACTCGGGCGGTCGATTTTCGTATGACATGTCCTGCAATGATTCTGGTGACTGACGCGGGAATCCGGACGCTGCCGAGAGCATGCTGCGGTCCGCGCTGCGGAGAAAGTTGTTTTCGGCGACCCAGAGGCGCTCGATCGGCTGGGTGCGCATTTCGGTCTTACCTTCGAGCCATAACGTCCACTGGTTGCTGCGCGACTTCGAGGACCAGGATGGGACGGGTGCGCCCAGGTTTCTCGGCACGGACACACGGTGGTGCGCGCGTCACAGCACGTATTCGACGTGGTAGGCGACACCGCCGTCTACCATGTATCCCGTTCCGATGGCGACGACGTCGTTGAGCCAGGCATAGCGGGTTGATCCGGTTTCGAACAGCGGATTCGTACGGAAGTAGTACTGCGCCGGGTCGATCTGGTGTCGAGTCGTGGGGTCGGCCATCCTGGATTGGATCTGCGGGGGGATCACACAGCGGCCTTGGTAGGTCATGTGCACCAGCTCGTCGTCATCGGTGCGCAGAGTCACCCGGACATCGAGCATCATCGTCCCATCGGGTCGGAACAATGCCCAGTCGCCGCCACCGGCGACCACGTCGCCGCGTAGCCTGGGACCCTCGAACGATCCGCCGGCGGCGCCGAAGAGCACACGGCGGCCGAGCGGGCCGCGATCGCCGAAGTTCAGTTGCGGGCTCAGATCCACAACGATATCGAAAAGAGCTGCGGTCCTGATTGTCTCAACGGTCTTGATGCGCGCGTCCGTCGTCATTGCCGGGGTCCTTCCGTGTCGATTCCGGGACTGGTAGCGCCGAACAGAGCGCGCCGCACCGCATCGGTGGGCACCCCCAACTGCGCGCACAGAACGGGCAGGTCGAAGAAGAACCGTTCAATGGCGATAGGTCGTCGGCGAAGGAGAATCCTGTGAATACTGGCACCTCGGCATGGTCTCCGCTGGGGATGTCCTGGAAACCCTTGCCGGTCATGGTGATTCGCGAGGTGCCCGAACAAACCGGCGTCTCGCCGTCGTCTCCGTGGCCTGCCGGATCGACGTGACAATCCGGAAAAATGGCGAAGAATCGAGTCAGTGCCAGCCGGTCCGCCGCCACTCCGCGGGCCGTGGTTCCGAATGCCGGATTCTCCAACACCACGTCAGGGTGAAGCAGCCGCAGTGCCCCGGAGACATCCTGTTGGATCTTCGCGACAGCCAAAGCTTGGGCGAGCTCGAACATGCGGGGACTGTACATCATCACATCGCCATCGTCCTGGTGATCGCGGGGCAGCTCGCCGCCGCACCGGAGGACCAACGGAATGGTCTGATGCTCGGATTCGTGCGAGAACTCGCCGCAGCGGTGCTAGGGTACCCGTCTGCCAAGGCCGTCGGGCCCGACCCTTCAAGGACCTGGGATCCGATTCATTCGGCAGTGTCGACCTGCGCAATCGGCTCGCCGAGGCGGCGGGTATGCAACTGCCTGCGTCGCTGGTGTTCGATTACCCGAACGCCGGCGCTGAGGTGAAATTCCTGCGCTCACGGTTGGAGGCCACGTCGAAACATTGGCGGGTGACGACCAGTTCGCCTCGCTCCGATCGCTGTTCGCGACGAGGTCGTCCACTCGAGATGTCGTCCACTCGAGACGAGGAGTGCCTGGCCGAGCGGATCCGCTCGATACTGGCCGAAGTACTCGAAGACCGCGAATCCGCGGCTCGCGGCGACCGCGTCGCCGTCGAGAGGGCATCCAACGCCGACGAGCCCTTCGTATCCTCATCGACCAGCAAATTTCAACGAAGTAAGGAATGACATGACGCACAACGACCCGGGCATGATCGAGATGTCCGACGACACACGGTCACTGCATTCGGGGGTCGAGATGTCCACCGAAGTCGTACGTTGCGACGTCGCTGTCGTCGGTGCGGGCCAGACCGGAATCAATGCACTGTTCGTCGCCGGCCAATACCTGTCCCGTGACCAGAAACTCGTCCTGATCGACAGCCGAAAACGCGGTGGGGGAATGTGGCTCGACGCGTACCCGTACGTGCGACTCCACCAGCCGCATCGGCTGTTCACCGCGGGCAACATCAAATGGACCCTCGATCGGGCCCGCTCCTATCTGGCGACGGGAAACGAGGTCCTCGACCATCTCGAGCACTGCCTCGACGTCATAAGACAACAGGTACGCCTCGAGGAGTTCTTCGGGTGGACGTTCGACACCCACGAGGAGATCGACGGTATCGTCCGTGTCAGATGCAGCTCCGAGGATGGCCGGCATCTGGTCATCGAGACGAAGCGGCTGATCAAGGCCTACGGTCACCGCATCGTGCCCAATGACCCGCTCACCGTGTCAAGCAAACGTGTCCGGTCCGTGTCCCCCAATTCCTGGGATATGCGCGGCGCGGAGATGCGGGCAAGCGACGCCCCGGTGTGGGTCATCGGTGGCGGTAAGACCGGTATGGACACGGCCGACGCGCTGATCACGGACTATCCCGAACGGGAAGTCAACCTCGTCGCAGGCTCCGGGACATGGTTCTTGAGCCGTGAACGCTGCTTCCCAGCCGGAGCCCGGCGATGGTGGAGCGGCACGTCGATAACAAATATCATCAGAGAGGCCGCGCTGCGTTTCGACGGGACAAACGAGACGGACGTCGACACGTGGATGCGTACTCGATACGGAACATGGCTGACGCCCCACGCAAGCAACTTCAGGTTTGCCGTCCTGTCCGAATTCGAGAACGACAGGATTGCCGCCGGCCTGAATCAGGTGGTGATGGACTACGTGGTGGATGCCGTCGACCGCAACGGTGCGACCGAGCTGGTATTCCGCAGCGGCGCAACAAAGCCGATCGCGCCGGGTAGTTGGATCGTGAACTGCACCGGCTACATCCTGCAGGACCACCACCCCTACGAGCCGTATCTTTCCCCTGGTGGCGCCGTCCTGTCGATACATACGCGGTCGGCGACGCTCACCATCCAGTCGTACATGGCGTACTTCATGACGCATCTGTTGTTCCTGGGCAAGGTAGGCGAAATCCCGCTATACGAACTCGACATGGTGGATCTGGCGAAGAAGTCGACTGCGGCATTCCACCCTACGGCGATATCGCTCTCCCACTACAACGCGGGCCTCATCGCCGATGGTGTACCAGCTCGGGTACTCCTGGACTTCGGACTCGACCAAGACCGCTGGTACCCGCTGCCGCGCCGGGCGGCGAACATTGCGCGGCACGCGCTCGGGCGGCACCGGATACACCGCGACCATCATCGCCGCACCCTGGACACCGTCCGTGACAGGTTCGATGTTCGTTGCGGGCCGCTGGAAATCTTCTCTGCCGGAAAGTAGTTCCCACGGCGCGACCGATCACAAGCGGTACGCATGTGCCGGGCTCGGGGTTTCGCTCCGAGCCGAGCAGCCACAAAGCAGATCGTTCGGCGCTCAGAAACGATCTTTGTGTTCCGTCACCCATTCCGCGAAAGTGCGGGCGGGCCGACCGAGTATCCGCTCAACGGTGCCATCCGGAGTCCGCGCGGACTCCGGCGGATCGGCGTACCAGCCGACGACGTACTCGGCGTCGGCCCGCGACACCCCTGTCTGCTGTAGCCGCTCGATGGCCTGCTCATTGCTGATCTGTTCGAACGCGAGGTCCCGGCCTAGCGCGGCGGCGACCATCGCGACGCGCTCCCTCGTGGTCAGCGCCTGCGGTCCGTTGAGGTTGTACGCCCGGCCCGCGTGCCCGTCTTCGACCAGGGCGGTCGCGGCCACCGCGCCGATATCGGCCTCGTGCACAATCGCACTGGGGAAGTCGAAAGGCTCACGCACCACGGCCTCGGCTCGGATCGAGTCGACCCAGGTGAGTGCGTTGGACATGAACTCCTGCGGCTCGAGCCTCGTCCAGTCCACACCCGAGTCCGCGACCGCGGTTTCCGCGGGGCCGACGTACCCGCCCCACAGGATGGTGATCCGCTCGACGCCGGCGGACACCGCCCGGCGGACCAACTCTGGTCCGGTCTCGGCCACTCCGGCGGTCACGGTGATGTGCAGCCCGGTGACGCCGTCCAGCGCGGCGTCGAGTGTGCCCGGCTCGGTGTGGGTGCCCGCCACCAATTCCACATTCGCAGGCAGCAAATTCGCGGCGCGCTGTGGATCGCGGGTCAGCGCACGCACTGCACGACCCCTCCGCAGCAGCTCGGCCACCACGTGCCGTCCGGTGTTTCCCGTCGCGCCCGTTACCAATATCGTCACAGTGAGCTCCTTTCCGAGCGCAACGCTATAACCTCAACAAGCATTGAGGTCAAGCGATGTTCGCCGGCGATACCGCGTTCGGGCGCGAGTGACTACTTCGCTACCAGTCATCGGCTGGTGCGGCTGGTTTCGTGGCTCAGCTGCCGATGGGGTCGGTCGGGCATTCCGGAGGTGGAGGCTAGAGCGACCATCTGTTGTCCTCGTCACGGTCCCGCCATGGCACACCGAACGGGCCATGGTCCGCGAAGTTCGGCAGATCGAGGATGTCGTGACTGTCACGGGCGGCGGAGTGTTGCCACTGATGGGCCTTTCCCTTGGAGATGCCGTCGCTCAGAGAGAGCCGCACCGCGACCGTCAGCAGCTCACGATCAGCGATCCGACACAAGCCAACACGCAACGGATTCACGGCCCCGGTCGGCCGGGATCGCAGATCGCGACGACAAACTACTGACGCAGAGGAAATCACTCTCGGGCGGTGCGAGTCGGTTGCGGTCGTCCGAGACTTCCACGGACAGCCAGAGGGAACGGGAAATTTCGAAACAGAGTGAACCATCATGTGGTGCACAGCGTTTCTTCTTGTAAGCCCTCGACGGTGTGTCAATAGCGTCGAGCGCCGTTCGGAGATCTTGCGCTACCCGCGTACGCGAGACTGCACGTCAAGAAGAAGAGGTTTCTACGTGATCAACGCCAAGAAGACAATTGCCGTGTGTGCGAGCGTAATCGGAATCACTGCCGGGATGGCGGTATTCCTCCCCGCGACGGCATCCGCGGCAACCTACGGTGGTCAGTGCGGCAAGGGCTATGACGTGATCGATTCGCGCGACCTCGCCGGTGGCACCGCCTTTCTGACCTTCAACGGTAAGAACAATTGCGTTGTCACCGTCCGGGACCAGCCGGGGAAACCCGTGCGGATGGGCGCCGGGCTCCGGCGGTCAGGGGATAGTCGCGCCGTAGTCGTCGACGACGCCAAATACACCGAGTTCGCGGGTCCGGTGAAGGTCGAGGCAAAGGGCGAATGCATCGACTGGGGCGGCCTCATCGGTGACGACGAGTGGCAGGCATTCAAAGTGCACTGCGGCTGAACGGCACAAACCCGATGGATCGGGGCTGATCTCGAGGTGGGTAGTCGGTCCCGCTGTTTTCAGGCCCAGGCCGACGCCCACGCCTCGCGAATAAATTCCGGCGCTCGCTCGTGTCCCGCGCGATGCTCGAGCCAGCCCGTGTTTCAGAAGTGGTGGGGTAGTGCCCGTACCTGCTCAAACCAGGCCGGTACGGGCTCGTGCGTACGCGATGATGTTCTCCGCGTAGGCCGACTCGTCCCGGTCCGCGAGGCACGCCCGGAGTTGGATGAATGCGTCGTCCAATTGCGGTCCTGGTCCGCGCTCGGCGAGCAGGACGACGATCGCCTCCCAGGTCGCGATCCGCGGTTCCGGGTCGGCCAACAGTTCGTCGAGGTACCGATCCGGTTCCAGCAGCCGGAGCGCCCGGCGGGCGTAGGCGTGCACGCGCCGGGGCAGCTCGGCGCGGATGGCGTCGACGTCTGCCTGCAGCGCGGGCCGGCCTGGTTGTGTCGGGTCGAGCCGCAGGGACCACAACTCGGTCAGGTCATCCGGCATGCCGTGGTCGTCGATCAGGCCTGGGCCGGTCGCCTGCTCGAGCGGCGTGAGCGCAAGACCCAGCTGCGCGTTGCGCCAGTTCCGAAATTCCCACCAGGCAGTCGGTGTAGCGCTCAGGCACAGGCCGAATTCGAGTACCTGCTGCCCGCCTGTCCAGGTGCGCAGTGTCCGGGTGCGGCCGACCGACGCCACACCCCCCGGCATGACTCGCACCCACTTTGCCTCCGAGCCGTGAAAGCCATACTGCTGCAGCAGCTTCCCCGCCTCGCGCATCAGTCGGCGCAGCGCCGAGTCCGGTCCGACCATGCCAGCAGACTAGCGGCACACACCGACACACGCGGAACAGCAAGCATCCCAACGTATTTCGTTTCCTCGCCGTCGCGTGATCACCGCAGTTCAGCCCGCTTTCCATGGCCGTAGTTTCTCCGGATTGCGGATCGCCCAGATGCGAGTGACCCTGTCGTCGGCGATGTCGAAGGCGTAGACCGACACGATGGTGTCGGCGAGCTGCGCCACCAGGCCGGGTTGGCCGTTCACCGTGCGCTCGAGCAGCGTCACCTCGGGGCCTAGGGCGGCGATTTCGATCCAGGCGCGGGCGATCTGCTCGCCGCCGGTAATCGGGTGGCGGAAAGCCGGAGCCAGGCCGCCGCTGTCGGCAGTCGCGGTCGCGTGCGGATCGAGCAAATTGATCAGGGTCTCGATATCCCTCGTCTCCCAGGCTCTTTTGAAGTCCCTGACCACCTCGGCACGCTGGGTGCTCGACGGGCCCTGCGACGTACGGATGCGGCGGCGGGCGCAGGAGGCGAGCTGGCGGCAGGCCGCGGGGGTGCGCCCAACGATGTCGGCGACCTCGGCGAAGGAGTAGCGGAAGACATCGTGCAGGACAAACGCCACCCGCTCGGCCGGCGTCATGGAATCCAGCACGACGAGGAAGGCCATACTGATCGACTCGTCGAGGGTGACCCGGTCGGCGGGATCGCAGGGGGCGGGACCACCGAGCCATTCGGAACGGTCGGGTACCGGCTCCGGAATCCATTCGCCCACGTACCGCTCCCGCCTGGCTCGCGCCGAACCGAGCAGATCGAGGCAGATGCGGCCGGCGACCGTTGTCAGCCAGGCGCCGGGCGCCGCCACATCCTGCCGCTGCCGCTCGGATAACGCGTACCAGCGCGCGTAGGTCTCCTGCACCACGTCCTCGGCCTCGGCCAGCGAGCCGAGCAGCCGGTAGGCGAGATTGATCAGCTGACGGCGTTCGCTGATCACCGAGCGCAGGTTCGGATCGGTCATGGTGTCGGCTCCTTCGGTCGATGCGGCCCTCACCTGATCGACGAAACAGCGACCCGAATTGTGAGACGGCCTGACATTCCAGCCGGCTGCGTCGTCGGAAGGCCGTGACACTTTCAGCAGAGCAGGAGTTCCGGACATGATCAGAATCGGCATCATTCTCGGCAGTACCCGGCCCAACCGCAACGGTCCGCAGGTCGCCCGGTGGGTTCTGGACACGGCATCGCGTCGCGGCGACGCCGAGTTCGAACTGATCGACCTGCGCGACCACCCGCTACCGCATCTGGACGAGCCGGTCGCGCCGATGTTCGGCCCCTCCGTACATGAGCACACCCGCGCCTGGGCCGAGCGGATCGCCCCGTTCGACGGGTTCGTGATGGTGACCCCTGAGTACAACCACTCCGCCCCCGGAGTGCTGAAGAACGCCATCGACCACTTGTTCGCGCAGTGGGCCGACAAGGCGGTCGGATTCGTCTCCTACGGCGCGGGTGGCGGCGTCCGCGCGGTGGAGCATCTGCGACTGGTCTGCAGCGCGCTGCGCATGGCCGATGTGAGCCACCAGGTCGCGATTTCGGTGCTCACCGATTTCGAGAACTACACCGTCTTCACACCGGGCGACCACCACACCACAGCTCTGAACACGCTGCTGGATCAGGTCCTCGCATGGAGCGCCGCGCTCGCACCGTTACGGCGGGCCGGCGCCGAAACCACTCTCATCAATTCCTGAGGAGCCGATCATGCTGACACCAAACGACTTTCGGTCACTCGCCGACCGTGTCGAGATCGAAGCGCTCGGCGGCGAATTCACCGACGCGGTGATGATGCGCGACTTCGACCGCCTGGCGGCACTGTTCACCGACGATGGGGTGCTACGCATCCCCGACGCGGATATCGAACTCGCCGGCCACGCCGAATTCCAGACCGGAATGCGGCGAATGCAAGACGCCTGGGACTACTTCGTTCAGCACACCCATCCCGGCGTGATCGAAATCGACGGCGACACCGCCTCCGGCCGCGCCCACCTCTGTGAGTTCGGCCGGTTGCGAAACGGTAGTTCACATTTGAACTACGCGATCTACCACGATCGCTACCGGCGAACAGCCGAAGGCTGGAAGTTCACCGAACGGGTCTACGAGATCCGATACCTCGACAACTCGCCGTTGGCGGGCTCGCCGCCGGGAGAGAACGGACTAGGTGTGGACGTATCGGCTGTGCACCTACACGGGTGATCGTCGCTGCCCACGGGGCCGCCACAACCACAAGCGGCCCCTTGGGCAGCATCGCGTCCCGCTGGCCTCGTCGGCGGTAAACCAGGTCCCGACGTTGGAGTGAGCGATAGTTGGCACGGCTCGGCCGGCACCCCGAGAGCTCAAGCGGGGACGGTCGCCAGATCAGAATCATCAAAGGGCGGATAGCTTTCGCTGCCCCTCCGCTCGGCCGCATCGATGTAGTCGGCGAGAGCGTTGCGCGATTGCGCGAGCCTGTCGATCTGGTCGTCCAATCGCCGTAGCCGCGATCGCATAGCCGCCAGCAACTCTGGACACCCGGGCAGCTTCGGCGCTTCTCCTACCGCGCAGGGCAGCAAGTACGCGATGTCCTCGGAGGAAAGCCCAGCACCGAGCAGGTGCCGGATCTGCTTCACCCGCAACACGGCGTTGTCGTCATAGTCGCGGTAGCCATTGGCCCGGCGGTCGGCCACCAGCAGGCCTTGGGCCTCGTAGTAGCGCAGTTGATGGGTGTTGACACCCGTCCGACGACCCAGTTCTCCGATCCGCATCGAAACCTCACTTGACCTTCACACCGGTATCAACGTTGACGATACTGCCATGAACAAAACCGACACACCCGTGACAGTCATCGGCCTCGGACTGATGGGCCGAGCAATCGCTCGCGCGTTCCTGAAAGCCGGGCATCCCACCACCGTCTGGAACCGCACGACTGCCAAGGCCGCCCGGTTGGTGGCCGAGGGTGCACGGCTCGCGCCGACGGTCGGCGCCGCGCTCGCGACAGGATCGCCGGCGATCATCTGCGTCACCGACTACCAGGCGATGCGAGAGCTCTTCGGCGCGAACGAAATCGACCTGGACGGTACGCAATTGATCAACCTGACCTCGGGCAATTCCACCCAGGCGCGGGAGGCCGCCCGATGGGCCCAACAGCGCGGAGCCCGCTATCTGGACGGCGCCATCATGGCGATTCCCTCGGCGATCGGAACCGACGAGGCGGTGATTCTGCACAGCGGGCCGCAGTCGGATTTCGAGGTGCACAAGGAAGCTCTCACAGCGCTCGGCACCGTCACCTACCTCGGTGCGGACCACGGGCTGGCGTCCCTGTACGACGTGGCCGGGCTGGCCATGATGTGGAGTGTTCTCAACGCCTGGCTCCAGGGCACCGCCCTGCTCAGGACCGCCGGCGTCGACGCCGCGACGTATGCGCCGTTCGCGCAGCGGATCGCCGCCGGCGTGGCCGAATGGCTGCCCGGATATGCCGAACAGATCGACCGCGGCTCCTTTCCAGCAGAGGTCTCAGCCCTGGAGACCGACGCGCGGGCAATGGAACATCTGATAGAGGAGAGTGAGGCATTGGCGATCAACGCCGAATTGCCCAGGCTGATCAAGGCGATGGCCGACCGCGCGATCGCAGCCGGACACGGTCGAGAGCAGTACCCCGTGCTGATCGAAGAGTTCGGCAAGCCCGGCACCGACTGACTTCAGTGCGACTGGGCCGACCTCCCGATGCCGATGAATGGGCAGCGCGGATCGAGCGAGGCCTCGTGCACATCACCACGGTCACCTTGTCGGAGGCCGGCTACCCGGCGAGGTCTGCGACAGACCTCGCCGAACTGCTTGATCTCCCGCCACTCGCGCGCATGCCTGTGCAATACATGACACCCGCCTCAGAGAACCGAGCGGTCGAAGTTCTCCGCAGCTTCGATTCGTCCGGACTCCGTTGGAACGTTGCGCCCAAAATCATGACGACGCTTCACCATGCCACCCTTGCCGGTATAGCCGCTTGGGAATCCGCCCGTAACACGCTGCGCTGCGCGATCGAATATCACTGCAATGCACTGATCTTGCTGTCATCGATCGGTCCGGCGAACGTCTGCACGTAGGTCGGCATTCTCCCGAACTGTTTCCAACCAGCCGTAGAAGGTGGACTCGTGACTCCCCCGATGCTGTCCAAAGGACAGAACGCGCCTCTGCCAGAGGATGCGAAGCATATCGCCGTCGTACTCGGCTGGGCTGAGCCGAATTTCGAGATGGCCGCGTCCGCGTTACTACTCGGGGCCGATAACAAGGTTCGCTCCGACGCCGACTTCGTGTTCTACAACCAGCCGGAATCGTCCGATGGCTCAGTTCGCTTCTCGGGCAGCACTACCGGGCAGGGCGCCCGAGCGCGTATTACCGTCGATCTGACGTCCGTGCCGTCGGACGTGCATGCCATCGCTTTGGCGGGCAGCGTCACAGCGGGCGATTTCGGGGCGCTCGGCGAACTCGCACTCGATATCACCGACGAGACCGGTCGCCCCCTGGCCCGGTACGCGACGCGGGACGCGTCCACCGAATCGGCGTTCGTATTCGGTGAAATCTATCGGCGCGGAAACGGTTGGAAGATCAGAGCGATCGGGCAGGGATGGGAGTCCGGGCTGGCCGGATTGGCTACCGATTTCGGCGTGAGCATCGATGACTCCAATGAAGAAAACGCAGGGAGCGGCGGGTTCGGCAGCAAGCCATCCAGGCAATCTTCCTCGGCAGCTCCAGTCGGCCCCGCAGCCTCCATAGAGCATCCCCGGGGCTCGTCCTATCGTCTGTGGGGCGAGGCCCGCAGATGGTGCGATTACGAACTGAACCTCGAAAAGCAGTACCTGCCCGCGGTCCGCAGCCTCTTCCCGGCGAATATGTCGGATGACGGCTCCGTTCTGACGCCTGACGTGCAACTCGTTCCCGACCCCGGCGGACCGCACGGCCCGTGGTCGATATCGGTGCGAGCCAAGGGCCAGACGATCGGATACCTCGATCCCGACAACGGCCCCCGGTGGGCTGGCCCGATCAGACGCATCATCGCGTCGGGATTCGTACCGACGACCGCCGCCAGGATCTGGGCCAATGAATACGACGGCTGGGACGGTCCCGAACTCCGGGCCGGAGTGCAGATCGCCCTCGGCGAACCGACACTGGCCATCCCGTTGAACGAACCACCAGCGCAGCCCTACACACTGCTTCCCCGGTCCGCGATCATGCAGGTGACCAAAGAGAACGAGCACTTCGACGTACTGCGCAACCACGTACCTCCCAACGGGCACGGGCTGTTGTTCGTCACCCTGGTCGAGAACGTACCGACAGTGGGTAAAGCGAAAGCACACGTCGAAGTGCGCATCGACGATCAGAGGGTGGGACAGCTGACCCCACAGATGAGTCAGCGCTACCTCCCCATGATCCAGCATCTCCGGGCACGTGGGCTCACCACCGCCTGCTGGGGTGATATCAAGGGCTCGGCGGTCGCCGCCAAGGTCCGTATCGACGGAATCAAAGCCAACGAAGCGACCCCGGCCGTACTCAACGGCCCACCGGTGACCGTCGCCCGATTGTGTCTGGCGAATCCGGACCTCAACCGCTACGACCTCACACTGATGAGATCTCTGTTGACTCCGGTGCCGCCCATACCGCCGACTCCGACGACGATACCGAAAGAGCCATCGGACAGCTCGATCGTCAGGTTCGAGAAAGGCGGCGGCCGCTACCACTACATCGCCACACGGCGGGGTGACAGCTGGGAAACCACCGCCACCGGCGACTGGGGGTCGATCGACGAGGTGATGTCTTGGACCAACCTGGCGGCTCGTGTCCGGACATTCCGCATCGCCACGCAGTGGAGCCCCGTCGCCCCCCGGCGGGATCCCCAAGTCCGCGCCCACCTCGCGGTCGTGCGATTCACGATCGGCGACAGGTACCTGGCTGCGATCAATGTCTGCACCGACGGCCGGGCCGAAGGCAATTGGTACACCACGATCACCGACCGGGCCGAGCGCACCCTGCCATTCGGGGATTACGCCCGATGGCAGGACATCGCGGAGCACGGCAGCCACATCCAATTGGCGACAGGCTGGTCCGAACTCACCTGATGTGGACCCTGCGCAAGGCTCGGTCATCGCAGAGCGTCGTTGGTGTGGGCGCGGCGACAGAGCTGACCTACGCGCAGCGGCTGCCGTTGAACCCGCACGTTGACCATACTGCGCTATGGTGATTGTATGGCCGCCAAGAAGGTTACTATCACCCTAGATGAATCGCTGGTCGAAGCGCTGGCCGGAGCTGCTGAGGAGGAAGGCATCCCGCTCTCCCGACTTGTCGCCGGGGCAGCCGAACGGGAGCTGCGGTGGCGGGCCGGCCGGGCCGTGGTCCAGGAGTGGCAGGCAGAGCATGGCGCGTTCACGCCGGAGGAACTCGCCGCCGCCCGCGTCGACCTGGCCGACGCCGACGCCGAGTATCTCAGCAGCTCCGGGACTTCGGCCGCGTGAACATCCCCTACCTGTACGACGCCGGCACATTGATCGCCATCGACAACGACGACCGGCGCATGTGGGCGCGCCACAGTCTGGCTCTCGAGGACGGGCGCGACATCCACGTCCCCTCCGTCGTCGTCGGCCAGGCATGGCGGGACTCTCGTCGCCAGGTCAGGCTCGGCAAGTTTCTTGCCGGGTGCCACGTCGTGCCCGTCGATCTCGAAACCGCCAAAGCGGCAGGCATTCTTTGCGGCAAGGCAGGCACCGCAGATATCGTCGACGCCACCGTCGTCACCATGGCGGCCCGTCTCGGCGGCATCATCTGGACCTCCGACCCGGACGACATCCGGGCCCTCATCGACGCCCATGACATCAAGCCTGCCCCCGTCATCCGCACGGTCTGACCTCCCACTCAGATTCCGGATCGCAGCAGCCGGTCCGATTCCCTGGTCGAAGTACCGTCCAGTCACAGACTCATGGAAGGGACTGTTACGAGCGTCCGCGCCCGACATGCACACATAGCCCGGGATATCGACCGGCACCATTTTTCTGATCGGGAATGCCTCGGTGCTGGCCTGAAGCAAGCTCGCGTTCGGCGGTCATATTTCTACGCTAGGTCACACGTTGAAGCGGAACTCGACCGCGTTCCGCGACGAACCAACGTCACGGCGAAGGCGCGATGTATTCGCACTGCAAGTCGGACACCCTCGCGATGTGCTCGAAGTCGTGGTCCGCGGCAAGCACGGTCGCATCGTTCACGATGGCATACCCGGCGATGAGGATGCCGTGCGAGGCGGCCGCCCGGACGAGCCCCTCGTTCCACAGTGCTGCCTGGATATCGAGCACAAGCGATTCTTCGGGTGCGTGCTCGAGCGGGAATCCGAGGGAGATCTGCTCTCGGTAGTTCGCGTGCTCTACGGGCGTCCGGGCGCTGTGGCAGAACTCGAGCACCTGCGGCGGGCAGGTGACGAACAGGTCGGCCGGTGCTCGCTCGATACGCCGCAGGCGCGCAGTGATACCTGGATCCCCAGTGGTCAGCCTCGCCCAGACCGAGTTGTCGACCAGGTAGTCGGTCACGAGGACTGGGACTCGCCCGGAGAGACCACTGGCGCGCCTAGCTCGTTGTCGAGGTCGGTCAGTCCTGCGATACCGTCGATCATCGCGCCCTTCTGCTTCGAGGCGATAAGCCGGCGCAACGCGAGGTCGAGGACGGCTCGGTTCGATCGCTCGCCCGTGAGCGCTCGGGCACGCTCGATGAGCTGCGGATCCAGGTCGACGCTGGTGACTGCCATGATCACCCCTCCCGTTGTTATATATCTGATTATATATCGGGCGGCGTCACGGGGCCACCCCAGCCGTACCGGGACTCCGGCGCGAGCATGGGGACCAAAGCCACCGACCCGAGCCACCGCGCTCTCACTCGCTGCGGTTTCTGTTCCACAGCTGATGCGTCAGACCGCTGGACGTGCTGATGGACTCAACACTGAATCGCTCTTCCAAGCCAGTGAGGTGATCCCCGATCCGAACACCAGTACCGAGCACGATCGGAATGATCGACACGTGCAGAAAATCAATGAGATCGGCCTGGAGGAACTCACTCACGGTGGACGGCCCGCCGCCGATCCGGACGTCCAACCCGGCGGCTGCCTCTTGCGCCAAGCGAAGCGCCTCCTGCGGCGAGGCATCCACGAAGTGGAAACTGGTGCCGTTGTCGAACTCGAGTGCTTCGTGCGGGTAATGAGTCAGAACGAAGACCGGAGTGCGGAAGGGCGGCGCATCTCCCCACCATCCCGTCCAGCCGTCGTCCGGCCATTCGCCCGCCTGCGGGCCGAACTTGCGACGACCCATGATCTCCGCCCCGACACCCTGGCCCCACATACTGAACATGGCGCGGTCCACGGTTACCGGTTCATCAATGCCGTGAATGCCGTGGATGACACGTCCGTCGAACTTGCCGAAGAGCGCCCCCGCTCCGCCGATCGGCGCTTCGAGCGTCACGTGATCACCGGCGGCATATCCGTCCGCGGAGACGAAGAGGTTGTGGACTCGCGTACGGGACATAATGACTCCAAGACAGGTGATTGCAAAATGAAATCACTCACACCCTAGCGTAGAGTGATTTCTATCTGCAATCACTTTGGAGGTCGGATGGCGAGAGAACAGCCCCGATCAGGGTGCGCGATCAATGCGGCGGTCGAGGTGCTGGGCGACGCCTGGAGCCTCATCGTGCTTCGCGACATCGTTTTCGGCGGTCGCCGACACTTCCGCGAACTCCTGACGCGCAACGACGAAGGCATCGCGTCGAACATCCTCGCCAACCGCCTCCGAAATCTGGTCGAGGAGGGCCTGCTGTCTCGTGACGATGCGACGCGGGGGCAGCGGGCGGCGTATTCACTCACCGAGGCAGGGATTCAGACGGTTCCGGTGATGGTGGCCCTCGGGACCTGGGGCATGCATCATCGAGCCACGTCACACGCATTGAGCCTGCGCGCTCGCATCCTGGCCGAGTCCCCCGACCTCGTCGACGACCTCATCGACGAGCTCCGCGAGATTCACCTCGGCATTCCGCGACCCGCCCCCGAACGCCCCCTTGCGTTCGAACGACTGCAGCACGCGTTCGAGGCCGCCACAGAGAGAGCGGGGGCATGGTCCAGTGGCAGCGACGTGCCCGAACCAGCAACCTCGAACGCCGACGTCTGAACGTTCGGGCGTCCCGACGCCTTCGTAAGAAGGCCCTGAGGTCGAACCGAAACGCGACTACACGTTGAAGCGGAATTCGACGACGTCGCCATCAGCCATGACGTAGTCCTTGCCTTCCATCCGCACCTTGCCCGCAGCCTTGGCGGCAGCCATGGACCCGGCCGCGACCAAATCGTCGAAGGCCACGACTTCGGCCTTGATGAACCCACGTTCGAAATCGGTGTGAATGACGCCGGCCGCCTTGGGTGCGGTGTCACCCTGGTGAATGGTCCAGGCGCGCGACTCTTTCGGGCCCGCCGTGAGGTAGGTCTGCAGGCCGAGGGTGTGGAAACCCGCACGAGCCAGAGCATGCAGACCAGGCTCGGCTTGGCCGATGGACTCCAGCAGTTCGATAGCCGACTCCTCGTCCAACTCGAGCAGTTCGGCTTCCACCTTCGCATCGAGAAACACCGAATCAGCCGGAGCGACAGAAGCTGTCAGCGCGGTGACCTTCGCCTCGTCGGTGAGCACAGACTCATCGGCGTTGAAGACGTAAAGGAACGGCTTGGTGGTGAGCAGCGAAAGTTCTTTCAGCAGTTCGGTGTCCACCTTGTCACTCGCGGCGAACAAGGTGGTGCCGTTGTTGAGGATCTCCTGCGCCACCTTGGCAGCCTCGGCGACCGGCTTGCGTTCCTTCTTGACCTTCGCTTCCTTCTCCAACCGCACGACCGCCTTCTCCAGGGTCTGCAGGTCGGCGAGGATGAGCTCGGTCTCGATCACTTCGATGTCGGCGGCCGGGTCGACTCGGCCGTCGACGTGCACCACGTCATCGTCGGCGAAGACTCGCACCACCTGACAGATGGCGTCGGCCTCACGGATGTTGGCAAGGAACTTGTTACCGAGGCCCGCGCCCTCGGAAGCACCCTTCACAATGCCCGCGATATCGACGAACGACACGGTGGCGGGCACGATGCGCTCGGAGCCGAAGATCTCGGCCAGCCGGTTCAGCCGCGGATCGGGCAGCGGGACCACACCGACGTTCGGCTCGATGGTCGCGAACGGGTAGTTCGCGGCGAGGACGTCGTTCTTGGTCAACGCGTTGAACAGCGTCGACTTTCCGACGTTGGGCAGGCCGACGATTCCGAGGGTGAGACTCACGAGGAACAGAGTCTACGCGGCACACGGACCGCTCCACCCTGCGCCCACCCGAAGCGATCACCTGCCGATGCGAAGCGACCACAGCACCAACTGACCATCTGCGGCGTCAACCCGACACGACAGGCACACGAACTCGACAGGCTGCGACACCCCCACCACTCCGTACCAACCCGACGCGAACCCGCCGACCAACATTCGCCGGACCAACCCGACGGACCACGCCCATGAGAGCTCCGGCCCGCGAGCCGCCGACGAAACGACGCTATCCGGGGATCAGAACAACCTTGCCGAGGTTGCGCCGCCCCTCGATAACGGCGTGCGCCTCGGCCGCGTCTTCCAACGCGAACTCTGCGTGCACGGCGGGGCGCAACTGGCTCGACGCGTAGTACTGCCACAGCTCCTGACGCCACTGCTCATACACATCGGGCCGCCCCCGAGCGATGCGAGCCATCTGGAAGCCGATCACCGATTTGGCGCCGACGAGCAGGTCGTATGCCCGGATGGTTCCGCCGCCGGAGCTGTAGGCGACCAGACGTCCACCGGGGGCCATGGCCGCGATAGCCGATGTGAGCAGGTCACCGCCGACGGCGTCCAACACGTAGTCGGTCGGAGCGCCCCAGGACTCCTGGCTGTACTCGACCACCTCGTCGGCGCCGAGGTTCTGCACGAACTCCGCCTTGGCGAGATTCGACACCGCACCGACTACCCGCGCGGCGCCGCGCACCCGCGCCAACTGGACCGCGAGGTGTCCGACTCCGCTCGCGGCGGCGGTGATGAGTGCCGACTCCCCCTCCTTCGGGGACGCGGCGTCGAGCGCACCGAGCGCGACCAGGCCGCTACGTACCAGCGCGACAGCGTCGACCGCCGAAGCTCCGTCCGGAATCGGCGAGGCCATGGCTGCCGAAAGCAGCGCATAGTCGGCGTAGCCGTGCCCGAACACCAAGCCGGTGACCCGATATCCAGGGGCGTACCCGTCGACGCCCTCGCCGACCGCGACCACCTCACCGGCGATCTCGCCACCCAACGCGATCGGTTCGCGCTGCTCGCGCACCTTCCGCACCACCGGCAGGGTCACCCCGACCGCGTCGACGCGGACCAGGAGTTCCCCCGGCCCGGGCGTCGGCAGCTCAACCGAGACGAGTTCGAGCACTTCGGGACCACCGCTGCGCTCGTATTGCACCCGCCGCATCGCACCTCCAGAAATCGTTAGAAGGCGCAACGGTAACCGGATCACGGCGCGCAGCCACACCCCATTACGTGCCGGAGTGCTCGATCTCACCGTTGGGCGGCACCGGCGCAGAACCTGCCCGCGTGGTGTGCGTCATCGACGACACCCGCGACGACTTCGCCACCTACCTGCTCGACCTGGCCACCGACGAGGCGGCGATTCGTAAGCGCGTCAACGTCGCGAACTGATCGCCGTCGTGTCAGACCTCCTCGTCGCGTTCATCTTGCGGTAGCCGAGGTGCGGCGTAGCGTGACCGGTATGGAGCCGACCACAGAAGTGGTGACGGCGCGTCCGGCACCTATGCTGGCGGCGTTCATCGACCGCTACGTCGGCTACCGCATGTTCGGGTTCGCCGCGTCGGTGCATCGCGGGTTGCCCTCGCGGCACATGACTTTCATCGTCGCCGTCGGTCCCACCATCGATGTCGTCGAGCAGACCGATCCGCGTCAGTCCCCGCAGGACTACCGCTGCGTGGTGAGCGGTCTACAGGCGAGCACTGCGCTCATCGCGCACAACGGACACCAGGAAGGCGTGGCCGTTGAGCTGACACCGCTGGGCTGCCGCATCCTGTTCGGCATGCCCGCCGCGGCGTTGTGGGACACGTCGATCGAATTCGCCGACCTGGCCGGGCCCGCGGGTCTGGAACTTTGGGAGCGTGTGCAGCATGCGCCGTCGTGGCCGGAACGCTTCGCGGCGTGCGACCGGGTCCTCTCGGCACTCGCCGACCCGGACCGCACCGTCGGCCCCGAGCTGACCTGGGCATGGCGCACCATGATCCGTTCCGGCGGCGGCATCTCGGTCGGCCCGCTGGCCGAGGAGATCGGGTGGAGCAGGCAGCATCTCACCCGCCGCTTCAACCGGGAATTCGGCCTGAGCCCGAAGCTGGCGGCCAGGATCACCCGGTTCGAGCGGACGCGGCGGATGCTCGAGCACACGCCCTCGTTCGTCACCATCGCACAGGTTGCCGCTGCCTGCGGCTACTACGACCAGGCTCATCTCGATCGCGACTTCGCCGAATTGGCCGGGACCAGCCCGACGAAATGGCTGGCCGAGGAGATTCCATCCGTCCAAGACTCCGAGGGGTCCGCAGGATGACGATGAGCGACATGACTACTGAAACCAGCACCCGAACCGCCGTCTGGCCAACCCTGATCTTCCGCGACGCCCGCGCCATGGCCACCTTCCTCGTCGAGGCGTTCGGCTTCCAGCAGACCGCGCTCTACGCCCGTGCGGACGACCCGTCGATCGTCGAACACGGTGAACTGCGCTGGCCCCTCGGCGGCGGCATCATGTTCGGCTCGGCGGGCAAGGACGACAGCGCGTTCGGCACCCGCCCGCCCGGCCACGACTCGGTCTACATCGTCTGCGAGGACCCCGACGCCCTGTTCTCCCGGGCCACGGCCGCGGGCGCCGAGCTGGTCCGCGGCCTGCGCGACGAGGACTACGGCTCGCGCGGCTTCACCGTTCGTGACCCGGAGGGCAACCTCTGGAGCTTCGGCACCTACTGGGGTTGCTAGCGACCGCCGAGTCCCGACATGGCGATGCCGCGGATGAACGCGCGCTGGCCGATCGCATAGATCACAAGCAGCGGAAGCAGGATGACGACCGCGGCGGCCATGAGGATGGGCCACTGGGTGTGGTACTGGCCTTGCAGCCGGACCAGACCCAGTGTGGCGGTGGCGATATCGTTGCGCTGGATCATGACCAGCGGCCAGAGGAAGTCGTTCCACACGGTGATCCACGTGAGCACGGCGAGCACCATGAGAGCGGGCCGGGTGTGCGGCAGCAGGACCCGCCAGTAGACCTGCCAGGTGGAGCAGCCGTCCAGGATGGCCGCCTCCTCCAGTTCCGCCGGTAGCGTACGGAAGAACTGGCGCATCAGGTAGGTGCCGAAAGCGCTGCCGAACAGGCCGGGCACGATCATCGCCCACGGAGTATCCACCCAGCCGAATACGCGCATCAGCAGGAACTGCGGAATCACCGTCACGGTCAGTGGCACCATCAGCGTCGCGAGGTAAGCGAGGAACAGCATGTCGCGCCCCCGGAAACGCAAGCGGGCAAAGGCATATCCAGCCAAAGAGCAGAAGAAGACCTGTCCCGCCGTGACGCACAGTGCATAGACCGTGGTGTTGAGCAGCATCCGGCCCAGCGGCAACAGGTCGAATACTTTGCCGTAGTTCGACCACCGCGGACGCTCCGGAAGCAGCGTGGCGTCGGCGATCTCGCCGTCCTGCTTCAGTGACCCGGACACCGCCCACAGGATCGGTGCGAGCGCACACCATGCGACGCCGACGAGCGCGGCGTACACCGCGGCGCCACGCACCATCCGCCGAATGATCGCCCGCTCTATCCGGCTACGGGCGAGAAGCGCGCTATCGCGCCGGACCGGCAGCGCGCGCCGCACCGCCTCGCAGGCGTTCATTGTTCGACCTCCGCCCGCCGGGCCATCCGCAGCTGCAGCAGCGTCAGCAGGAACAGGATCGCGAAAATCACCCAGGCCAGCGCGGACGCGTAGCCGACCTCATAGAAGCCGAACGCGTTCTGGAACAACATGATCCCGAGTAGGTAGGTGCCCGTCTCCGGCCCGCCGTTACCGCCGGTCAGTGCGTAGGCCTGGTCGAATGCCTGCACCGAGTTGATGATCGTGATGATGAAGACGAACGATAGTGGCCCTCGGATCAGGGGCAGGGTGATCGAGGTGAGCCGGCGCAGTGTTCCGGCGCCGTCGATCTGCGCCGCCTCGTAGAGCGTCTCGGGCACGCCCTGCATGGCAGCGAGCAGGATAACCGTCGCGAACGGGACACTCTTCCACACCGTGACCAGGCTGAGCGAGACCAGCGCCCAGTCCGGATCGATCAGCCACGGCACCGCGTCGATCCCGACCCGGCCGAGCGCGAGGTTCAGCAGCCCGTCCTCGGTGAAGATGAACCGCCACACCACCGCCATCGCCACGGTGGAAGCGACCAACGGCAGGAACGCGATCGTCCGAAATATTCCGATACCGCGCAACTTTCGATTCAGCACCGTGGCGACCCCGAGGCCGATCGCCACGGTGGGCACCAACGTCAGCACGGTGAAAACGGCCGTGTTGCGCAACGCGATGAGAAACAACGGGTCCGAACCGAACAACCGGTGATAGTTGTCCACACCGACAAACCGCATGGGGCTGAACAAGTCCCACGAATGAAAACTCAGATAGAGCGAGAAAACCAACGGTAACAACAAGAAAACGGCGACGGCCCCGATATTGGGCGCGATAAATGCCCAACCTGCCCGTTCCCGCCGCCTGGCCAAATGGGAGGGCGCGCCGGCCGGGGCCTGACGGAGGACTTTGCCGACGGTTTGCGACCACTGTGCTCTCTTCATGGCACAGCCAGGAGCGCGTCGACGTCGGAGGCGAAGCTGCCGTTCAAGGAGGCGGCGGTGGCGGCGCCGCGCAGGACCCGGTTGGAGCCGCGCTCCAGCAGCGCGGAGACCTTGCCCCACGCAGGAGTCACCGGCAGCGGGCGGGAGTTGGCCGGGCCATCGGTGAACACCTCGAGGTTGCGGATCTCGCGATGTGCGGCGGCGAAACCCGGCGCGCCCATTGCGGATCTCAGTACCGGCACGAACAGGCCGGACGCAGCGATAATCGCCTGCCCCACCGGTCCGGTCGCGAATTTGACGAACTCCCACGCCTGTTCGATATGCGGGCTGTCCGCCGCGATGGACAAGCCCGTGCTGCCGACATCGGTGATCGCGCCGGGGCCGCCGTGCGGGCCGACCGGCAGCACCGTGACGTCGATGGCGAGATCGTCGTGCCCGGCGAATTCGGAGTACAGCCAGTGCCCACCCATAACCATGGCCGCCCGACCACGCCGAAACAGGTCCGGCGCCGAAACCGACTGCGTATCTGCTACTTTCGGCGCTACGCGGTGGCGCACCGCGAGATCGGCGTAGAACTGGAACCCTTCGGCGAACTTCGGATCACCGAGGTTCGTCCTGGTCGGACGCACCGGCGGCGTGAACCACTCGGCACCGTTGTTCCTGCCGAAGCAGGCCGCCGAGAAGTACGGCACCCAGGCGTCGGCGAAGCCCCACCTGGTCCGCCCGGAGGACTCGTGACTGGTCAACGCACGGGCGGCGGCGAGGAATTCGTCGAACGGCCAGGCATCGCGCCAGCGGGCGGGCGGGGTGAGCCCCGCGTCGGCGAACAGCTCGCGGTTGTAATAGAGGAACACCCCGGACCATTGTTCGGGCAAGGCGTACTGACCACCCGCGTAGGTGAAGGTGTCGTACAGCGCCGGATAGCTGTCGGCCCGCAGCGCGGCGGCGTAGGCGGGATCGCGATCGAGCAGCGTGTTCAGATCCAGCAGTACGCCACGCTCGGCCAAGCCGGAATACAGCAGCTCCCACGCCATCATCACGTCCGGGCACTTACCGCCCGCGCAGTAGGTGAGCATCTGCTGCAGCGGGCCCGGGCCGGACATGATGGTGCGAATCCTGATGTCCGGGTGCCGTTTCCGGAACTCGTCGATGATCTTCAGCCGCACCCGCGCCTCCTCCGGCCTGGCCTGGAAGAAGAAAGTCAGCGCGTCGTCGGGAGATCCGCACCCGGCGCCGGCGAGCAGCGGCGCGGCCAGCGCCGACCCGAGCAGCGTCCGACGACGGACCGGGGCAGCGGGGGTAGGACGCGGCACAACCCTCCTCGGGGGCGGATGTGGAGCTTCTCGAACCGCATGGCAGCATACTTTCGGCTACATCAGCGTGACGGCCGACACATGAACAATATTTCACGACGGTCGGCCTGAATGCGGAATCGGCACACGGGGCACACCGATCGGATACGTTGTCACATGTTTCGGCAGGGTCCTGCGCGTTTTACAGGAGAGTAAATAGATGGCGACAATCGAATATCTGCGGACCGATCCCGATCTGCCGCCTGTCGGCGTGGTCGACAAGTCACCGATCACTCCGGCCAAGAAAGCGATCTTCGCCGGGATCGCCGTACTCGGCGCCATCGCATGGGCGGTGCTCGCCATCTCGCGTGGCGAATCGGTCAACGCCGTGTGGATCGTGATCGCCGCGGTCAGCACCTACATCATCGCGTACCGGTTCTACGCCAGGTTCATCGAACGCAAGATCACCAAACCGCGTGACGACCTGGCCACGCCCGCCGAGATCCTGGAGAACGGCAAGGATTACATGCCGATGGACCGGCGGGTGCTCTACGGGCACCATTTCGCCGCCATCGCGGGCGCAGGCCCGCTGGTCGGCCCGGTACTCGCCGCGCAGATGGGCTACCTGCCAGGCACGATCTGGATCGTGGTCGGCGTTGTGCTGGCCGGTGCGGTGCAGGACTACTTGGTGCTGTGGGTCTCGATGAAGCGGCGCGGGCGCAGCCTCGGGCAGATGGCCCGCGACGAACTCGGCGTGATCGGCGGCTGGTCGGCCATCGTCGGCGTACTCGTGATCATGATGATCCTGCTCGCGGTGCTCGCGCTGGTGGTGGTCAACGCGCTCGCCCATAGCCCGTGGGGCGTCTTTTCGATCGGCATGACCATTCCGATCGCGCTGTTCATGGGTGTGTACCTACGATTCCTGCGACCGGGCAAGGTCGGCGAAGTTTCTGCCATCGGGTTCGCGCTGCTGATCCTGGCCATCCTCGGCGGTGGCTGGGTGTCGGAAACGGACTGGGGCACCGACTGGTTCACGCTCTCGCCGGTCACCATCTCCTGGCTGCTGATCGCCTACGGCTTCGTCGCCTCGGTGCTTCCGGTGTGGCTGCTGCTCGCGCCGCGTGATTATCTGTCCACCTTTATGAAGGTCGGCACCATCATCCTGCTCGCGGTCGGCATCCTGGTCACGCTTCCGGTGCTGAAGGCGCCCGCCGTCTCGGATTTCGCGGCATCCGGCACCGGCCCCGCCTTCGCGGGCTCACTGTTCCCGTTCCTGTTCATCACCATCGCCTGCGGCGCGCTGAGCGGTTTCCACGCGCTGGTCTCCTCCGGCACCACGCCGAAGCTGCTGGAGAAGGAATCGCACGCGAAGATGATCGGCTACGGCGGCATGCTGATGGAGTCGTTCGTCGCGGTCATGGCCATCATCACCGCCTCGATCATCGACCAGCACCTGTATTTCGCGATGAACGCACCGCTCGGACTCACCGGCGGCACGGCGGAGAAGGCCGCGGCCTACACCAACAGCCTCGGGCTGAGCGGTCCACCCGCGACGCCGGCCGAACTGAGCCAAGCCGCGAGCGATGTCGGCGAGACCAGCATCATCTCCCGCACGGGCGGCGCGCCGACGCTGGCCATCGGCATCTCCGAGGTGTTTCACCAGTTCCTCGGTGGCGCGAGCATGAAGTCGTTCTGGTACCACTTCGCGATCATGTTCGAGGCGCTGTTCATCCTCACCACGATCGACGCGGGAACCCGTGTCGCACGCTTCATGCTGTCGGACGCGCTGGGCAACTTCGGCGGTGCGGCGAAGAAGTTCCGTGACCCGTCCTGGCGGGTCGGCGCGTGGCTGTGCTCGGCCGTCGTGGTCGCGGCGTGGGGTTCGATCCTGCTGATGGGCGTCACCGACCCGCTGGGCGGCATCAACACGCTGTTCCCGCTGTTCGGCATCGCCAACCAGCTGCTCGCGGCGATGGCGCTGACCGTGGTTCTGGTGATCGTGGTAAAGAAGGGACTGGCCAAGTGGGCATGGATCCCGGCCATTCCGCTGGTCTGGGACCTCGCGGTGACCATGAGCGCGTCCTGGCAGAAGATTTTCTCCGACGATCCGAAACTCGGATACTGGAAGCAGCACAGCATCTGCCAGACGGCGCAGGACGCCGGGAAGTTGTGCCTGACGGCGAAGACCCAGGACGATATGAACGCGATCGTGCGCAACACCTTCATCCAAGGCACGCTGTCGGTTCTGTTCGCGGCGCTGGTGCTGATCGTCGCGGTCGTCGGGGCGGTGGTGGCGTTCCGTGCCTGGCGCTCCGGCCGGACCACGACCACCGAAACTCCAGAGGAGCCGTCGAAGATCTTCGCGCCCAGCGGTTTCGTCGCCACCTCGGCCGAGAAGGAAGTCCAGAAGCAGTGGGACGAGCTGATCGCGGCCGGAAAGGTTCGCGCGCCCGGCGCGGCGCACGCGCACGCGCGATGAGCGACGCCACGGCGCCGCGTGCCGGCCGGCCCATGCGACCGGTCGGCACGCGGCTGCGCGCCGCGGCACATGCCTGCGTCGGCGGCGCTCGCACCGGCGTCTGGTGGTTCAACTCGATCCTGGGCGGGCAGGATTACCAGCGGTATGTCGATCATCTGCGACGCAATCATCCAGGTTGCGAGATCCCGACCGAACGGGAGTACTGGCGGCAGCGCCATGCCGACGCGGACAACAATCCCACCAATCGCTGCTGCTGAGTCCGGCCGACGGCACTGATTTTTCAGTGCGCGTCGCCGCATGTCGAGTCGGTAGTTCACACAGCACTTGGCCGCTTGATCGTTGTGCGGTGTCACGGCGGTCGTGCGAAGCACGGACCTCAGCGCGGGATGGTGGCTGATTTCCGCTAGCACAGGTCGGCCGTGGCTGACATTGTGGTTGGCGTGACGATCACGGCATTGGATTTCGAGCACTGCTATCGGGCGGTGTCGACCCGAGACTCCCGCTTCGACGGGCAATTCTTCACCGCGGTGCGCACCACCGGAATCTATTGCCGTCCTTCGTGTCCGGCTATTACGCCGAAGCGCGCCAACGTGTCGTTCCTGCCGACCGCCGCCGCAGCGCAGCAGGCGGGCTACCGCGCTTGCCGCCGCTGCCTGCCGGACGCGGCGCCCGGCTCGCCGTTGTGGAACACCAGGGCGGATCTGGCCGCGCGGGCGATGCGGTTGATCGGCGACGGCGTCATCGAACGCGGCGGGGTGCCCGCGCTGGCCGCCACGCTGGGCTATTCGCAGCGGCAGCTCACCCGCGTGCTGACCACCGAGTTGGGCGCCGGACCGTTGGCGCTGGCCCGTGCGCACCGTGCGCACACCGCGCGGCTGCTGATCCAGACCACGGCGATGCCTATGTCGGACATCGCGTTCGCTGCCGGGTTCGCCTCCATCCGCCAGTTCAACGACACGGTGCGCGAGGTGTTCGCGGTCAGCCCGACCACTATGCGGACCGAGGCTCAACGCGCGAGAAACGGGTCCGCGGCACGCCCGGCGCCCGCCACCAACGGATCGCTCACCCTGCGGCTGCCCTACCGGGAGCCGCTGGACCGCGCCTGGCTGGAGTGGTTTTTCTCGGCGCACGCCGCCCCCGGCGTGGAGCTGTGGGAGAACCGGGCCTACACCAGAAACCTGCGCACCCCGCACGGGCACGCCACAACACGGCTGAGCTTCCAGCGCGACCACGTGCGGGCAGAGTTGTCCCTGCACGACATGCGCGACCTGGCACCGACGGTGGCGCGGTTGCGGCATCTGCTGGATCTGGACGCCGATCCGATCGGCATCGACGAGGCGCTCGGCGTCGGGCCCGCTCAGCCTGGGCCGTCCGCCCAACGGCTGTCGGACAACCACACCGAGCAGCTGCCGGACGCGGGTGCGGGTTCGCCAGCGGATGCCGAGGCGATGCCTGAGGTCAGCCGTTCCGGCGCGCGGCGGCCCTCGTTCACGCCGGGCATTCGGGTGCCCGGCTGCCTCGACGCAGCCGAGCTGTTGCTCCGCACCATGATCGGACAGCAGATCTCGGTGTCCGCTGCCGCCACGCACACCACCCGGCTGGTCGAAACGCTCGGCGAGCGAGTGGACGGGCCGCTCCCCCTGCTTTTCCCAGCCCCGGATGTGATCGCCGAACGCGGCGCTGAGGTGTTGACCGGCCCTGCGCGGCGGGTCCGGTCGATCGTCGCCGCGGCCGAGGCGCTCGCCTCGGGTGAACTGGTGCTGCACCAAGGTCGCACCGCCGTCGATCTGCGCCGCGAACTGCTCGCGCTGGATGGCGTGGGGCCGTGGACGGCCGACTATGTGACCATGCGCCTGCTCGCCGAGCCGGACGTCCTCCTCGGCACCGATCTGGTTGTCCGCCAGGGCGCGAATTTGCTCGGCATCGACCTGAAGGACACCGCACGCTGGGCGCCGTGGAGGTCGTATCTATCAATGCACCTATGGAAAGCAGCGTTGGCGGAACGTGCCACGCAACCGAGAAATTCCCCGCGCGCCACGACGAAAGGCAGTGTCAAAACATGAACGCCCCCACCACAATTCGCTCCGGCATTGGCGAAACACGCAACCGCACCGCCGACTTCGCCGTCGTCGCCACCCCGATCGGACCGTTCACCACACTCGTCGATACGGACGGAGCCGTTCTCGCCTCCGGATGGACCGCCGACGCGGAGAACCTACGCGGCCTGGTCCATCCCACGCTGCGCCCGGCCGCGCTGCGGCAACGGGAGTCACTGGGCGAGGTGACCAGCGCGGTCACCGCATACCACGAAGGCGACCTCACCGCGATCGATCCGATTCCCGTTCGCCAGCAATCCGGACAGTTCCTGGTGCACGCCTGGGCCGTGCTGCGCACAGCCCAGCCGGGTAGCCCGCTCACCTACACCGAATTCGCCGCCCGCGCCGGCCGCCCCGAGGCCACCCGCGCAGCGGCCAATGCGTGTGCCCGCAATGCCGCCGCGCTGTTCGTGCCGTGCCACCGGGTCCTCCGCATCGGCGGAGCACTCGGCGGGTTCCGCTGGGGCCTCGACGTGAAGCGCTGGCTGCTCGGCCACGAGGCGTGAGGATGCACGATCCGCCAGTGCGCATCCGCTGTCGGGCGCCACCGATCCGCAAGAAGATCGAACGTTCGGCCGCCGGACAGCCAAGCATGTTACGACGCCTGTAGCCAGCCCGTAGTAATTGCGTAGCCCAGCCCTCGCCCTGCGGCTAGCCTGGAAACATGACCGCTCCTGCCGAACTCCCCGAGATTCCGCAACGCGAACTTCGCAATCACGCGAGCCGCGTGCTGCGCGAGGTCGGGGCCGGGCGCTCGTACACCATTACCGTCGACGGAACGCCGATCGCGGATCTGATTCCGCACCGTAATGCGAGGCGGCGGACAGCAGTGCCACGCGACGAAGTATTCGCCGCCTTCGCCGGATTGTCGTCCGTTGGGAAGACTTGCCGCGACGATGCCGACCGGTACGTCGATGACGCGCTCTACGATCCATACGATCGCGCACACCGCCGAGGCGAATTCGCGGTGGAGAACGGCAAGTGACGCTCTCCCTGGAGCGCGGCTTGGTCGACACCAACGTCGTGATTCTTCTCGATGATCTCGACTCGGGCGAACTGCCTCCCGAGATACTGATCAGCTCGGTGACGATGGCCGAACTCGCGGCAGGACCGCACTACACCGATGATTCCGGGGAACGTGCCCGACGCATCGAACGGCTGCAGAACGCCGAGGCGCTGTTCGAGCCGCTCCCGTTTGATACCTGGGCCGCACGCCGCTACGGGCACATTGTCGCTGCCGTGCTGGCCGCCGTGCGTAGTCCCAAGCCTCGCCGCATTGATCTGCTGATCGCGGCGATCGCATCGACCAATCGTCTGCCTCTTTTCACTGTCAACCCGAAGGGTTTCGCGGGCCTGGAGAATCTCGTCACCATATCCGCAGTGACCCATCCGGACGATCGCCGACAAGCCGCTCGCTCGTCAGGTAACGGTGGCTTCCAGGTGGGAGCCGGTGCGGCCGCGCAGGACGTGTAGGCGGCTGGGGATGCGCTGGCGCATCTCGTCCACGTGGCTGACCACACCGACTACCCGCCCACCGGCACGGAGTTCGTCGAGCACACCCATCACGGCATCGAGGGTGTCCGCGTCGAGACCGCCGAACCCCTCGTCGATGAAGAGGGTGTCCAGTACGAGGCCGCCGGATTCGGCCGCGACGGTGTCGGCCAGGCCGAGCGCCAACGACAGCGAGGCCATGAATGTTTCACCGCCGGAGAGTGTCTTGGTCGGTCGGACGACGCCGGTGTAGTCGTCGCGGATGTCGAGCCCGAGCCCGCCTCGACGACCGCGCGGCCCCGCTTTGTCGGAGTGGACGAATTCATAGCGGCCACCGGACATTCTGCGCAGCCGCAGCGACCCGGCCTGCGCCACCTCTTCCAGGCGGGCGGCAAGGACATAGGAGCGCAGCGACATGCGCCGATTGTTCTCGCCCCGCCCTGCGACGACCTCCGCGAGACCGGCCAGTTCCGCATAGGCCTGCTGTGCAGGGGCGATTCGGTCGACGGCGGCCCAGAGCTGGCCGCCGAGATCCTCGAGCAGGCTCACCCGCTTGCTCGCTTCGGCGTGGGTAGCGACCGCGGCGTTCAACCTGTCCTGCGCGGCAGCGACCTGCGCGTCGAGTTCGGCAAGGTCGCCCGGCTCCAGCGCCGCCGCCGCCTGGATCTCCGGCTCCGCCAGAACCGCTTCCGCATGGGCACGGGCACGGTCGGCTGCCACGAGTTCCGCCTCGAGCTCGGCCTGCCGCTCTGGGGTACGGGAGGCAGCGGTGACGACCTTCGCATAGGCGGTCAGCACCGCGACGTCATCGCGCGGAGCACTGGTCGCGGCGCGGACCGAAACCTCGCGGGGATCGCGTACCGAGTCGACTTCGGCGTCAGCAGCGTCGTCGTCGGGCGCGGCAGCGCCGTCGGCGGCGGAAGCAGTGCCGACGTCGGCAGCCGCGGCATCGCTGTCAGCGGCGGACGATTCCGCGGGCAAGGCAATGGCTTCGCCGGACCGGAGCACACTGCCCGCCGTCGCGTCCGCGGCGGCCGAACGATGTGCCGCTGCCGCGCAGGCGCCGCTACCGGGCCTCAGACCACCGATCGGCACTTCTGGTACGAATCCTGCTGCGCAGGCAAGATTCTCGACCCGGTTGGCGATAATCGACACCTGGTCACGGGCCGCCGCCGCCGCTACCCGGGCATCGCGCAGAGCGGTGGCGTCCGCGACGAGGGCAATGAGCCTGGCACGACGGCGGTCGATGGTCTCGTCGGAGCCCGCCGCTGTGCGCAGGCGGTCGATGAGTTCGGCGAGGCGCATGTCGGCGGAGGCGATGGTGGCGGCGACGGCACTGCGGCGGGCGGTGGACTCGCGCAGCTCGTTGTGCAGGCGAGCTTCTTCGCCGCGCAGCCTCGTCAGTTCGGCAGTGCGGTCGTCGGTGCGCGCCGCAAGCTCGGCGGTGTCCTCGTAGCGGTCGGTGGCGGCGCGCAGCGCGGCGGCGAGCTCGACACGGTCGGTGTCGCCGCCGCGCGCGATAAGCGCTTCGATTTCCCGTTCGAGCCCGGTGATGTGGGTAAGCACCCGGTCGCGGGTGTCTTCCGCCGAGCGCTCGGCCGCCACGGCGGCGTCCTCTTCGAGCTTGGACACCGCGGTGCCGGTGGGCTGGGCCGGCACGGGATGGTCGGCTGACCCGCAGACCGCGCACGGTCGGCCGTCGACCAACTCGCCGGCAAGTTCGGCGGCCATGCCGGTCAGCCTGCGCTCGCGCAGGTCGAGCACAAGCTCCTTGGCATCGAGGTGGGCCGTGCGGGCGGTCTCCAACTCGACCCTGGCGTGGTCGAGTGCCGTTCGGCGAGTGGCCAGTTCGACGGCTGCCGTCGCGGCGGTCCGCAGTCGTTCGGTTTCCGCGGTGAACCCCGGCAGTGCCGCGACCGCTTCGGCCGCCTCGCGCAGCCTGTCCTCGGCGGTGGCGAGCGCGGCCGGAAGCGCGTCGCGCAGTTCGGTGAGCTTTGCGATCCTCGTGGCCAGCGCCGCGTCCTCGTCGCGCAGCGCGTTCAGCTCGCCGCTGAGACGGGTGGCGGTCGCGGCATCGGTGCGCACTTCGTCCAACGCGCCGATCTGCCCACTCCAACGCCGGATGGCCACGTCGAGGTCGGCGTCCTCCCGTACCTCCGGCACACCCTCGCTCGCGGCACCTGCGGATCGGACCAGCTCGATGCCACTGAGATCGCCGCCCGCCGGCTCGAGCAGTCGCGCCGCCAATTGCTGTGCCGCGCTGCGATTTTCGCTAGACTTGCGGCGCAAAGCCAGCACCGACGAGCGCGCCTCGCCGATCGCGGCAGCGACCGGTTCGGCGCGGCGCGCGAGCTCGAGTTCTGTCCGCAAGGCGGCGCGCTGGTCGGCTCTCGCAGCGTAGTCGTCGAGCTGCCGACGGGCCGCGGCCATGCGGCGGTGCAGCTCGTGCAGCCGGCGCTGTTCCTCGGCTCTCGCGCGCGCCCGTGCCGAATCCTGGTGGCAGTGTTCGGTTTCCCTGGCGGACGTGGTCAGATCGGCGCGCGCGGTGGACAGCAGATCCTGCGACCACCCGACGGCTTCCAGCGTGTCGACCGACTCCGCCACTGCGGCCCCGGCCGCCATACCGATCTGGGTGATCAGCCGATCGATGCCCTGCTTACGCGCGTCCAATTCGACTTCCGCGGCACGGCGTTTATCCGCCAGCCACTGCTCGGCGGTACCGAAACGCCTGGTGTCGAAGAGCTTTTCGAGCAGCTTCTCCCGGTCTTCGTTCTCCGCCCGCAGAAATCGGGCGAAATCGCCCTGTGGCAGCAACACCACCTGGAAGAACTGGTCGGCGCTCATGCCGAGCAGGCGAAGAATTTCGTCACCGATATCGCCGATCCGGGAGAGGTTTTCGCCGCGGCCGTCCAACCAGGTCAGTGTCGCCTTGGGGGGTTCGGTGCGCATGCCGGTGCCGCGCCGTTTGGGCCGCTCGAATTCAGGAGTGCGGGTCACGCGCAGCCGCCGCCCGCCAAGGGTCGCCTCGAGCACGACCTGCGGCGGCGTCTGCTCCGGCGCGTGATCGGAGTGCAGCCGTTTGCTCTCGCCGCGCGCACCCGGAACTCGGCCGTAGAGCGCGAACGCGATCGCGTCCAGCACGGTCGTTTTGCCCGCGCCGGTCTGGCCGTGGAGCAAAAACAGCCCGTCGGCGCCGAGCACGTCGAAGTCGACGACCGTGGCCTCGGCGAACGGGCCGAAAGCGGTCATCTCCAGCTTGTGCAGCCTCATGCCGCCGCGCCCATGCCGACACCCGGATACGGCACGGTCATGCGGACAATTCCCCGCTCGTGGCGGCGACCGCCGCTTCCGGCTCCCGTTCCGCGACGGCGGCGGAGAGCGCGCGTTCCAGCCATGCCATTTCGCCACCGCTCGGCGCGCCACGGACGTCTGTGAGGAAGCTGTGAGCGACTTCGGTGTCGCGGCGGCCGTGCACCCGCTCACGGTAGCGCAATTCCGGGTTACCATCGGGCCGCATCCATTCCACGTGTACCGCGAACGGGAACCGTTCCCTCAGCTTGCGCATGGCGTCGACGGGACGGGCGATGTCGGTGAGCACCGCCGAGACGTAGTGCTGCTCAGCCGTGGTGTAGTCCGCGTCGGTCAGCAACTCGTCGAGGGTGCCGGTGATTTTGCTCAGTCCACGTACCACCGGCAGATCCCGGCGCCGAACCGAGTGCAATCCGGTCTTGTCCAGTTCGGCGATCCACACCGCCTTACTATGCGAGTTCTCCGCGAAGGAATACGGCAGCGGCGAGCCTGAGTAGCGCACCGACTCCGACAGCGCCTGCGGCGAATGTAGGTGGCCCAGCGCCACGTAATCGATGCCCTCGAAGGCGGTCAGCGGCACCGTTTCGACTCCGCCCACCGAGATCGACCGTTCCGATCCCGTGGCCTCCCCGCCGACGACGAAGGCGTGCGCAAGCACCACCGTCCGCACGTTGTCGCGGCCGGCGATGTCCGCGCGGATCAGGCCCATCGCGGCGTAGAGGACCTCGGCATGCGAATGCGCCTTCGGCACACCGAGTTCGGTGCGGGCAATTTCCGGCTCCAGGTAGGGGATGCCATAGAACGCCACCGGTCCGTGCTCGTCCTCGAGCAGAACCGGCCGGTCGGCATCGGCAACGGTGGTGCGCAGATGCAGCCCACCCGCCGCGGCGAAACTCGCGCCCGCCCCGAGCCGCGCGGGCGAATCATGGTTGCCCGACGTCGCGACGATACGCGCCCCGGCCGCGCGGATGGCCTCGAATCCCCGGTTGCACACCGCGATCGCGTCGGCGCTGGGGATGGACCGGTCATACACGTCCCCCGGAAGCACGACGACGTCGACCGACTCCTCGACCACCAGCTCCGCGATCGCGGCCAGTGAACGGGCCTGGTCGGCAAGCAGATCCACGCCGTGGAACGTGCGCCCGATATGCCAGTCCGAGGTGTGCAGCATCCGCATGCCGCGAAACCGTAGGCCAACCCACCGACAGACTCCAATTGCCGCGCCGCCTCAGCGGATTTGCCGTGCCGCCGCGCGCGTGTGATTGCGCGTCCAGGCCAGCGAGTTCGACGACATGCGCCGGGCCTGAACGAAGGCTCGAGACAGTCGCCTACGCACCGAGCCGAGCGAAGGCTCGAGGCAGCCGCTTATGCGCCGGGCCGAGCGAAGGCGAGGCAGCCGCTTATGCGCCGGGCCGAGCGAAGGCTCGAGGCAGCCGCCTATCTGGACGCCAGCGCGACCCGACGACCCCGGACCCGCGGGGCAGCTGCTCACCAGGCACGTCCCAACATATTGGGCGGCGCACATCGCTGGCCGACAAGGCGTACTGGGCAGTTTTCGATCCGGCGCCGGAGTTCATGCCGCTCGTGCCGGCGATCCGTTTCCTGGATGCGGCGCTGACCACCGTCACGGCTGCTGGAGTACCTGTTCGGCCGGAACGTGATCCTCGCCCCACCCCGATCGCGTTGCTGCGCACGGTCGTGTTCGGCTGGCGTCAGGGAATGTTCTTCACGGGCATGAAGACGATGCGGCACCTGGGCTGCGAACTCTGCCAATGAACGGCATGACCGGCAGGCGCCTGGGCCGGGTCGGCGCGCAGCTGGGCATGGCGTGCTTTCGACGCACCGTCGCTCTCGTGGAGTCGCGGGTTATGGTCACCGTACGCACGCTGCACGGCCTGAAAATAGCTGGACAGAAGGTGCCCGCGATCCCACGGGCGGGTTCCTGGCCACGTCCGGTGGGCTTCGCCGACGCCGGCGAGTAGCCGGGCAACGGCCCTGCCGTCACGCCGCCGATCACTGCGGCGGTTAGTGTGCATATCGTGGCTGCTTCCCAACGTGTGCGATCCCGGGTGCCCGCGCCGCAACGTTCGATCCTGCCGTCGGTGCCGGGACTCCCGGTCGGCGCGGTGGTCCTGATCGCGGTTGCCTGCACGTTTGTGGGATTTCTGATCGATGCCGGCGGCGACGGCGGCGAATTGACCGGCTCGTTCACCGCGCTGTACATCGTGGGGTGTGTGGCCGCCGTCGCTGCCGTGCGCTACCGCGGGTTGTTCAGCACGATGGTGTTGCCGCCGCTGCTGCTGTTCGTCGCGGTGCCGCTGGCCTACCAGCAACTCTCCGGGCGAGGCTCGACCTCCCTGAAGGACATCTTGCTGAACCTTGCGATTCCACTGGTGAACCGGTTCCCGACCATGGTGCTGGCCACCGCCATCGTTCTGCTGATCAGCGGCGGCCGAATCATGATGCACCGCCGTGAGGAGGCGGAGACCCGGTCACCGGCCTCGCGCCGTGGCGAGAGCCGGGGCAGGCCCGCGGCCAAGCGGCCACGGCCCGGCCGCCCCTCCGGCTCGCTCGCGGACTCGGCACGCCGCAGGACACGCCGCCCGAAAGATGATGCCGACGCGCCCGACTTGGACGAGGAAGCTCCCCGCCCGGCCCGCCGCCCCGCAACACAGGTCGCCGACGCCCCGCCCCGGGTCGCGCCGTCCCGTCCACGGGAGGGCCGAACCCCCGCTCGCGGCGTCTCCCGCCCGACTGCGGCCATGCCCCGCGCGGAGGGCGAACCGCCGCGGGCCGCGGGCCGCCGCCGCGATGTGCCCCCGCATCCTCAGCCCAATGTCCGCTACCGCGAACGCGATTCGAGCCGCACCGAGCGGCGCAGGCCGGAGAACCTATAGCGGCAGCTGCCTCGTCGTCGCGTCTGGGGAAGGACTTTCCGCCCGCTGCCTCAGCCGCTCGTGAAGCTCGTCATCGGATCCCTTCCGCGGCGTCTGCGGACACGATTCACTCAGGGGCGCGTGGTGCGCAATTCTCGGGGCAGCGCGAAGACCAGGGTCTCGTTCGCGGTGGTGACGGGCTGAACATCGCTGTAGCCGTGCTCGGCCAGCATGTCCAGGACGCCGCGGACCAGGATTTCCGGGACCGACGCGCCGGAGGTGATGCCGATCGTGCGCACACCGTCGAGCCAGGCCTGGTCGACCTCGCGGGCGAAGTCCACCAGGTGGGCCGCCTTGGCGCCGGCACCGAGCGCGACCTCGACCAAGCGCACCGAGTTCGAGGAGTTGCGGGAGCCGACCACGATCACGAGATCGCATTCCGGCGCCATCGCCTTCACCGCGACCTGGCGGTTCTGCGTGGCGTAGCAGATGTCGTCGCTCGGCGGGTCCTGCAGGCCGGGGAACCGGGCGCGCAGCCGCTGCACCGTCTCCATCGTCTCGTCCACGCTCAGGGTGGTCTGCGAGAGCCAGATCACTTTCGACTCGTCGCGCACGCTGACCCTGTCGACCGCGTCGGGGCCATCGACCAGCTGCACATGGTCGGGTGCCTCACCGGCGGTGCCCTCGACCTCCTCATGACCCTCGTGGCCGATCAGCAGGATGTCGTAGTCGTCGCGGGCGAACCGCTTCGCCTCCTGGTGCACCTTCGTCACCAGCGGGCAGGTCGCGTCGATGGTGTGCAGATTGCGCGCGGCGGCGGATTCGTGCACCGCGGGCGAGACACCGTGCGCGGAAAACACGACCACCGCACCCTCGGGCACCTCGTCGGTCTCGTCGACGAAGACGACGCCGCGCTCACGCAGCGTTTCCACCACATGTCGGTTGTGCACGATCTCCTTGCGCACATAGATCGGCGCACCGTGCTTCTCCAGCGTCTTTTCGACGGTTTCGACCGCACGATCGACACCGGCACAGTACCCGCGTGGCTCGGCGAGCAGCACTCGCTTACCGCCGTCGGCATCGGCGTTTCCGGCGCCTGCCGAGCGGGCGATTCCGACGTTCAAGGAAATGGCCGAGGACATGCCCACAGGATACGTGCGGGCCCCGTCCCCGCCACGTCCGGGAGTTGTCCGTCACAATCACCGCTCGTCGTGCGGTATCGACCGGTCAAGGGCTGCGAAATGGGGCGGAAGGCGATCGCGAGCGAAGCCCGGCGGCGCAGGACCCGATGGCGGCTCGTGCCGGGATCAACGTTCGTCCTCCGCCTCCGCAGGCCACATCTCGCAATGCCGGCCGATCCGTCGCGCCTGGATAGACGAATATGCGAACCGCGCGCCCCATCCTTTGAATAACACACCATTTCGGGCAGGCTAGAACCATGTTCCGACCACCGTTTCTGGCCCGGGTCGCCGCCGGTGCCGCCGTATACGCCCTCGAGGAATCCCGCAGGCTACCCACGGCGGCAATGAATTTCCCGGTCACGGCCATCAGTCAGATGCTGCAAACGACAATGCACGTCCAGCAGTTCGTGACCAGCCTGGCGCTGAAGGGCGACGCGGTTTTCGACCGGTTGTCCAACAACCCGGTGGAGCAGCCGGAGTGGGCCACTTTCGATGAGGACATCACCGATGACCCGAACCCAGGGCCCACTCGCGCCAGCCGTTTCGACCTGTACGCCGCCGACGAGCCCGCACCGTCCCCATTCGGCGCACCCGAACCGTTCCCCGCGGAAACCGTCGCCCGTGCCACCGAGACCAACGGCCACACCTCCTCGGCGTCGATCTTCGAGCCAGGGACCGCCGAGCGAGAACCCGCTGAGCGAGAACCCGCTGAGCCAGAACCCGCCGAGCCAGAACCCGCCCCCGCCGCGGCCGGGGTCGCCGAGCCGGATGTCGCCATCCGCTACGGCTACGCCACGATGACGCTGGCCCAGCTGCGCGCCCGCCTGCGCATGCTGACGGTCGAGGACCTCACCGCGTTGCTGGAGTACGAACAGCGCACTGGCGCCAGGGCGCCATTCGTGACCATGCTGACGAATCGAATCGCCACTGTGCGGGCCCAGTGACCGAACCGAAACACCCTCCTCCACCGTGTTGGCCGAGATAAGCTCCGGGCAGTCGCCTCGGCGTATGCCCCTGACCGCATGACATGCCTGGATGCCTGCCCCTTCGCGTATACCCGACCCACTTGAAACAGGACCGCTCCCCATCACATGCGTGTACGCCTGACCGCATGACACAGGACGGTTCTTCATATCAGGACGGCTCCCTATGACAGATTCCGCGTATGCCTGACCGGACGGCCCAGGACGGCTCACAGACTGGGGCAGGGACGCGGGCCAATTCCGCCGAACAACCCTGGCCGGTGCGTTCGGTGGCCATCAAGGTTGCCCAATGGATCGACCGGCTCGGCAGCATCTGGGTCGAGGGGCAGATCACCCAGATCAATGTGCGCCCCGGTACGCGCACCGCGTTCTTGGTGCTGCGCGACCCGTCTGCCGACATGTCCCTGTCCGTGACGTGCGACCCGGATCTCCTCCGCAATTCCGCGGTCCCGCTGCAGGAGGGCAGCAGGGTGGTGGTCTACGGCAAGCTCTCGTTCTTCACCGGTCGCGGCACGATCTCCTTGCGCATAATCGAAATTCGCCCCATCGGCATCGGCGAGTTGCTGGCCCGCGTCGAGCGACTCAAGGCGCTGCTGGCCGCCGAGGGTCTGTTCGATCCCCGGCTCAAGCGTCCGATTCCGTTCCTGCCCACGACGATCGGCCTGATCACCGGGCGCGCGAGCGCCGCCGAGCGCGACGTCCTGACTGTCGCGCGAAATCGTTGGCCCGCAGTGCGTTTCGAGATTCGCAATACCGCGGTGCAAGGTCCGACCGCGGTACCGCAGATGCTCGCCGCACTGGCCGAGCTGGATCACGATCCGGCCGTCGACGTGATCGTGCTCGCGCGTGGCGGCGGCAGCGTCGAGGACCTGCTGCCGTTCTCCGACGAGGCGCTGTGCCGCGCCATCGTGGCCGCGACCACCCCTGTCGTGAGCGCGATCGGCCACGAACCCGACAACCCGCTCAGCGACTTCGTGGCCGATCTCCGCGCGGCCACTCCGACCGATGCCGCCAAGCGCGTCGTCCCCGACGCCGCCGCCGAGGTGGCCGGCGTCCGTGAGCTGCGTGCTCGCACCGCCGCCGCGCTGCGCGGGTGGGTCGACCGCGAGACCGAGGCGCTGGCCCAGCTGCGGTCCCGGCCGGTGCTGGCCGACCCACTGCGCGAACTCGACCTCCGCCACCAGGAAGTCGAGCGCCTGCGAACGGCGGCGCGCCGCTGCGCCGAGCAACTCATCCGCACCGAATCCACGGCCGCCAGGCATTTGCGCGAGAAACTCACCGCCGTGGGCCCGGCCGCGACACTGGCCCGTGGCTACGCTGTCGTACAACGCGTCACCGGTCCGGAGCGGCATGTGGTGCGCACGATCGATGACGCGCCCGCGGGCAGCCAGTTGCGCATCAGGGTCGCCGACGGCGCCGTCACGGCCGCCGCGCTCGGTACCCAGGCCCTCGGCGCCGAGCACACCGACACAGGGAGGAACTGACCTTGGCCGATCCCGGCAAGTCCACGGGTGGGAACGGAAAAGGAGCAGACCCGGCCGCCGAGCAGGCCGAGGTCGCGGGCTTCGGCTACGAACGCGCCCGCGACGAACTGGTCAACGTCGTGAAGATCCTCGAACAGGGCGGCCTCGACCTGGACGAGTCCCTCGCTCTGTGGGAACGCGGCGAGGCGCTGGCCAACCGCTGCGAAGAACACCTGGCCGGCGCACGCAAGCGAGTAGAGGACGCGCTGCACCGCACCGACCTGGAGGAGCGGCAATGAGCATCCGCCGCGCGACCCCGGACGTCCGCGCCACCGACATGGAAGCCAGCCGCGACTTCTACCGACTGCTGGGCTTCCACGAAGCGATGGACCTGGGCTGGGTCGTGACGATGGTGTCGCCGTCCAACCCGACTGCCCAGGTCCTGCTGATGGGTCCGGACGCGGAGCAGCTCCAGCCGACCATGAGCGTGGAGGTCGACGACGTCGACGTCGTGCACGAGGCGATGACCGCCGCGGGCGCCGACATCGTCTACCCCCTACGCGACGAGCCATGGGGCGTACGCCGCTTCTTCGTCCGCGACCCCAGCGGAGCCATCGTCAACGTGGTGAGCCACCGCTGACCGACGGCGCCGCCGGGCCACCACTATCGGCGTGTCGCCGCGGCGCAGTACCGTGCGATGCCGTCCTGCACGCTCAGCCGCACGAACCCAGCTTTCTCCAGCACACGAACCGAGGGTGGGTTGGACAACTCCACCTCGGCGGAGACCGTGTGGACCTCGGGCGCGGTCAGTGCGTGGGCGGCAAGTGCCCTGGTCGCCTCGGTGGCGTAACCACGACCCCGGCGCGATGCGACGATGCCGTACCCGATCTCCAGTTGCCCGTCGGTCGCAGGCCAAAACAACCCGATCGACCCGACGACGAATCCGCTCACGCGCTCGATGATCAATCGATGCCCGAATGGACCGAGCCAGTCCGGATGTTTGGTGAGCAGTCCCGCGATGACCCGATCGCCCTCGGCAGGGAAGTCGGCGGCCCACACGGCGCCGCGTCGGTCACCGAGTACGGCAGACGCCTCGTCTGAGGTCCACGACCGCAGCACGAGACGCTCGGTGGTCAGCTCGGTGGAAAGAGAAAAAGACACGTGACACTCCTGGTCATCGAAGAAGACCCGGTTCGCGTCGAAGCGTCCGCGGAATCAGAGGTGCGCGAACCGGAGGAAGGCATGCGAAAAACGGCTGAGAACAGCCATATTCATCGACCTCCGACTTCGGTTCGGCACGTGTCTCGCACCTGCCGCAACGCTAACGGCGGAGGCGAGAGAAGGCAAGGCGCGGTCATCGGCGGCAGGTCGACCCGCGCCGAGCGCCAGGCGAGCGCGGCGTTGCAGGCATTGCGCGACCGTCGTGGCCTACGACAAACGGTTCGGCGATGCGGCGCAGGCCGCTGGGTTGACCTGGGTCGCGCCCAGTTGATCAGCGCGTCAGCGGTGAGGCGCCGGTGATCGCCTGAGCGAGCGTCGCGAACGCCGAATGGTTGCCCGCGCCGGTGATCAGTACCCTCGACTGACCGAGGTCCGCGATCCACGCGGTCTCCGATCCCTGCTCGGCGTACACGATCCACTTCTGCTCGCCGATCTGCTCGGTGCCGCTCGCGTATCGGGACCCGAGCACAAACCTCGCCAGCGCCTCCTCGGTCGCGTTGCTCTGACTGAACCTCATATAGGTGCCCTGCGGTGTGATGTAGCCGATGGTGCTGACCGGTCCGCCGCCGGTACTGCCGATGGATTCGCGGCTACCGGAGTTCGGCGTCCAGTCGGCGGGCAGGTCCGGGTTGCGGATCGGGAACGGCAGCGAGCGCGCGTCCGCGGTGAGAGCGGCCTGCGCATCGAAATGCGGAATCTGCCCCTGTGTCGGCCCGTTGGCGGCGAAACTGCATTGACTGGCAAGACCCGCGAACACCACGGCGATCAACACCAATGGGATCAGCGACCAGAACAGATCCCGGTAGTCGTTCAGAATGCGTGGCTTTTGGTACGACACGCTCCCAGTATCCACTTGTCGGGCGGCACTTCCCCGCGCACCCCGATCCATGGAACAGGTGCACGACCGTGCCACATCGAATGAGACAATTGACCGGTACGTACCGACGCACAGGAGGCACCTCGCAATGACGGCATCTTCCCCGAAACCGAGCCGCCGCGAGGCGCCCGACCGCAACCTCGCGCTCGAACTGGTCCGTGTGACCGAAGCCGGAGCGATGGCCGCGGGCCGCTGGGTCGGACGCGGCGACAAAGAGGGGGGCGACGGCGCCGCCGTCGATGCCATGCGGCAGCTGGTCAGCTCGGTGTCCATGCGCGGCGTCGTCGTCATCGGTGAGGGCGAGAAGGACGAAGCGCCCATGCTCTACAACGGCGAGGCCGTCGGCGACGGCACCGGCCCCGAAGTGGACTTCGCAGTGGACCCGATCGACGGCACCACACTGATGTCCAAGGGCTCGCCCGGCGCGATTGCCGTGCTCGCGGTCGCCGAGCGCGGCGCGATGTTCGACCCTTCGGCGGTGTTCTACATGCGCAAGATCGCCGTCGGCCCGGACGCCGCCCACGTGGTCGATATCTCGGTCCCGATCCGCGAGAACATCAGGCGAGTCGCCAAGGCCAAGAACTCCCTGAAATCCGACCTGACAGTCTGCATCCTGGACCGTCCCCGGCACGCCGAACTGATCCAGCAGGTGCGTGACGCGGGCGCCCGCATCCGTCTGATCTCCGACGGAGACGTCGCGGGCGCGATCGCCGCAGCCCGCCCGGACTCCGGCACCGACATCCTGGTCGGCACCGGCGGCACGCCAGAGGGCATCATCGCCGCCGCCGCGATGCGCTGTATGGGTGGCGAACTACAGGGCATGCTCGCCCCCAAGGACGACGAGGAACGACAGAAGGCCATCGACGCCGGACACGACCTCGACCGCGTGCTCAGCACCGAAGATCTGGTCTCCGGTGACAACGTCTTCTTCTGCGCTACCGGCGTCACCGACGGCGATCTGCTGCGCGGAGTGCGCTACTACGGAGGCGGCGCGTCGACCCAGTCGATAGTCATGCGCTCCAAGTCCGGCACGGTCCGCATGATCGACGCCTACCACCGCCTGACCAAGCTGCACGAGTACTCGTCGGTCGACTTCATCGGTGACGAGGACGCGGTACCTCCGCTGCCGTAATTTCGACCGCGCGGGCGCTGCGTGTTCGCAGGCGCGGCAAAACAACCACATCATTCCCCGTTCGCAGGGGATAAGCAGGCTGCGCAGCAAGCGGTGGCAGGCCTGACAACTCGCCACCGCCTCCCACTCCTGACGCAACACATCGGCCCACTCCCGGTTCCGAGCGCAGCGAGACCGTCCATTGCCCGTTCGCGGCCGGGCTCGCGTTCGAGCGGCCGACGCGTCCGCGACGAAGTCGCCAGCGGCGGTCGCTCGGACGCGAGCCATAAGGGGGCCGCGAACACCCAGCGCCGCAGGCGCTGGCAACAAACACAGCCAATAGACTGAGCCTATGACCGAGGAGACGCAGTACCGCATCGAGCACGACACCATGGGCGAAGTTCGAGTTCCGGTGGACGCTTTGTGGCGGGCGCAGACCCAGCGGGCCGTGGAGAATTTCCCGATCAGCGGACGCGGCCTGGAGCGGGCGCAGATCCGCGCGCTCGGCCTGCTGAAGGCCGCGTGCGCCACGGTGAACCGCGACCTGGGTCTGCTCGATCCCGTGAAGGCCGACGCCATCATCGCCGCGGCGAACGAGATCGCGGAGGGTAAGCACGACGACCAGTTCCCGATCGATGTCTTCCAAACCGGTTCGGGCACCAGCTCGAATATGAACGCCAACGAGGTGATCGCCTCGCTCGCCAAGGCGAACGGCGTCACCGTGCACCCGAACGACGACGTCAACATGTCGCAGTCGTCCAACGACACCTTTCCCACCGCAACACATCTCGCCGCCACCGAAGGAGTCATCACCGAGCTTGTCCCGGCGCTCGAGCACCTGCGGCTCGCGCTGCTGGACAAGGCCACCGAGTGGCGGACCGTGGTGAAGTCCGGACGCACCCACCTGATGGACGCGGTGCCGGTGACTCTCGGTCAGGAGTTCGGCGGCTACACCCGGCAGATCGCGGCGAGTATCGATCGCATCATGGCGACGCTGCCGCGGCTGGGCGAGCTGCCGATCGGCGGTACCGCGGTCGGCACCGGCTTGAACGCACCGGAGGGCTTCGGCGCGAAGGTCGTCGCGCAACTGGTGCTCGCCACCGACATCGACGCGCTCCGCGAGGCCGAGGACCACTTCGAGGCGCAGGCCGCGCGGGACGGTCTGGTCGAGGCGTCCGGCGCGCTCCGCACGATCGCGGTCAGCCTCACCAAGATCGCCAACGACATCCGGTGGATGGGCTCGGGTCCGCTGACCGGACTGGCCGAACTTCAGCTGCCCGACCTGCAGCCGGGTAGCTCGATCATGCCAGGCAAAGTGAATCCTGTTCTGCCCGAGGCAGTTACCCAGGTCGCCGCACAGGTGATCGGCAACGACGCGGCGGTCGCCTTCGGCGGCGCGAACGGCGCCTTCGAGCTGAACGTCTACATCCCCGTGATGGCGCGCAACCTGCTGGAGTCGATTCGACTGCTGGCCAACGTGTCTCGGCTGTTCGCCGACAAGTGCGTGCGCGGCCTTGTCGCCAACGTCGAGCACCTGCGCACCCTTGCCGAGTCCTCGCCCTCGATCGTCACACCACTGAACTCGGCGATCGGCTATGAGGAGGCGGCCGCGGTCGCCAAGGAAGCACTGAAGCAGAGGAAGACCATCCGCCAGACCGTCATTGATCGCGGCCTGCTCGACGAGAAGCTGACGGAGGAGGAACTCGACCGCCGCCTCGACGTGCTCTCCATGGCGAAGGTGAGAAACGGCGAGTAATCCGCGCACAAAGGCCACGTTGGACACCCTCGTCTGTTCCAACGTGGCATTCGTCCCTTTGTGGCTTCCGCATGAAGCGGATACTCAGTTGATCCATGTGCAATCCGAAGGTGTTACAGCCGTAGCAGCCGTTGTCGCCGACCACAGGCACGAGGGTGCCGAAACACCGAACGCTCGACCCACTCCGACAGAAATCCCGGCGAATCTTCCGCTACTGGAAGGCTTCGCCGGGATTCACCTACGGAAAGGCACTGTCGAAATGTTCGTGGCCTGATCAGCTGCGCAGATGCGCGAGTTCGTCGCGCGCCTTTTCCCCTTCGGGGCCGAAGTCGGTGCGGCTGAACACAGTCCAGCGCTTCAAGAGCGGAGCGAAGACCAGTTCGCCTTCCTTGGCGGGGTCGTAGATGCCGGCCTCGGCGAGGACCTCGTCGCTTGTGCGACCGTCCGCCAGCGTCACGGTGGGGACGTGGAAATCCGCGACCCGGTCGGCGATGGCGCGCATGGTCTGGTCCGGCGCCAGATCGAGGCCGGCCGCGACCATGTCCGCGAAGAAAACCGACTGCAGTTCGTCGTCCAGCGCGATGCGCTCGGCGATGGCGGTGACCATCGGGTTGTCGCCGAGTGCCGCGATATTGCGATGCCGGATCGCGCTGGCCGCCTCCTCGAACGCGCAGGTGGCCAGCACGTCGAGCAGGTGCATCGCCGGGCGGCGGAAGCCCCTGGTCATGTGGTCCATCCGCAGCCGCTCCAGTTGGACCGGGTCGACCGACCTGGTGACCATGAGGTAGTTGCGGATCATGATCTCGTGCCGGTTCTCCTCGGCCGTCCAGCGACCGACCCAGCGCCACCAGGCGCCGGTCCGCAGGTACTTACCGACCTCCCGGTGATACGAGGGCAGATTGTCGGCGATCAGCACGGAGACAGTCAACGCCAACTTCGTGACGTCGCTGAGCTCCGATTGTTCCGGTTCCCAATCGACGCCGCCGAGGAAGGCGAAGTTGCGCCCGTCGTCCCACGGCACGAAATCGTGCGGCTGCCAGCCGTCGGCGACATCGACGTGCTTGCGCAGATTCAGTTCTACGTCCACCGCGAGTGATTCGAGCAGTTCGCGATCGGTCAAGAGAGTTTGCACCAAGACAACCTAGCGGCTGGGCCCGCGAAGCGGGGATCTGGGAATGGGACCGGACAGGCGTTCCGGGGCCGTCGGGCGGCCGCGGACGCCGGAAACCGAATCACTTCGGCGTGACGGTGATATTACCGTCTACCCAGGTGATGGTTCCGCCACTGAAATCGCTCTGCTTGCCGCCTGGGATGGTTTTCTCGTCGCTGATCGGGTAGCCGAGCTTGCCGTTGGCGCCGCCGTTTGCTTCCCATGCTGCGCGGATCTCACCCCACACGACCTGCGGTTCGCCGTCCTTCGGCTCGTAGATCGTGCCGCCGACGAAGTCCTGGAACTCGCCATCGTCGGGTCCGTCCGCTTTGGCTTCCAACGGTGGGCCCAGCGGGCCGGTGGGGCCGCCGCTCGCCAGGTACTTCTCATAGATGTCGCCGGAGACGGTGACGGGCTCGCCACCCTGTGCCGGAATCCTGGTTTCCTCTGCGGCGCCATGCGGAGTGGCCTCGCCGGTGTGGGTCGCGGTGTGGGTCGCGGCGACCGAAGTCGTCAGTACGCCCGGGGCGATAGAGGTGATCGAGGCGGCGCTGCCGTCCTTGTCGTCGCCACAGCCGACGGCGACGAACCCGGCCGCGGCGATCAATGCGGTGAAACCAGCCGTTCGTCGAGCGAAGTGGTGCATTTCCATCCTCTCGAAATCGGCCGCGCGGAGTGCCACGTAATCCGTGGCGCTCCGCGCGACCCAGGCCGATGTTCGGATATGACCCGGCTAGCAACTCGCCTGGTCATACCGAACAGCTATCGCGGCGGATAATACCCGCCGGCTATGAGGTGAAACACACCGCGGCGCCTGCCGCCCGATCAGGCGTTGGGACCGTACTCCTCCAACATCTCGGTAACCAGGGCCGCGATCGGCGAGCGCTCGCTACGGGTCAACGTGACATGGGCGAACAGCGGGTGCCCCTTCAGCTTCTCGACCACCGCCGCCACCCCGTCATGCCGGCCGACGCGCAGGTTGTCGCGCTGAGCCACATCATGGGTGAGCACCACCCGCGACCCGGTGCCGAGGCGGCTGAGCACCGTGAGCAGCACGTTGCGCTCCAGCGACTGGGCCTCGTCCACGATCACGAAGGAGTCGTGCAGTGACCGTCCACGAATGTGGGTCAGCGGCAACACTTCCAGCATGTCGCGGCTTAGCACCTCCTCCATCACCTCGCGGCTGGCCAACCCGTCGAGCGTGTCGAAGACCGCCTGCGCCCAGGGGCCCATCTTCTCGCTCTCGGTGCCGGGCAGGTAACCCAACTCCTGGCCACCGACCGCATACAGCGGACGGAAGACCACCACCTTGCGCTGCGTTCGCCGTTCCAGCACCGCCTCCAGCCCTGCGGTCAGCGCGAGTGCGGACTTACCCGTGCCCGCCCGGCCGCCGAGCGACACGATGCCGACGCTCTCGTCCAGCAGCAGATCCAGGGCTATGCGCTGCTCGGCGGAGCGGCCGTGCAGCCCGAACGCCTCGCGCTCGCGCACCAGCTGCACACGTTTGTCCGGGGTGACCCGGCCCAGGGCACTGGAGCTGGTGCCGAGCAACCGGATGCCGGTGTGGCAGGGCAGTTCTCGCGCGGCATCGAGATCGATCACCGACTCGGCGTAGAGCTGATCGACCTGCGCAGTGCTGACGTCCAGCTCCACCATGCCGGACCAACCGGAGGTGACGACGTCCTGCGCGTGGTACTCGTCGGCGTGCAAACCCACCGCACTCGCCTTGACCCGCAGCGGAATATCCTTGGACACCAGCACCACTTCGCGGCCCTCGGCCGCGAGGTTGAGCGCACAGGCCAGGATTCTGGAGTCGTTGTTGTCGGTGCGGAACCCGACCGGAAGGACCGCGGGATCGGTGTGGTTCAGTTCCACCTGCAACGTTCCACCCTCGGTGCCGATCGGCACCTGTTGATCCAGCCTGCCGTATTGCAGGCGTAGATCGTCCAGGTTGCGCAAAGCCTCCCGCGCGAACCAACCCAATTCGTGGTGGTGCCGTTTGCCTTCGAGTTCGCTGATAACCACCAGCGGTAGCACCACGTCGTGTCCGCCGAACCTGGTGTACGCCCAGGGATCCGAGAGCAGAACGGAGGTGTCGATGACAAAGGTGTTGCCGGGTAATTGCGAGGGGCGGGCCCCCTTCGCGGCGGCTCCGCCTTTCGCGGAGCGGGAGTGCGCCGAGGGAGCGGAAACGGAGCGTATAGCAGTCACGGTGGGCTCCTATGTGTTCGTGCGGCACTCGCACGAACGATCTGGCTGGACCGGTCCGTCCTGATGGACCCCGACGTTGCCGTCAGGCGCCACGAGGGCCGGGTGCCGGCCCCCTCGTACTGAGTAGCTCAGTCACGGTCAGGACCTCCCGTACGAGCCACACCGCCGCGGCCCGCATACATGACGCTACCTTCGAACCCCGCTTCCGCGCTCGTGGACAGGTACACATGTCCGTGAACTTGTCGTAAACCGGAGCTGTCCGAGGGCTCGGCGCAGCATGTCGAGCAGCACAGGAACATGGCTGCGCGCCGTATTTTGTACGGCTGTGAACACAAATGACTGGATTTTCAGCGGCTAGCGCACGCAATTCCCGCAAATGTTGCCGAATCGCCGAAGCCGCGAGTTCGGCACGGTAGCGGCGGACGAACGCGCCACCGCGCGCGTCACGGTCGGCAGGAAACCAGCGACGAAGTTCGTTCGACGGGTCAGCGCTTTGGGCCAGCGGCCGACGCGCGCTTGCTCTTTGGTGATCCCGCGCCGCCGGAGCCGATCGATCGGCACCCGGATGCCGTCATCCGGGTCCGGGCTTTCGTAGATGCGTTTCACCCGAAAACCGGGCGGCGGTTCGAGTGTCATGGCAGTAATCGCGGCACAGCATCGCGGCACAGCATCGCCGGGCTGGTGGGTTACGCCACACGGTCGCTGCCGCCCGGTAAGGAGGTTAGAGTCGCTGGTATGGCGGGTAACGAGGAGCTGGAGAAGCTGTCGTCGAAGGAGCTGCACGACCGCGCGGTGAAGGTGGCCGTGCGCCATGGGGATGTGAAGTTCCTGTGGCGGCTGCTCACCTCGATCCCCGCCGCGGAGGCCGCCGCGGGCAATCTCGGCGAGAGCGAGGCGGACATCAAGTACGTGCTGCCGATGATCGACGACTACTTTCACGCGGGCGACGGCGCGATCGCCGAGGTGCTGCGGCCGTTCTACCTGGAGTACCTGATCCAGCACTCCTGAGATCGCTCAGCCGCGGGTACGTGCCGCGCGCCAGAGGCCGACGACGGTGCCGCGCAGGAAATTACCCCAGCTGAAATGGTCGTGCCACAGGATGATTCGGCCGTCGCGCAGCTCGAACGTGCCGGTCACCCAGAACCCGGTGCGCACCGGGCCCACGCGCAAGTAATCGGTGCGGTCGGTGAGCACGATGTCGCCGGCGGCGGCGATGTGGTGCATGTCGACGGCGAACCCGATCCACCCTCGGCTCAGCCCGCGCAACATGCCGCCGACCCGGCGGATACCCCGCACGTCGGGCAGTGAGGTGTTCTTCCAGACGATGTCCGGGTGCAGCAGGTCGAGTGCCTCCCCGGATGCGTTCATCTCCAGCGCAGCGAAGAACTCCCGCACCGTGGTGATCGAGTCCTGTTTCACGAGTTCTTCGGTCATGATCCGAGCGTAGGCCCCGGCGCTCCGGCGCGGCGTGCGATGAGCACGGCCAACCCGTCGAGGATGCGTCCGATGCCGAACTTCAGGGCGCCTTCACCACCCACGACCGCTCCTTCCTCGGCGAACGCTGCCGCCGCCGCGGGGAAACGCTGGGCCGCGGCGGCCACCATGTCGGCGAGCTGTCCCGCGATCTGCTTCTCGAACGCCTCCGCATCAACCACACGGACCTGCTGCACCAGGCTGCGCGCGTGCCCGGTCAACAGGACAATGGTGTCCAGGCGTTCGGCATTCGTGAGACCGGTCGACGCGAGTGCGCCCAGCGCGGACTCCATCCAAGACATCTCGTTCGGACCGAACGGCCGCACCCCTACGGACACCTCCAGCGACCACGGGTGGGCGTGGAAACGTTCGTAGAGCGTTTCGCACCACAGGCCCAGCTGTCCACGCCATGCCCCTTCGGTCGAAACATCGTCGGCGGCGGGCAACTCCGGCGGCCCGCCAAGCGCGGTATCCAGCATCAGCGCGACCAACTCGGCCTTGCCCGGTACGTAGCGGTACAGCGACATCTTCGTGAAGCCGAGACGCTCCGCCAGCCGCTGCATGGACAGATTGGCCAACCCTTCGGCATCGGCGAGCACGATCGCCTCGGCGACGATCCCCTCCAGTGACAGCGCGGGCTTGGGCCCGCGCTTGGGGCGCTGCTGGGTGCCCCAGAGCAGTTCGACTGCGGTAGGTGTCGGCATGCCCGAATCCTTCCGGATACCGCCTTGACGGAAAACTGTGTCTATCATACGCTAATTTGTGTCCATCGGAAACAGAATCTGCCGGACACTGATTTGATCCATAAGGGAGTCACCGTGCGCAACTCGACCGTCCTCGTCTCCGGCGCCGGCATCGCTGGGCCCGCCCTGGCCTATTGGCTGCACCGCTACGGCTTCGCCGTCACCGTCGTCGAGCGCGCTCCGGCGCTGCGCCCCGGTGGCCAGGCCCTCGACTTCAAGGGCCGCACCCACTTCACCGTCCTGGAGCGGATGGGCATCCTGGACGAGATCCAGGAGCGCAGGACCGGCGCCACCGACACCGTCTTCGTCGACGAGAACGGCAAGCAGCTCGCCGTCATGTCCGGCGACTTCACCGGCGGCGATGTAGAGATCCTGCGCGGCGACCTGGCCGAGATCATGTACAAGCGAACCGCCGAGCACTGCGAGTACCTGTTCGGCGACTCGATCAGCGCGCTCACCGAGACCGCCGACGGTGTGCACGTCGAGTTCGAACACGGGCCTGCGCGCACCTTCGACCTCGTTTTCGGCGCCGACGGTATCCACTCCCGGGTGCGCAAGCTGGCTTTCGGCCCGGAGAAGGACTTCGTGAAGCACCTGGGCTACTACTACTGCGTCGCGGGCGCCTCCCCATGGAGCCAGGACGAGACGGGTCCACGCGAACGGGCGATCGCTTACGGCCACAACGCTCCGGGCAAGCTCGCGATCAGCGGCGGCTCGAAGGCACAGCAGCTGTACATGTTCGCCGCGCCCGAGCTCGACTACTCCCGCGACGACAGCGCCGCGCAGCGGCGCATCATCGAGCAGGTCTACGCGGACGTCGCGTGGGAGGTGCCACGGATGCTCGACGAGGTGGCCGACTTCGACGATTTCTACCTGGATTCGATCAGCCAGGTCCGGATGAAGGGCGGCTACACCAAGGGGCGCGTCGCGTTGGTCGGCGACTCCGCGTACGGAAACACGCTGGGCGGCTTCGGCACCGGGCTCGCGGTGGTCGGCGCGTACGTCGTCGCGGGTGAATTGGCACTCGCCGATGACGATCACGCGGTCGCCTTCGCCCGCTACAACGAGATCATGAAGCGCTATGCCAAGATCGCGGGCAACAGCAACGCGGGGCGCTTCCTCGCCCCGAAGACCGCACGCGGCATCAAGCTGCGTAACTGGTTCTTCGGTTCCCGCTTGTTCACGTTGATGCTGAAGTACAGCGACAATGCCGCCAATGACATCGATCTCAGGGACTACCCGGCGTTGGTCGGCGCGACGGACATCGACTGAGACTGAGACCGAGCCGAGGGATCGACCGAAGGGCCACCGCGGCTTCGGCGACCACGACGACGAAATAGGGATTCGGGGCAGTTGGTGGGCGTTCGTCACTGCCTGAACGGATCGGCCGCGACCACTGTCACGGGGCGGGGTCGGCGGGCCGAAGGCTGCGTAACACCGCGGGGGTCGTCCAGCCGCGCAGCGTCGCGGGAATCGTCGATCGGAATACGGCCTCGGCCGTGGCGGCGTCGAGGGCTCCAGCCAGTTCAAGCATCACAAGCCCGTGCAGGGTCACCCAGAGCGAGAGGGCGATGAACGTCGCTTCGCCGACGAGGATGGACTCCATCAAGGCGCGATCGATGGTGGCGAGGAGTGGCCGGATGGGGTCATTGGTGCCGACTGCGCCCGACGGGTCAAAGGTTTGCGCACCGCCGAAAAGCACCGTGTAGAGGTGGCTGTGCTCGCGTCCCCATCGACGGTATGCGGCAGCCAGTGCGTAGAGGTCGGCAAGGGGGTCCGCGGAGGTCGGCACTGCCGACACTTCCTGGAACAGGCAGGCGACGGCTCTGTCGCGCACCTCGCCGATCAGCCCGCCCTTGCCGCCGAACAAGGAGTACACCGCCGTCGTTGACGTCCCGGCGGCAGTGGCCAAGGCGCGAAGAGTGACCGACTCCCGCGGACGGGTGGCGAGCATTTCGGTTGCGCACGCCACAAGCCGCTCTTCGACGGTCTCGTCGTTTGTCCTCGGCCTACCCACGACGAACAGCTTATCTTCTTGATAACGTCGTTTTGAAACAACGTTTTGAAACTCCGGAGACCCTCATGCCAACTTCCGTGATACGTCCTGCCCGCTTGGCCGGGCACCTGGTACCAACCCTGGCTGCCATCGCAGGGCCGGTCGCCCTCTTCCTGGCGCTCATCGTCCTCACGGACGGGGCAGGCTCGGGGCTCCCCTCGTGGTTGGCAACCCTGGGAATCGCGACTGCCGCCGCACTGGGGCGGAGTCGGCGCTGTATCCGGTCGGCGCGGCTCGTGCCGTTCCTACCGGTGGTCGTCGCGGCAGCATTGACGGCGTCGGTGTGCATCCCGACCGTGCCCACGGCGCGGCAGTACCCGCCCGACCTGCCTTTCGTGGCCACGCAGCACTGGAATCTGACCACAGGCAGCCGGATCGCGGTGTACCACTATCCGCCCACGAACACCGGCACCCGACACCCCGTTCCGTTCGTGTACCTCAACGGCGGACCAGTTCGTGGCATCTCGGTTCTCGACCACCGGTTCCTGCAGCTCCTGGCGCGACAGGGCTATGACGTCTACACCTACGAGCAGGCAGGCGGGGGACGAAGCGACCTGCTTCCCATGGGCCAGTACACGATTTCCAGGTCGGTCCGCGACCTCGCCGCCTTCGTCGATCGCCTGGGCAAGGGCAGGGTCGACATCCTCGGATTCTCCTCAGGCGGGGTCGTGCTCACGCGCGCCCTGACCGACCCGCGCGTCGCGGCGCGCTTGCACCGGGCGATCATCGCCGAGCCCGGCCCGATGGACGGCCCCACCGCGCACATCACAGGGCACAAGGGCCGAGAATCCGCACGCGACCTCGCGCCGACCATGACCGGACCGCGCTCGACACTCGTCCCCCGATACGCCGTCGCATTCGGCCTCATGCGGCTCGGGCTCCTCACCCCTGATACCGGGCTGATCGGCCAGGCCGAGGGCGACAACGCGTTCATCGCCGCCGATCTCGGCAGCGACACCGCGTCCGCATACTGCGCGCGCGACGCGCACCGCATCCCCGTCGAGGACACGGAAGAAAACTTCTCCTTCAGCCCCGCCGCTAGCCTCCTCATCCAGCAGACGATCAAGGACTCTCCCTCCATCGCCCCGCAACTGAGGCACTCCCGGACCCCCGCGATGCTGATGATCGCCGAGTGCTCCTCCCAGGTCCGTCAATGGGCGACCACCATCCTCGCCGAAGATCCCGCCATCCAGCGCACGCAGTACATGCCCGGTGTTGGACACCACATATGGAACGGCCTCGACGACAACAACAACCGAGCCGCCGCCATCGTCACCGCATTCCTTCAGGACAAGCCGGCACCCCTGCCGAACTACCCGACCCGCAGCGAGATCCCCACCTTCCTGCGCGACCACAAGTAACGACACCTTCAGCCCGCCGGCGGGTCGGCGGGCGCACGCTGCCCCACCAACCGACCGGAGAATTGGTCGCCGGCCAGTACGCGACCGGGAATCCAGCCCTTGACCACCCGGGGCAGGGCCTGACAGTTCAGCCGAGGAGGTGCCAGTCCTCCAGGCCGTTGTACAGGGGAACGTCATTGGCCAGCTTGCTCACCCTGGCGCGCAACGCGTCCACGTCGGAACCGCCCGCCAGTGCGGTCGCGATGATGTCGGCGACCTCGGTGAACTCGGTGTCGCCGAACCCACGGGTGGCCAGGGCCGCGGTGCCGATGCGCAGGCCGGAAGTGACCATCGGCGGACGCGGGTCGAACGGAACGGCGTTGCGGTTCACCGTGATTCCGATCTCGTGCAGCAGATCTTCGCCCTGCTGGCCGTCGAGCTCGGAGTTACGCAGGTCGACGAGTACAAGGTGCACGTCGGTGCCGCCGGTGAGCACGCTGATGCCCTTGTCCTTGACGTCGGCGGCGGTGAGGCGCTCGGCGAGGATCTTCGCACCGGAGAGGGTGCGCTCCTGGCGGTTCTTGAACTCCTCGGTCGCGGCGATCTTGAAGGCGACCGCCTTGGCGGCGATCGCGTGCATGAGCGGCCCGCCCTGCTGACCGGGGAACACCGAGCTGTTCAACTTCTTGGCGTACTCCTGCTTGGCTAGGATCAGACCGGAGCGCGGCCCGCCGAGCGTCTTGTGCACGGTGGAGGACACCACGTCGGCGTAGGGCACCGGCGAGGGGTGCAGCCCGGCCGCGACCAGACCGGCGAAGTGCGCCATGTCCACCCACAGGTAGGCGCCGACCTCGTCGGCGATCGAGCGGAACGCCGCGAAATCCTGGTGACGCGGGTAGGCCGACCAGCCCGCCACGATCACCTTCGGGCGCGCGCCGAGGGCGATGGTGCGCACCTCGTCCATGTCGACGCGGTGGTCTTCCTTGCTCACCCCGTAGGAGTGCACCTCATAGAGCTTGCCGGAGAAGTTCAGGCGCATGCCGTGCGTGAGGTGACCACCGTGCGCAAGGTCGAGACCGAGCAGTTTGTCACCCGGCTCCATCAGCGCCATCAGCACCGCGGCGTTCGCCTGCGCGCCGGAATGCGGCTGCACATTGGCGAAGTCGGCGGCGAACAACTCCTTGGCGCGGTTACGCGCCAGCGTCTCGACGACGTCGACGTGTTCGCAGCCGCCGTAGTACCGCCGACCCGGATAGCCTTCGGCATACTTATTGGTGAGCACGCTGCCCTGCGCCTGCAGCACCGCGCGCGGCACGAAGTTCTCGGAGGCGATCATCTCGAGGGTGTCGCGTTCGCGGGCGAGCTCGCCTGCCATCGCGGCGGCGAGTTCTGGATCGAGCTCACCGAGGGACTGGGAATTGACAGAGGCGGTCGTCTGCGTCACGGGCTCAGTCTATGGGCCGGAGGCCAGCTCCCGGCCAGGGGGTTCATCCCGCCGTCGGAACAGGCCGCGGGCTGTGATCCGGAACTCAACCCTGCGCTTCGTCGCGTTCACCCGCGGGCAGGTAGTTCTCCAACAGCACTGTGAGGTGCTTTTGCGCGGCCTCGAGCGGACGGGTGGATTTCGTCGCCCGCGCCTGCACGATGGCGCCCTCCAGCGCACTGAACACGAAGCTGCTGAAGGAGTGTGCCTCCGCGGCTGGCATGCCCGCCGCGGAGAGGGCGGCGCCGAAACGTTGATGCCAGTCCTCGAAGACCGCGCCCGCCGCGGCCTGCACGCCGGGCTCTGCCTGGGCGAGAGCGGCCCCGACGATCGGGCACCCCGCGCGATAGCCGGTCTTCTCCAACGCGGAGACCCACCAACCGATGAGCGCACCGAACCAGAATTCCGGCGGGGCAGCCGTGATCTTGTCGATCACGTCGTTGATCCGGGCACCCGCGACCTGGGTCGCGGTCTCGACCAGCTCGCTCTTGCCAGAGGGGAAGTGCTGGTAGAGCGAGTTGCGCGAGGCCTTGCTCCGATCGAGCAGAGCGGAAAGACCCGCTGCGTGCACGCCCTGCTCGCGCACCAACTCGATGGCGCTCTCGATCAGCCTGGTGCGCGGCCCGGCGGCTGTGTCGATAGTTCGCCCGCCTCCGTCGCTCATTACTCCTCCTTGCCGCACGGTTGCGTGAACCGATCGGTTCATGCTCCAATCATGACAGATGTGGACCGATCGGTTCATCGAAAGGATGGCATTCATGTCCGAAGCCACGATCGACCCGGCTCAGCTGTCCGGGCTGGAGCTGCTGCGGACCGCGATGACGATGCCGAGCCGCCCACCGTTCATCGGTGACCTGCTCGGGATGGAGGTCGAAGAGCTCGAGCAGGGCAGGGTGGTCTTCGCGCTGCGGACCCGGCCCGATTTCGCCAACCCGCTCGGCACCACGCACGGCGGCATCTGCGCCACCCTGCTCGATTCCGTGATGGGGTGCGCGGTGCACACCACACTGGAGGCGGGCGCCGGATACACGACGCTCGAACTGAAAGTCAACTACATCCGCTCTGTCCCCACCGGCGGACAGCGGCTCGTCGCCACCGGCACCACGATCCATGTCGGCCGCACCACCGCGACCGCCGAGGGGCGTGTGGTCGACGAACAGGGGCGGCTGGTCGCGCACGCCACGACCACTTGCGTCATCTTCCGCGCAAACCGCTGACACTCGGGGCACCCCCGAGTATTCGGGCCCCAGGTTTACGGGGCACGACGAGCCGTAACGAGAAGGTGTGGCCCAACCGGTTTCCTAGGTGACATCTACTTGCGATCACCTTGCGAAGGAACAGACATGGTCACCATGATTTCGGTACCCAACTCCCCGGTCGAGGCGCTGCTGCGCAGCCTTTCGCAACTACTGTGCACCATCTCCGCCGGTGGACAGGGGTGCGCGGTCATCATGTAGCGCGCCCACCGGCGTGACACCGCCGGGGCCACCTCGACGGTCCGCGCGAAGCCGCCCGCGCCGGTCACAAGGCGCGCACAGCGCCGGGCGTGAGCGGTTCGTCGAGGAGTCTGCGGAACCGGTCGGCCCGATCGTCGGCGTCGACCGCGCGATCGAGCCATCCGCCCAGCAGCCGATAACCCTCCACGTAGGTGGAGATGTAGGCCCGCCACAGCGGCGAGGACAGGAACCGAAGCGACTGCCGCGCTCGATCCGGCGTCACCAGGCTCCAGGTCTGCAAGAACTCCGCCACCTCGTCGTGGGTGCGACGCCGGTCGTGCAGCAGCAGCGCGGCGTCCTGTCGCACACCGAGCAGCTTGGCCGAAGCGTTCGAGAGCCGTTCGGCCCGTTCGCCGTCGAAGCGCAGGCCGAGGTCGGCGTAGATCTCCTGCGCCCATACGCCCCAACCAGGGCCGACGATGGAGCGCAGCGCCAGATCGGCGAGACCTTCGGCCATCAGGCACTGTGGCGTGTTCACCAGGAACAGCGTCTGCTCGGCCTGCCCGTCCGCGACCAGCCCTGCCTCTTTGCGGCAGTGCTCGGTGTGGTGTCCTGGGTACGACTCGTGGGCGATCAGGTGCGGCAGGTGCGCCATGTGTTGTTTGAGGTCGGAGTTGATCGCGACCCGGGAGTGATAGTTGCCCAGGTAGTAGTTGAACCCGGACCAGGGCTTGTCCCCGACCACCTCGTAGCTGACGTGCTCGTGGTCGGGCAGCGGAAACCTGGCGCGGACCAATTCGCGCAACGCGCCGGAGAACGCCTCGACGCAGGCGGACAGGCGCTCGGGCGGGATCTCGTCGGCCTTGCGGTGCGCGGCTACTCGCTCGGCCAGCGGCCCCTCCCCCGCGAGCACCTCATCCATCTGCCGGTGCGCCTCGCGGTAGTCATCCACGTCGCCGGGTGCGATGTCGACGTCGAAATACGCCCGCACCTCGTCGACGAATCCGATCTCGTCTCCGGCGAACTTACGACCGGAACATTCCAACGCGCGCAGATGCACGTCGAGGAATTCGGCGCGTTCCGGCGGCAGCCCGGCTTCGGGCACTTCAGCTCGTAATTCGGCGGCGCGGTGGGCCAGCGTTCGCGGCGGCGATGCCGGTGCGTTCGCTACCTCCCGCCGCAGCGCGGGATCACCGGTATAGGCGTCGACGAACCCTTCCTCGAGCTGGTCGAAGGCGAGGCCGAGCCGCAGGTATTCGGACACGAGCGGATGCGCTTCCATGGCAGCCGACATTAGCCGCTCACCCCTGTGCCATCGACCCGGTTACCAAGGGCTAGTGGCACCCCACTTATCCCACGATGGTGACACGGAGCAGAATTCGGCTATGCGGCGACAGCAAGACCGAATCTCACCAGACCCGCACGGTAAGTCTGCGTGTTTGCCGAAGTGGAGCGTCGGGTAAATGGCACGGATGAGCGAGCCGAGTCCATACGTGGAATTCGACCGGAAACAGTGGCGAACCCTGCGTAAATCGACTCCCCTTGTGCTCACCGAAGAAGAACTGATCGGCCTGCGCGGTCTCGGGGAACAGATCGATCTCGAGGAAGTCGCCGAGGTCTATCTCCCGCTCGCTCGTCTCATTCACCTGCAAGTGGCCGCGCGCCAGCGCCTGTTCGCCGCCACCGCGACCTTTCTCGGCGAAACCCATCCGGACGAGCAGGTCCCGTTCGTCATCGGCGTCGCGGGCAGCGTCGCGGTCGGCAAGTCGACCACCGCCCGCGTGCTGCAGGCACTGCTGGCCCGCTGGGATCATCACCCGCGCGTCGACCTGGTCACCACCGACGGATTTCTCTATCCCACCGCGGAACTCACCCGCCGCGGCATCATGCACCGCAAGGGTTTTCCGGAGAGCTACGACCGCCGCAAGCTGCTGCGATTCGTCACAGAGGTGAAATCCGGCGCGGCGGAAGTGTGCGCGCCGGTGTATTCACACATCTCCTATGACATCGTGCCGGAGAAGCTGCACTGCGTACGTCAGCCCGACATTCTGATCGTGGAGGGCCTGAACGTGCTGCAGACCGGTCCGCGGCTGATGGTCTCGGATCTGTTCGACTTCTCGATCTATGTCGACGCGCGCATCGAGGACATCGAGAAGTGGTACGTGCAACGGTTTCTCACATTGCGCAACACCGCGTTCGCCGACCCGAACGCGCATTTCCACCACTACTCCGGATTCACCGACGAGCAGGCGACCTCGGCCGCGCAGGAGATCTGGAACAACACCAACCGCCCGAATCTGGTGGAGAATATTCTGCCCAGCCGACCACGCGCCACCTTGGTGTTGCGCAAGGACGCCGACCACAGCATCAATCGGCTGCGCCTGCGCAAATTGTGATTCCTCTTACAATTTCCACGCCTCGTCGAGGCGTCGTGCGACATCGATATCGCGAGCCGCGGCGATGTGCGGTCTGCGGATCTCGGTGGAGATATAGCGGGCGACGAACCGCCTGATCTCGTGGTCCACGCTCGCGAGGATGCGCAGCAACTGTCCACGCCTGGTCGCGCTGGCGACGTTGACGTGCACGTCTCCGGGACGCGGCTCGGCGATGTCGATCAGCACGCGCAACGGTGCGGCGGTGCGCACCGTCAGATGCAGGTGGATGGCCCCCTCGACATGGAAGCGATGCCGGTCGACGGCCAGATCGAGGAGCAGGTCGACATTCAGCGGGATGACCAACTCGAACGAGATGGCCTCCTCGACGTGGCGGCGCACCCGTGGCTCACCGAGCTGAACCTGCGCGGACACCTTGGCCAGTCGTCCCGGCCCCATCCCGATCGGTCCGAAATCGAAGGCGGTGCCGGTCAACTGGCCGAATGCTCCGGCGATACGCTCCGCGGAGGCCGCGTACTCCAGGAAACGCCTGCCGAACTCCTCATAGCTGATGTCGGCCCCGCCCGGCCCCCGGTGCGAGGACTCGGGCGGCCCGCCAGGCCGAGTGTCGTACACGCTCATCCCTGCGCCTCGCTGACGCTCGGCTCCGGCACGCCCGCGCCGGCGGCCGCGTCGATGGTTCGCTCGCCCATGAGACCGCACGGTACGCGAGAAGGGCGGAATCGGAGCCGGATTCACGGCACCGAGATCGGATCAGACCCCGAAGCGGCGATGGCGCGCGGCGTATTCGCGCAGCGCTCGCAAAAAATCCACCCGCCGGAACTCCGGCCAGTACGCCTCGGTGAACCATATTTCCGAGTAGGCGCTCTGCCACAGCAGGAAACCGGACAGCCGCTGCTCGCCGGAGGTGCGGATGACCAGGTCGGGGTCCGGCTGGCCGGAGGTGTAAAGATGCTGGCCGATGGCGTTCACAGTGATCGACTGAACCAGATCCTCGCCGGTTTCCCCCGCCGCGATCTCCTGGCGGACCAGCGACCGCACCGCGTCGGCGATCTCCTGCCTGCCCCCGTAGCCGACCGCGACGTTGACGTGTACGCCACCACGCTCCTCGGTGCGCTCGGCCGCGGTCCGCAACCGCTTCGCGATCAGCTCGGGAAAGCCGTCCAGCGAGCCGACGATGCGGACGCTCCAGTTCTGCTCCGGCGCCGACAACTCCTCGACCACGTCGGTGATCACCTCGAACAGCGTCTCCAGCTCGTCCGGATCACGCTGCAGATTTTCGGTGGAGAGCAGGTAGACGGTCACCATCTCGATGCCCTCGGCTTCGCACCAGCCGACCAGCTCCGCGATCTTCAGCGCGCCGACCCGATGACCGTGACTGACATCGGTGAAACCGTTCTCCCGGGCCCACCGGCGATTGCCGTCACACATCACCGCGACGTGCCGGGGATGCTGCTTGCCTGCCAGCTGCTTGGACAGCCGGGCCTCGTAGACGCGATACGGCAGACCCCGCACCTGACTCGGAAGTTCCACCCGGGCAACCCTACGCCTCACCGAGGCGATCTCGGCACCGACCGCGCGCCCCCGGTACAGTAGCGAATAACTCAAACTTACGGTCGCGTAGGTTACTGGCGGGTTTATCTAGGAGGTAACTCGTGTCCGAACCGGTCGGCGCCCCCGACGCGGCACTTGTCGCAGCACCTGCCTCGGCGGGCGAAACACTCGCTGCGGTACTCGGCAAACCACGCATGCGTGGCTGGATCCACACCTGGGCGGTCGGCATCGCCGCCATCGCGGCCATCGTGCTGGTCACCGAGGCGGCCACGGTCTCGGCGACCGCAGGATGGTCGACTCTGGTCTACGGCGTTACCGTATGCGCGCTGTTCGGCATCAGCGCGGTCTACCACCGGGTGACCTGGCCGAGCACGCGCGCCCGCATCCGGATGAAGCGGGCGGACCATTCGATGATCTTCCTGTTCATCGCGGGCAGCTACACACCGTTCGCCCTGCTCGGCCTCCCTGGCGGCACGGGGCAGACGCTGCTGATCGTGGTCTGGTCCGGAGCGCTGGCCGGAGTGGCGCTGAAACTGCTGTGGCCGACCGCGCCCCGCTGGGTCGGCGTTCCGCTGTACCTGCTGCTCGGCTGGGCCATCGTCCCGGTCGCCGGCCAACTCAACAACGAGATCGGCATCGCGCCGCTGATCCTGCTGCTGATCGGAGGGTTGATCTACAGCGGAGGCGCGATCCTCTACGCCACCAAGTGGCCGAACCCCTGGCCGACCGTGTTCGGACACCACGAGTTCTTCCACGCGGCCACGGTGCTCGCCGCGCTCACCCATTACGCGGCGGTTTGGCTCGTGGTCCTGCGCTGACCTGTGCGCATGCGCACCGAGAGGTCCTCAGATCCGCTGCAGCGCCGAGCGAAGTTCCTCCGGGGTGGAGATCGGCTGATCGCAGACCGAGCCGCGGCATATGTAGGCGGCGTCGGTGTCGCGGATCAATGGGCGGTGGGCCAGGAGTGGGACCGCGTTCGGGGCGGCGGCGAGGACCACGGAGCCGCCGGGCGCCGCGACACGGGCTGCTGTGAGCAGTTCGGTGGGACGACCGAGGGATTCGGCTGTGGCGATGGCGACCTGCAAGGGCCCGCGCAAGGCCGCCTCGGCGACGGCGAGCCACTGACCCGCTGACCGTGGCGCGCGCGCAAGGACGATAGCCCCGCGGTCGAGTGTGCGGTCGGCGAGGTCGCGGTAGCGGACGGCGCGCTCCGGGTCGCTCGCGGCCGCGGCGGTCAGCAGGGCTTCGGCGAGCGAAGAGGCGCCGGCGGGGGTGGCGCCGTCGATCGGGTCGCGTGGCCGGGCGACGAGTGTCTCGGCGTCGTCAGCCGTGTCGAACCAGCTGCCCGGCGCCTCCGGGTCGGCGAAATGCTCGATCGCCTTGTCCAGCAATCGTTGTGCGTCCTCGAGCCAGCCGAGCTCGCCGGTGGCTTGGTGCAGAGCGAGCAGACCGGTGACCAACCACGCGTAGTCCTCCAGGATGCCGGGCGCGGAGCCGACCACACCGCCGAGCGAGGCGCGGCGCAGGCGTTCGCCCACAACGTGCTCGGCCAGCAGGAAGCGCGCACAGCGCACGGCGGCGGCGATCCAGTCCGGCTCGCCCAGCGCCGACCCGGCCTCGGCAAGCGCGGTGACGGCCATCCCGTTCCACGCGGTCACCACCTTGTCGTCGCGCTCCGGTTGGGGACGGCGGGCACGGGCCGCGCGCAGCGCCGCCCCGATGCGCTCCAGGCGAGCGTCGTCCTTCTCGGTGACCGGCTCGGAGTACCTGGTCAGCACCGACGTGCCCTGTTCGAAATTTCCCGCGGTGGTGACGCCGAAGAATTCGGCGGCCCACGCCCCCTCGATCGGACCGAGCGCGCCGGTCAGCTCGGCGGGCGTCCAGACGTAGGTCGCACCTTCGACGCCTGGGCCGCCCGGCTCCAGATGAGTGTCGGCATCCAGGGCTGAGGCGAAGCCACCCTGTTCGGTACCCAGGTCTTCGACGATGAATCGCACAGTCTCCCTGGCCACCCGGTGCGACAACGATTCCGGCAGCACCGACGTACTGCGCCGCGCCAGATGGGCGTAAGCACGCAGCAACTGGGCGTTGTCGTAGAGCATCTTCTCGAAGTGCGGCACCACCCACGCGGCGTCGACCGAGTACCGGGCGAAACCACCGCGCAACTGGTCGTAGATCCCGCCGCGCGCCATTGCCTCTGCCGTGCGGGAGACCATGTCGAACACCGCCGTGCTGCCGGTCCGCTCCCAGTGCCGAAGAAGCCCCTCCAGCAGCGCCGACGGCGGGAACTTCGGCGCACCGCCCAACCCGCCGTGCTTGTCGTCCTCGTCGCGCAGCACGGCGGCGACGGCGTGATCGAGTAGCTCGGCCGTGATCGTCAGATCCGCGTCGGGCAGCACCGCGGTCTGCGCGCGCAGAGCCTCGACCGCCTGCGTGGACGCTTGGCGCACCTCGTCGCGGCGGGTGTGCCAGGTGTCGGTGATCGCGGTGAGCAGCTGGGTGAACGACGGCATCCCGCCACGCGGGAACTTCGGGTAGTAGGTGCCGCAGTAGAACGGTTCGCCGCCGGGTGTGAGGAAGCAAGTCATCGGCCAGCCACCCTGCCCGGTCATCGCGACGGTGGCGTTCATGTAGACCGCGTCGAGATCGGGCCGCTCCTCCCGGTCGACCTTCACGCAGACGAAGTTCTCGTTCATCTGATCGGCGGTCGCCGCGTCCTCGAACGACTCGTGCGCCATCACGTGACACCAGTGGCAGGAGGCGTACCCGACGGAAAGCAGGATCGGCACATCCCGTTCCCGCGCCTCGTCCAGCGCGGCGGCATCCCATTCCCGCCAGTGCACCGGATTGTCCGCATGTTGGCGCAGATACGGAGACGTCGCGTTCCCGAGCCGGTTCATAGCTCTACCGTACGGCCTCTCGGCCAGGCAGTTCGGAGATGCCGGACCGGACGCGCTCGGACTTCCTCGGCATCGGACCCGGGTGAATCGGATCATGTATCGCGGCTGTCGACTTTTCCAGCGATCTGGGCGACCAGCTAGGTACTCGCGCGGACTCGTAGGCGTCCACCAGCAACTCGCCGAACGGCGACGCGTCCGGTTCGCCGCGGGCCGGTGCCCGCACGGCCGAGCCGAGCGGGACACAACGGGCTCAGCGCATGTCTCACTTGACTCTCCTGTGGCGGGAGGGAAGACAGTCGGGTAATGAAAATTGATCTGGTACGAGAGGACCACCACTACTACGGCGCGGGCACGGAGCCGGTGCTACGGACGTTCGCGGCGTACGACTACGTGACGGTCGACGGGTCGGGGTCGCCCGGCGGACCGGTGTACACCGCCGCACTGGAAATGCTCTACCGTGCTGCATACGGGGCCAAGAAGGCCGCGAAGGCCGCGGGACGCGACTTCGTCGTGCCGAAACTGGAGGGCCTGTGGTGGGTCGACTCGGATGCGCCGCCGCTGTCGGTGCCGCGCGAGCAGTGGCAGTGGAAGCTGATGATCCGCGTGCCGGAGGTGGTTACCGCCGAGATGGTGACCGGGGCGTCCTTCGAGCGGATCACCGAGGGCGAGGCGATCCAGGCGCTGCATGTCGGCCCGTATGCGACCGAGCCGCAGACGCTGGCGCGGATGGATGCGCTCATGGCGGCCGAGGGATGGGCGATGAACGGACGTCACCACGAGATCTACCTGTCCGACCCACGGAGATCCCCTGGCACGACGACGAAGACGATCCTGCGCCACCCGGTGCGCCGCCCAGATCGAAAATAAAGCTGCGAAAAGCGAATTCGGCCAGAAACAGTGCCACCTGCGCCCGGTGCGCGAGCAACGGGCGACTTCCTTGTCCGAAGCTGTAGGCGGCGTCCGGGATGCCGCGGGCCCGCCCAGCTGTTCGTATTCTTTGTGAATTCGTCGGTGCCGACTACGGAGTCCGCGACAACACCTCGCGCCCGACATAGGCCAAGAGTCGACGGTGCGCCGGTTCATCCCCGGCGACAACGACTTCCGGACCGAAAATGCCAGGCGCGCGGAAAGAATCGATGCCGCCCATCGCCTGCATGGTGGCGAGCAATTCGCCACATAACCCGTCGTCGGCCAGATCCGGCCGGTCGATGGCCACCGCGATATCGACGCCGTGGACGAGAACCTCGGTGAGATGCACCAGCGCCGCCGCGGGCCCTGGCAGTTCGCCCAGCGAAATGCCCACCGTGGCGTCCAGCGCGTCCGGCCGATGCCACGCGGCGCGATCTATCTCCGCCGCCGCGGCGAACGCGCCCTGCGGATCGCCGCCCAGCCAGTCGGATTCGTGGTCGGCGCCCGCATCCGTGCCGCTCAGCGCGGCAGCGAACAGATGCATGCCACCCACGGTGTGGTTGAGGACGGTCTGCACATCCCAATCCGGGCACGGCGTCGGCGCGGCCAAGCCCGCGTCTCCCACGGCGGCGACGATCGCTCCGGTCGCGTCCAGTGCGCGGTCGATCTGTCCGATCACGTTGTCCATGAGCTTCCTTCGGTCGAGCGGTATCGCTGAATTGGTAACACAGGACACCGACCGGCGCGCGACATTGCGAACACCACTTTGCGCCGAAATGGTTGCCAATGGTGTGCTTCGGGGCGACCGCGGAAATAGTGGGCTGCGCGTGCGACACCGGGGCCCACTAGAGCAGTTCAGCAGCGGTTGCGCAGGTCAGCTCGACTCGGTGCGTCCCTCGGAGTCCGCGTCGTCCGATTCGTCGCCCGGCCGGCGCGTGATGCCATGCTCGGTCCCCTCGTCGGCCTCTTGGTCCGGTTCGGGGTGCTCGGGCTCGAAGGTCGCGGGCAGCCTTTTGATGTGCCGGTTCATCGATCGGACCAGCAAGAACGTGCCCGCGAGCAAAACAAGGATGATGACCAGCCCGAGCGGCGATGCCTTGCCGAATTCGGGCCCGGTCGGGGTACCAGGCGTCTGGGCGAGCAGAACCAGCGTCACAGCCGCTCGTCCTCGATACCCGCGAACAGGTCGGTCTCGGGCAATGCGGTGCGCACCCGGGTTTGGGCCAGCTCGAATTCCTCCGTCGGCCACAGTCGCTGCTGCATCTCGATCGGAATGGCGAAGAATGCGCCGTTCGGGTCGATCTGCGTCGCGTGCGCGCGCAAGGCGTCGTCGCGCTGTGGGAAGTACTTGGCGCACTCGATCTGCGTGGTGACCCGCGAAAGTACGTCACCGCGCTCCGCGGCGAACTTGCGCATCCGATCCAGCCACTCCTGCAGCGGGAACGGCTCGCCGGCGCGGTCGAACTCTTCGGCGAACACCTCCATTCGCCGCATGCTGAACCCGTGGTCGTAGTACAGCTTCAGCGGCGTCCACGGCTCGCCCGCGTCGGGGAAGCGCTCCGGATCGCCTGCGGCCTCGAACGCGGCGACCGACACCTCATGGCAGCGGATGTGGTCCGGATGCGGGTAGCCGCCGGTCTCGTCGTAGGTCGTCATCACATGCGGCTTGAACTCACGCACCACCCGCACCAACGCCTCGGTGGCCTCCTCCAGTGGAACCAGCGCGAAGCTGCCGTCGGGCACCGGCGGCAGCGGGTCGCCCTCCGGCAGGCCCGAGTCGACGAAACCGAGCCAGTGCTGGCGCACACCGAGCGCGTGAGCCGCGGCCGCCATCTCCTCACGGCGGATCTCGTTGATCCGCTCCAGGACGCCCGGCGTGTCCATAGCCGGGTTGAGGATGCTTCCCCGTTCTCCGCCGGTCAGCGTGACGACGAGGACGTCGTGTCCTTCGTCGGCGTAGCGGGCGGTCGTCGCCGCACCCTTGCTGGATTCGTCGTCAGGGTGGGCATGCACCGCCATGAGGCGAAGGCCACTCACGTTTTTGTTCACCTCATCGCTCTCGGTCGCGGGTGTCGAGTCTTCGTTCCCTATAGTTCCATTCGATCGACATTTGTTCCGACTTACCCCCCGGGAGCGACTACAGATGACCGAGCCCGCGCCGGAAACCGGCGGTGACGCGACGGCCGCGGCTCCCGCGCCGAGCCGACGACCCGCCGACCGGTACGGCACGAAACCACCGGTGCGCCGCCGGTGGATTCCGCTGGTCCTGGGCGCGCTGGTGGTGCTGGCCGGGCTCGGCGTCGCCTACCTGGGCTACCAGAAGTACGGTCCGAAGGACATCGACGCCGAGCAACTCGGGTATACCGTCGTCGACGACTCGACCATGACCATCCGGCTCAAGGTCACCCGCAAGGATCCCGCGCAGCCGGTGGTGTGTTTCGTCCGCGCGATGGCACGCGACGGCTCCGAGCTCGGCCGCCGCGAGGTGCTGGTCGAACCCTCGACCAGCGGTACGGTGGAGCTGACCACCATCGTGCGCGCGTCCGCTCGGCCCGTTTCGGGCAGCATTTACGCGTGTAGCGGTCAGGTCCCCCGCTATCTTCGGGCAGGATGATCCGCCGATTTTTCGCGTCATCAGGCCTCGAAATTCACCCCGACCTGCACGTTTATGATTCATGCTAAAATGGTGTGATACACGGTTCCGGGGCTCGGAGCCGTGTTTGCTGCATTGGCGGCCGGCGCTGTCGGTTCGGGCTTGCGAGTTCGCCCGAAACCTGGGCCTGTAGGGGTTCGATGAACTTCCCAGGATTGCTCTTGCCGTCGACTGGTGCGTGCCCGCCTACGGGTGGGCACGCACCAGTGCTCAGGGAATCCCGGCCTGCCGGGAACAACTACTAGGGAGTGATCGAGATGACTGAGACGCAAGTGACCTGGCTGACCCCGGAGTCGCACGACAGGCTCAAGGGCGAACTCGACGCGCTCATCGCCAATCGTCCGGTCATCGCCGCCGAGATCAACGAACGCCGTGAAGAGGGTGACCTGAAGGAGAACGGCGGTTACCACGCCGCGCGCGAGGAGCAGGGCCAGCAGGAGGCGCGGATCCGCCAGCTGCAGGAGCTGCTGAACAACGCCAAGGTCGGCGTCGCGCCCACCAAGTCCGGCGTCGCGCTCCCCGGTTCGGTGGTCAAGGTCTACTACGACGGTGACGAGTCCGACACCGAAACCTTCCTGATCGCCACCCGTGAAGAGGGTCTCAGCGACTCCAAGCTGGAGACCTATTCGCCGAGCTCCCCGCTCGGCGGCGCGCTGATCAACGCCAAGGTGGGCGAGACCCGGGAATACACGCTGCCCAATGGCAACATCATGAAAGTCACGTTGCTCAGCGCCGAGCCCTACCACAGCTGACACGCGCGGCCGTGGCGCTCCGCACGGCCGATACTTCCGCCGCGAACCCGAGCGGCCGCGCCCGATCACCGGGTGCGGCCGCTTCATCATGTCGTGAACCTAGCGCAATGCCTGCTCGACGTCCGAGAGCAGGTCGCTGACATCCTCGATACCGACCGACAACCGCACCAGATCCGCCGGCACCTCCAGCAGGGACCCTTCGGTGGACGCGTGTGTCATCGCGGCCGGGTGCTCGATCAGCGATTCCACGCCGCCCAGCGATTCGGCCAGGGTGAACACCTCGGTCCGTGCGCAGAACTTGCGTGCTGCCTCGACATCGCCGTGCAGGCGTACCGAGATCATCCCGCCGAACCGCCGCATCTGCTTGTCGGCGATGCCATGGCCCGGGTGCTCCGGTAACCCCGGGTAGATCACCTGGGAGATCGCGGGATGCCTGGACAGAAATTCCGCGAGGGTTTCGGCGTTGTCGCAGTGCCGGTCCATCCGCACCGCGAGCGTCTTGGTGCCGCGCAGGGTGAGGAAGGCGTCGAACGGGCCGGGGACCGCGCCCGCGCCGTTCTGCAGGAACGCGAAAGCCGCGTCGAGTTCAGGATCGTTGGTGATCAGCGCGCCGCCGATCACGTCGGAGTGGCCACCCAGGTACTTGGTGGTGGAGTGCACCACGATATCCGCGCCGAGCAGTAGCGGCTGTTGCAGATACGGGGTCGCGAAAGTGTTGTCCACCACCAGCTTCGCGCCCGCGGCGTGCGCCACGTCGGCCAGTGCGGTGATGTCGCCGATGCTCAGCAGCGGGTTGGTCGGGGTCTCGATCCACACCAGTTTGGTGTTCGGCCGGATTGCGGCGCGCATCTCGTCCACGTTGAACACGTGCGCGGGCGAGTGCTCGATACCCCACTGGCTGAATACCTTGTCGATCAGCCGGAAGGTGCCGCCGTAGGCGTCGTCGGGGATCACGATGTGGTCGCCCGGACGCAGCGTGGCGCGCAGCGCACAGTCGGTGGCGGCCATGCCCGAGGCGAACGCTCGTCCGTAGCGGCCCGATTCGAGCGCGGCGAGGTTCGCCTCCAGTGCCGTCCGCGTCGGGTTGCCGGTGCGGCCGTACTCGAAACCGCCGCGCAGCCCACCCACGCCGTCCTGGGCGAACGTCGAACTCGCGTAGATGGGCACGTTGACCGCGCCGGTCTGGGGATCGGGATCGAATCCGGCGTGCACGGCCCTGGTAGAGAATCCCAGCTCACTCATGTGCTCAGCCTAATTGGGTCGATTTTCGGGCAGCTCGCCGGTGGGCCGTGATAGTGGCGAGCCGCCCGAACAATCCGTGGGTCAGACGGTCAGGAATGACAGCAAGGCGGGGTTGACCTGGTCTGCGCAGTCCTCGTGCACCGAGTGTCCGCAGCCCTCGAACACCTGAGATGTCGCGCGCGGTATCCGGCGGGCCAGCTCGGCAGCCTGCCACGGCTCATCGAAGCGGTCCGCACCGCCCCAGACCACCAGGGTCGGTGCGCCCACCTCGCCGAGCAGCCGTTCGGTCAGCGCGTAATCGAAGTTGCGCTGCTGCGACCACAGCGCCTCGCGGTTGTCCGGCCTGCTCATCTGCGCCCAGTTCTCGTCGATCAGTTCCGGGGTGACCCGGTCCTGGTGTACGAACGATTTGCGTTGCGTCGCTTCGCTGTTCGACTTGGTCATCAGTTTTCCGATCAGCTCGCCGAGCACCGGAACCTCCAGTGGACGCCAGTCCCAGCTCGACGGCACATCAAGACCCGGCGACGCGAGCAGCGCAAGGCGGGTCACCCGCTCCGGATGCCGCTCAGCGAAGTACAGCGAGGTAGCGCCGCCCCAGGAGTGTCCGACGAGCGACGCCTTCGGCAACGCCATCGCGTCGAGGAAGGTGCCGAGCGCGCCGGACATCGCGTCGAGGTCGTAACGGAAGTCGCGCTGTTTCAGTGTGGTGTAGCCCTGTCCCGGCAGGTCAACGGCGTAGACGGTGAAATGTTGCGCCAGCACTGGAATCGTGTCGCGGTAGGAGTAGAGCCACTGACCGCCGCCCGCGACAAGCACGACCGCGGGTCCGGTGCCGGTTTTCGTGTAGTGGAATCGCGCCAGATCGGTGTCCGCGTACCGGGACTCCACAGTGGTCAGATACCGGGACTGGTAGTCGCGGTCTTCCGGCGGTTGCCAGACGTAAGCGATCCCGGTCGCCGTCGACAACACCAACATGAGCATCGCGGCACCTGCCACGATCACGCGTCGCAACCATCGGCGCGCACGACTCGGGTTCCGCTTCAGCTGTGTCGTCTTCGTCCTCCAATACTTCGCGGCCGTCGGCCATACCCAGCTAGGACGAGAAGCCGCCGAACAATGTGACGGCGCGTGGAGTGACACCGGTCTCAGCGCGGCCGATGCCAATAGGCTGAGGCCATGGTGACTGTCGACGAACTGTTCGCGATCGATGCTTTGCTGTCCGAGGACGAGCGTGAGATCCGCGACACCGTCGCCGCATTCGCGGCCCATCGGCTGCGACCGCACATCGCGGACTGGTTCGAGGCAGGCACATTTCCGGCCAGGGAGATCGCACCGGAGCTCGGCAAGCTCGGGCTGCTCGGCATGCATCTGGAGGGCTACGGCTGCGCCGGGATGTCGGCGACCACCTATGGCCTGGCCTGCCAGGAACTGGAAGCGGTCGACTCGGGCGTGCGCAGCATGGTTTCGGTGCAGGGTTCGCTGGCGATGACCGCGATCCACAAGTCCGGCTCCGAGGAACAGAAACAGCGGTGGCTGCCGGAGCTCGCCTCGGGCCGTGCGCTCGGCTGTTTCGGGCTCACCGAACCGGACTTCGGCTCCAACCCCGGCGGCATGCGGACCAGGGCGAAGCGCGACGGCGCCGACTGGGTGCTGAACGGTTCGAAGATGTGGATCACCAACGGCTCGGTGGCCGATGTCGCGGTGGTCTGGGCACAGACCGAGGACGAGGGCAAACAGGTGATCCGTGGGTTCCTTGTTCCGGCCGGTGCGTCTGGCTTCACCGCGCGGGAGATGCATCGCAAGCTGTCCCTGCGCGCGTCGGTCACCGCGGAGCTGGACTTCGACGATGTCCGCCTGCCCGCGGACGCGGTGCTTCCGCGATCGCGCGGGCTCGCCTCGCCGCTCGCCTGCCTGAGCGAAGCGCGTTTCGGCATCGTCTTCGGTGCGCTCGGCGCGGCCCGCGACTGCCTCGCGGCGACCATCGAGTACGCCAGGACGCGCGAAGTGTTCGACAAGCCACTGGCCGCCTACCAGCTGACCCAGGCGAAGCTGGCCGACATGGCGCTGGAGTTCGGCAAAGGCCAGCTGCTGGCACTGCATATCGGGCGTATGAAGGACCGTGGCGAGGTCACCCCGGAGCAGGTGAGCGCGGGGAAACTGAACAGCACGCGTGAGGCCATCACGATCGCCCGTGAATGTCGCACCATTCTCGGCGCCAACGGCATAACGCTCGACTACCCGGTGCTTCGTCATGCGAACAACCTGGAGTCGGTGCTGACCTATGAGGGCACGGCGGAGGTGCATCAGCTGGTGCTCGGCCGGGCACTCACCGACGCGAATGCTTTTCGCTGACAAGCCTTTCCGCAAGGCGGATTTGCTGAGCGCGATATTTCCGGTGATCACGACTGCGGCAAAAGTCACAGTTCTATAAATATTGAATGATTGCTAGGATACGAAGATGTTTCTGATCGGCCCCGCGCTGCTCGAAGTGTCGGCGCACCGGATTTTGCACCGACTACACGAGACGCACGGAGTGCCCGCGCTCGCCGCGGCCGCGGCGATTCCCGCGCTTTCGGCGGCGTTGGACCAGCACGCCGCGGCGGTGCGCGACATTCTCCGGCACGGTGTGCCGGGAGCGTCGAAAGTTCCCGCGGCCGTACTCCTCGCGGGTTATGCGCGTGGACTGCTCGATCAGGTACGCGAGACGAGTGCCACCGAGCGCGAGAGCGACGACCCGAGCCGGGTGCCGACAATGCGCGGACACGCACCAGGAGATCTCATCGGCTGGGCAGAGGCCGACTGGGCCCAGCTGCGCCTAGCCGGGGTATGCCTGCACGCCATGCGTCAACCGGCCTGAGGCGCCGCCTAGACCTGTATTCCGGGTTGCCGGAGCCCGGTACAGGAGTGCGGCCGCCGCAGGTATTCCTGCGGCGGCCGCACTTGTCTCAATCTTTCAGCGCACGTCGCCGGGGTCGCGATAACCCGGGTACTCGCCGGGCTGCGTGTACCCGCCGGCCGGTGTTGTCGAGCTTTGGCTCCATTGCTGCTCCTGACCGCGAGCGGCCTGCTGGTCGATCAGCAACTGCTCGCGGGCGGCGTCCTCACGACCGCGCTGGTAGGCCTCGGCTTGGCCCTTCACCGCGGGGATCTCCTGTTCCAGGCCGCTGAGCCAGTTCTCCCAGCGCTGCTGCATCGGGCGGATCATGCCGCCACCGACGCCGACCACCAGGATGCCGCCCAGGGTGGCCAGCACCGCGATCAGGATCGGCATGGTGACCGCCGTGGCCACCCCGATCTGGTTCAGCGCGGCAACGATGCCGACGCCCCACACGAACACGCCGGCGATCCGGCCGACCATCGGGCCGTAGGACAGGCCGCCGAGCATGGTGCCGACCATCTCGCGGACCGCGTGGGCGATGGCGCCGGCGATCACCACGATGATGATCGCTACCGCCGCCTTCGGCAGCCAGGCGACGATGCCATTGAGCATATCGCTCACCGGGTTCGGCCCGAAAACACCGAAACCGAGCTGCAGCGCGATCAGCAGGATCGCGTAATACGCCAGCTTCGCCAGCAGGTCGGAGGCGTCGTAGCGACTGCGCGACAGCATCCGCTGGATCCCGCCGCGTTCGACGAGCCGGTCGAACCCGACACGCTCGAGCACCTTGTCGACGATCGTCGCCACCACCTTCGCGACGATCCAGCCGATGAGCAGGATGACGAGAAAACCGACCAGCTTGGGGACGAACGTGGCGACGGAACTCCACGCATCGGAGAACCCCTGCTGGAAATCGATAGCCAAACTAGAGGTGTGCATGCCCATCCCTTCGCTCTCCGATGACGCCACGGCAATTTGCCACGGCTACGTCAAGCCCCGCTATACCCCTACGTCTGGACTCGAATCTGACATTTGCGGCTAAATTGCCCACCATCGGATTCGACGTAACCGAGACAAAATTCTTCGCGCCGCGGTCGACCGCATGGCCGCGGCACACGTACGCGCCAGCTGCCGCTCGGGGATACGCCGCGCGCGCCCTTTACTGCGGGCCGCCATGCTTTCAGGAGCGGCCCCGATGGGGCGGAATCTTCCCGCCCCGCAACTGGCCGGCCCACTCGCGCCGCGCGGCGAGCGCCCGATGGCTGAAGCGATCGGCTGATCGGGCGCCGGTTACTTTCCGATGGTTCCGGTGCTGAGGAATCCGAGCAGATCGTGGCGGGTGATGACGCCTACGGGCTTGCCGTCCTCGACCACCATCAGTGCGTCGGTGTCCGACAGTGCCTTCGTCGCGGCCGAGAGCGGTTCGCCGGAACCGATCAGCGGAAACGACGGGCTCATGTGCTGGGCCACCGAGTCCGTGAGATGTGCACGGCCTTCGAATACCGCCGACAGCAGATCGCGCTCGGTCACGCTGCCCGCGACCTCGCCCGCCATCACCGGCGGCTCGGCGCCGACGACGGGCATCTGCGACACCCCGTACTCGCGCAGGATCTCGATCGCGTCGCGCAGCGTTTCCGAAGGATGGGTGTGCACCAGGTCGGGCAGCTCGCCCGACTTTCCGCGCAGCACGTCGCCGACCAGCGGCTCGGCGACGCCGTCCATGCGCTCACGGAGGAAGCCGTAGGAGCTCATCCACCGGTCGTTGAAGATCTTCGACAGGTAACCGCGTCCGCCGTCGGGCAACAGCACAACGACTACGGCGCCCGGGTCGCGCCGCGCCACCTCGATGGCGGCCACCACCGCCATACCGCACGAGCCGCCGACCAGCAGCCCCTCTTCGCGGGCCAGCCGCCGGGTCATGTCGAAGGAGTCGGCGTCGGACACCGCGATGATCTCGTCCGGCACGGCGGGGTCGTAGGCGGACGGCCAGAAGTCCTCGCCGACGCCCTCGACCAGATAGGGCCGTCCGGTGCCGCCGGAGTACACCGATCCCTCCGGATCGGCGCCGATGATCTTCACCTTCCCGCCGGAAACCTCCTTGAGGTAGCGACCGGCGCCGGTGATGGTGCCGCCGGTGCCGACACCCGCGACGAAGTGGGTCACCTTACCGTCGGTGTCCCGCCAGATCTCCGGGCCGGTGGTCTCATAATGGCTGTCCGGGCCGCCCGGGTTGGAGTACTGGTCCGGCTTCCACGCACCGGCAATCTCGCGGACCAAGCGGTCGGAAACGCTGTAGTAGCTGTCCGGATGGTCCGGCGGCACGGCGGTCGGGCACACCACGACCTCGGCGCCGTAAGCACGCAGCACATTGCGCTTGTCCTCACTGACCTTGTCCGGGCAGACGAATACGCAGTTGTAGCCACGCTGCTGCGCGACGAGCGCCAGGCCGACGCCCGTGTTACCGGAGGTGGGTTCGACAATGGTGCCGCCGGGGCGTAGCTCCCCGGACTTCTCGGCGGCGTCGATCATCTTCACCGCGATCCGGTCCTTGGAACTGCCGCCGGGGTTGAGGTATTCGATCTTGGCCGCTACCAGGCCCGCGTTCGATCCCACCACCGAGTTCAACCGGACCAACGGCGTATTACCGATGAGGTCCACGACATGATCCGCGATGCGCATGCCCCCATAGTTGCAGACGCACCAACTGTGCGTTCGCGCACGCCGCACGCGACTGGTCGCGGCTACCGATAAATCGGCACCCCCACCTTTAAGATCGCAGCCATGAGGCAGCCGAACATCGCCCGCGCCGCCACCATTCTGGCCGGATCGGCGGTGGCCCTGGTGGCCGGGTCCGGCGCGCAGGCGGACGCGACGAGCGTCGAATTCCCGCAGGTGCCCACGCTCGCGCGCGGTGGTCTGTGCTGGACGAGTATCCGCACCTGGGCCGATACCAGCTCCGAATGGCCGGGCCGCGCCATCCTCAACGTGCGCGCGCTACCCGTCTCCGGTCTCGGACCGGGCGTCTACCCGCTCGCCCCGCTGTGCGAGGTTCGCACGACCGTCGCCTGGCGCAACACCACCACCGGCGTGACGGGCAGCTACGACAACATCGTGGTCACCGGCATCTACGGCAGCATCCAGTACGCGCTGTTCCAGGACACCGGCCCCGGCCTCGTCGAGGTCACCGTCTCCACCGACACCGCCAACATCCCGGCACGCGGCCAGTTCGTCGTACCGGGCTGACCCGCGCCGAAGTCGCGCACCGGCCACGCGCTGCGGGAGAAGGCCCGCTTCCCGCACACCGCGACGAGACGTAGATTCGATACGAACCCGCGAGTAACGACACGGTTCGCATCAGACCGTTCGACAAAGGAGTCCTCATGCCTGAGGCCGTCATCGTTTCGACCGCACGCTCCCCGATCGGCCGGGCCCGCAAAGGCTCGCTGGTCGACCTGCGGCCCGATGATCTGACCACGCAGATCGTGCGGGCAGCGCTCGACAAGGTGCCCGCCCTGGACCCCGCCCAGATCGACGACCTGATCCTGGGCTGCGGTTCTCCCGGCGGCGAGCAGGGCTTCAACATCGCCCGCATCGTCGCGGTGCAGCTCGGCTACGACTTCGTGCCCGGCACCACTGTGCACCGCTACTGTGCCTCGTCGCTGCAGTCCACTCGGATGGCGCTCCACGCGATCAAGGCAGGTGAGGGTGATGTGTTCGTCTCCGCCGGCGTGGAGACGGTGTCCCGCTACGTGAACGGCTCCGCCGACAGCTGGCCGAACACGCAGAACCCGGTGTTCGAAGCGGCGCAGGCGCGCACGGCGAAGACCGCCGAGGGCGGCGCGGGGATCTGGCATGACCCGCGCGAGGACGGCCTTGCCCCCGACGCCTACATCGCGATGGGCCAGACCGCCGAGAACGTCGCGACCTCCACCGGCATCACCCGCGAGGAGCAGGACCGCTGGGGCGTCCGCTCGCAGAACCGGGCCGAGGAAGCTATCAAAAACGGCTTCTTCGAGCGCGAGATCACCCCCGTGACGCTGCCGGACGGCACCGTGGTCAACACGGACGACGGTCCGCGCGCCGGTGTCACCTACGAGGCGGTCTCCGGGCTGAAGCCGGTGTTCCGCCCGGACGGCACCATCACCGCCGGCAACTGCTGCCCGCTCAACGATGGTGCTGCCGCGCTGGTCGTCATGAGCGACACCAAAGCCGCGGAGCTGGGCCTGACCCCGCTGGCCCGTATCGTGTCCACCGGTGTCTCCGGCCTGTCGCCGGAGATCATGGGTCTCGGCCCGATCGAGGCGTGCAAGCGCGCACTGGCGCTGGCGGGCAAAGCCATCGACGACATCGACCTGGTCGAGATCAACGAGGCGTTCGCGGTGCAGGTACTCGGCTCCGCCCGCGAGCTGAAGATCGACGAGGACAAGCTGAACGTCTCCGGCGGCGCTATCGCGCTGGGCCACCCGTTCGGCATGACCGGCGCCCGGATCACCACCACGCTGATCAACAACCTGCAGACCTACGACAAGCAGTTCGGTCTGGAGACCATGTGCGTCGGCGGCGGCCAGGGCATGGCGATGGTCATCGAGCGCCTGAGCTGAGACGACGAAAGGGCGGCCGCCGGGACTCCCGCGACCGCCCTTTCGCTCATTCGCTAGTCGTTCTGGAAGTAGCTCAGCAGTCGCAGGATCTCGACGTAGAGCCACACCAGGGTGACGGTCAGGCCGAGGGCAACGCCCCAGGCCGCCCGCTCCGGCGCCTGCGCGCGGATCAGCTGATCGGCGGCGTCGAAGTCGAGCAGGAAGCTGAACGCGGCGATGGCGATGCACACCAAGCTGAAGACGATCGCCAGCGGGCCGCCGTCACGCAAACCCAGACCGCCGGAGATGAAGAAGCCGGCAATCAGATTGCCCAGCACGAGTACCAGGATTCCGATCATGGCGCCGACGATGACCCTGGTGAACCGCGGCGTCACCCGGATGGCACCGGTCTTGTAGACCACCAACATGCCCGCGAACACCCCGAACGTGCCGAGCACCGCCTGACCGATCAGCGCACTGCCGCCGACGCCGCCGAACTCGATATTGGTGAACATGAACGACAGCGCACCGAGGAACAGCCCCTCGGCGACCGCGTAGGACAGCACCAGCACCGGGTTGTCCATCTTGTTCGCGAAGGTCGCGATCAGCACAAGCACTAGGCCGACCAGGCCGCCGACGATCACGAACAGCGGCGCGAGCGAAGTGTTCGCGTTGGTGAGGCCATAGGCGATGATCGCGGACAGGGCGAGCACACCAAGCGTGACGCCGGTCTTGATCACCACGTCGTCGATGGTCATCGCCCTGGTGGCGGGGGCCTGCTGATAGGGCTGCGGGGGCTGGCCGTATGGCTGCTGGCTGTACTGGTTGCCGAACTGTCCCGCAGTGGTTACGCCGGAACCGAAGCCGGCGTATCCACCACCCTCCTGCCTCGGCAGGTTCCTGAAAACCGGATTGCTCGTGGTACGCACGGCGTCCCTTTCTGGAGTCGTTGCCGCTGTTCATCGAGTAGGGGCACTCGATATCCAACTGCTCTGTCCAACGTTTGTCATCGGTAGCGAGTTCCCCGGAAACTCACTGAGCCAGACAATTCGGACTCTACCGCTGGCGTGGGTCGTGGAGGCCACGCACGGACCGAGTCACTGTGAATTTCCGGTTGCGGCCGACCACTTCGGTCCGGCCCACCATCCGTTCGACCACGTCCCGATAGTTCAGATGTGAGTTGTAGACGGTCCACAGCTCCCCGCCGGGACGCAGCACCCGGCCGGTCTCGGCGAACATCTTGATCGCCGATCCGGTGTGCACGGCAGCGCCGACGTGGAACGGCGGATTGCACAGCACCAGGTCGGCGCTGTTGTCCGCGGCCGAGGACATCGCGTCGTCGCGCACCACGGTCACCCGGTCGGCGACCTGGTTCGCTTCGGCGGTCTCGCGCGCCGACGCCACCGCCGCGGCGGACTGATCGGTACCGACCACCTTGATCCCCGGCCGCGCCTTGGCCAGCGCGACGGCCAGGATGCCGGTGCCACAGCCGAGGTCGATGGCGTCGCGGGCATCCGGCTTCATCCACTTCAGGTGCTGAAGCAGGAACCTGGTTCCGATGTCGAGCCGGGCGCCGGAGAAGGCCGCGCCGTGCGCCACCACGTCGATATCCAGCTCGTCGAGGCGAGCGCACACCGGGAACGGCGGGTCACCGACCGGTTTGGGCCCGCCGACCAGCAGGGTGCGCGACTTCTGCCTGCCGCGGCTGGCGCGCACCTCGGAGAACGACTGGGCGAGAACGTCGTTCATCGACTTGGTCAGATGCTTGTCCCGGCCACCCGCGAACACCTCGACGTCGGGGGCGGCGTAGCGGGCGATGGCGTCGGCGACCTCGGCCAGCCCGGCGAGCGCACGCGGCAGGCGAAGCAACACAACCCGGACATCGCCTAGCAAATGACTGCCGAGTGGGTGGGCGGTGTAGCGATCGGACAGGCCGGCCGTGCGGGCGTTGTTGGCGAGGGCGAGCTCGCCGGTCAGCAAATCCTGGTGCACCCGGACGTCACGGAGGTCGTGGCCCGCGATGGCGCCGAGAGTCAGCGCGCCATAGGCGTCGCCAATGACGGCTACCCTTCCGCTATCGACGGTCGCGAGCGCATCGGCGGCGACGTCGAGGATCAACCGATCGGCGGCATCCACGGCGTAGAGATTCAGCGCCTCCACATCCGGATACCGCCGCAGCCGGCTCAGTACATCCTCGACATGTCCCACACCTCAAGTGTGCTAGATCGTTGCCGCATCGTCGCGCCCACCCCGGCGAATCGACGCGTCGCAGCCTTGTGGTTACCAATTGACGCGGTATAGCTCCACTGGTGCAGTCGAATTCGGCCAAGACTGGAAAGAACGTGACGTACTCGATGGTCGACGGCTCCGAGACCGGGCAGGTCCCGTAGCCGAGCGGAGCACGCGCCCGCTCGCGGCAGGAGGCACGCGACGGTCGAACGCGTGCGTCCGGCGACTCCGCACGAGCCTTCGGCACATCGGATCCCACGGGCGCGGCGGCCGTACACGAGATCCCCTGCGCCACTCGTCCCGAGCAGCGAGCGCCGATCACCTTTCGGCACGCATTCGATGTCGCGTGCGACCGCAGTGTCCCCACCGATCGCGCGGACACTTGACCCGTCCCGCGAAAGTCGCTGCCCGACATATGGTTTCCCGGAGCGATGCGCAGCACCGGGTTGACGACGTTGGGCCCGAGCGAGGGCGAACGATTGTGCCGCACGGCCCGCCACGTCGTTGTCCCCAGGGCGACTTTCCTGCCGACATTTCACCAGTTTCAGGAGTTGGCAATTACATAGCAACCGTCGATGCCCTTCATCGCGTGGCGTGGGCCCTCCGCCGCACCTGCGCCCACGACCGATCTGCGGCCGCCCGACGACGAAACCCGATGCGACAACAGTCGCACCATTCGACACCCCTCTTGCGTAACATCAGCCCCATGCGCAACAGGATGGTGCTCACTCTCGCGACCGCGGCAGTAGTAGTACTGGCGGGCTGCGGCAACGGCGGGACCACCCCGGGCGCCCCGCTCGCCTCGATCCCCGCTCCGTCGGCCGAAGCGACGCCGGCCACGCCGGAGAATGCCCAACCCAAGCGGGGCACGGCCTCCGCCGACGCCGGGCTCACGGTCACGAATATCCGACTCGGCCACCAACCCGGCTTCGATCGCGTGGTCTACGAACTCGGCGGCACAGGCTTGCCCGGCTGGCTCGTCCAGTACGCCGACCACGCGGTGCAGGACGGCAGCGGCAACCCTGTCGAGGTGGCGGGCCGGTCGATCCTCGAGGTACGAATCCTCGGCTCGGCCTATCCCTTCGACAGCGGGGTGACGCCGTACTCCGGCCCCGACCCCGCGGTGGACCCGTCTGTGCCAGGAGTCGCGGGCGTCTACCGGACAATGGTGTTCGAGGGCACCACACAGTCGTTCATCGGCGTACAGGCCGACCGCCCCGCCTTCGCCGTGAGCACCCTGTCCAACCCGACCCGGTTGGTCGTCGACATCGCCACACCGTAGGCCGATACCATACGGTCTCGGGGTATATGGCGGCGTCGCATCGACGGTCATTAGACTCGCTCCTTGTGGTCGACCACACGCTCCGGCTGCCGCGGATCACCGTGCCGCACTCCACCGACCTGGCGGTGCTCACGATGAACGCGGTCGCGGCCGGCGGCTCCTGGATCCTCCGTGCGACCAGGCGCGCCCGGCTGCTCGGTGTGCTGGCGTTGCTCACCGGGATCGTCGCCATGCACTCGGCCGTCTTCGGGATCTCCGGCCACGCCCATGCGACCGCCGACCGCGCCGCCATGGCCGTGCCGAACGACAACGCGAGCCCGATGCCGCCGTTCGCCGTCGTCTCCTCGGAGGCGCCGGGGCGCGCCACTGCCGCGATATTCGGTGCCGCTTCCTCGGCCGAACCCGACCAGCGCGGACCCGAGCCGAGCCGCGACAGAACCCCACGAGGCCGCGACACGGCTCAGCCAGGCGGAAACAGCGAATTCTCGGGCTCGATGGTCAGGAAAGACCACGTACACAAAGCGCAGGGCGATCGCGAAATCAATCAGGCGTCCAGGCCGAGTGGCACCCCAGGACGCCCGCCCGCTCCGACCACGCTGCCTGTCGGCGCGGCGGTGCTCGATACCGGCAGCGTGACAGCGGACCTGGGCTGCGCGGGCGACGAGTGCGGCGGCGCCCACGGCGGGATGCATGGCTGCGTGTTCATCCTTGCCACCGTCACCGTGCTGTTCGCGCTGGTTCTGCTCTATCGGATGGCGGTCGACCGGCCCGGCAGCGGTGTCGCGCTGCCGCGGCACTGGCGCCCGCGGCGGAGCCGACCACCGCCCTGGACCGTGCCCACCCTGGCCGAATTGGCGATTCTGCGGATCTGACAGTTCCGCCGCGTCCATGTGTCCGAAGCACGGTCGCGGCGTTGTCCCCTCCGCTGTCAGACTTCCCAGTTCGCAAGGAGCAACCCCTATGTTCATTACCCGAACCCGCGTAACCCTCGCTGTCACCGCGATAGTCGCGTTGACCCTCGCCGGATGTGGCGGCGACGATGCCGACACCATGCCCGGCATGGAGCATGGCGCGTCGAGCGTGGCGCCGACCCCGAGCACGCAGGCCCGCAGTGATTTCAACAGCGCCGACGTGATGTTTCTCCAGATGATGTACCCGCATCACGCGCAGGCCGTCGACATGGCGAAGCTGGTGCCGAGCCGCAGCCGCAATCCACAGCTGCTCGCACTCGCCGCTGCCGTCGAGCAGGCACAGGAGCCGGAGATGCGGCAGATCACCACCCTGCTGCAGAGCTTCGGCAAGCCCGTACCCGCGCCTGGTGACGGGCATACGGGCCATGCCATGCCAGGCATGATGTCCGCCGAGCGAATGTCGGCTTTGCAGGCAGCGTCCGGTCCTGACTTCGACCGCCAATGGCTGACCATGATGATCGAACACCATGCCGGCGCCATCGCGATGGCCGAAACCGAGCTGACCACCGGCGCGAACGCCGACGCGCAGACGCTCGCCCGCGCGATCGTCGCGAATCAACAGGCTGAGATCGACCAGATGCGCACCATGCTCGGTCAGAGCTGAGCGCGCGACCGCGCCGATATCGGTCGACCATCGATATCGGCGCGGACCGGGCGGACACAGATCCCACCGTGACCGACAAGGTCGTCCAGCGGCCTCGATCCCGGCCCGCTGCGGCAAGTCCGACGCAGTCGATCACCTGCGCCCCGAGCGGAATGCCCAGACGTCCGCCTTGTGCGCCGCCGCGACCCACCCGACACCGCCCGGACCAGCCGGCACGCAGAACCGGGATCGGATCAGATCGAGCGTGGACTCGCGTTGATCGCCGACCCACAGGGGAGCCGCGAACCCTGGGAGCCATCGAGAACCAGTTCGACGTTCTCGGTGTCGGGCAACTCCGGCCCGGCCGAACCCCTGCGGCCCGCCGACTCCCGAGCGTCCATGTCGCCCTTCTCATCCATGGCGAGCGATACCGGCTGGTTATAGCATCACCGAGTTACAGGCACTCCGAACGGACGACGACATGACGAGCGGTAGCGGGGAAACTCGTCCACCCGTCCGTATTGGGCATCGCCGGTCGGCCGAGCCGGTCATCCCAACGCTCGGTGCCTTGCTCGCGGCGGCGGCGGCGCACAATCCCGACGGCATCGCCGTGGTGTGCGCGGAGACCGAGATCACCTACCGGGACCTCGATGCCCGCTCGTCCCAGCTGGCGCGAACCCTGCTGGGAATGGGCGCCGGTCCCGAAACCACGGTGGCGGTGGCACTACCGCGCTCGCTCGACTCGGTGCTCGCCGTGTGGGCGGTCGCGAAGACCGGCGCCGCGTTCGTGCCGATCGATCCGGGCCTTCCGTCCGCGCGCATCGAGTTCGAGGTCGCCGACTGCGGCGCCACGCTCGGCCTGACCCGGTGCGCATCCGCGCCGTCGCTGCCCGCGGACTTGCGATGGCTCGTGCTGGACGACCCCGAGGTGTCGGCGCGAGTGTCGGCGCATCCCGCGAACCCGATCGCGTACTTCGATCGGCCCACCCGACTGCGCGCGTCGAATATCGCCTACGTGATCTACACGTCGGGTTCGACCGGACGACCGAAAGGCGTCGCCGTCCCCCACACGGGGCTGGCTCCGCTCTGCGCCGAGCTGGCCGCACGGCACTCGCTCGACAAGGATGCGCGGGTCCTGCACTTCGCGTCGCCGAGCTTCGATGCCTCGGTGCTGGAGCTGCTGCTCGCGGTCTGTTCCGCCGCCACGATGGTGATCGCCCCGCCGACCGTCTACGGCGGCAGCGACCTGGCGGACCTGCTCGCGCGGTACGCGATCACCCATGCCTTTCTGACGCCGTCCGCACTGGCCTCGCTCCATCCGAGCGGACTCACCGCGCTGCGCTCGGTCATGGTGGGCGGTGAGGCGTGTCCTCCGATGCTGGTGCGGCACTGGGCTGATGGCCGCCGGTTCCACAATGCCTACGGTCCGACCGAATCCACGATCTTGGCCACGCTGAGCTCCGCGTTGTCCCCCGATGCACCGGTCACCATCGGATCGGCGGTACGTGGCATGCGCTGCCACGTGCTCGACCAGCGATTACGCCCGGTCGATGTCGGGGTGGCCGGCGAGTTGTACGTCTCCGGACCCGGTGTGGCGAGGGGATACCACGGGCGGCCCGGTCTGACCGCGCAACGCTTCCTCGCCGATCCATTCGGACCTCCTGGCTCCAGGATGTATCGCACCGGTGATCTCGTCCGCAAGAACACCTCGAGCGAATTGGACTATCTCGGCCGCAGCGACGACCAGATCAAGGTGCGGGGTTTCCGGGTCGAACTCGGCGAAATAGACGCCATCCTGTCCACACAGCCCGGTGTCCGGCTGGCCGTGACCGTCGATCGCAAAAGCAGCACAGGCGAGACGAGCCTGGCGACATTCATCCAGCCCGAACCCGGATACGCTCCGGAACCCGCCGCGCTGGCGGAGGCCCTCGCCGCGCTGCTGCCGGAATATTCGCAGCCGAACACGATCACCCTCATGGACCTGATCCCACGGACCCCGACGGGCAAGGCCGATCGATCGGCGCTGCGCGGCCGCGCGCTCGACCAGCCCGGCTATCGGCCGGTGTCCGATCTCGGCGAGGAACTGGTCGCCGAGGTATTCGCCGGTGTCCTCGGTCGGGAACGGTTCGGCGCCGACGCCGATTTCTTTGCGGCGGGCGGCAATTCGCTGCTGGCCACCCAGGTTGCCGCACGGCTCGGTGAGACATGGCACGTGCGGATACCCCCACGACTGGTGTTCGACCATCCGACCGTCGCAGCGCTCGCCAAGGCCATCCGCTCGCAGCAGTTCGACGCGGCCCGCCCGGCGCTCGTGGCGCGGTCACGCCCGGAGCGAATCCCGCTCTCGCCCGCCCAGCTTCGGTTATGGCTACGCAATCAGTTCGATACGACATCGTCGGTGGACAACATCGGCTTCGCGCTGCGGCTGTCGGACCTGGATGTCCCCGCACTGCGCGCGGCGTTCGCCGACACTGTCGAACGGCACGAGGCGCTGCGCACGATGTACCCCGCCGACGAGACGGGTCCGCGCCAGCTGATCCTCGAAACTGAGCGCGTGGTGTGCGATTTGGAAGTCGAGGAACTCCTCGACGACGCGGTGCCCGGCCGGGTGAACGCCACCCTGCGCCGTGGTTTCGACGTATCCGCCGAAGTGCCGCTGCGGGTTCGGCTGCTGCGTACGCCTCAGGAGTACATCCTGGTGTGCGCCCTGCACCATATCTGCGCCGACGGTTCCTCGCTGGCGCCGCTGGCCCGCGACGTCGCACTCGCCTACGCCGCGCGAAGCGAGGGCCTTACCCCCGCCTGGCGGCCGCCTGCCCTGCAGTACGCCGACTACGCGCTGTGGCAGCAGGACCTGCTCGGCACCAGGGATGACCCGGATTCGATGCTCTCCCGACAACTCGAGTATTGGACACGGGAGCTGGCCGGCCTGCCCGACGAACTCGACTTACCCGCCGACCGGCCACGCCCTGCGGTCGCGTCGCTGCGCGGCTCGGCGATCGAGCGGTCGGTGCCCGCGACGCTGCACCGCGACCTGCTCGCCGTCGCGGGCGCCCATCGCGCGACACTGTTCATGGTGATGCGGGCGGCGCTGGCCGTGCTGCTCGCCCGGCTTTCCGGCAGCACCGACATCGCCATCGGTGTGCCGATGACCAACCGTGCCGAGCCCGCACTCGCGGACGTCGTCGGCCTGTTCGTCAACACCACCGTCGCGCGGACCAGCATCGACCCGGGTGAGAGCTTCACAGCGCTGCTCGAAAGGACCAGGGAACGGGACCTGACGAACTTCGCGCACTCCGAGGTTCCGTTCGAGCATGTCGTGGACGCGGTCGACCCGACACGCTCGCCCGGGAGGCACGCGCTGTACCAGGTCGGCTTCGCGTTTCAGAACTTCGCGCAGGCCACGCTCGAGCTGTCCGGTCCAGGTTTCTCATTCCTCGACGTGGACGCCGACACAGCGAAGACCGATCTGCACATCGGTGTGGTGGATGCTCACGACACCGATGGCGCCCCCGGCGAGATCATCATCCGGTTCGGTTACAGCATCGATCTTTTCGACGAGCACACCGTGCAGCGATTCCTCGATGGCTATCTTCGCATCCTCGTGCAGATCGCGGCCGACCCCACCGCCGCTGTCGGTGACCTCGACATCATGGACCCGGTCGAACACAAACGGATCCGGTCCTGGGGCACCGGGCCTGAGCACGACCTGCCCCCCGAACCGCTCACCGCGGCGCTCGGGCGACATGCCGCGGCGACGCCGGATGCGATCGCTGTGGCGTGTGGGCCGGAGACGATCACCTACGGTCAGCTGCGCGATCGATCCACGCGACTGGCCCGGTGGCTGATCGGGCAGGGGGTCGGTCCAGAGACGGTCGTCGCGGTGGCTATGCGCCGGTCGGTGGAGCAGGTTGTCGCGCTGTACGCGATCGGCGTGGCGGGAGCGGCTTGGGTGCCGATCGATCCGGATCATCCGGCCGAACGCATCCGGCAGGTGCTCGAATTTGCCGCACCCCGATGTGTGCTGACCACCGGCGCGGACGGCTTCACGGAAGCCGCGGCGCACGCCGTCGACACCCTCGACCTGAACGGCATCGATCCCACGCCCGTCACCGACGACGAACGCCTCGCGCCACTGCACGCGGATCACCCTGCCTACGTGATGTACGCCTCCGGGTCCACCGGGCGCCCGAAAGGGGTTGTGGTCAGCCACCGGGCGATCGTGCACCAGCTCGCTTGGATGCAGCACGAATACGGTGTCGACGCCGGGGATGTGTATCTACAGAAAACATCGGCGACCATTGATGTGTCGCTGTGGGGGTACTTTCTTCCGCTGCGCGCGGGTGGGCGCCTCGTGCTTGCGAGCCCCGCCGAGCAACGCGACCCTCGCGCCCTGTGCCGGCTCATCGCCGAACATGGGGTGACGCTCACCGATTTCGTTCCCGCCGTGCTCACGGTATTCGCCGAGCACGCGACGACAACCGAATTGGCCTCGCTGCGCGCGATCTTCGTCATCGGAGACGCGCTGCACCCGGAGACGGCTCGGAGCTTCGCACTGGTCAGTCCAGCCGACGTGCACAACCTGTACGGTCCGGCGGAAGCCGCGGTGAGCATCACTCAGCACTTGGTCTCCGCTGCGGATCTGGAGGCCACCGATATGCCGATCGGCGTGCCGGAATGGAATTCCCAGTGCCTCGTCCTCGACGACCGGCTGCGGCCGGTTCCGGTGGGTGTGGCGGGGGAGCTCTATGTGGCCGGAGCGCAGCTCGCCCGCGGCTACCACGGCGCGCCGGGTCTCACCGCGGGCCGGTTCGTCGCGAATCCGCTCGGCGGCCCGAGCGAGCGAATGTACCGGACCGGGGACCTGGTTCGCTGGAACCGTAGTGGGACGCTGAACTATCTCGGGCGCATGGACTTTCAGGTGAAGATCCGCGGCCACCGCATCGAGCTCGGTGAAATCGAGGCGGCGCTGCTCGCCGATCCCGCAGTCGGTCAGGCGGCGGTCGCGGTCAAGGCTTCGGATCTGGGGGATCGGCTCGTCGGCTACGTCGCGCCTGCGCAAGGCGCGGTGGTCGATCAGAATAACTTGCGGCACAATGTATCCCGTTCGATGCCTGGGTATTTGGTGCCATCCGCCGTGGTGGTACTCGACGCGTTACCAGTCAGCACAAGCGGCAAACTCGACCGTGCCGCCTTACCGCAACCGGCGTTCTCGACGCGCACCGACGCCCTGCCGGGCACACCACTCGAACGGGCGATCGCCGAGGAGTTCGCCGACGTGCTAGCGGTGTCCCCGATCGGGGTCACCGATGACTTCTTCGAACTCGGCGGGTCGTCACTGCTCGCGTTCACCCTGCACCAACGGTTATCGTCCCGGCTCGCGCGGGATGTGCCGATGTCGGCGATCCTCACCACCCCCACCGTCACCGGCCTCGCCGCGCGGCTGACCGGGAGGAGCGAGCCGGATGCCCCGCCGACGCCCGACACCGATGCCGTGCTGGAGCCCGAATTCGACGTCAGCGGATGCGCACCCGCGCACAGCGGGCCGCCGCAGGAAGTCCTGCTGACCGGTGCCACCGGCTTCCTCGGCGCGCATCTTCTGCACGAACTGCTGGAGCGCACCGACGCCCGGGTCTGGTGCGTGGTCCGCGCGGACAGCGCAGAGGAAGGCATCGATCGAATCCTGCGGGCGCAACGCTACTATCGCCTGTCCGGCGAGACCGCCGTGGAGCGGATCGTCGTCGTCGCGGGCGATCTGACCGCCCCGCGGCTGGGTCTCGACACCGCCGACTACGACTGCCTCGCCGATAGCGTCGACGCGATCTATCACAACGGGGCACGCGTCAACCACATCGAGCCGTACGCGCGGCTGCGGCCCGCCAACGTGGCGGGGACGCGGGAGTTGCTGCGGCTGGCCACTACTCGGCGGGTCAAGCCGGTGCACTTCATCTCCACGATCGGCGCCGCGGTGGCCACCCCGTCAGGTGTCATCGCCGAAGATATCCGGCTGCGCGCGGACCAGCTGCCCGGCAACGGCTACCTCGCCTCGAAGTGGGTGGGCGAGGAACTGGTCCGCCAGGCCGGTGAGCGCGGCGTACCCATCGCCATCTTTCGGCCGGGCACGATCTGTGGCGACCCGTGCGTCGGCGTGAACAGCCCCGACGACGCGTTCTGGAATATGGTCCGCGCCGCCGCGATTCTCGGCATGGCGCCCGACGTAGCCGACGCTAAGGTCTCGCTGGTCCCGGTGAGTTACGTGGCCCGAGCGATCGTGGAGATCTCCGCACACCCACGCGCCGAAATCGTGTATCACTTGGTCAATCGGACGCCGGTACCGGTCAGCGAAATCCTGGCCAGCATGCGTGCGCACGGGCTGCCGATGGCGACGACCCCGCTGGAAGTGATGCGGGAAAGCCTGCTTCGGGAATCCCGCCGACGCAACATGGTCGGGGACGATTCGCTTGTGCGTGCCGCACTGCTCTCTCCGAACTTGGCCGACCTCGCCGGGCATCTCGATTGCGCCGACGCGCACAGTCGCGCCGCGTTGACGGGCACCGGCGTGCACTGCCCGCCCGTGAATCGCCAGGCGATCGACATGTACGTCGGCGAGTTCATCGAATCCGGCTTCCTGCCACAGGACTGACCGCCGCAGGTCGTCAGCCCTGCGGCGGAACGATGGTCTGCTAAGCGGGCGCGGTCTCCTGGCCCGCTTCCTGCCGCGCCCTGCGGCGTCGGCGTAGACGTTCGATGACGACGAGTGTGACCCCGGCCAGCAACGCGACCAAGGCGATGATCGTTGCCACGATCGCGGCACGGCCGAGCCCCCAGCCCGCGATCACCGCGGCGGCGACCGCGACCGCCGCCGCGACCATCAGCAGCCCGTACCCCGGCCAATTCCTGGTGTCGGCCAAAGTTTCGCCTGGTTGCGTCGCAGAGCCGCGCGCGATGTCGGGTGCGTCGTCGAGCGGGGGGATCTCCCACGGCTCATCATCCGCTGTCATGGTGCCACCTCACGCCGCGATACCGACCGGCTGATCCGGTACCTGATGCGACGAGAATGCCCGGTTCGGGCCCATCGAAACGGCCCCGCTGCCCTACACCGGATCAGCAGACCCGGATCAGTTGTAGGACTCGGTGACTCCGTCTACACACATTCTGCTCAGGCCTGATCCTCTCGGTCGGGCAGGCACTCGTCGTGCCGGTGGGCGGTATGGTCGGCGAATCGGTGTTGGAAGGAGACTCCGCATGTCCCGTGTTGCCGTAGTCACCGGTGCTTCATCCGGAATCGGAAAGGCGACCGCCGCCGTACTGGTCGAGCGGGGGTATCGGGTGATCGGGACCAGCCGTAATCCGGACACGATCGGTGCGGACGCCGCGGTTGCCGGGGTCCGGTATCGGGCGCTCGATCTGACCGACAAGGCGTCGGTGGAGGCATTCGTCGCCGGGCTCGGCGAGGTCGACGTGCTGGTCAACAATGCGGGAGAAAGCCAGGCGGGACCGCTGGCCGAACTGCCCGGCGAGGCGGTCGAGCGACTGTTCCAGCTGAACGTGCTCGGCCCCATCGCCCTGACCCAGGCGCTGCTGCCCGGTATGCGGGAACGCGAATACGGACGCGTGGTGATGGTCGGGTCGATGCTCGCGAGCTTCCCGATGCCGTATCGCTCCTCGTACGTCGCGACAAAGGCCGCACTGCGCGGCTTCGCGGTGGCCGCGCGCTTCGAAGAGTCACCGTTCGGCGTGTGGATCACCGCCGTCGAACCAGGCCAGATCGACACCGGCCTGCGGGAGCGACGCACGAAATATCTCACGGAGGGTTCCGCTCACACCGCCGACTTCACCACTTTCATGGCGAACCTGGACGAAAAGCAGGCGAAAGGCATTACGCCCGAGAAGGTTGCCGACACCATCGTGCGAGCGATCGAGGCCGAGCGCCCCCGCCCGCTCTACGCCGTCGGCAGCAACGCCCCCGTACTCTTCACCCTCCGCCGCCTGCTTCCCCGCACGGTGATGGAACGCATCATCGCTCGCGCCCATGGCCTTTCGCGCTGAACCGGGCGATCAGCAGCAACAGCGCGCGTGTGTGGCCGAAGGTCGGTGATCATGATCCGGCCGAACGTGGTCGGCGAGACGGTCTGAGCGCCTACGTCTGCGCGACGGGCTCGTACTCCTCGGCGCTGAGCCCGAAGGTCCACGCCACGCCGGCGCGGGCGGTGCGCGTGTCTGGCGGCACCCGCAGCCAGTAGGTTCGGCTGGTGCCGTCGGGTTCGGGCGTCGAGTTGATCACCTCGACCATCACCACGTCCTCGTCGCCGTCGAGTTCGATGCGCCAGAGCACGCCGGTCTCGTCGCGGTGGATCGGACGCGCACCGCATTCGTCGAGATAGCGGTCGTAGCCGTAGTACTCGAGCATCACCCGGCGCAGTTCGGCATTCTCCTCGGTGCGGATGCGTTCGGCCGTCAGAGTGCGCAAGCTGTCGAGGAATTCGGCGGGGACGGGCATACCGCGCCAGGCGAAGAGTTCGAATCCGTCGGCGTAGGCGAGGGCGGGGCCCGCACCACTGTCGAGCCGACCCGCCTCGTCGCGGTGCAGTTCGGTCGGCCGCTCGCTGATCACCGCGACCTTCTCGAAGGGCCACCACCAGCCCGCCTCGCGGGCAACGCGCGCCAGCGCGTGCAGCGGTTCATCAGGTCCGCTGCCGAACGCCGACAGCCACGCGGAGTCGTGCTGACCGAGGACGGCGTCGAGCAGCAGCAGGCGAATCGTGTTCTGCTCTTGACGATTACGTGCCATCGCATCGATGACCCCGGCCCTGATCCGGTCGATGATGGTCCCGGTCAGCTCCCACAGGTCAGCGCCGGTCGCACTCCAGTGCTCGCTGAATCCTTTGGGACCGAGTTCGGTGTGGACGCGTTCGCGTTCGGCCGCGAGCGGGGCGTTGCGCAGCGCCTCCCGCACACACACGCCGGTATCCGAACCGGACTCCGCGTCCCGCAGTATCCGCACTGCCTCGAGGGGCGACCGCGCCCACACAAGGGATTCGGGCTCGGCAAGCCCGGCCTGCCGGTAGGCCGACCGCACCGCGTCCTCGGCCGCCGTCCTGTCTCCGGGTCCGGTCGCCGTCGACACCGACCGCCATTCGTCCCGCTTCGTCATGTACTCGCTCGATTCTGTACTCACCGACAGTCTTTCGTCCGCACGCGTCAGTCCGCGACGATGCGGACCGAGCCGGGCACGTACTCCCGCTGCCGCACCACCCGGAACCACCCCTTCGGCAACGTGATAGCCGCGTGCTCCTCGTGGACGACGCGGCCGCCCTCGGGCAGATGCAACAGCATCGGCCCCGTCGCCCCGGATTCATGGATCAGCCTGCCCGGGCCGCGCACCGCATGCGCGTGGCCGGTGACCTCGCCCAATGCGAGGACCAACCGGCCGCGCGGATCCCGCGCCACCGAGGGCGCGTGCAGCAGTGCCGGTGGTACAGCGTTTTCCGCTACGGGCGCGATCAGGACATCACCTTGCCGATACATGAATTTCCTCCCGTCACGGCGCGAGTTCGCCGCCGTTGCCCGAGACCGTAGCGCCCGGCACCGACAGACCGCCCGAGTCGCCCTGTGTCGGTACGACTTGGTAGAAACCTCCTGACGATCACGGGCACTGCCGGAAGGGGCGGGCACATCACATGACCATCGGTGACCATCTGCAGGAGTTCGGCAGCCTACCCGCCTTCACCTTTCCCGATGCCGAGACCGACGAGAAGAAGGCGGTCGTCCTACCGGAGCCGGACTCGGTCGCATGGCGGTTGAGCGTCGACACCTATGACGCCGAGGAGACGTGGGGGGAATGTTTCACCCGCTTCCTGTCCGCCGTCGACACAGCGAAGGTGACCGCCCTGATCGTCGGGACGTGGAAGGACGTGTACGACAACGGTCCCGACGAGGTCATCGAGGCACTGTGCGCGGCAAAGGACCGCCTGCCCGCGTTGCGCGCACTGTTCCTCGGCGACATTGTCGGGGAGGAATGCGAGATCTCCTGGATCAACCAAGGTCTGGTGACCCCGCTGCTCGAGAATTTCCCCGAGCTGGAGGTCTTCGGTGTGCGCGGCGGTCAGAACCTGGAGTTCCCCGCCGTGCGGCATGAGCGGCTGCACACCCTCGTCGTCGAGGCGGGCGGTCTGCCCGCCTCGGTCGTGCGCGGAATCGCGGCCAGCGACCTGCCCGCGCTGACGCACCTCGACCTGTGGCTCGGCACCTCGGAGTACGGCGGCGACAGCGAGGTGGCCGATCTCGCGCCGATTTTGTCGGGCGACCGGCTGCCCGCACTGAAGCATCTGGCCCTGCGCAACAGCGAGACCCAGGACGACATCTGCACCGCGCTCGCGGCGGCGCCCGTGGTGGCCCGGCTGGACAGCCTGGACGTCTCGATGGGCGTGCTGACCGACGACGGTGTCGCGGCCCTGCTCTCCGGTCAGCCGCTCAGCCATCTGAGCGTCCTCGACATGCACTACAACTACCTGTCCGACGCGATGCGCACCAAGCTACGCGAGACTCTCGAACCCGCGGGCGTGCGCCTCGAACTCGACTCCGACGACGCCGAAGAGGACAGCGACGAGGAAGACGGCACCGTGTGGCGGTTCGTCTCCGTCGGTGAGTGAGCCGTGTACGCGTCCGCGACACCGCCGCTCCCGCCGCGCTGGGTGATCGTCGGCAACGGCGAGAACCGGCGCGTCCAGATGTTCACCGAGGCCGCCCGCTCCGCCGGGGCGGCGACCATCCGGGTCGTCGAATGGCGTGACGTGCTGCGCGAAGGCCGCCACGATTTCGCCGACGACGAGGTCGTGCGTCTGGATTCCCCCGGTGAGAACGCACAGGTGGATCGCCTGTTGCGCGAGACCTACGAACCGACGCGGGTCGAGGGTTCGGCCCGCTGGTACACGCGGTTCCTCGACGCGGTGCGCTCGTTGCACGGCGGATTCCGGCTCGACGACACCGAAGACCTGGCCGTGTTGTTCGACAAGCGGCTGTGCCACGCCCGGCTGTCACACGCGGGTGTGCCGGTTCCGTCCTCACCCACCTCGGGCGGACGCGCTCCCGTGCGCGGGTGGGCGGATGTGCGCGCCCATATGCGCGACGCCGGAATGCCGCGCGTGTTCGTCAAACTCGCGCACGGATCGTCGGCCTCGGGTGTCCTCGCCATCGAATCCACCCGCGACGGACGGCTGCGCGCGACCACCTCGGTGGAGATCACGACGGAAGGTCATCTGCACAACTCGCTGCGCATCCGGCGCTATACCTCCGAACGGGAGATCGCGTCCATCGTCGACCGGTTGGCCCCGGACGGACTGCACCTGGAGCGCTGGATTCCCAAGGTTTCCCAGGACGGCCGGTCCGCCGATCTCCGTGTCGTGGTGATCGGCGGGCGCGCCACCCACGTCGTCGTCAGGACGAGCCGCGCACCGCTGACCAACCTGCATCTCGGCGGTGCGCGTGGTGATCTCGCGGCCTTCCGCGCCGCCGCCGGCGACCACTGGGCGAAGGCACTGTCGATCTGCGAACGAGCCGCGGCCTGTTTCCCCACCACGCTGTGCGTCGGCGTGGATCTGCTGCCCGCGGTCGGTTGGCGACGCTTCGTGGTGGGTGAGGTCAACGCGTTCGGGGATCTGCTGCCCCGGCTCACCGGGCTGCCCGAGCGACCCGCCGCCGGACTCGACACCTATACGGCGCAGGTCATCGCCGCGACCAGCCGCTATCACAATGCACGACAGACCAGTTCGCGCGAGCTGGTCGGCGCGCTCAGGGGTGTCCCGCTGTGACGACCTCGGAACCCGAACTATCCCAGCCGGATATGAAGACCGTCGTCGGCCGGGACGACCTGCTGCTGCTCACCCTCGACACCCTGCGCTACGACGTCGCGGTCGAGTCGGCGGCGGCGGGACGTCTGCCGAATCTGACGGCCCATCTTCCCGGCAACGTCTGGCAGAAGTGCCACGCCCCCGGCAATTTCACCTACGCCGCGCATCACGCCATCTTCGCAGGATTCCTTCCGACGCCCGCGATGCCGGGCCCGCACCCACGGCTGTTCGCCGCGCGATTCGCGGGAAGCGAGACCACCGCCGAGCGCACCTTCGTCTTCGACGAACCCGATCTGGTGAGCGCACTCGCCGCGCGCGGATATCACACGGCCTGCGTCGGCGGCGTCGGCTTCTTCAACAAACGGGGAGCGCTGGGCAATGTCCTGCCCGGCCTGTTCGCCGAAAGTCATTGGGAATCGGAGTTCTCCGTGGCATCACCCACCTCGTTCGAAGCTCAGGTGGCGTGTACCGAAAGGCTCGTGGCCGCCTTGCCCGCCGAGCGGCCGCTGTTCCTGTTCGTCAATGTCTCGGCCCTCCACCAGCCCAACTGGTTCCACCTGCCCGGCGCTACCCGCGACACCGGCGACAACATGAGCACCCACGCCGCCGCACTGGAATACGTCGACCGGCATGTGGGCCGACTGTTCGACGTGATGCGTTCGCGGCGGCGCTGTTTCGCCATCGTCTGCTCCGATCACGGCACGGCCTACGGCGATGACGGTTACACCGGCCACCGGCTCGGACACGAATCCGTCTGGACGGTTCCCTACGGACATTTCTTCCTGGAGCCACCCACATGACACGCACGATCACCCTGCCCCGGCCGTATCAGAACTACGTCTACGCCTATCCGCACAAGACCGCCTACCGCCCGCTCACACCGCGGCCCGCGCTCGCCGACCTCTGGGCCGGTGAATCGCGACGAGCCCTCTCGCTGTATCTGCACATTCCGTTCTGCGAGGTGCGCTGCGGATTCTGCAATCTGTTCACCCGGGTCGGCTCGCCCGACGGCCTCACCGGGCGCTATCTGGACGCGCTGACCCGCCAGGCCGAGGCTGTCCGCGCGGCACTGGGTGACGCCGAAACACCGCACTTCGCCACCGCCGCTTTCGGTGGCGGCACCCCCACCTTCCTCGAGGCCGATGAACTGACCCGACTGTTCGATACCGCTGAGGACATCATGGGCGCGGACCTGCGCGCCATCCCGCTCTCGGTCGAGGCGTCCCCCGCCACCGCCACCGCGGATCGTCTCGCCGTGCTGGCCGAACGCGGGACGACACGGCTGAGTCTGGGCGTGCAGAGTTTCCTCGAACAGGAGGCGCGCGCCGCTGTGCGACCGCAGCGACGCGCGGACGTCGAGGCGGCGCTGGACCGCATCCGCGACGTCGCGATACCCGTCCTCAACATCGACCTCATCTACGGCATCGACGGTCAGACCGCGGCGACGTGGCGAGAGTCGCTCGACGCCGCGCTGGCGTGGCGGCCCGAGGAGATCTACCTCTACCCGCTCTACGTCCGTCCGCTCACCGGACTGAATCGGCACGCCGATCCCGCTGCGGCCGAACATGTTTGGGACGACCAACGGCTCCGTCGCTACGCCGAGGGCCGCGACCACCTGCTCGCCCGAGGCTACGCGCAGATCTCCATGCGCATGTTCCGCCGGACCGACGCACCGCCCCAGGGGCCGGACGACTACGCCTGCCAGACCGACGGCATGATCGGTCTCGGCTGCGGAGCCCGCTCCTACACGTCGGGAACGCATTACTCCTTCGACTACGCCGTCGCCCCGCGCGAGGTGCGTGCGATCATCGACACCTACACGGCCACCGCCGATTTCACCCGCGCCGTCTACGGACGGCAGATCGACGGCGACGAGGCCGAGCGGCGGTATGTGCTGCAATCCCTGCTCCAAGCCGAGGGTTTCGCGGTGGCAGACTACCGGCAGCGCTTCGGTCACGAACCGCGCGACAGCTTCCCCGCCGAGTTGGACGCCCTCGCCGAGCGTGGCTGGCTCGCCGACCCGGAATCAGGCCACCTGCGTCTGACCCCCGAGGGCCTGGCCTACTCCGACGCCATCGGCCCCGAATTCTTCTCCCCCGCGGTCCGCGCCGCGATGGCCGCCTACGAACATCGGTGACCAACAGTGGATCTCACTATTCTCTACCGTGGCCCCCTGGCCTCCTGCGATTACGACTGCCCATACTGCCCCTTCGCAAAGCGCCGCGACTCGACCACCCAGCTCCGCGCCGACCGCACCGCCCTCGAACGATTCACCCGGTGGGCGTGCGCACAGACCGAGGATCGCCTCTCGATCCTGTTCACCCCGTGGGGCGAAGGACTCGTACGATCCTGGTACCGCCGCGCGCTGGTCGAGTTGTCCCGGCAGCCGCACATCAACCGCGTCGCCATCCAGACCAACCTGAGCTGCCGCACCGAATGGCTCGCCGACGCCGACCTGGACACCGTCGCCCTCTGGTGCACCTACCACCCCGACCAGACCCCCTACGACCGCTTCCTCGACAAGACCGCCCACCTCGGCCGCGCCGGCGTACGCTTCAGCGTCGGAATAGTCGGCCTACCCGACCATCTCGACCACGCCCGCCGCCTGCGCGCCGACCTGCCCGACCACATCTACCTGTGGATCAACGCCGCCGAAGGCCACACTTACACCGACGAAGCCGCGTCCACCTGGACCGCCGTCGACCCGCTTTTCCCCTTCAGCCGCCACCCCCACCGCTCAGCGGGCCTACCCTGCCGCACCGGCTCCTCGGTGATCTCGGTAGACGGCGAAGGCACTGTCCGCCGCTGCCACTTCGTCCCCACCCCCTTGGGCAACCTCTACGACAACACCTACCGCCGAGCCCTCACCCCCCGCTCCTGCCCCCGCACCGAATGCGACTGCCACATCGGCTACGTCCACCTGGAAACCCTCCCGCTCTACGACATCTTCGCGGGCGGAGTACTGGAGCGCATCCCGGCTCTTCTCCACCGCGGCATCCCCGCAGCCGTCCTCCCCTCGCTGAGCCTCCCGATCAGACCGGCTCGCGCCTGAACTCCGTGGATCCCGACACCACCCACTGTTTCAGCGGCGGCGTGCTTCTTGCGGTGTCAATCCGAACCGTTCCTTGAAGGAGGCGCCGAAGGCACTGAGCGAGCTGAAACCGCTGGCGTAGGCGATTTCGGCTACGGTCCGGTCGGCAGAAGCCTCCCGAAGATGGCGGCGTGCCCGGTCCAGCCGCTCAGTGCGAATCAGTTGACTCGGTGTCGTACCGGTGCCGTGCAGTGCCAGCTGGATCTGTCGCAGTGACCAACCGAGGTTGTGCGCGATCAGGGTCGGGGTGAGTTCGGGGTCTGTGGCGTGTCGGCGGATGTAGTCACGGACCGCGGTGTCGACTGCTGCCAGAGTGGTGGGCGACTTGTCACCGGGACGCAGGCACAGTCTGAACAGATCGATCATCACATCGCACGTCGTGGCAAAGCCGGGCCCATCAATGACGTTGCGCTGCTTGCTGAGCTCGCCGATCATGCCGAAGGCGACCGATCCCAGGCCCTGTCTCAGGTCGATCACCGCAGGTCCGGCGCCGGCGGCGAGAGGCAGCGCGCCGGCAGGGATGTTCATCACCCACCCTTGTGCGTTCTGCGGCTGTGCGACATCGACCGGACGTGCTTTCGTGACCAGTGCGCCCTGTCCGGGCACGACCTGAACGGTGCTGTCGTCTTGTCGTAAATTCATTGCGCCCCGGGTCGGAACGATTATGCGCAGGCTCGCATCGTCATCCCGGCGTATATCTGTGCGCGTTCGTGAGTAGGTGATGCTGGCGGACCGAAAGCCGATCAACTGGTAGTCCGCGTAGTGTTGGGCCCTCGTGCTGCCGTGGAATGTCGACGCACTGCCGAAACGGAACTGCAGGGTGCCCTGGTTACGGAGGATGTGCTCGACCCAGAAGTCGGTGGACTCGCGGGCCGAGACCACGGCGGTGTCGGCCTCCTGCACGAGGTACTGCTCAGAAAGTGCCATGAGCAATCCTCCAGCGGCTTGCGCGTTTCCGTGCGTCACATGCGCGGAAAAGGTCGAACGAGCACAGGTGCCCTCATAACGTTTGAGTCAGTCTACTGACACCGATCACAACAAGGAAGACACCACACCTCGCCCCAACCTGCCACCAGGTCGGTGAAGACCAGTAGGTGAGAACGATTGCGGCCCCTGCGGTGCACAACGGGGTGCAGCCGAATTGAGCAACGGCGCTCGGTGGGGCCGTGATCGCACTGACCGATAGTTGTCCGCATGACGAGTACTCGAGTCGACGTCATGCTCGGAAATTCGATAAGCGGTAATGCGACACAAGTGCACGCCGAGTCGACGGCACACAGGTGCGCATCTGCCGCCCTACGATGACAGACCCGTCCGGCTGCCAGAGGTACCTCTCGTAGTCGGCCGGCCGGAAGACCGGATAAATTCTAGTTTTGTCCGGTTTATGACGGCGGATTCCGCTGGCTCATTGGAGCGACATTTCCACTGCAGGCAGCGTACGCAGCCGCGAACTCGAGGCAGTCGGTGATCGCGCCCGGCAACCACGAGCGCGGACTCGTAGCCCCGAATCAGGCCTCCGCGTCCAACGGTTCGGCCTTGAACAGCAACAGCCGATGTTCTTCGCGCAAGCATTCTTCAACGGTGTCACACGGCGTCGACATGGCTTCGCAGCGGCTCGCCCGCATCGCCGAAAACACCAACAGCGCCGCTGATCAGATATGTGCCCTCGAGGAACTCACCATCGAACCAGACGGAAACCTATACGTCACGAGTTATTCACGAACGACCACACAGCATCGCAAGAATACCCCCGATGAAACATTACTAAACATATGCCGGTGACCGCTCCGGCCGACGGTGGACGGCGATTCCGTCGAAGACGTCGGCGACCTGCGGCTTTGTCCTCCTCCGGACCCACCCCGAGCAGAGTGAGCAGAATTATACATTCTGGTAATAACTCAACCAGAGGAATTATTCTCCGCACTGGGAACCGACTGGTTGCTCTCATAACATGGACCCGATTGTAAAATTCAGAAGCCAGACCGGGTGTCGATGCGATTATCGCCCCGCCGTCCTTTGCAAAGTTACAACTGGGAGCAGAATCAATGGCCTCGACCGCGCAAGAACTCTTATCGCACCCGACCATGCAACAGCGCCACATCCGGATCGGCGAGTCTTCGTTTCCATACCTGTTCAGCAACAACTGTCTCGACGCCATCGCCGAAACCCTGCACACGCTCGACGCGGACAGATTTGTGGTCGTTACCGACGATCACGTCTTCGGCCTGCACGGACAAGCATTGCTTCGCGCTCTGGGAACCGGGACGCCTGTCACGATTCTTCGTCATGAGCCCGGTGAGGCGATGAAGACACTTCCCTCTCTTGCTGAGCATATCGAGCACGCTTTGGGGGATGGAGCCACACGAAGATCAGTCGTCGTCTCCTTCGGTGGAGGCGTGCCGGGAAACCTGGCGGGATTGATGGCAAGTCTGTTGTTCCGCGGCGTACGTCTGGTTCATATCCCGACCACAACCGTCAGCGCGATGGATTCGGTACTGTCGCTCAAACAGGCCATAAATAGTAGGGTCGGCAAGAATCATGTCGGTAGCTACTACACGCCAACCGCAATACTCACCGACGTAGAACTCTTCGGCACCCTGTCTCCTCGAGAACTTCGCTCCGGACTCTGCGAGATGGCCAAGAATTGTTTGGCCATCAAGCCTGAGATTATTTCCGAACTACAAGAAATCTTGACGACGGGGAATCTAGCCGCGCCCGAGTCGCTCCTGTGGCTATTGGATGCCAGTATCAGCGCGAAGGGGCAGGTAACGAAGAACGACACATACGAGCGAAAAGACGGTCTCGTTCTCGAATACGGCCATACAGTCGGACATGCCATCGAACTGCTCGACCACCGGCAACGCGATGCCGATGGGCTTTCACATGGGGAATCCATTGCACTCGGCATGTTGGTTGCGGCGCGAATATCGTGCGCTCGCGGATGGCTGACGGAAGCAGATGTCCGCATCCACGACGAACTCGTGGCGAGCCTCGGCGTAACGACGAGTATCCCCGAAGGAGTCACAGCGGACCGCATCATCGAAACGATTCGAGACGACAACAAACGGGGATACTTGCCGCTGCCGGACGATGCCGCCGCTTTCGTGCTCCTCGAGCAGCTAGGCGTACCCGCGCAATCGGGTGAGCTGCCACTGGTTTCGGTCGGCTTTCACGAGGTGCGGGAGGCATTGAAGGCGTTCGAATCGGCAGGACGCGAAATCCCGTCCCTTGCCTCAGCGGATTCGGTTCGATAACTACTCGGAGCAGATTCGGATCCGGTGGGTAACAGCGCATTACCCTGCATGGTTGCGTGGTGGATCCAGCGCATCGCTGCCGCAAGGTCTTCGGATTCTTCGCTGTGCGAACTCGATGACTCGGCGTGCTGTCGCAACGATTAGGGCAACTAGACGCACCGACTCCAGTAGAGCTGCGCTATAACGCCTTCGGCCCCTCACCGGAATTCGGAATTCGGGTGAGGGGCCGAATGGTCGTGAGGGATCAGCCGACCAGCACCGGCTCCCGAAGCGTCACCGCGTCGCGGTCGCGCTGCCGGAGTTCGCGTGGCTTACTTCCCGCACGTCGATACCCGGCAAGATCCTTCCGTCGCGGATCAGTCCAGCTGCGGTGCGATCTCGGCGGCCACCAGGTCAAGGTGGTCGAGGTCCGAGAGATCCAAGTACTGCAGGTATAGACGGGTGATACCGGTCGCCTCGCGATAGCGGCCGATCTTGTCGACCACCTCGGCGGGGGTACCGACCAGCTCGCTCTGCCGCTTCAGATCGGTGACCTCACGGCCTATGGTGTCGGCACGGCGGGCGACTTCAGCGTCGTCGCGGCCGACGCACAGCGTGAGCGCAACCGACCGAGTGATCTCCTTCGGATCGCGCCCGATCTCACGGGCCGCCGCATCCACCCGCTCGAATTGCCGTGCGGCCGTGGTGGAGTCGACGAACGGTAGATTGAATTCGTCGGCAAATCGGGCAGCCAGCGCCGGAGTGCGCTTCTTGCCGACACCGCCGACGATCACCGGCGGCCGCGGACGCTGCGCCGGCTTCGGCAGGGCCGGAGCGTCTTCCAACCGATAGTGTTTGCCGAGGAAGGTGAAGGTCGAACCGTCCGGCGTCTCCCACAGGCCGGTCACGATTTCCAATTGCTCGGCATAGCGGTCGAAACGCTCGCCGAAATCGGGCAGTTCGATGCCATAGGCAGTGTGCTCGGCATCGAACCAGCCCGAACCGAGGGCAAATTCGATGCGGCCGCCGGACATCTGGTCTACCTGCGCCACCGAGATGGCCAGCACCGACGGGTGCCGGAAGGTGGCGGAGGTGACCAGGGTTCCGAGCCGGATCCGGGACGTTTCGCGCGCCAGACCGGCGAGCGTTATCCAGGCATCGGTCGGCCCGGGCAGCCCGGACGCCACGCCCATTTTCAGATAGTGATCCGACCGGAAGAACGCGTCGAATCCGGCGTCCTCGGTGGCCATCGCGACGCGAAGCAATTGATCGTAGCTGGCCCCCTGCTGGGGTTCGGTAAAGATCCGTAGGTCCACCCGCTCCACCGTAGTCGTGCTCGCGAAGCGATCCGACTCGCGAGCGGTAGCGGGCCGCATCGAGCGGCGGGGCGGCCGAACAACTGCCGGCGCGGGACGCCACCGCCGTCAACGGCAACCGGATGGATCCCTTGGGAGTCGAGCGGTAGGCGTGGGCGCAAGGTCAGCCCACGACGTGATCCGGCTGGATGTGGAGGATCACCCGCTCGACATTCCGTCGCTGCTCGTAGGGGTAGGTGTCCAGCTCTAGATACTTGCGCGCGAGCTGGTCCAGGAATGTCTTCCCGGGATCTGGCTCGATCTCGACGACACGCCCGCGGACTTCCAGGTACCGATAGGGGTCGTCCGGATCGAGGATCGAGACCGACACCCGCGGATCCCGCTGGATGTTGCGGTATTTTTGCCGGTCGGTGCCAGTTGAGACGAGCAGCTGCCCGTGGGCGGCGTCGAAATCGAACCATACCGGGTGTGACTGCGGCTCACCGTCCGGCCCCAGAGATGCGAGGTGCGCGAAGCCTTTCTTGCCGAGGATGTCGGTATGGCTGCCGGAGATCGTGGCAGACCGTGTCTGCCTGCTGCGTGTTCGCCGGTTGATGTCTTCGACATCGTCCGCCTTGTTGCGGATCTCAGCCATCGTTTCTCCTTGCTGTCGCGAATTCGGAGCCAAAGTCGGCGCGACCGCACCCTTTCGTGAGGATCATCCACCTCCGGGGTGTCAGCATGTTGACACGCACAGTGTGTGTCAACATGCTGACATGAGTCAAGAGGAGATCGTGGGCGACCTGGAGCAGTCGGTGGGCTACGTCCTCAAACAGGCCCAGGCCGCACTGCACTCCGCCATGGACGCGGTGCTGCGCCCACTGGAGCTGACCGTGGCGCAATACGCCTGCCTCGAACAGCTCGGCCGATACCCCGGAAGATCCAACTCCGAGCTCGCCCGTGGCGCGTTTGTCACCCGCCAATCGATGAACCTCGTACTCCGCGGCTTACAAGACCGCGGCCTGCTCACCCGACCCGAGCGGGCGCCCCAAGGCAGCGCGCTGCCCACCCAGCTCACGAGCGCCGGGCAGGAAAAGCTGCACGCCGCCAGCGTGGCCGTGCGCGCCATCGAACGGCAAATGTTCTCTCCGCTGTCTGCGGAAGAACAATGTCGGCTGCGCAACGACCTTGCCGTCTGTGTTGCCGCCATTCCCCCGGCCAAACCCAAGCAGTAACAGCCCAGCCATTACTTCATCACCCTCGCCGCAGCATTGACCCGCTGGCAGAAACTGGCAAATCGACGACGTGAAGCATGGTCTAAACCGGTATGCCGACCTGGCGACTCAGCTCCCGAACATCGCGGCTCATCCCCGCAGGCGGAGACTTCACCAGCCCACGCAGCATCTCGCGCGCGAACCCGTTGTACCGGATCGTCTCGGGCGCCGTCTGCTGCGCCTTTTCCAGCATCGCGAACGCGGCAGCCGCCTCCCGCCGCTGCGAATATGCACGGGCCACCTCGATGTAATGCCGACTGCGGCGCGGCACCGACACGATCGTCTCCGCGTCCACCTCCCTCGCGGCACGCAGCGCCTCAGCAGATCGCCGCAGCTCCACCCCCAGGGTTGTGGCATGGGCAGCCATCACCGGCATCGAGAACGACGTCTGCACATGCCGGTACTCCGGACCCAGCTGCCGCGCCGTCCCATCGGCGGCCTCCCAGTGCTCCCACGCCTGGCCATAACGGCCGCGGCGAGCATGTACGTACGCCACCTCAGCCTCGAGCGCGCCCGCGATCCCCCGCCAATCGTCCGGCGTCTCATCCCTGCCGAGGTAGGGCGCGAGCTGATCCATCGCATCCCGCGCAAGCCTGATCGCCTCCTCCCAACGGCCGGAGTCACGCAGCGCCTGCACCATCGCCCAAGTGCTGCACGCGATCACATACGGGTCATCCGCCTCGAATCCCTCATTCATTGCCCGGTCCGCGACGAGCCAAACCAGCTCCGGGGCAGGCTGATACGCGACGTAGAAGTCCGCCAACTGATAGACGCCAGCCAGGATCCGCCGCGCCTTCCTGCGCGTCGGTCCAGGGATGCGAGCAGCCTGCTGTGCGTCCCTGATCAAACCCGGAAGCAGGGCGCCTAGCTGGGTTCGGTGATCTGGGCTGGTGTGACGAATCTTCCACGCCTGGTCTAGACGAATCGCAAGATGCTCGATGCTGCTAGCACGGAGACCGGCTGCCATCCGATAGTCGGTGAGGGCTTGACGTACCTCGGTCAGCGCTTCGTGCTGCTCGCCGGCGAACACCGCCACCGACACGGCGTGACCGCTGCCGGTCAGCTCGGCGAGATCCTTGACCTCCAGCGCTTGCGCGATCCGGAGGAGCATCGGCAGCTTCGGTGGTTGGAGCCTGCTTGTCTCGACAGCTTTGATCCACTCCGCCGACCGCCCGACCAGCCCAGCCAGGACCGGGCGCGACATGCCTGCGCGCTCGCGTAGCCACTTGATTCGTGTGCCGACAGGCGCTTCACCTCTGGGGTCCTGCATGGTGCCCCTCCTATGACCTACCCACTGGATTAAAGCGTATCGGACCAGATGGCATGGGGTACGGAATGTCCCTGATCGGTACATGTCTCGTTCTTAACGTGAGGTTCAGCTCCCGATGCCGGGGCTGGCCTCAAATCCGACCAAGGCTGTGACCCGGCATCGGGTGCTTCCAACTCCAGAACACACAACGCGCCCCGGGGGTATAGACGGAATGCCCATCGCTCTGGTGATTGCCTTCACAGTCACTGCCGTCTTCTACGGCACGATCTGTTTCTTCGATCGGCCCGTAAGAAGCGCTGATACTTGCCATCCCGCACCCGATAATCCGTACACCACGGAGGAAGCACACCTGGTGTGGCAGGCCTGAATCGGCTGCGACACCGAAACCTGTGGCGACAAAGCCGCTGCACTCGACGTCCTCATCGAAGCCAAGATCGTCAAACCATGGCGAGCAGTCCGATGACGATCACCCTCGCCGACGCCGAGATGTGGCGCCACTTTCACCGTAAATGCTGGCAGGACGGCGCATTCCGGTCGCTGGAGCAGGCCCAGTTCGTCGCCGACGTCCACAGTGGCCACGGCACCTCCTGCCTGCAATACCTGTCGGCAGCGGCCTACATCATCGGCTCCGGGGACGGGGACGACCATGCCGAATGACAACGAGCCCATCGGCATCGGGCACAGCCACATCGACGGCACCCTGTCGATCATCGGCGCCGATGGCTGGCCCTACAGCCCCGAGGAAACCGCCGAGCTCCTCAGGGAAGCCGGCGAGGACCAGTCCCTGGAGCTGGTCCGACATTTCTTCGACGCCTTGCGCGCGCTGGCGAGGAAATCCGATGGCGCTCAGTAGATCGCAGGCGATGGTGCTCGGCGCTTTAGCTCAAGACCAGCCGCTGACGACGCAGGAACTGAGCATTTGGACGGGTCTCGCGCCGACAACCGCGCGGGCCGCCGCAACATCTCTCACTCAGGACGGATGGGCATCCAGCACCGACGGAGTCCCCACCTACTGGCGGATCACCGACTGCGGCCGTCGCCTCGCCGCGACACGCCCCTACCGTGCGTTCCGGACCACCAATGCCTGAGGTCGACACGAAACCCGGGGAACATCACCGACTTAGTGGGACTCGGGTCCTGCTGGAAGAGTGTCCAGTATGTCATCGTCTTCGGAGGAAGCGGCGGTGGTTCATGGCCGCGTACCGGGTCGAGGCGGCGCACCGGGTACTCGATACCGGTCGCACGACCGCTGACGTTGCGCGCGGTTTGGATGTTCCAGCAGCCACAGCATTGTAGCCGTGGCTGCTTGCATCCCAACATCTTTCACCCGTGCACGTGCCTCACGGAAGAGTCCATTAGCTGCCCGAATTCGCTGGTCCTCATTTGTGCTACCGTCGCGCGCGTGCATGCAAACCCGCAAGAAATGCACGCCACAGCGGACCGTATGTCAGCGAGAGCCGACGAATTTTGGGACGACATCGAGGCGTTGCGCAAAGAAGCCGAGACGCTGATGTCATCCGACTGGGTCGGCGAGGCCGCAAGCACGCACGCCGCTTTGTGGACCGAGTGGGTCAAATCCGCTCGAAAGGTGGCAACTACGCTGCGCGAGGATGCTGTGCTCGTGCATCAGGCGGCAAACGCCTACACCGATACCGACGTCAGCAACGCGAACTCTCTCACTGATATGCCATTCAATCCGGATAATTTTTGATGGCGTCCTACACAGCCGACACTGACCAAATTCTCGCACTCGTGGCGAAAGCCAAGACAGTCGGACAGCAAATCGAACAACGCATCGCCGATGTCGAGCGCGAAGTCGCCGCGCTGCACATCGAGTGGAGCGGCGAAGCCGCCGACGCGCAAAAGAGCAAGCACGACACCTGGCAGCGCGAAATGCAGGATATGAAAACAGCGCTCGCTGAGCTCGAAGCGGCCACCCAAGCAGCTCGCGAGCGCTACCTCGCCAACGTCGAACACAACAAGGGAATGTGGCCCTGATGGCGCCCATCACCATGAATACGGCCCTCGTCGGCAACGCTGCAGGACTATATAAGACGGCGTACGACGGTGCTGAAACCAAAGTCAAGACGCTAGCAACGGCCCTCGACGCGGACTGGGATGCGCAGGCAGCGACAGTGCCGCGCGCACGTGGGCCAGCAGTTACGACCCGGCCGCCTTCGAAGCAGTGGCGGCCGGGAACCGACATCGTCAACGCATTCGGCAAACTTCACGACCTCCTGGCATCCACCGCTGTCAACCACTCCAACGTCGAGAAACAGAACAAGCAACCTCCCGAGCCCCCTGACCCAGACCCCACTGTTCTGCCAGCTACTACAGCACCGACATTCAAGGGCGCTTTCGGCGGCGCGACCGATCCTCCCTTCGGCTGGGAGATGATCAGCAGCTGGCTGTAAGGCCACACTTGACCGAACGGCGACCCGGATAAGTTGAGAAAGCTGGGCACCGCCTGGCGGACGGCCGCCACCGGCATACGGCGGGCCAGCAGCGGGACCGATCAGGGATGGATCGATCTCGAAGAACTCGAGTCGGACGAGCTACCCCAGGCGCTCGCCCAGATGGACATAGTCTTCACCGGCGTCGAAGACGTCGCGACTCAATACGAAAATCTCGGCAGAGCCTGTGATGACTGGGCAGATCAGATCGAGGAGGCCCACCGCAAGCTTCTCGCAATCCTCGCCGGCGCTCTCGGCGTAGCGATCATTGCGGGCGTTGCCGTCGGCTTCTTCACAGGTGGCCCCGGGGCAACTGTCACTACGGGAGCCAGCGCCAGTGGCGCAGCGAGCCTCGCAATCACCGTGCTCGTTGGTTTCGAGGCGACCGCCGCCGCACTCACAGGGGTGACGGTGGCCGCAGGGACCGCCGCTATTGGCGTCGCCACCGAACTGCAACCCTTACTCGAGGCCAGCCCCACCCAATTCAACGCCAACACCAAAGGTGGCGGAAACCAACAACACTACGTCACACCACCCAAAGATTTGAAGGGATTCCCCAACCCCAAGCCGACAAAGCGGATGGGAAGAAGGAAGTCCTGGAAGGATGATGAGGGGAATACGTACGAGTGGGACTATCAACACGGCGCGGTAGAGAAGTACAACAAGAACGGCAAACATCTCGGCGAATACGATGCCGAGACCGGCGCTCAAACCAAGCCTGGCGACTCGACGCGCAAGCCGCAGTGGAACAAGCCGCAGTGGAAGAAGTGATATGTGGTACTTAGAAGCGTTCGATAAGAAGACCGAATTTCTGGTGCGGGACCATCCTTTGCAGGGCCTCGACACGCCGACTTTGCAAGGCATCCTTCACTTCGACGATAGCTGCGAGATCGACGGTGTCAATTACCCCCCGGAGGCCGGGGGGTACGACGTCCCGCCATCGAAGCTACCGAAGCTCGCTCAGTATCTGCCAACCGATTTCGTTGTCGACGAATCATGCGATTATCAGGTTGCTTACTACCGGGAATAACCGCGGGGCCGCAGCCCATGTTCTGACGTCTTCTGTTGAAAGCCTGAGGTGTGCTGTCATGGACTATTTGAACCAGTGGAATGAGGACCAGCGCCTGCTCGTCGCGGAATGGAAGAGCAAGTACCAGACTTTGCGACGCGGGCTGGCACAAATCGCCGTTCGCGCCAGTTCCCGCGGTGGCGAGTTGGGCGTGACCGTGGACGCGCAAGGCAACGTAACCGATTTGCGGCTTACACCGCAGCGGCTTCTGCCTGTTGGTGAGCCTCCGACTCGACAGGATCGGGTGGATCGCCCAGCCGAGTTCGAACGGGTACATCCGGTATTCCCGGCTCGTGCCGAACGCTTCGATCAGGTATTGCTTGGCTTGTTCCGGGGTGAGAATCGGTTCTGCTGACATATGGGCTCGTATCATGTTTCAGCGGTACGGAACTATTCCAATCAATGGACCGTTAGCTGTAGTCACCGGTGCGAGTTACCGTCCCGGTCAGCTGATCGTCTTCTCAGCACGCAGCGGATTTCCGTCAGCGTCGACTTCTTCATAGTCGACGCTGAACTCGAGACCAGCGCTTCTGCAGTGCTCGGCAAGATTCAGAAACCTACCAACCGCCACCTCGGTCAGGCCGTCGATATGTCCTTCGAGAAGGAAGTATGTGGGCGCACCCAACCCCCCGGCATCGTAACAATAGAGTTCGAATCCGTCGGTCTCGTAGTAAACTTGGAACCTGCGGTGCGGCCTCATCTGCAAATCGTTGATCGACAGCCATGATCTAAGTATATGTTCCACAATTTCCGGGCTATCCGTATAGAAAGTTCCATGGTACGAGGTAATTGACATTGATCTCCTTTGTTCAATGCAATCGACGTGGCTTTATCTGATATGCTAGCCGACCGCTCGAGGATAGCGTAGCGACCCGAAACTAGGGCTACTCTCTTTTTAGTTGCGGCGAGCGTGTTCGGCTTATCCATAAATATTGGTTATCCCAGGGTTGAGTCGCACAATGACACGGACAGAGGGGTTGGGGCTAGTGATTTCTATGCCGGTCCATTCGATCTGCGGAGGCGTTCCCGAGGCGCGTGCGGTGGTTCACCGTAGGTTTCGATGAGCGCCGTCGAGGCTCAAGAGCTCCCCGCTCAAATCGTTTATGGCATAGCGATTTTCGACTACAAGGCAGGTCTTCGATCGATACAAGTCCTCAGCGGGCCCGCTGGTGGTTGGCAATGACACGCCCACAGGCGTCGGCACCGGCGCGTTGGGGTGCATTCGACCATCTCGTCCGGTTTCTCATAGATCCGTCTTTGTGCTATCTGAACTTCTTTGCTGACACCGCGCCCGGCGTGCTGCGCCTTACGATCTTCATCACCGATGGCCCGCCAACTGACAGTTGACGTGCCAGCGGCGTCTGACCCCGCGGAATCGCCGAAGCGTAAGCGCCGCGTCGGCGCCCTGGATCCGGTGCCAGACGAGAAGGCAAGCAGTGCAACGACATCCCGCCGCAACGACGGGTCGCGAATGTGGCGGAAGACCACCACCACCGGCCAGTCATCCGGGTCCTCGCCCTCGGTCAGCCAGCAAAGCATGTCGCCGTTGTCATTGCCGGCCCACCGCAGCAGGCCGCCCGGTGCCGGATACCCGGGAAAGGGCACCTCCAAGGCTTCGTAAACGCCATAGCCGTTGTCCTCTTCGGCCACATCCACCAAGGTGCTCAGAGTCGAGGTGTCATCCTGCTGCCAGGCGGGGTAGTTGACTCTGAGTTCGTCGTTGATCGCCCCGTCGCCGTATAGATCGATGAAGTCCCGATAGTCGCGCGGCAGCCCGACCCCATCGCCTTCTCGATTCGTGCCCAGGGCGGGGCGATCCACCGGACCCAGCGGCGAAGGCGGCATGACCGCACTCAGCTGCGCTACTGCAGGGGTGCACGAGACGCCTTCCTTCCAGACCCGACGCGGTCCGGACGTAGATACCTGTTCGCTTCGATCCGGGGCCGTGCCGGCGGCCCGGCCGAGGTGGTTCGAAGTCGAGAACAGCAGGGGTGTGCGGTCAGGAACAATCGAACCGGTGACCGATCGGGCGACCAGGACACGATGGGCACTCGAAGATGTACACGCCACCCGCATCTCCCAGCATCAGACCAGCTGCATCCCACGCCGCCTTGCCCTGTTCGGAGCGCCACGGCTCCTGTGCGTCGTCGACCGCCCGGTCCTCGATAGGCAGCCAGGTGCGCCAGGACTCCCCGTCGTACTCCCAGCTGGCCACTGTGAGGAGATGATGCATGCGCTGGCCGCACGAGTCACAGTCGGGCCAAACCGGTTCCTGGGTCCAGCCCGGATAGCCACCCAGTTTGATCCCGGGGGCGTCGGCAAGATGGTAGTGATAGCGCCAGCCCGTGTCGCTTTTCAGCTGCGCGAACCGGTCCTTGAGCGCGGCCCAAACGTCGTCCGGCAGATCCCAGCTAGGATACTCGGTCACCTGCTCGGGATGCACCACACACGGATTGGGAACGTGGTCCTCCGGCGCTTCGCCAGGCGCCGCAGGAGTTGCCGCCACCTGGTCGACCGCGCGGGCGTCACGCCAATAGACCCGCGGCAGCGGGTAATAGCTATCACCGTGCTCGAACGGGCACCACAGCACCTGCAGCAGATCACATCCCTGCGGGAACGACATGCTGGGAGCATCGGCCTGATACAGCTGCACGATCGGCACGAATGGAACCGCGGCATCATGGACGTCGGGTTCTTCGGTGCACATCGGCCAGGGTTCCTCGGCCGGCCACAGCAATGGGCCTCCGACCGAACTATCACGATAGGTGGGGTCGCCCGAACGTGGGTGAAGTCGCACTGTACTTCTGCGTAGGGGTATCAGCTCGGGAAACAGCTCCTCAACTGCGACTGGCCGAGGCGGGGTGTGGCGGGCCATTCAGATCTCCTACAGGGCTGGTCCGAGTCGGCAACAGCGTAGGGAACTCGATCTCGGGGTGCCGTTAAGGCCCGCCACGTCTGAGAAGTCATCGAGCTGAAACGTCTTGATGCCCTGCGCGTGGAGGGCGCGTATCAGTGATCGGGAGCGCGCGGGCCGCCGCAACCTTCCTCACTCACGACGGATGGGCATCCAGCACCGACGGGGTTCCTACCTACTGGCGGATCACCGACTGCGGCCGTCGCCTCGCCGCGACACGCCCCTACCGCGAGTACCGGACCACCAATGCCTGAGGTCGACGGCACCCAGAACCCCCCGGCAGAAGCCGGGATATCCGGCCTCGACCGGGCTTGTGCCCCAGAGTTTCTCGTTGTTCGCGGAACCATCCGGGCCAGGGCTATAAAGCTCGTTCACGGTTCTATCTCGGGTACAGCGTCAGCGACGATTGAACTCTACACACGAAATTCGCCTCCGCCCGAGGATGGAGGGCGGGGGCGTTCGTATCAGGAAATGAGGGAAGATCAGAATGCGTGACCTGCTCGGGGCCATGCTCACTGCCCGCGTTATCGGCGCTTCAATGCTCGGCGGACCAGTCGCCGCAGCCGAAGATTCAGTCAGGCCATGCCTGTTCGGTCATGTCGACCCGAACGACAACAACAGCGCCTGCCGGTACAGCGACTCCGCGACCTGGCCGGAATCGGAGTCGAACCCCGCCGGAGAACCGCGACTGTCCTCCACCCGGCTCAACGAAACCAGCACGTCCGGACCAAACATGCGCACGGCAGCCTCGTCGACGAACTAACTCGACGGCCCGATGACCAGCTGACCCGTCGCCCAGTCCCCAGCGATGCTTGCGATATGTCGCCAACGACATATACTGACTGGCGTGGGTGAAATCTTCGCCATCGAGATCGAGCCCGAGGTGCGGGACTGGCTGCAGGCTCTGCCAGCCAGGCACTTCCTCAAAATCGACGAGTACGTCGGCCTCCTCGCCGAACGAGCCGAAACCCTCGGCGAGCCCTACGCTCGATGTCTCGGCGACGGAGTCCGAGAGCTGCGCCCGACAGTGGATGGCGCCGCCATCCGCATCACCTACTGGCTTGCACCCGGACGGCGGGCAATCCTGCTGACCGTGTTCCGCAAGACCCGAATGCGAGAAGACGCCGAAGTCAAACGCGCGAAACTCGCCCAGCAAGCCTGCCAAGCCGAACACGAACCCGCCCATCAAGAATTCACCCGCACAATCGAGAAAGGAGAACTGGACCGATGAACCACGCACGCTGGAAGACCCTCCGGGAACGCAAACTCGCCGAGGGCTACACCGAACCTGACGATGTCATCGAGGCCCGCCGAGAAATCCGGCTCTCCATGGCGTTGGCCAAGGCCGTCCACGACCGCCGGACCGAACTCGGGCTCACCCAAGCCGACCTCGCCGAGCGAGCTGGGCTGTCACAAGCCAAAATCTCGCGCATCGAAGGCTCCGACACCGTCCCGACCCTTCCCCTTCTCGCCAAACTCGCCGATGCCCTCGACGCCACCCTCAACATTGCCCTCGACGTCGACGACACCCACGTGAGCTTCGTCAGCCACCGCACCGACGCAGCCTGACCATCGACCCGGTACCTCTGGTCAGGTTGCTGATCGAGCTTCGCACCATGAACGCCGACGTCAGGGTGGTGGCGATCAAACCGTCATAGGGCTGCGTCGAAGTCCATACCTCCGTGACGATCAGCTCACTGAGCCTGCCGCTCACCAGATGCGTACGAGCAAGAGCAGTTCCGCCGATGAAGTGCAGTCGGTCGCCGAACCCGCGGCTGATAGCCGCCAGCAGATGGGAGATCAGATGGTCGCGCTCGACCTGCTCGGGTGAAACTCCGAATTGAACTGCGACACTGTCACGTTCGTCGATGCTCATGCCCCACCCAACCTTCCGCACGCCGAAGCGCCGCACCCCGACGCTGATCCGTAGCGAGCTGCGTAAGCCTCGCCGAATCACTACGGCGGTAGAGCGTCTCGATCGCCGGACGAACCTCCGTTTCGGCGTTGCCCAGTTCGGGACGTTGGGCAAGATCGAGCACCGTCTGCTCCGGCGTCGTGACGAGCGCCGGGCCCAGCGGCGTTTCGACACGCTCCGCGTCGAGCGCTTCGGTATCGCGGCGGACGAACCGGACTTGCGCCGAGCGGTCGGTCAGCGCGATCGGCCGATGCTGGCGCGGTACCGCGATCCGGACGACGTCAGAGCCGCCCTGCGCCCCGATACGCTCCTCGTCTCGATAATGCATGTCAACAACGAGACCGGTGCCATTCAACCGCTCGACGAGATCGCCGCGGTACTCAATGGTCACGACGCCTACTTCCATGTCGATGCCGCGCAGGGCACATTTAGACGATCAGGCGCCCCCTTGCCCTCCCGCCAGGCAGAGGCAACTCTGCACGGAAGAGCATGTCATCGGCGCCAGTCTCGAGCCGAATCGTCTCGACAGCCTTGTCGAGACGAAGGGTCTGCTCAACCCCCGACACATCGGTGTAGGCGTATCGGACCTGCTGTTCGTCCTCTTCGAGCTTTCGAATCTCCGCGTACAGTGCCATCGGTTGATCTCCTTGTCGCGGGTTCAACTCTCCGAGGGGGCCGTGGAGGCTGACAGGGATGCGATAGAGGGCTATCTACCTGCGGCGTCGTAGTGCCCCCAGTCGGACTCGAACCGACACTTGGCGGATTTTAAGTCCGCTGCCTCTGCCAATTGGGCTATGGGGGCCGTCCGGGACAGCGTACCGAGTCGTACGGGTGTACCGGAATCCCGAGTGTTCGTCGGGTGGCGGGGCGTGGCCGTTGCCGAGGTAGTGGTCGGTTCGGTGGTGCGATCGGTGCGGACTGGTCGTTCGGCTCGGTGTTTGGCAGGCGTCCCAGAGAACTAGATCGTTGGCGGCGGCCAATCGTTAGCGTCGGCGGCCGAATTCGATGGGACGAAGTTCAGCGGCGGGGTGGCAGCGGGATTCGCGCGAGGTCGGCGGCGATGTGGATTTCGCCGGGAAAGTACTTCGCTGCTTCGGTCAGGTGCTCATCGAGGTCGCGGTAGCGCTGGGAGAAGTGGGTGAGGACGAGGGTGCGGACGCCTGCGTCGGCGGCGGCCCTGGCGGCCTGGCCCGCGGTGAGGTGGCCGTATTCCGTGGCCAGGTGGGCGTCGGCGTCCAGGAAGGTGGCCTCGATGACGAGCATGTCGGCGTCGGCGGCCAGTTCCTGGACGCCGGCGCAGAGCCGGGTGTCCATGACGAAGGCGAAGTTCTGGCCGGGGCGCGGCTCGCTGATCTCGTCCAGAGTGATTGTGCGACCCGCGAATTCGATGCTGCCCTGCTGTTGCAGTTCGGAGATGACCGGGCCGCGCAGACCGAGGGCGCGCAACCGGTCCGGCAGGATGCGGCGGCCGGGCGGCTCGCTGAGCCGGTAGCCGAAAGTGTCGACCGGATGGGAGAGCCGGGCCGCGGTGATCGTGAAAGGCGTGCCGGGCAGGTCCACCACGCCCGGGCCGATGACCGGGTGAGGTCGCAGCTCGGCGCGGTGATAGTAGGAGGTCGCGTTGACGAGTCGGTCGTAGTACTGGGCGCCCGAGGCCGGGAACCACACGTCGACCGGATGCGGCACTCGGTCGAGATTGATCCGCTGCACCACTCCGGCCAGCCCGAGACTGTGGTCGCCGTGGAAATGGGTGATGCCGATACGGGTGAGACCGGTGACGGTGACACCGGCGTACGTCATCTGCCGCTGCGTTCCCTCGCCCGGATCGAACAGGACCGACTCGTCATCCCACCGAAGCAGGTAACCGTTGTGGTTTCGCTGTTTCGTCGGGACCTGGCTAGCGGTCCCGAGAACAACCAACTCACGCTGCGACACCGCGCCAGGCTATCCCCCGCTCCCCGACCGGGACATGGTGGTGGGGCTTTCTCGGGTCCGCCACCGCCATGTCCCGCTCGCGGGCTACTCGGCGGGGGTTTGCCGGAGCACAGAGTGACGGCGGGAATAGGTGAAGTAGATGACGAAGCCGATAGCCATCCAGACCAGGAAGCGCAGCCAGGTCTCCACCGACAGGTTCAGCATCAGCCACAGGCAGGCCAGCACCGCGAGGACCGGGACCAGCGGGACGAGCGGAACGCGGAAGCCGCGCGGCAGGTCGGGGCGGGTGCGGCGCAGGATGAGCACGCCGATGGAGACCAGCACGAAGGCGAAGAGCGTTCCGATGTTGACCATCTCTTCCAGGGTGCCGAAGTCCACGAACCCGGCCAGCAGCGCGCACCCCACCCCGACGACGACGGTGATGCGCACCGGCGTGCCCTTCTTGCCGGTGTGGGCGAGTTTGCGCGGCATAAGGCCGTCGCGCGCCATCGCGAAGAGCACGCGGGTCTGCCCGAGGAACATCACCATCACGACGGTGGTGAGTCCGGCCAGTGCGCCGATCGAGATGATGTTCTTCACCCAGGTCGCGCCGTGGATGGCGAACGCCGTGGCCAATGTGGCGTTTTTGCCGGTCAGCTCGGTGTAGGGCACCATGCCGGTGAGTACGAGCGATACCGCGACGTACAGGATGGTGACGATCAGCAGCGAGCCGAGGATGCCGCGCGGGACCGCGCGCTGCGGGTTCTTGGTCTCCTCCGCGGTGGTGGCGACGACGTCGAAACCGATGAACGCGAAGAACACCAGGCTGGCCGCGGCGAGCAGGCCGTACCAGCCGAAGTTGCTGTGCCCGGCGCCGGTCAGATAGGAGAACAGCGACTGCCGCAGGCCCTCGCCTTCCTTCCCAGCCTGGGACGGCGGGATATACGGCGTGAGGTTCGAGGCCTTGAAGTAGGTGCAGCCGATGATCAGCACGAGCGCGATCACGCCGAGTTTGATGGCCACCGCCACCGCCGACACCCGCGAGGACACCTTGGTGCCCGTCGCGAGCAGCACGCCGAGCACCGCGATCAGCAGCACCGCGCCCCAATCGAACGACACCGGGCCGAAGTGCGCGACCGGCGAGGTGGTGCCGAGCACCTCACCGAGGTACTGCGACCAGCCCTTGGCCACCACCGACGCGGCGAGCGCGAACTCCAGGATCAGGTCCCAGCCGATGATCCAGGCGACGATCTCACCGAAGGTGGCGTAGGAGAACGTGTACGCGCTGCCCGCCACGGGGACGGTGGAGGCGAATTCGGCATAGCAGAGCGCGGTCAACCCGCAGGCGATCGCGGCGAAGACGAAGGCGATCGAGATGGAGGGACCCGCGACGTCGCCCGCGGTGCGGGCGGTGAGCGTGAAGATGCCCGCGCCGACCACCACGGCGACACCGAAAACGGTGAGATCCCAGGCGGTCAGGTCCTTGCGTAGTTTCGAGTCGGGTTCGTCGGTGTCGCGGATCGACTGTTCGACGGATTTGGTGCGGAACAGACCGCCCCATCGAGACGAGACATCACCCGTCGTGCCGGCTCTAGGCCTGGGGTTCGTCACCACGTCCTCCTTCATAATGCTGTCGAGCATCTGTTCGCCTCGACGGCGCTAATGCACGCCCGCCATGAACCTGCTGATCCACGGCGCGATAGCGGCGACGAGCAACCCCGCACACACTACGACCGTCCCGGTGATACCGAAGTAGGCGAATTCGTGGCCTGGGTCATAGAACCGAGCCAAAGTACCCGACATCGACGTTCCGAGGCCAACAGAGAAAAAATACAATGCCATCATCTGAGCCCGAAAAGCTTCCGGTGCCAGTCGAGTCGTAGCCGCAAGACCGACAGGCGAAAGCAGCAGTTCGGAGATCGCGAACACGGCCATGATCGCCAGCACGAGCAGTGCGGGCACGGCCCGCCCGGTGGTGCCGGACATGGGCACGAACAACCAGAACGCGGCACCCATGCCGATCACGCCGAGCGCGAATTTCCGCGGCGTGCTCGGTGCGCGCTGCCCCAGCTTGGTCCACAGGAGCGCGAACAGCGGCGACAGCAGGAGGACCCATACCGGCTGGACCGAACCGATCCAGCTCGAAGGCGCGGTCCAACCGAAGATGTTCCAGTTCATCCGTTCGTCGGAGTAGACCGCCAGCACCGTGAAGATCTGCTTGAACAGCGACCAGAACACCGCATTGGCGAGAAACAGTGGAAGGAACGCGCGCACCCGGCTGCGCTCGAGCTGGGTGACCTTGGCACTGGTGAGCAGCACGACGAAGTACCCGGCCGAAGCGGCGACAATGACGCCGGTCGTCACCTCGGGCAGGCTGTCCAGCGTGACTACGCCGGTCACGCACACCACCGCGACGAGCATCGCAGCCCCGGCCGCTCCGGCAACCAACGGCCCGACAGCTTTGTGCGGGAGCGGGTTCGGCACCGCGCGGCCATGCGTGCCGAGGTTACGGCGGAACACCATGTACTGGGTGAGGCCGAGTGCCATACCGATCGCCGCCGCGCCGAAGCCGAAATGGAAGCCGAGATCGGTCTGCAGCAGACCGGTGAGCAGCGGGCCGAAAAACGCGCCGAGATTGATGCCGAGATAGAACAGCGTGAACCCGCCGTCGGCGCGCGCGTCCCCCTTCGAATAGAGGGTGCCCAGCAGCGAGGACGCGTTCGCCTTCAGCCCACCGCTGCCGAACGCGACCAGCACCAGACCGACCCCGACGCCGGCCAGTCCGGGCAGCACGGCCAGCGCGATGTGCCCGGCCATGACCACGACGCCGCCGTAGAGCAGGGTTCTTTCCATGCCGAGCAGCCGGTCGGCGATCCAGCCGCCGAGCACCGTGGACAGGTAGACCAGACCGCCGTAGGCGCCGACGAGGCCGACCGCGGTGTCCTTGGCCAGACCCAGACCGCCGTCGGTCGCCGAGTAGTACAGGTAGTACCCGAGAATGGTGACCATCCCATAGAACGAAAAACGCTCCCACAGCTCCACTCCGAAGAGGTTGACCAGCCCGATCGGGTGGCCGAACAGCGTTCGGGTCTCCACTGATTCCTGCGATGTTGCCGCTTCAACCATCCCCGAACGATCGCACGCAGGTCATCGATTCCGCAGGCGACTGACACTGAACGTTGTGAACGTTTGTCCCTTCCGCGGCCGGGCATTCAGGAGGCATCCGGCGAATCCACCACGATCAGCCCCCGCCCAGAAAGCGTTGTGCTTATGGCCCACGTCGAACACATGGTGCAGGCATCGGCGGAAGACACCTTCGCCGTCCTTTCCGACGGCTGGTCGTACGCGGCCTGGGTGGTCGGTGCCACCCATATCCGCGACGTCGACCCCGGCTGGCCCGCGGAGGGCACCCGGCTGCACTACCGCGCCGGTGTGTGGCCATTCACGGTAGACGACATCACGCAGGTCAGTGCGGTCGATCCGCCGCGACTGCTGGAACTGGAGGCCAAGCTCCGACCGTTCGGCTCCGCGTGGATCCGGTTGGAACTCACCGAGACGGCACCCGGCCGGACCCGGGTCCGCATGCACGAGCACACCAAGCACGGCCCGGGCACGTGGGTGCCCGACATCATCCAGGAACTGCTGCTGATGCCGCGCAATCAGGAATCCTTGTCCAGGCTCGCCGATATCGTGGTCGGCAGATCGCGCGACACAGCCGATGGCGATCAGGATCAGGACACCTCCCGCACCTGAGCGCCGCGGCCCCTGTTCCAGGGGATGCTCAGGCGATGGACAGTGCGATGCCGTCGAGAATGTCGTGTTCGCTGACGACCAGCTCGGAAATTCCGGCGCGACGGGATAATTCCTCCGCGAGTACCTCCGTGATGACCGCGCCGCCACCGATCACGTCGACCCGGCCCGGGTGCATCGGGCCGAGGGCGGCGCGCTGGTCGTGGTCCATGGCGACCAGCCGGTCGCAGACGGCACGGACCTGGTCCAGTGTCAGGCGCGCGAGATGAACCTTCTCCGCATCGTATTCGGGGAGGTCGAGGGCGACCGCGGCGATGGTGGTCATGGTGCCCGCCACACCGACCCAGGTATGTGCCCCCTCCACAGGAACACGCGCGAACGCTTCCGCCAGCCGCTCGGAGGCGAATGCGCGGGCTGCCGCGATCTGGTCGGCCGTCGGCGGATTGCCGGTCAGGCAGCGCTCGGTGATCCGGACACAGCCGATGTCGGCGGAATAGGCGGCCCGCACGCCCGCATTGTCGCCGAACACCAGCTCGGTCGAGCCGCCGCCCAGGTCTACGACCACGAAAGGTGCTGCCTCGCTTGATAATTCGCCGATCGCGCCGGCGAACGACAGCCGCGCCTCTTCGTCACCGGTAATCACCTCGGCTTCGGCGCCCGGCACCACTATGCCGAGTTCGGCACGCGCCATGGCGAAGAAATCTTCGCGGTTGGCGGCGTCCCGGGTCGCGGAGGTAGCGACCATCCGCACCCGGCCGACACCTGCCTCGCGCATCAGCGCCGCGTAGTCGGCCAAGGCGACGCGGGTGCGTTCGATCGCCTCCGGCGCGAGCGAGCCGGTCGCGTCGACCCCTTGGCCGAGGCGGACGATCCGCATCTCCCGGTGCACGTCGGCCAAGCGGCCGTCGCCGAGCACGTCGGCGATCAGCAGTCGGATGGAGTTCGTGCCACAGTCGACGGCGGCTACCCGGTTACTCATTACCGCACTTCCTTGTCTCGTGGACCGCTCGGCTCGTACGTCGGCCAGTCCGCCGGAATAGCGGTGCCGCGCAAGCCGTGGTCGGCGGCCAGCGCCACCGCCTCGTCACCGAGCGGGTTCACGCCCGGCCCTTTGGCCAGCGAGTGCGCGATCAGGACATGCAGGCACTTGACCCGCTCGGGCATCCCGCCGCCGGTGAAATCGGTGCCGAGCGAGTCGATCGCGTCGCGCTCGGCCAAATAGCTCTCATGCGCCGCGCGGTAGCCGGCGGCCAATTCCGGGTCGGCGCCGAGCCGTTCGGTCATCTCGCGCATCACACCGGTGGATTCCTGCCTGCTCGCCTCCGCGGTGAGCCGGGGATCGGTCAGATAGTAGAGGGTCGGGAAAGGGGTACCGTCCGGCAGCCGAGGGGCGGTCTTCACCACAGCCGGGAGCCCATCCGGGGTGCGGTAAGCGATGGCAAGCACACCGCGCGGTGCACGGCCCAACTGCTCGGCGATGATCGCGAGATCCTGGTCGTTCGGTGCGGTCACCTGGGTCCTTCCCGTCCTGGCGGCGCGGCCGCTGGCGTCGGCTGCGGCTCGGAGATGCTGCGCCACAGCTGGGTGTACCAGGGATCGGGCTCCCTGAACCTGGTGGGCGCCGCGGGCGGTGCGGGTGCCTCGATGCCGGGCACCTGCACGATGTACGGCGTCTCGCCGGGCAGCACCAGACGAAGCCGGTCCCGGGCCTCCGAGCGGATGTAGGCGGGATCCTGTTGCTGCGCACGGCGATCGCGCAACCGGGCGAGGTCGGCCTCCAGCTCGTCGCGTTGTTGCGCCAGCTGGGCTGCCTCGGCGCGCTGGGTGAAGTAGGTGCGCATCGGCACGGCGAGGGTGAGGGCGAGCCCGCACACCACGATCGCGAGGATCACCGCCTTGCCGGTGGACAGCCCGAGGATGGTGTGGTCGTGCTTGTCGCCCGCGGAACCCTGTTCGCTCTTGCGCGGCCCCGGCTTCTTCTCCGCGGAGTCGGCCCGCCTGCGGCTGCGCTTGGCCGCGGCGTCGGCCGGGCGCGATCTGGCGGCACGCGACGTGCGGCGGTCTCCGCGTCCGGCTGGACTGGTACCACGCGCACGTCGCTCCGTCATGTCAGGTCGTACCGCGGGGTCAGCCCTCGAACGCGAATCGAGGGAACGCGACGTCGCCCGCATAGCGCGCCGAATCCCCGAGTGCGTCCTCGATGCGCAGCAGCTGGTTGTACTTGGCCACACGCTCGCTGCGCGCGGGAGCACCCGTCTTGATCTGACCACTACCGACCGCGACGGCGAGATCGGCGATGGTGGTGTCCTCGGTCTCGCCGGATCGGTGCGACATCATGGTCTTGTAGCCGTTGCGGTGGGCCAGCTCGACGGCGTCCAAAGTCTCGGTGAGCGTGCCGATCTGGTTCACCTTGACCAGCAGCGCGTTGGCCGCGCCCTTGGCGATGCCCTCTTCCAACCGCTCCGGGTTGGTGACGAACAGGTCGTCGCCGACCAGCTGGATCTTGTCGCCGATCTCGTCGGTCAGCGCCACCCAGCCGTCCCAGTCGTCCTCCGACAGCGGGTCCTCGATGGAGACCAGCGGGTAGTCGGTGAGCAGTTCCGCGTAGAACCGCGCCATCTCCTCGGCCGAACGCAGACTGCCCTCGAACTTGTAGCCGCTGCCCGTCGTGTAGAACTCGGTGGCCGCGACGTCGAGCGCGAGCGTCACGTCACTGCCCAGCCTCAGGCCGGTCTTCGCGATCGCCGAGCTGATCAGATCCAGCGCGTCCCGGGTGCCTGCCACGTCGGGGGCGAAGCCGCCCTCGTCGCCGAGTCCGGTGGCCAGGCCCTTGGCCTTCAGCACCGACTTGAGCGCGTGGTAAACCTCCGTACCCCAGCGCAGCGACTCCTTGAAGGTCGGCGCGCCGATCGGGGCGACCATGAACTCCTGCACGTCGACGCCGGTGTCGGCATGCGCGCCGCCGTTGAGGATGTTCATCATCGGCACCGGCAGCACGTGGGCGTTCGGGCCACCGAGGTAGCGGAACAACTCCAGGCCCGAGGACTCGGCGGCCGCGCGGGCCACGGCCAGCGAAACGCCCAGCAGAGCGTTGGCGCCGAGGCGGGACTTGTCGGGGGTGCCGTCCAAGTCGAGCAGCACCTGGTCGACGGTGCGCTGCTCGACCGCGTCCAGACCGATGACTGCCGGCGCGACCTCGTCGAGCACACCCTCGACGGCCTTCCGCACGCCCTTGCCGCCGTACCGCTCGTCACCGTCGCGCAGCTCGACAGCCTCGTGCTCGCCGGTAGACGCCCCGGACGGCACGGCCGCCCTGGTCAGGGTGCCGTCGTCGAGGGCGATCTCGACCTCCACGGTGGGATTTCCGCGCGAATCAAGGATCTCGCGAGCTCCGACCTGTTCGATGATGGCCACGAAAACGACACTCCTTCGGCTGCGGACACGGTAGGTCTCACGGGATTGGCCGTGCGCTGCGAGCCTATCGTCCTCGCGGCCGGCTCGGTAACCGGCACTCCGGCGAGCGGCGGATCACGCTCTGCGCCCGACGCTGTAGACGGCGGCGCGATCGCGCACCGCGTGCAAGTAGCTGAGCGACTGGTTGTAGGTGAGCAACGCCTGCCGCCAGCCGTGCTCGGAGGTGAGATCGCCGCCGCTGGTGCACAAGTAGCGGGCCGCGGTGAGCGCTGCGTCGTCGATGTTCTGTGGGTCGGCGACCCCGTCGCCGTTGGCGTCGACGCCCCAGCGCTTCCAGGTTTCCGGAATGAACTGCAACGGACCGACGGCTCGGTCGAAGACCGGATCGCCGTCGAGCACACCAGCATCGGTGTCCTCGACCAGCGCGACGCCGGGCGAGCCGTCCAGCGCGACCCCGATGATCGGCGGGCGGACCGTGCCGTCGGCGCCGACCTCCGCCCCGCGGTGGGTGCCGTGCTTGCTCTCCACGCTGGCGATGCCCGCGAGCGTCGTCCACGCGATGCCGCAGTCGGGACGTGCCCTGGCCAGTACCGCCGCCGCGTAGCCGTATGCCTCCAGCGCGACGGCGGGAATGCCCAGCCGATCAACCTGCTCGTCGGCCCAGCCGCGCAGCTGGACGGCAGTGCGCCCGGGCGCGTCCAGGTCGATGACGGGCAGCGGGGTACCGGGGCCGGGCGGAATCCCCTCCGGGATCGGGGTGTGGTCGCGATCGATCCCGCAACCGGCGAGCGCGAGGATCACCATGGCGGCGGCCAAGGCGCCGGTCTTCTTCAGGAACACACCTTCCATCATCCAGATGGGCGCCGGCGCCAGGGCCCACCGTCGATCGCCGAACCAACCGTCGCCGGCGACCCCATCGGTCGGCGCCGGATACTCGTTCCGCGCGGCAGCCTCAGCCGAGTAGCTCCCGGGTAGCGGTACGGGTCGGCGCGGCGAGAACGGTTCCGGTGTCACCCGACTCGACAACGCGACCGTGGTCGAGGACGAGAAGGCGAGAGCAGTGTTCGGCGACCAAGGCCATGTCGTGGCTGATGATCAGCAGCGCGGTGCCGTGGTCGGCGCGGACGCGGTCGAGGAGAGCCATGATCGAGGCAGCGGTGGTGTGGTCGAGGGACGAGGTGATCTCGTCGCAGAGCAGCACAGCTGGTTCGGCGGCGAGGGCCCGGGCCAGGGCGATTCGTTGACGTTGGCCACCGGAAAGCTCGTACGGGTAGCGAGCGGCCAGATCGGCGGGCAGTTCGACCGAGGCGAGGAGCTCGGTGATGTGCTGCGGCAGTCGTCGTCTCGGGACGCCGCCGATGCGACGCAGCGGACGGCCGAGGGTTTGCGCGACGGTGCGGCGCGGGTTGAGCGCCGATCGCGGATTCTGGGTGACCAGCTGGATACCCCCTGCGCCGTGCGAGATTCGCCGTCCCCGACCCACCGAGATCGGCGCACCGCGCAGTTCGAGATATCCGGTCGCGCAGCGATGCAGACCCGCGACGACGCGGGCCAAGGTGGTCTTGCCCGCGCCGGACGCGCCGACCACGGCGAGGGCCGCACCTGCGCACAGCTCGAAATCGACGTCGGCGAGCACCTGGTGGCCATCGACCGATGCGCCGATACCCTGTGCGCGCAAGGCGAATTCGTCCTGGGCGAATCCGGCCTCCGCGGCGGTGCCGAGCGAACCACGCCGTCCGTTGCGGACCGGGTCTGCGTCGCTGCCGATCGGATGATCGCCTGCCCGGTCGCCGACCGAATCCGTGTCGAGCAATACCGGCACCCCGGGGGCTCGGTCGGGCAACGTGACGACCGGCGAGGCATGTTCGACGAAAGCGTCCCCGATTTTCGACTGAGTGCCGGTTCCGTCCGAGGGATTCGCTGTTCGCCCCTGAGGACGACCGGAGGAAACCAGTGCTCGTGGCGGCCCGGCCTCGGTCAGGTCGGTGACGGCGCCGAGTTCGACGACTTGGTCGGCTATCGAGTGCACGAGGGCGGTGTCGTGGCCGGACAGCAGGATCGCCGCCGAACGTCGCCGCGCTATGTCGACCAGCTGTCCCGCGATGTCGGTGCGCAGGGCGCCGTGTAATCCGGCGAGTGGTTCATCCAGCACCAATACGCCGGTGTCGCGGATCAGCGCCCTGGCCAGGGCGACTCGGCGTTGCTGGCCACCGGAAAGTTCGCTCGGCCTGCGGCGCAGGTACTCCGCCGACAGGCCGACCAACGCGAGGGTGTCGACCAGGGTGGCCATGGTTGCGTCCGGCGCGACCTCGCGCAGGAGTGCGCGCACCCGCAGCAACGGGTTCAGCGCCGATCCGGGGTCTTGCCCGACATAGGCGATGTGCCGGCGCCGAAAACGTTGCAATGCAACGTGATTCAGCGCCAACACATCGTTTCCGGCGACCGAGGCCGTCCCCGTGGCCCGGGCCGTGACGGACGGCAGCCGGCCGAGCAGCGCACGCATCACCGTGGTCTTGCCAGATCCGGACGGCCCGGTGAGCGCGGTGACCGTACCCGCAGGTATCCGGAAGCTCGCTGGACCGACCAATTTCTGCCCGTTCGAAGCGAGCACGGTCAGCCTGTCGACCAGGACGAGATCACTCAATTTCCGCACCCCGCCGAGCCGTCCGACAGCAGCCCGACCGGTACGAATCAAGCTTCGCCACACGGGCGACGACAAGGCTCATAGCGATTTTCATGTCCGCTCCTCCTGACCGAACGCGGATACCGCCAGGTTCACGCTCACCGCGACGATCGCGATCGCCAGACCGGGTGCCAGCGCCGCCCAGGGATTGAGCAGCATCCCTGAGGCGTTCTCACGCACCATGACCGCCCAGTTGCTCGCACCCAGCGTGGTGGGCAGCTGCAGAAACGACGCAGTGCTCACCAGGTAGACCGCCGCGACGAAACGCAGGCCGAGCTGAGTCGCCAGCACAGCACGCAGATTCGGGATGACTTCCCGGAAGACCAGGTGGGACAGCGACTCACCGCTGGCCTCCGCACTTTCCACGTACCCCGACGCCGCTACCCCCGCGGCCGCAGCCGCGAAAACCCGCCCACAATATGGGACCCCGAAAAGCAGCGCCACGATGATCAGCCCATAGACGCCCGCGTCCGGCCAGGAGGTCAGCACCAGCAGGATGCCGAGTACCGCGGGCAGCAGGATGACGAAGTCGGTGCCCAGTTCGATCACGGCCCCGATCCGCGGGCGCAGCGCGACGACCGCGCCGAGCACGCACGACAACAAAGTCACCACCACCGCGATAACCGCCGACAGCAGCAGCAGTCCCCAACCGCCGTACAACAGTTGGCTGACCACGTCCCTGCCGAGCCGGTCGGTGCCGAGCCACGCGCCGTCGCCGGGATCGCCGAACGGTATACCCACTGCCTCCTCGGCCGGGCGCGGCGCCAGCGTCGGCCCGAGGACCGCGAGCACGGTGACCAGCAGGGCGGGCGCGATAGTCCATATCCGGAGCCGTCGCTTCGGCGGACCAGCAGTGTGGATCGAACGAAGACCGGTCATCGGGTCCCCCGCAGCGACCAGGCCCGGATGCCGTCGGCGATAGCGAGCATGCCCATGATGACTACGCCGGATAGCGCGACCACCGCGGCGACCACCGAGGTATCGCGGTCGCCGACCGAGCCGGCCAGCACCGCCCCGAGGCCCGGGTAGTTGAAGATGGTCTCCACCACCAGTGAGCCGCCGAGCATCATCCCGACCGTGGTGGCGAAACTGGCGACGATCGTCGGCAGTGCGAACGGCAGGACGTGCCGCGCGAGGACAACGCGGGTCGAGATCCCATCCAGTACCGCGCTTTCCACGTGCGGCGCCTGAGCCGCGTCGGCCAGCGCGGCGCGTACCACCCGAGTGTTCCAGCCGATCTGCGGCACCGCCAGCGCGAGCACCGGCAGCACCAGCATGTCGGGACGGGACGGGAACCCGGACCGGCCGGTGATGGTGACCGGGGGCAACCAGCCGAGCGCCAACGCGAACACCAGAATCAGCAAGGTCGCGACGACGAACTCAGGGACCGCGACCGCCATCGTCGTCACGGGCTGCAACAGCCGCGTCGAGACACCGCCCTGCCGCACCGCCCACCACGCGCCGAGTATCAGCGACGCCAGCACGGTTACCGCGAGGGCCGTTCCGCCGAGCAGCAGCGTCGGCGGGAACTTATCGACCAGCAATTCGTTGACCGAACGCCCCCGTGCGGTACGGCCGAAATCGCCGGTCGCGACACCGGATATCCAGTTCCAGAAGCGCACCGCCAGCGGTCGGTCCACACCGAGTTCGCGCTCCTTGGCCGCGATCAGTTCCGGCGTGGCATCGCGACCGAGAACGGCACGGGCGGTGTTGCCCGGCAGCAGGTCCACGGCCACGAACACAGTCGCCAGCAGCGTCACCAGGAGGGTGACACGCCGGATGAGGAGTCGCGCGAAGGAGATCACTCCGCCAGCCAGGCTCGTTCCAGCTGGACCCTGGCGAACCCGCCGAGTGTCGGTAGGTCGCGCACCCGGGTGGTGGCGATGTCGATGCCGTCGGCCATCCCCCACACCAGGTATCCGCCCCTGTCGTATTGGATGCGCTGTACGTCACGACTGGCCGCGATGTACTCGGAGTCGGTGTGTGCACCCAGCGCTTTGACCGTCGCGGCATCGAAACCGGCGTCTTTGAAATCGGTTTCGTTGCGGTTGGATCCATTCGTCATCAGCTTGCTCGCGAAAAACAGCGTGGAGTCGTTGGTGCCCCAGGAGACCGTGTAGAGCGGCGCCTTCAGCCAGGTCTGGTCGTAGAAGACGTTGGGTTCCTGCGGGACGACACCGAGCCGGACACCGATCTCGGCGAGTTGGGTGGCGATCACCTTCGCCGATTCGACCTCGCCGGGCGCTTCGGCCTTGGTGACCAGCGGATAGCTACGTCCGGTGTCGAAATTCGCGTCGCGCAGCAAGGATTTCGCGCGGTCGACATCGCGGGTGCGCTGCGCGATCGAGGTGTCGTAGGCCGGGTCACCGGTGCCCAGAATGTCATTGGCGACCGTGCCGTAACCGGAATGCACCTGATTTACCAGGGCCTTGCGGTCGACGCCGAGCCGCAGCGCGGTACGAACCCGCACGTCGGCGAAGGGCCCGTCAGAAGTGCGCATGGCTACCCCGACCATGGTGTCGTTCGCGCGACGGATCACCGCCAGATCGCCGCGCCTTTCCGCGGCACGGCCCGCGATGGCGCCGACGTTGGAGGCGAGGTCGATCTGTCCGCCGAGCACGGCGTTGCCGAGTGCGGCCACGCTTTCGAACATGGTGACCTCGATCGCGTCCAGCAGCGGCGGCGTGCCGTGCCACTGGTCGTTGCGCACCAGCCGCGCGTTGCCGCCCTGATAGGACTCCAGGCGGAACGGTCCGGTGCCGACGGCCTTCGTGAAGTCCGCGGTGTCCTTCTTGACGGTGAAAGTCATCAGTCGGAGCAGTAGCGGAAGCTGGGTGTTCGGCTCGGGGACCGCGAGCACCACCCGATTCGGCCCGTCGGTGGTGATTTCCTCCACCGCCACTGGCATTTTCGAGGCTCCGCCGACCGTCCGCAGTCGGCGCAGCGACCACACCACGTCCTCCGAGGTGACCGGCGTACCGTCGTGGAAGGTCGCGCCGTCGGCCAGGGTGAAGCTCCAGCGGCGCCGATCGGCGTCCGGCTCCCACCGGGTGGCGAGGCGCGGTGCGACATTCGGGTCGGCTCCCGGCACGGTCAAGGCGTCGTAGACCAGCGAGGTGATCAGGAAGTCGCTATCGTTGCTGAGGTTGGCGTGCGGATCACGTTCGATGCGCGCCGAGGTGCCGAGCGCACCGACTCGCAGTGTGCCGCCACGCCGGGCGGGGCCGGACGCCTCCGCGCCGTCCGAACACGCGGCGACGAGTAGTACCGCTCCCACCCCGAGACTCGACTGCAAAAGCTGCCGTCGATTCAAACCCATTGCGTTGCCTTCTTCCTGGACGAATCCCGCGCACCACCGGCATATTTCAGGTTACGGATCAGGACAGGCTAGCCTAAACATGCGGAAGACTCCCCGGCACCGCCAACAAATGGTGCGATCGGACAGACCGCCCGCAAAGCCCAAAACAGCTCCACCAAGACCATCGGCAGCCTAACCTCGGTCGCATCGCAGTTATGCAACTCGGCTATATTTCACGGCGCGCTTAGGTAAGCCTTGCTTGGCTCTGCGAGAACAGCTAACTTCGCAGATCGAATCGTCACCCCGCATGTCAAACCCTATGCGAAGAAGGGACACTCCGGTGAAAAGCGTTCTCTCCGAACGTAAGACGCTTCACCCGCAGAATGTCGAACGACGTGAGCTCCCCGCGGCCGCAGGCCAAGCGGTGCGCGAGCTCGCCAGAGAAATATCCACCACACTCGACGCGACCCTCGGCGAAGCCGACGCCGCGCGCACGCTCACCCATCCGGCGCTGATCGAGCAGATCGATGCCAGGGTCGCGGAGCTTCCCCGCGAGGTACGCCAGGCCGTGCGCCCGCCCGCTACCGCGCATGGCGCGACCATCGTCAGCCGCCTTCCCTTGACCGACACAGAATTCGGCCCTACGCCGCCGAGCTGGCGCGAGGCCGCGCGATGGAGTGGCGAGCCGGCGACGCGCGCGAACTCGTTCCAGTTCGACCTCGTCATGCTGCTGCTCGCACGCAGCGCGGGTGAGCCGTTCGGCTGGCTAGGCCAGCAGGGCGGGCGGCTGGTCAACAACATCGTCCCGGCGGCGGGCCACGAGCACGAGCAGTCCGGTGCCAGCAGTGCGACGCTGCTGAGCCCGCACACCGAGGACGCGTTCCATCCCGAGCGTGCCCACCTGCTGATGCTCGGCTGCCTGCGCAACCCGGGACTGGTCGGCACCACGGTGTCGTCGGTGCGCCGGGTCGAGCTCTCCGCCGAACAACGCGGGCTGCTGAGCACACCCGTCCTGCCGATCCTGCCCGACGTCTCCTACGGTGACGGACACGAAAAGTGTTCGGCCACACCGCTACCTACCCTCTGGAGCGCGGCCGGCCCGGACGAGCAGACCCTCCGCTACGACCCGGCATATACCCCGCTCGATGACGCCGCGCCCGAGTTCCGTGCGGCCTACGCACGACTCACCGCGGAGCTGGAGCGCGTCTGCGTGACCGCCGCGCTCGCACCCGGCGAGGTGCTGCTGGTGGATAACGACGTCGCCGTACACGGACGCGTGCCGTTCACCGCGCGCTACGACGGCACCGATCGGTGGCTGAAGCGGGTGAACATCCGTCTCCCGGAACGACAGCGGCGGGCCGCGGAAGCCGACGAGAATGGCTACGGGCAACGGATCGTCGCCCCGTTCCGATCGGCAGGCACCCTGCCGATCGAGCGTGGCACTCATGAGTGGGATGTAGTACCGAATGATCGAGGAACCCTTGAGCACTCGTGACCGAAGCGCGCCGCTGCGGGTGTTGAGCCGCAGCGACCTGGCCGACGTGCCCATCACACCCGCCGAAGTCGTGCGCGCCGTGGAAGAGGCGTATCTGGCGTTCGCCGCGGGTGATTCGGACAATCCGCGCAAGCTCAGCGTCGCGAACCCGGACGGCTGGTCGGTCGCCTACGCCATGCTCGGCCGGGACGGCCGTAGGCGGGTGGTGGCGATGAAGACCTCCTACAAATTCGACCCCGGCCACGACCGCAGCACCAAGCGGTACTACACGACCATCACGCTCTACGACGACACCACCGGTGCGCCGATCGCGATGATGGACTGCGCCAGGGTCGGCGCGCTGCGTACACCGGCGGTGTCGGCGCTGCTGGTCCGCGAGACCGCGCGCCGCGGAGCGGAAAGCGTCCTGCTGATCGGCACCGGAACGCAGGGCCGCAACGCCCTTCCACACCTGCTCGCCGCGAATCCGCAGCTGCGCAAGCTGATGCTGTACGGAACGCACCCGGAGGGACTGGAAGCCGTGGGCCGCCTGCTCGCCGAGCATTACCCGCACGCCTTGCTCGAGACGGTGCAGGATCCGCGTGCCGCGGCGGCGACCGCCGATGTCGTGCTCGCCACCGCGGGCCCTGGCACCGAGGTCGCGCTCGAATCCGATGATCTCGCACCGGGTTCGGTGGCAGTGCTGGTCGGCTACGGGCTCGCGCCCTCGACGCTGGTCGACGCCGATCGTGTGATCGCGACCAGCGCCGAGCAGATGGCACTGACCGGTACCGACATGGTGGGTCCGGACGGGACGCTGCGCTCAGTGGACGCGGAACTGCCGCGGATCCTGAGCAGGCGCGCGGTGGCGCGGCGCACGGACGACGAGCGCATCTTCGTCTACAACAGCGGGCTGGTGCTCACCGACATCGCCGTCGCCCACGCCTTGGCGGAGCGGGCCATCGCGGAGGGCCGTGGCACGGAGGTGCCCCTGTGGGATTGACGGCGGGCCTCGGCGGCGAGGCGCCCACGGCCGGCGGCCCGGTCGTCCTCGCCGCCGCGGCGCCGGCGCGAGGCGGTACGGACAACGTCGGCAACGCCGCGCACGACACCGTCAGTGCGGCGCCGATGCCAGCGCATCTCGATCCGTGGGAACATCGCCTGCTCGACGACCCGAACCTGCTCGGCGACATCGCCTTTGCGATCGGCGGCCCGTTCCACGTCATGTACCCGCCGCGCGTGGCGCACAACATCCGGGAATTCCGCGCTGCGTTCGAGCGGGCCGGGGTGCACGGCTTCGTCTACTACGGCAAGAAGGCGAACAAGGCCGCCTGCGCCACCCGGGCCTGCGCGGAAAACGGCGCGGGTGTGGACGTCTCCAGTGTCGGCGAGCTGACCGGCGCGCTCGCTCATGGCGTTCGCGGCGACGAACTGATGGTGACCGGTCCGGCCAAGGCCGACGAATTGCTCTGGTTGGCCACCCGGCACGGCGCGCTGATCGCCGTGGACGATCTCGCGGAGCTCGACCGGCTCGCCGCACTGGGCTCCCCTGCCGCGCCTGCGCGGGTGCTGCTTCGAGTGCTGCCCGCCGCCTCGGCGAGCCGGTTCGGCATGACCTCCGACGAGATCGATGGCGCGCTGGCGCTGCACGGCGACAACGATTCGATTCGTCTGGAGGGCTTCAGCTTCCACCTGTCGGGGTATGACGCGGTGGCGCGGGCCGAACTGGCGGGCGAGCTGATCGCCCGGTGTCTGCACGCGCGCACGCTCGGGCATCCGGCGACGACCGTGTCGATCGGCGGCGGGTTCGGCGTCGACTACGTTCCGGCCGACGCGGCCGCGGAGTTCACCGAGCGGGTCGGCAGGCAGTGGTTCCACTCGGGCAAGTCGTTCGATTCGTACTATCCGTACCACTTTCCCGCTCCCGGCCCGGCCATGCTGGCCCAGATCCTGCACCACGACGATCTCGCCGGTCGGTTGCGCGACAACGCCATCCGGCTCGCGATCGAGCCCGGACGCGCCCTGCTCGCACACGCCGGCTGCACCGTCTTCCGTGTGCAGGGCAGCAAGACCAGGCACGCGCACGGGCAGCCGTACCGGCTGCTCACGGTCGACGGCAGCAGCCTGAGCCTCTCCGAGCAGTGGTTCGACAGCGAATATCTGCCCGATCCGATGCTGTGGCCAAGGCGACCCGGCACACCGACGCCGACCAGTGTCGGTGCGGCAACCTGCCTGGATTCCGACATGCTCAGCTGGCGTCGCGTGCCGCTGCCGCGCGCCGCGGAGATCGGCGATCTGCTGATCTACCCCAATACCGCCGGCTACCAGATGGATTCCAACGAGTCCGCCTTCCACGAACTGCCGATTCCACCCAAGGTGGTGCTGAACGACGCATCCGGCGATCGCTTCCGCTGGACCCGCGACGGTAGCTAGCCCCCTGACCGACACGAACGAGGAGTTCCACCCATGCCGCTCGTCACGCGTGTGACGGATCTGATCGGCCGCACGCCGCTGTTCGAGCTCGCAGCCACCTCGACCGGCACCCGGCTCCTGCTCAAGCTGGAGCAGTTCAACCCGACCGGCGCGGCCAAGATCAGGATGGCGCGCGAAATGGTGCTCGACGCCGAGCGCCGCGGTTTGCTGGCCGGTGGCGGGCATATCATCGAGTCCACATCCGGGAACACCGGGCTCGGCCTGGCTGTGGTGGCTGCCGAACGTGGGTATCGCTTCACCGCGGTGGTCGACCACCACGCATGTAAGGACAAACTGCGCGCGATGCGAGCAATGGGTGCGGAACTGGTGTTCGTCGCCGATGAGGACGACGACACCCTGGCCACCTCGGCGCGGGAGGATCTGGCCGAGGCGATGGCGGACGAGCGGGACGACGCGTATTTCACCGAGCAGCACAACAACGACGCCAACGCGGTCGGCTACTACGCGGTGGCCGAGGAATTGCTCGAGGACGTGGAGCGGGTCGATATCCTGCTGTCGGCGGTGGGCACCGGCGGTTCTCTGTTCGGCACCGCGACCAGGCTGCGCCAGCTCGGCTGCACGCCCTATGTGATCGGCGTCGAGCCGATCGGTTCGATCGCGTTCGGCGGACCCGGCGGGCCGTACTGGCAGTCCGGCACCGGCACACCGCCGGGCGCCACCATCGGTACCGCTGTGGACTATGCGCTGCTCGACGAGGGCGTGAAGGTCTCCGACGCAGCTGCGTTCGCGACCACGCGCGCGGTGGCGAACAAGCTCGGCCTGATGATCGGCGGGTCCGCGGGGGGTTCGGTGCATGCCGCGCTCGCCAGACTCGAGGAGTTCCCCCCTGGCTCCACCGTGGTCACCATCGTCTGCGACGGCGGGGAGAAGTACCTGGACACCGTCTTCGACGACGACTGGATGAACGACCGCGACCTGCTCGACTCCGACGCCGAACGCGAGGTGCTGGACCTGCTGGAGCGTTACACTCCCGCCGCCCGGCGCGGCAGTCTCGTGGAGGCTCGATGAGTCACAATCGCGCAGCGCTCATCGAGCCGACGGGGCGCGACCATCGCGGGGCACTCTCGGCCTGTGTGATCTCGCGCCGGCTGGTAATCCCATCGACACCGGGCTCGACGATGAGCCCATCGCCCGCCGAGGAGGGCCGGTGAACCTGTCGAGCTTCCGCACCGACGGACGGCGACTGACCGCGCTCGCGACCCCGATCGCCCTCACCCAGCTCGCGCAGATCGCGGTGTCCACCACGAACATCGCGCTGATGGGCACGCTCGGCGTGCGGCAGGTGGCCGCGGGCGGTCTGGCGATCGTGCTGTTCAACCAGATCCGCACCATGTGCGTCGGGCTGATCACCGCGAGCGGCAACCAGATCGCCACCGCGGTGAGCGCCGCGGGAAAGCGCGGCGAGGCGCCGGATCGAGAGATCCGGGGCCTGTTGCGGTCGAGCTTCCTGATCGCCACGGTCGCCGGCATCGCCGGTGGAGCGGTGCTGATCGGGCTCGGCTGGGCGTTGCCCCGGCTCGGGCAAGACCCCGGCGTACTCGCCGACGCACGGCCGCTGATGGTGGCGCTCGCGCCGGGTCTTCTGCCCTGCCTGTGGTTCCAGGTATTGCGCCAATACACCGTCGGCATGCAGCGCCCGCAGGCACTGCTGCTGGTGACGCTCGGGTCGGTCGTGCTGAATCTGCTGCTCGCGCTCGGCTTCATCCACGGCAGGGCCGGGCTGCCCGCGCTGGGACTCACCGGCATCGGTGTCTCGACCTCGCTGGTCTTCCTGATCACCTTCGGCGTGTTCTGGGCGATGGTGTGGCGCGACGACCAACTCGGCCGCACCCTCCCTATGCGTCCGCTGCCGGTGCGACCGGCCACGGTCCGCGCCGAACTGAAGCTGGGCGCGCCGATCGCACTCACCTACGGCTCCGAGGCGGGGATGTTCTCGGTGCTCGCCCTCGTGATGGGCAGCATCGGACCCGCCGCGCTGGCCGCCCACAACGTCGTCTACCAGATCATCTACATCGTCTTCCAGGTCGCGATCGGTCTCTCGCACGGTGCGTCGATCCTGGTCAGCCACGCCGTCGCCCGCGACGAATTCGGGCACGCCCGCGCACTCGCCTGGCTCGCGCTGCGGCATGCGGCGGTGGTCGCGGCCGTGACCGGCGCGGTGTATGTGATCACCCCTGATCTGATGCTGCGTCCCTTCCTGGATTCGTCCGACACCGACACCATCCGGATCGCGCATACACTGCTGCTGATCGGGATCGTTCTGCAGTTTTTCGACGCCGCCCAGAATATCGGCACCGGTCTGCTGCGTGGGCTCAAAGCGACCAACGCGGGCTTCCGGCTTTCACTGATCGGCTACTGGGGTGTCGGCCTGCCCGTCGCCCTGCTGCTCGCGTTCCCGCTCGGTCTCGACGCCGCGGGCGTGTGGTGGGGGCTCACCGCGGGCCTGGCCACCACCGCGATCCTGATGCTCCGCCGCTACTTCGCGCTGCTCGACAGCAAGGAGCGCGACCGGCCGCGCCTAATCCCGGAAACCCTCACCGCCCCGAGCTGATCGCGCATAGGCCGCGGCATCAGTCCGACGCGGCCTATGCGCTGTTCATCGGACCGTGAAGGAGAAGCCCGGCGTTCGCCCCGACACGGACGACGGCGAGAGCCGAGCCGCGTCGATCAAGCCGAGTTCGAGAAGCATGGCCGGGGCCGATGCCGGGCGCGTAGCGTGGGGAGTCGTCGGTCGGGCAACAGTGGCGTGCACAGGATTCGGCACGGCTAGGCGCCCGGAATCGGGAGGTGCCAAATGTTGAGTGTGTTCTCCGCACCGGGACACTATGTGCAGGGTCGGGACGCGACGGCCGCGCTCGGCGCTGAGATGACGCGTCTCGGGATCGGCGGCCCGGTACTGATCGTGGCGGGGACCAGCGCCTTTCGGATACTGGCCACGATGTGGGAGCGGTCGCTGACCGACGCGAAGATCGCCTATTCGATCCACCTGTCCGGCGGTGAATGCAGCAGGGCGGAGATCTCCAGGATCGCCGACGCCGTCGAAGAGACCGGCAGCACAGTTGTTTTGGGCGCGGGCGGCGGCAAGGTGCTGGACGCGGCGCGCGCGGTAGCGGACGATCTCGACCTGCCGATGATCAGCTGCCCGACGACTGCCTCCAGCGACGCGCCGTGCAGCGCGCTGTCGGTGATCTACACCGAGTCCGGCGAGTTCGAGTCATACCAGCTGGTCCGACGCAATCCGGCCCTGGTGCTCGTGGACACCGCGGTCGTGGCGCGGGCGCCCGCCCGGCTGCTCGTCGCCGGCATGGGCGACGCACTGGCCACCTGGTTCGAGGCACGCACGTGCAGCGCGGCGCAGGTGCGCAACATGCGGGGCGGGGCGACGACGCGCAGTGCCGCCGCTCTCGCCGAACTCTGCTACCGCACCCTGCTTGCCGACGGGCCGCAGGCGCTGACCGCGGTGCGCAACCACACCGTCACTCCGGCGCTCGAGCGCATCGTCGAGGCCAACACGCTGCTGTCGGGACTCGGGTTCGAATCGTCGGGCCTGGCCGCCGCGCACGCCGTGCACAACGGTCTCACCGCTGCCGCGCGCACCCGCACACGCCTGCACGGCGAGAAGGTCGCCTTCGGCGTCCTCACCCAGTTGGTACTGGAAGGCGCGCCCGCAGCTGAGTTCGACACGGTGCTCGATTTCTGCGCCGAGGTCGGACTGCCGACCACCCTCGCCGCGCTCGGCGTGGACGATGCCGACCAGGAAACGGTCACCGCTATCGCGGCCCGCGCGACCGCCCCTGGTGAAACGATCCACAACGAGCCGTTCACCGTGGACGTTCCGATGGTGGTCGACGCGCTGCGCACCGCCGACGCGCTCGGCGGGCGGTGACGCCGCCCGTTCGGTCAGCAGGCTGATTTCGCGCTGTTCGACACCGAACGCTCACCTTCCCGCAAGCATGTCGTCACCAGGCACTGGGAATCCTGTCCATAGGCCTCGCTATCCTGGCGACGGAATCCAAGCACCAATGGCGGGCAAACCGCCGGGAGGGACGTTCGGTCCGGTGCCCATCACCAGAGTCGCGGAGCACCCGCGTCCGGATCACGTGTTGTTCCATTTCAGTGACACTCATCTCATCGCCGGTGACGACGCGTTGTACGGCGATGTCGACGCCGACCTGCGGTTACGGCAGCTACTGGAGCAGGCCGCTGCCAGCCACATCCGGCCGACCGCGATCGTGTTCACCGGCGACCTCACCGACCAGGGCGAACCCGCCGCATACGACAAGCTCAAAGCGATCGTCGAGCCTTTTGCTAGAAGTTTGCGAGCGCCGATCGTGTGGGTTACCGGTAACCACGACGACCGCAGTGCGCTACGCGCCCGGCTGCTCGGCGAGCGCGCTTCCACCTCGCCACTGGACCGCGTCCACCTGATCGACGGCCTGCGCGTCATCGCCCTGGATACCTCGGTCCCCGGACACCACTACGGCGAAATCACCGACGACCAGCTGGCCTGGCTGCGCTCGGTGCTGGCCGAGCCCGCCCCGTTCGGCACCATCCTGGCCATGCACCACCCGCCCGTTCCCTGTGTGCTCGACCTCGCCGTCACTGTCGAGCTGCGCGACCAGCGCAGGCTGGCCGACGTGCTCGACGGCAGCGACGTGCGCGCCATCCTCGCGGGCCACCTGCACTACTCCACCAGCGCCACCTTCGCGGGCATCCCGGTCTCGGTGGCGTCGGCGACCTGCTACAGCCAGGACCTCGGCGTCGCACAGGGTGGCACGCGTGGCCGGGACGGCGCACAGGCCTTCAACTACGTGCACATCTACCCGGACACCGTGGTGCACTCCGTGGTCCCCATCGACCGTGGTCCCACGGTCGGCACCCCGGCCACGCCGGAGGAAGCGAACCGGAAGCTGGCGGAGGAGGGCATCGTGATACCGCCCGCCGCGGGCATCCCGCAAGTCATGCGGCGCCCGGCGTCGACTCCGGAATCGGATGACGAGGCGGTGCACTGAGCCGCTCCCACGGCGCGGTGTCCGGGTAGTACTCGGCGAGGAACTCCGACACCGCCTGGACTCGCTCGGCCTCCGCGATCTCGGGAAAGCTGCCGTCGTTCAGGCAGAAGAAGTCGACGTCCCGGCGGCGCGCCAACCCCTCCAACAGGGCAAGGCCCCGGTAGCTCGTCGTATCGACGTAGCGAACCTTCGCCGCCTCCTGTGGCACCGCGCGACCGGTCAGCAGCGCGTAGTAGTGGTACAGGGAATTGGTTACCGAAATATCGGTCGCCGAGCGGAATCGACTCGCGCTGGTTCGTGCGAAATCGGCCGCGAATTCCTCCTCCATCTCCAGCAGTACGCTGCGGCACAGTGGAACCGGCGTATGTTCCAGATGCCGGGTGATGACATGCCCGAAATGTTCGGCGAGCAGTGCGCGATTCACCCGTGCGGCGTTTTCGAATCCGCTGCGCCGCTCGTCGTTCCGTCCAGGGCCGATCCTGGTGTCCGCCTCGATGAATCGGCTCACTCCGGCCGGAGTGAAGAACATCGACGGGCGCACCGGACGCGCGAAGAACATGTCGTCGTTGGCGTACAGGAAGTGCTCGCTGAGTCCTTCGATGTGCTGCAACTGGCATTCCACCGCGTGCGAATTGAAGGTCGGCAAGGCTGCGGTGTCACGGAAATGGTCGACCGCGCGCACCACCGTCACCTTCGGATGCGCGGTCAGCCAATCCGGTGCCGTGGAATCGGTCGCGATGAAGATACGCCGGATCCACGGCGCGTTCTTGTGCACCGACCGCAGCGCGTACTTCAGCTCGTCGATCTGCCGGATCCTGGCGTCCGCGTCGTCACCCTCCCCCACCACAACCTGGGCGAGCATTCCGGCTCGACGGGCGCGGAATTCTGGATCGGAGCCGTCCACCCAGGAGAACACCAGGTCGATGTCGAAGTCGACGTCGGTCGGCTGGGGCGCGAACATGTCCACCAGGGTCGGCCAGGTGCGGTCGAACAATCGCACCTGCGTGGCCTGGACGTCGGCGAGGTCGAAGACGGCGCGCGTCAACGCGTTCGGGCGCGGGCAGGTCACCGTGTCACCGTGGTATTCCCACAGTTCCAGATCGACGTGGTGGGCCGGGTCATGGTCACGACCGAGCCGGAATACGTTGTGCTCCAATTCCATACAAGAGAATCCCGCGGACATCGCCGCCGCCGTCACCCTGCGCACCATGACATGGTGCGCCGCGTCGGCCGCGAGCACGAACCGGTCTCGGCTGTCGCGCACGAGCAGGAACGGCACCTCCGCCACCGCCAATTCCGCCCGCAGATAGGCGAGATCCTCGATCATCGCGGTCGATACGGCAAGATTGGCCGCCGCCCGCCGCGCCACCATTTCTACCGCCCCCGAATTCACTGCTCCCTTGTCCATCATCGCTGTCTCCACATCCGTCCATACGCCGGTTTTCGTTCATATCCGGGGTCCGCGCCGATCTCCGGCGGCGCCTGGAGTCGATGCCGCGGCATCGACTCCGGGCGGCCGCGCTCGGCGCGACATTCAGAAGTGGGGAAGGGTGCCGAAGCGCAGGAACGAATTGCTCACCTGATATCCAGACGACTGGTAAACCATTTCGTTTTCACCTCACTCACGGCCGGACGCCGAAGCGTCATAGATGGAAGCGCTGCACTCGTGCGCGGCGACGCCGGTGAGGGCGCGAGCCGCAGCACGCGGAGCCGGACAGTCATCGGCCGGCAGCAAAATAGTGGACGGTCCCCGACAAAAACGAGGCTCCGTTACGAATGATGCAACGCGGGCGGCAGTACGTCAATCGGAACGTTCGGTTTCCACCTGCCCTTCCGCTGCCCCTCCGCTGCGACCGGCGAACCCTTGGTCGTGACACACCCGAGACGCGCAGTTAGGATAGGCTCACCATATCGCCTGTAAGGAGTAGTGCCAGTGCGTGTCGTCGTTTTGTTCGGAACCGAGATGGGGACCGCGGAGGCCGCCGCGGACAGCATCGCCGACGAGCTCTCGTCGGCACACGAGGTCTCGGTCTACGACATGACCGACTTCGACGTCGACGACCTCGACGCGCACGACTTCCACATCATCGTCTGCTCGACCTACGGCGACGGTGATCTGCCGACCAGCGCCGAGCCGTTCTCCGAGGCGCTCGACCGCCGCCCACCGCGGCTGACCGGGCTGCGGTTCGCCGTGTTCGGGCTCGGCGACACCGTGTACGGCGACACCTTCAACCGCGGTGGCGAAATCATCGCCGAAAAGCTCATTGCGTGCGGGGCCACGCAGGCCGGCGAGCACGGGCGGCACGACGCCTCGACCGAGGTTCGTGCCAAGGACATGGCACGAGAGTGGGCCGCAACGCTCGACATCCCCACGCTCGTCTCGGCCTGAAGAGCTCGGTCGACATCACTCCTGCGGCTGCGACCACCGACGCGAACCGCTTGACCGGTGCCAGTGCTGATACTCGACTGGCACTCCGGTGGCGAAGCGCTCGGATTACCAGGATCGGGACGCCCGGCGTCCGCCGTGTGGTCGCATGGACAACGCGGACGTGCCGAGACACACCGGATTCGGGGGAACATGCCCGGAGCCGGTCCCACCGCCCGACAGCTGGAGGATCTGCCGCGCTCGCGGCCCCGCGATGGCATCGATGTGGCAGGTCTTGTGCCAGCCGAAAGGCATCAGATGAACTCGTTCGCCGCGTTCTTCCAGTCGTTCGGCGAATTCCGCCAGGACGTCGAGGGTGTCGGCGAGCTCGGAAAGCACATCTAGTTCCGCTGGTGCATTCGCGATGTCACCGGGTAGTGGCAGGTTTGCTACGCCGTCGACGACAACCTGCCACGCATCGGTCTCGTCGACGATGCGCCGAACAACCCGCACCGCCGCGCCCGCCAAGGCAAGATCACCGTGGCCGACACCGACGGTCACGAGTAGGCAATCGTGGAAATACCTGCGTACCCAGACGGCCGACGGCTCCAGATCGACCGCGCACGGGCTCGGCTCCGTCACCATGTATTCGAACGTGTGGCAACGATTACTGATGAGCTGCACGGATTACCCCGCTTCCTCGATCGCTTTCGCGGCATCGAGGTCCAGCACCGCGCTGGCGGTGCGCTCGATGATGCCGAGGCAGATCTCGTCCGGTTGGTACTTCGGCTGAATCGCGCTGTGGCCGATGGTCGCCAACCAGATGAAATACGGATACAACGCCTGCTGCCGGTAAGCCAGCCACGCCGTGTCGAAATCGGGTGCCGGGGCGCCGCAGGCCGCCAAGCGCTCGAGATACACGGCCAGCAGCTCACGCACCCAGTCCCGCCGATCGTCCACGGTGAGGCCGGAGTTGACCACATAGGCGAAGTCATACGCCCAGCTGCCACGCAGCACGACTTGCCAGTCGGTGAACCCCATGCGACCACGGGAGGTCATGTAGGTGTTGCCGATGTGACTGTCGCCGTGCAAGAAGGTCTGTGCACCAGTGCTGGCGATCTCCAAGGATCGTTGCAGCGCTCGATACAGCCGATCATGGTCGTCCGGCAGCGTTCGCGGCAGCACCGCGGCTGCCCGCCGGGCCCCCACCTGTGCTCGTTTCGACATGCCGATCAACCGGTCGAGATTGGCGAAGTGCGCCCGCGGCGGCTTCAGCCACTGATGCTGCTCGAGTTGGGCATCGTTCCAGTAGCGCGCATGCCAGGTCGCCATGGTGCACAACAGATCCTCGATCTGAGTGCGGTCGATCGGGGTCTGCGGCGTGCAGAAGGTGGCGCCCTTGGTGCTGACGATATCCTCGAGCAGCGAGATCGTCCGGCCCGACCGATGATCGATCGCGCTGTGGTAGCCGCGCGGCGCTTCGATGTCCAGCGTCGGCCGCACGGAGCCGAAGAAACCCGGCTCACCGCCGAGGATCCCGGCCAGCTCCAAGGTGAGGCGCTGTTTGAAGCCAGCGGTGGTCTTCGCGAACAGGTGCTCCGGCAGGCCCGCGGCTCGGCCGGCATCGTTGTAGCTCACGCTGAGCTTCCAACGGGTGGAGGTGCCGGCACTCACGTCCTGCGTGTCGAACGCTTCGACCTCTGCGCCGGGATGTCCGGCACACAGCACCGCGGTCAGCCATTCCGCGGTCACCTCACGGCCGGTCACCGGGACGTCGGTCGCGACACGGGCCCGAGGCCGTGCGAGCGATTCCTTGGCGACATGACCACCTATGCGGCCGATCCCCCGCATCACCTCTAGCACGGGGTTACGGGTGGCAGCACTGGACGCCAACGAATATCTCCTCTACTCAGTTGTTTTCGATTGCCGCGACCGATGTCTGGATATCGGGCCGCTATCAGGGACGCTATGGCACGTGCGGGAGCGGAACATCCGTCGCACCGGAAAGAAATATCCGCACGGTCGGTCCCGCCGAACGACAGTTCGCCCGGCCACTCGCGCCCGAGATGCCTAAGCTCACCCGCATGCAGGAGTCCTTCGCGACGGTCTTCGTGGGTCGTGATGCCGAGATCGAGAATCTGGCGTCCCTCGCGGGCCGAGTCGCCGCGGGACAGGGAGCCGTGGTGCTCGTGGAAGGTGAGCCCGGTATCGGCAAGACGTCGCTGCTCGAAGCGGCCCGGACCCGGTTTGCCGCAGCGGGTCTGCAGGTGCGCATCGGCGCCGCCATGGAACTGCAGCGCGACGTACCGTTCGCCGCGGTGCGCTCCTGGCTGGACGTCGAGGGCACTCCATCCGTCTCGGGCTCGGATCCGATTCGCGCGCTGCTCAACAGCGGGGATCGGGCGGGCGACGCGGCGGCGACCCACGAGTTCACCATCGCCGAGGCGATTTTGGATCACATCGACACCTGGTGTGTCGCCGCTCCGGTCGCACTGATCATGGATGACGTCCACTGGGCGGACGCGTCGAGTCTGTTGGTGTTGCGCCGGCTCTGCGCCCTCATCGAACCGCTGCCGCTGCTGCTCCTGCTTGCGGCCCGCCCGCTGCCCCGAGACCGGGCGTTCGCCGCGCTGTCGGCCGAACTGGTCGAACGTCGTGCCCCGATGATTCGGCTCGACGCACTTCCCGACTCGGCTGCGGCGACCCTGGTGCGACATATGGTCGGTGCCGCCCCTGGCCCGAGTTTGCTGCGAAAGGTGGCCGGTGCGGGCGGCAATCCGCTGCACATCACCGAATTGGTGGCCGCGTTGTTGCGCGATGAGGCGATCATGGTGGTCGCCGAGATCGCCGCCCCGAGGAAAACGGCCGCCGGCGACGGGCCGGCCGCCTCGCTGGCGGACGCGATCGCACAGCGGCTGGAATTCCTGTCCCGCCCGACGCGAGACGTGCTGCCGATGGCCGCTGCCCTGGGACCGGCCATCAATGTCGCGGAACTGGCGGCAGTGCTGAACAGCCCCCTTCTGGATGTCTGGAGCGCCGTCACCGAGGCGATGGACGGCGGGCTGCTCACTCGGGTGAACTCCGAACTGGTGTTCCGGCACGATCTGATCCGCGACGTGCTGGCCGACCAGGTGCCTGCTTCGCTGCGCTCGGATCTGCTCAGGCGGGCGGGGCAGGTCCTGCAAGCAACCGATGCGCCGATCGAGCGAGTCGCCTACTACCTATCGGCCGGTGGCCATGAACTCGACAAGACCAGCCTCGACTGGCTGGTGGCCGTGGCCGACAAGCTGATCGTGCGCGCGCCCGAGCTGGCGGTGCAGCTGCTGAACCGCGTGGCGACCACGATGGACCTCGACAGCGCCATGCGTTCGGTGCTGATCCGCTGGCAGACCCGCGCATTGCTGTGGAACGGCCGGGCCGCCGAAGCCGAGGCCGTGGTGCGCGCCGCGCTGCACACCCGGCCGGAACACAGCCACGACGTCGAACTGCGGTGGCTGCTCGTCCAAGTCTGCCAAGCGCAGGGCCGGTTGGCAGACGCTGTCGTCGTCGCCGAAACAGCGCTGTCCACCATGGATCTCGATGCCGAAGACGCGGGCCGGTTCCTGGGAATGTGCGGACTGGACAATTTCTTCCTCGAGCGGTTCGAGGCGGCGGAGCAAGCCGGCCGACGGGCGGTGTCGATGGGGCAGAGCAGTGGGAACCCGCTCGCCACCGCATACGGTCTCCTGGCTCTGGGTGCGGTCCGCTACACCCAGGGCCACCTCGACGAGGCGCTGGATCTGAGCACCCGGATCCTCACCCTCTTCGAGGACGGGACCGGGTCGGACCAGTTCGATCCGTATGTGCTGTACGCACACTGCCTGATCGAGCTCGATCGGCTCACCGACGCCGAAGAGACATTGAAGACGGCCATCGGGCACAACCGCCGGATGCACGGGGTGTACCTGTCCCCGAACCTGCTAGCCAAGGCGCGGCTGTACCTGCTGGACGGCCGCTGGGACGATGCGCTGGCCGAATGCACGGCGAGTATAGAGGCGCCCGACGCGCTCGGGTACGCGCCGGTCGCGCACAGCCTGGCAGCACTCATCGGAATTCACCGCGGCACCTTCCTGCCGGACCCGGATGGTATTCCCGCACCGGATGAACGTTTGGGCAGCACCGGCTATGCGCAGCTCCACCCCTGGGTCAAAGCCTTGACGCAGGAGGCACGCGGTCACCCGGACGTGGCGCTGAAACTGCTCGTCGACACCCATCAGCGACTGGCCGATGGCTTGACCGCGTCCACGCTGCACTACATCTTCCCGGACATCGCCCGGCTGGCCGTGGATGTCGGTGACAAGGATGCGGCCCGGTCGGTGGTGGACAGCGCGGAGGAGCTCCTGGCGCGACGGGCGACCGCCGCCAGAAAAGGAACGGCCCTGCTGTGCCGAGGCCTGGCCGACCATGATCCCGACACCCTCTTCATGGCCGTCCACGCATTCCAGCAGTCCGGGTGGCCGCTCTACGAAGCGCAGGCACAGGAGAACGCCGCCGTGCTGCTCGCTGCCGCCGGACGAGATGCCGACGCCCGCAGCGCGCTGGCAACCGCGATAAGGCTCTACAACCGACTGGGCGCATCATGGGATACCGGCCGCGCGGTCGCACGCGTGCGACCGTACGGGATTCGGCTGGGTGTCCGCGGGCCGCGCAACCGCCCGAAGTCCGGGTGGGCGGCCCTGACCGATACCGAGCGCAAGGTCGCCGCGCTGGTGACCGAAGGCTGCTCCAATTCCGACATCGCGGCGCAGATGTTCTTGTCGCGTCGGACGATTCAGTCGCACGTGTCGAATATCCTGGCGAAACTCGACCTACGGTCACGGCGCGAGATCGCCGCGGCCATGCCACGTACTCGGTGATTCTGCGGTCCACAAGGTGCCGAATCCGTGCGCCGCTTCGGTAACCGGCTCGGCCACAATGCGATCCCACACCATATGCCGGACCTCCCAGGACTCACTCAGGCGGGTGCCGCCGCAGTACTAGACTGCTATGAAGCGTGGCACAGCCCGCCGCGCGCGACGATCCATGAGGTGACGAAGATGGCAGCCGGAGCGAGCCCTGTTCAACGTCAAGACCACTCGTTAGATCATCCCGAGCTGGACGTGCTCCCGGAATGGCCCTTGGAGACAATCGGCGTGCTGGTCACGACCGATCCCGCACCGCACGCGATCCCGGTGTCCTGGCCGGTGCGTGCGAGCGATCGACAGATATTGATCAGCCTCAAGTCCGACCGCGGCTCGCTGGCCCGGCTCCGGGAGCGGCCCGACGTTGCAGTACTGATCCTCGGCGGGGGCAATGTGGCGATGTGCGCGCGGGGCACCGCGCACGTGGTCGCCGAGGAGATGCCGGACGCCGCCGATTACGTGGCGGTCCGGATCGATGTCGAGGTGATCGACGACCACCGCCAGTCGGCCTTCGCCGTCGCACAGGGCATTCAGCGCACTGTGCTCGACGACGAGAGCGAGCTGCGTGCACTGAAAGGGCGTGTGACCACGCTGCAATCCTGGATAGACAGCAAGAACTGACTCGGCACAACAGTTCTCTCGATAGCAACGGAGATAGGCGGCACCGGTGTGCCGCGCGAAAGGGGATCATGAGCGTCACTTTGGCCAAAGGCGGCAACGTTTCGCTGTCCAAGCAGGCGGCGAATCTCACCAAGGTGTCGGTGGGTCTCGGCTGGGACGTGCGCACCACCACCGGCGCCGACTACGACCTCGATGCGAGCGCCCTGGCATGCGGACCGAACCTGAAGGTACTGTCCGACCAGCACTTCATCTTCTACAACAACCTGCGTTCGCCGGAAGGATCGATCGAGCACACCGGCGACAATCTCACCGGCGCGGGCGAAGGCGACGACGAGGTGATCAACGTCGATCTCACGGCCACCCCGCCGACCATCACCAACATCTTCTTCCCGGTGTCCATCCACGACGCCGACGCGCGGGGACAGTCGTTCGGCCAGATCCGTAACGCGTTCATCCGGGTTGTGAACGCCGCCACCGGCGTCGAGTTGGCCCGCTACGACCTGACCGAGGACGCCTCCGTCGAGACCGCGATGGTGTTCGGCGAGTTGTACCGGCACGGCGATGAGTGGAAATTCCGCGCCATCGGCCAGGGGTATGCGTCGGGTCTCGGGGGTATCGCCCGCGACTACGGCGTGAACATCTGACGACTCTCGAATTCCACGATCGCGGGACGGGTCTTCCGCTCGATGGAGTGCAACACATCGAGTTCCGGAATGCCCGTCGCCGGATCTGAACGTGTGCTGCGCGGGGTCGCGCTCACGGTCAGCCGAAGTAGCCGTTGAACAGGATTTCACTGATCTTGGTTGTGGTCTCCATGCCGACCTTGTCACCGCCCTCGATCACCCGAGTGTTGTCCATGATTGCCAACGTGTACCGCTCGTCCGGACCGACAAAGCCCACTGAATTCATCAGCCAGGAACCGTCGGCGTTGTCGTCGGACCAGCCGTTCTTGTTCCCCGGCCGTGCCTTCGCGCCAGCACCCCAGACCCCCCATTGCTGGTTGACATCGACCGAACGCATCTCACCGACGATGTAGTCCCGATGCTGCGCAGGCAGCTTCTCCAGCACGTAGTTGATCAGACGGTCCAGATCGTTCGCTGTGGTCAGGATCCAGCCCCAATAATGCTTGTGTTGATCGGTGAATTTCATGTCGGTCATGCCGTAGGACGGAAACCGCGTCGGGTACTCCGCCTCACCGCCATAGCGGTACCACATCGTCGTGGCCGCCTCGTTGTCGCTGGAGTTCAGCATCGTGTGCATCAGCTCGCGGTCCTCCGCGGTCAGCGTGATCGCGCCGGAGTCGTTGCGTAGCAGCAAATCCACCACCATGGCCAGCTTCGGCGTGGAACAAGCCCAGACGAGCGCGCCCGCGTCCGCGCTGCGCCATACCGCACCGGTCGTACGGTCGCGGACCACGATTCCCGCAAACCCGGGACGAGTCCTTGCGTACGCTTCGGCCTGCGCGATGCGGACCATCAGCGCCGGATCGAACCCCGTGCCGCTTTGGGAGAACTGTGCGTCGTCGGTTGCGGTGTGAGCTCTGATCATCACCGCGACCACGGTCAACAACACACCCGACAGCACCATAAGGAAGTGTCTTCTCCCTCGGTGTTCGAAGATCGCAAGAGAACGCATGGGCTTTCCTTCCGTCCCTGATCTCCGGATGTAGCCGCGCCGATTCAGAACAGACAAGCCTTACAGCCAGAGTAAGCTCCCGGAGCGGGCAATTGTTTCAGCCATTCGCGGTGCTGTGGGCGGTGGCTTTCCTTGCGATTGTGGATGCGTTGAATTTCCGCGCACCGCGACCGAGATACGGCCGCGATAATTCAATCCGAAGGATCATCACCTGGGCGATCACGCAGGCCAGCACCTTCGCCAGTCCTCAGGTGCAAGCGGAAGGCGTTGGCCCCGAGTCTTTTCCGCGGCATCCTCCGCCGCGCGGATACGGGCGGCGAAGGCCAGAGTTTCTTTGCGAAGACGCTCTTCCGCACTGTCCGGGCCACCCAGGTGAACGACGCGCAGCCCTTCCGGGACAAGGTCCGGCGGAAGGCCTGCTTTGGTGCTGCGGGAAACGATCTTCTCAGCCAGAGCCAAGGCAGGTTGGGCCATGGCAATGCCGTCCAGGCAAGAGGCGCGGGACTTCTCGGCGGATTTGCGTTCTTCCCAAGCGCGTTCCTGGGCGGCGATCTTCTCCTCGATGGTGGCGTCGGGGGCGAAATCGGCGTCACGCAGGTGGGGGCTGCGGTTGACGAGTTTGGCAACCAGGGCGGCGGCTACGTCGTCGACAGTGAATTCACCTGCGGCTTGGGCAATTCGCGAATGGAAGAGGACTTGGAGCAGCAGGTCACCGAGTTCTTCCTTGATGGTCTCGGCGTCCTCGTGCTGGATGGCGTCGAGGAGTTCGTAGGTTTCCTCGAGCAGGTACGGGCGCAAAGAGTCGTGCGTCTGGGTGACCTCCCAACCACCGAAATTCCACAGACGATCCATGACCTCGACAGCTCCGGCGAGACCGGCAGCGACAACCGCCGTGTCGCTCGGCGCCTGCCGAGCACCGCTGGACAGCGCACGGCCGGAGGCGGCGTGCCGTGCGGCACGCAATATGGATTCGTCGCGAGTCGAACTCATCGGATCGACATCTCGGTGGCGACAGTGAGATCGACTGCTCCCTGGGCCTTCCCGTCCAGGGCGAGCAGCAGGTCGGCCACGAACTGGAGCAACACCACGTCGCGGACCCGCTCGGCCCCGACGCTGTCCTCTACACGCGGCAGCGGAAGTTGCACCACGCCGGAGGCGGCACGGTATCCCGCGCTCGGGTAGATCCGCTTGAGGCGCAGCTGTTTGGAATCCGGCAGATGAAGCGGTGAGATCTTCAATGTCGTTCCCGTGACGGTGATTTCGGTGACCTCGTACGCACGGGCGAGCAGCCGCAGCTTGGCGACCGAAACAAGGCGACCGACCTCTACCGGCAGCGGACCATACCGGTCGACAAGTTCCTCGACGACCAGTGCGAGCGCCGAATCATCCTGGGCGGCGGCGAGTTTCCGGTACGCCTCCAGGCGGAGGCGGTCGCTGGCGACGTAATCAGGCGGGATGTGCGCGTCGACGGGCAAGTCGATGCGTACCTCTTTGATCTCTTCGGTAGTGATCGGCTTGCCGTCGGCGGCGGCGCGATAGGCCTCGACCGCCTCGCCGACCAGGCGGACATACAGATCGAACCCGACGCCCGCGACATGGCCGGACTGTTCGGCGCCGAGCACGTTGCCCGCACCGCGGATCTCGAGATCCTTCATCGCCACGGCCATGCCCGCACCCAGGTCCGAGTTCTGCGAAATGGTGGCCAGGCGGTCGTACGCCGTCTCGGTGAGCGGCTTCTCCGGCGGGTACAGGAAATAGGCGTAGCCGCGCTCTCTACTGCGCCCCACCCGGCCGCGCAGCTGATGCAGCTGCGAGAGGCCGAGGGCGTCGGCGCGTTCCACGAGCAGTGTGTTGGCGTTGGAGATGTCCAATCCGGTCTCGATGATCGTGGTACAGACCAGCACGTCGAACTCGCGCTGCCAGAACCCCTGGACGGTGGACTCCAGCACGTCCTCGTTCATCTGCCCGTGCGCGACCACGACCCGCGCCTCCGGCACGAGATCGCGAATCCGCTTGGCCGCCTTGTCGATCGACGACACCCGGTTGTGCACGTAGAACACCTGACCGTCGCGCAGCAGCTCACGCCGGATGGCGGCGGTGACCTGCTTGTCGTTGTACCCGCCGACGTAGGTGAGCACCGGGTGGCGCTCCTCGGGCGGTGTGAGGATCGTGGACATCTCACGGATGCCGGCCAGGCTCATTTCCAGGGTGCGCGGAATCGGCGTCGCGGACATGGTGAGCACGTCGACGTGGGTGCGCAGCGCCTTGATGTGTTCCTTGTGCTCGACGCCGAACCGCTGCTCCTCGTCGACCACCACCAAGCCGAGGTCCTTCCAGCGCACGCCCGTCTGCAGCAGCCGATGCGTGCCGACCACGATGTCGACGCTGCCGTCGGCCATGCCCTCCAGCACGGCGCGGGCATCGGGCGGATCGGTGAAGCGCGACAGCCCCCGCACGGTGATCGGGAAGCCGGAGACGCGTTCGGTGAAGGTCTGCAGGTGCTGTTGCGCAAGCAACGTGGTCGGCACCAGCACGACGACTTGCTTGCCGTCCTGCACCGCCTTGAACGCGGCGCGCACGGCTATCTCGGTCTTGCCGTAGCCGACGTCGCCGCACACCACTCGGTCCATCGGGACCGGCTTCTCCATGTCCGCCTTCACCTCGGCGATGGCCGTCATCTGATCGACGGTCTCGGTGAACGCGAACGCGTCCTCCATCTCCTGCTGCCATGGCGTGTCCCGCCCGAACGCGTGTCCCGGCGCGGCCTGGCGGGCGGCGTACAGCTGCACGAGCTCGCCCGCGATCTCGCGAACCGCCTTGCGCGCCTTGCGTTTCGTATTGGCCCAGTCGGAGCCGCCGAGCTTGGAGAGGCTCGGCATCTCACCGCCGACGTAGCGGGAGAGCTGATCGAGCGACTCCATCGGCACGAACAAGCGGTCGCCGGGGTGACCGCGCTTACTCGGCGCGTATTCGATAACCAGGTATTCGCGCCGCGCGCCACCGACGGTGCGCTCGATCATCTCGACGAACTTGCCGATGCCGTGCTGGTCGTGCACCACCATGTCACCCGCGTTGAGCGCCAGCGGATCGACCTGGTTGCGCCGCTTGGCGGGCATCCGTTTGCCCTCGGCGGGTGCGGTGACCCGGTTGCCGGTGAGGTCGGATTCGGCGACGACCACGAGCCCGGCGTCGTCGAACACCAGACCGTCGTGCAGCGAGCCGCACAGCACGCCGACGACGCCGGTGCTCGGCTCGGCGCCCGATTCCAGCGCCGCCGCGGGCACGTCGGCATCGGCGAGCCGTTCCAGAACGCGTTGCGCCGTCCCCTGTCCCGCGACGACCACGACCGCCCTGCCACCGGTGGACACGTGCGCGCGCAGCGAGGCGAAGATGGTCGCCACCAGCTCGTCGGAACCACGCGCAGCGGGACCGGCCAGTACCGGGAGGACGACCTCGGCCGGGTCGCCGGAGGTGAGGGGGCTCAGCGTCCACCAGGGCAGGCCCTGCTGGTCGGCGCTGGCGTGGATCTCGGGCAGCGGACGGTAGGCCGAGGCCGCGAGGTCGAGCCCGTGCCCACCGAGCGGGGCGGCGCCGCCGAACGAGGCCGCCGTCCAGGATGCCTCCAGGAACTCCTCTCCGGTGCGCACCAGATCGGCCGCGCGGGTGCGGATCTTCTCCGGATCGCAGAGCAGCACGTGGGTTTCCTCGGGCAGCACCTCGGTGAGCAGGCGCAGTTGCCCGGGTTTCAGTACCGGCAGCAGCGCCTCCATGCCGTCGACCGGGATGCCCTGCGCCAGCTTGTCCAGCATCTCGACCAGCGCCGCGTCCGCCGCGTTGGCGACGGCGACCTCGGCGGCGCGCTCGCGCACAGCGGCGGTGAGCAGCAGTTCACGGCACGGCGGCGCGACGACGACATCCACCGCGACGTCCGGCAGTGAGCGCTGGTCGGCGACGGCGAACGGCCGCAGCTCGGTGATCTCGTCGCCCCAGAACTCCACGCGCACCGGATGATCGGCGATCGGTGGGAAAACGTCCAGGATGCCGCCGCGCACCGCGAACTCGCCACGCTTGCCCACCATGTCGACTCGGGTATAGGCGAATTCGACCAGGCGCGTGAGCAATTCGTCGAAGTCGAGTTCGACACCGACGCGCAGCACGATAGGCTCGATATCGCCGAGCCCGCCCGCCATCGGCTGCATGAGCGACCGCACTGTGGTCACCACCACGCGCAACGGCTCCGGGAATGTCGAGTCGTCGGGGTGCGCGATCCGGCGCAGCACCTCGAGCCTGCGCCCCACCGTGTCGGCACCGGGCGAGAGTCGCTCGTGCGGCAGCGTCTCCCAGGACGGGAACTGCGCGACGGCGGCGCCCAGCATCTCCTCGAGCTCGACGGTCAGATCATCGGCCTCACGCCCGGTCGCGGTGACCACCACCAACGGCCGCTCGGCCGCGACGGTCGCCGCCACGAACGGCCGCACCGCGGACGGCGCGACCAGCTCGACCGACGCGGTGCCGATCAGCTCCGCGACAGTCCGTAGCGAGGTATCGGCACCGGCCACGGCGGCCAGTCCCGCCAACGGCGGGCGGTGGGTGAACATCGACAACTCCTGAGCGCAGGCGGGCGTTTCGAGCGGCGGTGTTATTTTTGCAGCGCCCGCGGCGCTGCGTGTTCGCGGGCTGTGTTTTCGGCCGCGCGGGCGCGGCGGGTTCGCGGCCCGGCTCGCGTGCGAGCGACCGCCGTGCCCCCGACGAAGCCACCAGCAGCAGTCGCCCGGGGACGCCAGCTACAAGCGAATCGCCAACACACAGGCAAGCCCACAACACAACACTCGCCTCCTACCGCAACCACACCCGCCAAACCCCCGGTTCCGAGCGCAGCGAGACCGAGCATTCCCCGTTCGCGGCCCGGCTCGCGTCCGAGCGGCCGACGCGTCCGCGACGAAGTCGCCAGCGGCGGTCGCTCGGAC